>NZ_JBJXFV010000035.1:0-2937 GCF_046154365.1 Prosthecobacter sp.
ATGTATACCATCATCGAGACCGCCAAGCTCAACGGCGTGAACGTCGAGGCATACCTCGCAGACCTCATCGCACGCATCGGCGATCACCCCGCCAGGCGCATCGACGAACTACTCCCATGGAATTGGAAGCCCGTGGCCTGACCAGGGGCCATCATCGGACGCTTACTGCGTTTCATTCGTCCGTCCCCTTGAGAAACGGACTCTACCGAAAAATGGCGCCAATTCAGGGGAGCACGTCAGTGCCCTGCGCGCCACCACGGCAGCAGCAAAACGTGCGTATCAACCGGCAGGCGGTCCACCTAACGGAACCGAAACGCTGTAGCGAACAACCGAGCCATCTCTACCGCTATGTTCGCCACACAGTGTTTCGCCGTGTGACGAGTGATTGGGTAGAATATCAGCGTTACGCGACCCCAAGGATACGTATAAGCGTCACGCTGATCACCGCTAGCATCACCAGCGAAAGGGTCACAGCTGCCGTCACCTTTCCGCCAGCACGTGCCACTACCCGCACATCGACACCAAGACCCAACGCTGCCATTGCGATAGTCGTCAGTATTCCGGCCACCAATTTAATCGAGTCGAGAATCATCTCGGGGATAAGGCCAAGCGAACGCACGGTTAACATGCCAAGGAAGCCAATGATGAACCATGGGACCATCTTGCTGAAGCCAAGCTTCGCGGCCCCACCAGCCTTTTGGCCAGCCCGATGGACGATAATGGCTAGTACTACGCAGACCGGGCCCAGCATCAGCACTCGCACCAATTTTACCAGCGTGCCCATCTCCACTGCCTCCGGCCCAACTGGAACGGTGGCAGCAAGAACCTGTGGCACGGCGTAAACGGTCATCCCGGCAAGTGTACCGTACTGAGACATGGTCATACTCAAGAAGTCGCCCACAAGCGGCAGGATCAGAACAGTGATCACACCCAGCACGGCGGTAAAGGCAATGGAGGCAGCCACGTCTTCCTTAGTAGCGCCAATGACAGGTGCCACCGCGGCTATCGCCGAATTGCCACAGATCGCATTGCCACTTGCAATCAACGTCGCCATCTTCGCCGGAAGGTCCAAAGCGCGGCCGATGAGGTAGCTAGCGGTCAATGCACCAATCACGAGCAGAATGACGCTGACCATAAGCAGAGGGCCCGCGGCAATGATTGTCAGAGCGCTCACCGAGGCGCCCAATAGCATGACGGCGAACTCCAACATCTGCTTGCCCGCATAGGCGATACCGCTCTGCAGAATCGCTGGTGGTGTCCATAGGCTCCGGATCAGTGTGCCCAATAGAATCGCAATTACCAGTGCCTCAACCCACGCCCGGCCCATCAGTCTGGCTTCAAGCCATGCCAACCCTCCAGCCGCGGCCGTCACTGCGATACACAAAAGTATGCCAGGCAGCAGGTTGCGAGCCTTGCTGAGAAGTACCGTATGGAATGTGGAGGTCATGGAGTCCGATGCGCTTGTAGATCAGCATCAGCGTGACAATTGCCCTGCGCCGCGTCAACCGGCCATCGCAGAACACGCCGCAGCGCCTTTGCAGGGGCTGGTGCGGAAGCTACTGTTGGGGCAAAAACTTCACCATGAGCAACGGCATCAACGAGGCACGCGGGACACTCGGTATCATTGCCGGCGGCGGCGTGATGCCACTGCGCGTTGCCACTGCTGCGCGGGCAGCGGGGCGTGACGTCTTCTTGGTGGGTTTGGATGGCTTTGCAGAAGCAGATCTCCTCGCGCCTTTTCCCCATGCCTTCGCCCGGATCGGTGCTGCGGGCCGCATCGTGGAGTTGTTGCGGGCTAACGAGGTGCGTGATCTCGTTCTTGTTGGCGCGGTTCGACGTCCAGGATTGTTCGACTTGCGGCCGGATGTCGAGGGCGCAAAGATGCTCGCACGTATCGGAAAGGCGGCGTTCGCGGGCGATGACGGTCTCTTGCGAGCTGTGATCAAGGTGCTGGGCGAGCACGGTTTCAAAGTAGTGGGTGTGCACGAGGTGCTTAAGGAAGCACTCGGGCCGCTCGGCCTGCTGACCCGCACGGAGCCGGATGCCCAGGCGCTGGCGGATATCGCACGTGGTACTGAGGTGGCACGCAAGCTTGGTGAGGCCGATGTCGGCCAAGGATGCGTAGTACAATTGGGCCTTGTTTTGGCGGTCGAAGCGATCGAAGGGACCGACGCCATGCTCGCGCGTTGTGGACCATTGCGTCGCGCGGGTGTTGGCGGCGTGCTGGTCAAAGTGGTGAAGCCGGGCCAGGAGCGTCGCGCTGACCTGCCGACCATTGGCGTTCATACGGTCCGCAATGCCGCTGATGCTGGGCTACGCGGTATCGCCTTTGATGCCGGCGGCACGCTCTTTGCCGACCGCGACGAAGCTATCGCCCTCGCCGACTCTGTAGGTCTATTCATCCTGGGCTTCAACGCAGATCAGCTCATCGCGATGGAAGGCTGAGGAGGGTCGACAATATCCGCTACCTGCAAACCATGCTGTGCGTGGGCGGCGTCGATCGCAGCTGACCTGAGCCCCTGAATCTCCTCCAGGTTTAGGTGGAGTCCGTTTTGAAGGAGACGGACGATGAAGCGATCGAGGTTCTGGGGTTGCCCCGTTTCGGTAGACGGTTTGTTGGCTTTTGGGCTAGGCGTCGGTCATGGTGGATTGCATGTCGGCTTCTTATACCAAGTCTCCGTGATCACAACCTGTTCGCCCACTCGCGCGTGCCGATGGACATGATGCGCCACGGCTGTGCTTCGAGCTTGTTCCATGTTTCGCAACAGTGATCGACGAGATCGTCTTCGTTGAAAAAGATGCGGTTGGACAGCCAGTTGTCGCGCAGGAACTGCCATATGTTCTCCTGCGGGTTGAGTTCGGGGCACTTGGCCGGCAGCGGCACGATGGTGATGTTGGCGGGCACGACCAGCTTGGCGGAGAGATGCCAGCCGGCCT
>NZ_JBJXFV010000054.1:0-6778 GCF_046154365.1 Prosthecobacter sp.
CGACGCTGGAGACGATGGCGCGGGCGCTGTTCCAGAGCTGGTTCGTGGATTTCGACCCCGTCCGCGCCAAACTCGACGGCCGCCCCCCCGCCGCCCTCGACCCCGCCACCGCCGCCCTCTTCCCCGACTCCTTCCAAGACTCGCCCCTCGGGCATATTCCGAAAGGGTGGGAGACAGGTTCAATCCTTCGGCAAGCCGACTTGCTCAGTGGCGGAACGCCAAAGACCGATGTTCCGGCCTACTGGAGCGGCGATGTGCCGTGGGCCAGCGCAAAGGATGTTTCCCAATGTGGCGAAGCCTTCCTCGTGTCCACCGAGCGAACCATCACCAAGCAAGGAGTTGAGGAAAGCTCCACGAAGATCATCCCCGCTAACGCAACCGTCGTAGTCGCTCGTGGCGCGACGACTGGAAGACTCACCATGTTCGGCCACGCGATGGCAATGAATCAGACCTGCTACGGGCTGCGCTCAAAGGTCGCTGCGCCGTTCGCGCTTTACTGCAATGCGCGCCACTTCATTGAGCGGCTGGTGCAAGGCGGCCACGGCTCCATCTTCGACACCATCACGACAAGCACCTTTGAAGCGACTGAGGTTCTTCTCGCCCCGAAGGAAGTCCTGCTCGCCTTCGATAAGCAAGTGACGCCGTTGTTCCAGCAAGTCCACGCCAACCTCCACCAATCCCGCACCCTCGCCACCCTGCGCGACACGCTGCTGCCGAAGCTGCTGAGCGGGGAGTTGAGGGTGGCGGAGGCGCAAGAGCGCTCGCAATCATAATTCAGTTGGCATAAACTCCGAACATCATGATCCAGAAACTCAAGATCGAATCTTTTAAGTCCCTCGAAAAAGTCGAAGTCGAACTCGGCCAGGTAAATGTATTCGTGGGAGCCAATGGGAGCGGGAAGAGTAACTTGCTTGAGGCGCTCGGTGTCCTTTCCGCTGCGGCTGACGGGAAGGTGAACGATCTCGTGCTGCTCCAGCGTGGCGTCAGGCCCGGCGTGCCAAAACTTTATAAGTCCGCGTTTCCAACCAGGGCGGGAGGCGGAGCTGCTGCCGGCACGCATATCAGGTTCGAGGCATGGTCCGGGAAGGTTGAGTATGCGGTGTCACTCAACAACCCGCTAGACGACCCAAGCCCGGCTTGGAGGTTCAAGCACGAGCTTTGGCAAGATGGCGCAAGGAAGCTCGTGGGAACCTCTCCGGCTAAGCGTAGCGCGGAGAAACTGGTGGCGGTAAACCCAGAAAACGGGCTGGCTGCGCTGAGGGCGGTGACTTTGATGGCAGATGATCCAGCCTTACTGCTGCTGAAAGCGCTTCAATCCTACGTGATCTATTCGCCGACAACGCCGGTGCTCCGCGGAATCGCCCAGGAAAATCAGCCAAGGCATCCCGTTGGTCTGTCAGGCGGACAGTTGCCGGACGCAGTGCGGGAGTTGCTGCTCAGCGGCAGCGACAGCCCTCATGCAAAAACTGTAGCTCAGGAAGCGCTGAGTTTGATTGATTGGGCCAAGCACTTCGGAAGTGCACCGGCATCGTCGATGCCACTTTCACCCGCTGCCGCTGCCTCGCCTCGCGTGATCAAGTTCACCGACCGATTCATGCGTGAGGGCCGGAATGTTCTATCTGGCTACGATGCGAGCGAAGGCGCATTGTTTATCCTCTTTCTGGCTGTGCTTGCCGCGCATTCAAGGAGTCCTCAGCTTCTAGCCGTGGATAATGCCGATCACGGTCTGAATCCAAGATTGGCGAGATCACTGATCAGCAAGTTCTGCGGATGGGTCACGAACAATCCGGACAAACGGCAGTTCCTTCTCACCACGCATAACCCGCTCGTTCTCGACGGGCTGCCTCTGCAAGATGACCGTGTGCGACTCTTCACGGTGGCGAGAACGAGCACAGGGAGAACCGTGGTTCGCCGTGTTGATATTCAGAAGCTCGTGGAGAAAGCCAAAGGTGGCTGGACCTTGTCCCGGCTTTGGGTGGCTGGTGATCTCGGGGGGGTGCCCAATGTCTGATGTGCTGCGCATTGGATTTGCGGTAGAAGGCAGCACCGATTTGGTGATGCTTGAGTCTGCCGTGGCTGCCATCCTACCTGAGTATGAATTGGAGACAGTAAGGCTCCAGCCAGAGGTTTCTGATTCGTTCGTTGCCATCGCTGGCACGACGGGATTCGGTTGGCCGGGCATCTATCGTTGGTGCCGCGAAGCAGTCGAGAAAGGGGGAGGTTCCATCAGCGGCGGTCCCGTGCTTGAAAGCTACGATGCCGTAGTTCTCCAACTGGACGCTGACGTAGCTGCCGCAACATACGCCCAAGGGCATATTGATGACCCCACGGGCGATCTGCCATGCGAGAAAAAGTGTCCGCCAGCCGAAGCAACAACAGACGCACTGCGACTTGTGCTCCTCCGTTGGCTTGGTGAGCCAGCGGAACCCAAGAAGTTGGCGATCTGCATGCCTTCGAAGTCGTTGGAAGCTTGGATTCTTGCCGGGTTGTATCCCGCCGACCCTATTGTGAAATCAGGCGCTTTGGAGTGTCGCTCCAAGCCTGAACGACTGCTCTCTGGCAAGCCTTTGAAAGGGCGATTGGTCAGTAGCAATCACAAGGACTTCGATATGTATCGCAATCGCGCTTCTGAGTTCGCGCAGAAATGGGCCTCGGTGGAAAAGAAGTGCTCACATGCGAAGCGGTTCGCTGTGGAACTTCGGACGGCTGTTCAACCGTAGCAGCCCATGAGCCTCAACGAATCCATCGTCGAAGACGCCGCCCTCGAATGGTTCCCCCTTCGCCAAGGCTACGGCGGACAAATCGGGGAGCTGGGCTATGCGGTCGGGCACGGGGCCGCATCTCGCGCCCGGTGAATATGCCAAAGGCACCCTCACCCCAACCCTCTCCCAGGGGGAGAGGGAGTCATACAGTGAGGTGGTGCTGGTGGGGCGCTTGCGCGAGGCCATCCGGCGGCTGAACCCGGCCATTCCATTTCGCGCCCTCGCCACCCTGCGCGACATGCTGCTCCCGAAGCTGCTGAGCGGGGAGTTGCGTGTTGAAGATGTCTCCTAAAACAATTAAAACTTCCACGCCATGCCAAGCGCTCTCTATCGCATTGAATTTCTCGGACGCCATTTGGGTGTTGGCGTGGCGGGCAGCCGCTACGTTTACCTGAGTGCGGTTGCCAAGGAGAACGGCCCGAGCGCGCCCTATTGCATCCCCAATGAGCTGATCTGTGGCGAGCTGGGGCGGTTTCTGCGGCTGCCGGTGCCGCCGGTGGGAATCGTGACGCAGGCGGGAGGCAACCCGATGGTGGCCTCGCTGGACTTCAACCTGACAGGGAACTCGCTGCCGCCAGTGAATGTGAACTAATGTGTGCGGATGCTGCCGACGTTGTCCACCGGGCTGCTGCTGTTTGACATCTGGATCGCGAACTGTGACCGCCATGAAGCGAACTTTTCGGTCGATACCGGCACCACGCCGCCGCAGATGAGCATCTTCGATCACAGTCATGCGTTGTTTGGCTATGCTGCCGGGCAGGGTGAGGGACGCCTGACGGCGCTGCGTGACCGCCTGGGCATCTCATGGACGACGAGCGGTCCGGTGGACTCGGGGCAGCATCGTCACTGCCTGCTGGACGCCATCGGAGCGGATGCTGACTTTCACCACTGGCTGGAACGCATCCGGTCCACGCCTGACTTCTTCATCGACGAAGTGTGCCGGGATGCGATGCCCTACGGGGCGACATTTCAGGAGGTCCAAGCTGCGGCTGGCTTTTTGAAGCACCGGCGCGATAATCTGCGTAACATCATCAACCACCACAGGGCCGAGTTTTCTGCCATCACCACCTGGAGTCTGCTGCCATGAACACCACGAAATACCTGCTCGCCAAATACATCCCGGACATGCACCGGTTCGAGCCGCGCAATATCGGCGTCATCGTCTGGTCGCCACTAGGCATCGAAGCCCGCTTTCTGGCGGAGAACGCCCAACGTCCCGGAGAAGTGGACGGGAGGTCCATCCCCGCCTTCGTCACATCCGACAGTGCCTACAAGCAATGGGTGCGCTACTGGCGTGAGGCGCTCTCCAGTTCCTCCATTCGGCCCATCGGTGGGGGAGAGATCGTCCCCGCGTCTTCTCCATCGTTCATGGAAACCTTGCAGAAGACCGGTAAAGGGAACTTCGTGATCGCTGATGCGGGAAGTGTGCTGGACGAGGTGGGAGAGGACGATCTGGCCGCCGTGGCGAACCAACTCTATTCACAGCTCGTCCTGGAACTCTCGACATCCGAGGAGTCTCCTGACCGCAGCTTCAAGGAGCGCTGTGATGAGTTGCTGGTGAAGACGCAATTGAAGGCGCATCGCCACTTCCGTGATCGTTATCCAGTGAAATGCACGGTGCGGGGTGTGGAGGAAGAGTATGTCTTCAGCCATGCACTAGCTAATGGAACGATTGAGCGCCTGTTTCAGCGGTTCAACATTCCCGATAAGAAGGGACACATCCAAAAGAGTCGTGATGCGATGGCGTGGACTCTGGAAAGCCTGATCAACGGGAAAGTGGTAACCTCTGATCAAGCGGTGCTGATCGTCGATGAGACGCCGGAACGACAGAGTGAGACAGAAGTCGAGAAGACACTGAAGTTGCTGGGCGGGATGTCCCGCTTGGTGAACATCCAGAATCCAGTTCAAGCTGAAGCGGTCTTCGCTGAGGCAGCCAAGCTGCCTTAATGCGATGACTGCATGTCCACGCTGAATGAATCCATCGTCGAAGACGCGGCCCTCGAATGGTTCGGGGAGCTGGGCTATGCGGTCGGGCACGGGCCGCATCTCGCGCCCGGCGAACCGGCGGCGGAGCGGGATTCGTTTTCTGAGGTGGTGCTGGTGGGGCGCTTGCGCGAGGCGATCCGGCGGCTGAATCCGGCCATTCCCGAGGAGGCGCGGGAGGAGGCTTTGAGAAAGGTTCTGCGGGTGGGGACGCCTTCGCTCACGCAGACGAATCGCGCCTTTCACCGGATGCTACGCGACGGCGTGCCGGTGGAATATCCCCGGCCCGATGGCTCGATCAAAGGCGATCAGGTTTGGCTGGTGGATTTCGACGATGTGCGGGCGAACGATTGGTTCGTCGTGAATCAGTTCACGGTGATCGAAGGGCAGAACAACCGGCGGCCGGACATCGTGGTTTTCGTCAACGGTCTACCGCTGGGCCTGATCGAGCTGAAGAACGCGGCGGATGAGGACGCGACGATCTGGAGCGCCTACGCACAACTTCAAACCTACAAGGCGGAGATTGCCTCGCTGCTGCATTACAACGCGGCGCTGGTGGTGAGCGATGGCTTGCAGGCGCGCATGGGTTCCGTGACGGCGAACCAGGAATGGTTCAAGGTCTGGCGCACGATTGACGGGCAGCGTGACGCTGCACCCGGTTCTTTGGAATTGGAGACGCTCATCCGGGGCGTGTTCGAGCGTCAGCGGTTCCTCGACCTGCTGCACCATTTCATTGTCTTTGAGGAAGACCCGGACACGGGCGCGCTGCACAAGATCATCGCGGGCTACCATCAGTTCCACGCGGTGAATGCGGCGGTGGAGGAAACGGTGCGCGCCAGCGGCATGACGGAGACCGGCAGCGTGCTGCGCGAGGAGGCGGGCACCTACTGGGCCGGGCGTCAACGCGGCGGCAAGCCGGGCGACCGTCGCGCGGGCGTGGTCTGGCACACGCAGGGCAGCGGAAAGAGTTTCTCCATGCTCTTCTTCGCCGCGCGCGTAGTGCGGCATCCGGCGATGCAGAACCCGACGCTGGTGGTGCTGACCGACCGCAATGATCTCGACGACCAACTCTTCGGCCAGTTCCAGCGCTGCGCGGACATCCTCGGCCAGACGCCGGTGCAGGCGAGCGGGCGCGAGCATTTGCGCGAGTTGCTGAACCGAGCGAGCGGCGGCGTGGTGTTCACCACCATTCACAAATTCATGCCGGAAAAGGGCGAGGCGATGCCTGAGCTGAGCGCGCGGCAGAACATCGTGGTGATCGCGGATGAAGCGCACCGCAGCCAGTATGGATTCGGCGGCAAGGTGAATGAAAAGACCGGCGAAATGTCCTACGGCTTCGCCAGCAACCTGCGCGATGCCTTGCCGAATGCGTCGTTCATCGGCTTCACCGGCACGCCCATCGAGAAGACGGACGCGAACACGCGGGCGGTCTTCGGCGATTACATCAGCATCTACGACATCCAGCGCGCCGTCGCCGACAAGGCCACGGTGCCGATCTATTACGAGAGCCGCATTTCCAAGCTAAGCCTGAACGCCGCCGAGCTGCCGAAGATTGACGAGGAGTTCGAAGAGATTACCGAAGGCGAGGAGCTGACGAAGAAGGAAAAGCTCAAGACGAAGTGGGCCGCGCTGGAGGCGCTGGTGGGCGATCCGAAACGCATCGCGCTGGTGGCCGCCGATCTGGTGGCGCATTTCGAGAAGCGCGTGGAGGCGATGGATGGCAAGGCGATGATCGTCTGCATGAGCCGCCGCATTTGCGTGGATCTTTACGATGCGCTGATCAAGCTGCGGCCTGAGTGGGAAGCCGAGACGCTGAAGGTCGTGATGACCGGAAGCGCCGAGGACGGCCCCGAGTGGCAGAAGCACATCGGCAACAAGAAGCAGCGGCGGGATTTGGCGAACCAGTTCAGACGCGAGCGCAAAAAGTCCAAGGTGCTTGATCATGCCTCGGGGAGCTGGTACAAGAAGGCACACCTTCACTCATGCGCCACTTCAACGCCCCCGATTCACTCGCACAAAACAGCCTCTTTGAC
>NZ_JBJXFV010000066.1:0-142112 GCF_046154365.1 Prosthecobacter sp.
GAGGTCCATGGTGGTTATAGTCGCTCGAATCCCCTGAAATCAAGGCTTCCAGCGCTTCTCTATCTGGCCCATCATCCCGGCTTTTCAATCCCTTTGTCTTGCCTCTGCCTTAACTTAACGACATTGAATGTCGAATGACGAATTTCAGGAGAGGAACGGATTCTCCAGCCGTTCGCGGCCAATAGTCGTGTCGTCACCGTGGCCCGGGAAGACACGGGTGGCGTCGGGAAGGGGGAACAGCTTCGTTTCGATGCCGCTGAGAAGCTGCTGCGTGGAGCCGCCGGGGAAGTCGGTGCGGCCAATCCCGTCGAGAAACAGCACGTCGCCGCCGAAGAGCAGGTTTTGCGTTTCAAGATGAAAGCACACGCTGTCTGGCGAATGGCCGGGCACATGGTAGAGCCGCCACGTTTCGCCGACGGTATCCAGCGTGTCCTTGCCTTCGAGCACTTCATCGACCTCAAATTCTGGCACGGAGAAGGCACTGCCTGTCATCGCCCCGTAGAGTCGCTCCAGGGTCAGATCGCGTGAAAAGGGCGCAAAGGCGTAGATACGACAGCCGTGCTGCGCTTTGACCGCAGCGGCATCCAGAACATGGTCGAAATGCTGGTGGGTAAGGAAAAGCACATCGACGCGCAGGTTTTGTTGCTTGAGCCAGCCTGCGATGCCATCGGGCGCATCCACCAGCACGTGGCCACCGGGCAGTTGGAGCAGGTAACCGTTCGTGGCGGCGATGCCGCCGGTATAGGTGAGGATTTCAGGCATGGGAACTGCGAAAGACGGGAAAGCGTTGGACTTTTCAACTCGGAAAAGGCAAAATCTCCAAGCAAATGTGGCCGCGAGGCTCGTTATAGTTCAGGACACCCCCATGAATCGATTCCTTCTCACCCCCGTCGCGGCAGCGGCCTCCGCCCTCGCGCTACTCATTCCCTCGGCGCAAGCGGAGACGAATTTCGGCCAGGTCGCCATGCACGTGGCCTACATGCTGCAGAACCACCATTACTCGAAGCAGGACTTCGACGACAAGGTGTCCGGTACCATGCTGCACAACTATCTGAACATGCTCGACTTCAAGCACATCTTCTTCACCGAGCAGGATGTGACGGGCTTCAAGGACAAGTACGACACCACGCTTGATGACCATGTGCTGATGCGGAACATCAGCCCCGCTCTGGAAATCTACGACATCTATAAGGAGCGTGTGAAAGACCGTGTCGCCTTCATCAAAAAGGCCATCGAGAACGAGAAGTTCACCTTCGACTCCAAGCGCAGTATCGAAATCAAGCGCGACAAAGCCCCGTGGCCGAAAGACAAAGCCGCGCAGGACCAGATCTGGCTCGACATCATTGAGGACAACCTCCTCGCCGAACGCCTCGTCGATGAAGCGCGTGTGCGTGATGAAAAGAAGAAGGCCGAGAAAGCCGCCGCTAAAAAAGCGGATGCATCTGCGTCTAATTCCAAGCCAGAAGCCAGCGGCGCAACGCCGGCGGTGGTGGAGGCACCGAAGGTCACCGCTCCTGAGAAGGCCGCCGCCCCTGACGCTCCGAAAGTCATCGCCAAAACCGATGCCAAGAAGGAAAAAGACGAGAAGGACATGACGCCCAAAGAACGTGTCCTCAAAGACTACGAGCGCCTGCTCGAAAGCATCGAGGAAAACGACAGCAAGGATGTCGTGAACTACTTCCTTTCCAGCCTCGCCACCGCGTATGACCCGCACACCGAGTACATGAGCACCGACGAGGCCGACAACTTCAAAATCCACATGTCGCACCAGCTCGTCGGCATCGGCGCACTGCTCGGCCAGAAGGACGACGGCGCAGAGATTCAGGGCATCGTCGTCGGTGGCCCGGCCGACAAGCAGGGCATCCTCAAGCTCAACGACCGCATCATCGCCGTCGCCCAGGGCGAAGAAGAATTTGTCGATGTGAAGTACCTCAAGCTGCAGAAGATCGTCGATATGATCCGCGGCGAGAAGGGCACCACCGTCCGCATCAAGATCGTTCCCGCCGACGATCCTTCTGGCAACAAAGTCATCGCCATCGTGCGCGATCAGGTGCCGCTCAAAGAAAAGCTCGCCAATGCCGAACTCCTCGTCACCCCGCCTGATCTCGGCAAGACTCTCAAAGTAGGCTGGATCAATCTCTCCAACTTCTACGCTGACATGGACAACGGCGCGGTCAGCACCACGGTGGACGTGGAGCGCCTGCTCCGCCGCCTCATGAAGGAAAAGATCGACGGCCTCGTCCTCGACCTGCGCGACAACGGCGGCGGCTCTCTGGATGAAGCCATCAAGCTCACCGGTCTCTTTGTTCCCGCTGGTCCCGTCGTGCAGGCCAAAGATTGGCGCGGCAGCATCTCCTGGCGCGACTGCGAAAACGAAAAGCCCGTTTATGACGGCCCCATGATAGTCCTCACCAACAAGGCCAGCGCTTCCGCCTCCGAAATTCTGGCCGCTGCCCTCCAGGACTATCGCCGCGCCCTCATCGTTGGTGACAAGTCCAGCTTCGGCAAAGGCACCGTGCAGACCATCCTGCCCGTTGAGCGCTACATGCCTTTCTTCAGCGACAAAAAGAACGCCGGAGACCTCAAGGTCACCATTCAGAAGTTCTACCGCATCGCCGGCGGTTCCACCCAGCTCAAAGGCGTTGAGGCAGACATCCCCCTCCCCTCGATCCGCGATGTCCTCGACATCGGCGAATCCGCCGCCGAAAACCCGCTGCCTTACGACACCATCCCGCCGCGCAAATACCCGCTGTTCCGCAAAGACCCGTTCCCCATTGAGGAAATCAACTCCCGTGTGAAAAGCCGCATCGCCGCCAATCCTGAGTTCCAGTACGTCGTGGACGAATCCAAGCGCCTCAAAGAAAAAATCGACCGCAACATCGTCACCCTGAACCTCCAGGACCGTGAGAAAGAGCGCATGGACACCGAAGTCCGTCGCGACAAGCAGAACGACGAACGCGAACAGCGCACCAAAGAAACCGCCGACCGCATCAAGGCCGCTGGCTTTATGACTTATCATCTGACGCTCGACAACGTGGACAAGCCCGACCTCGTGCCCGACTCCGCCTTCACTAAGGAAATGAACTCTGGCATGCGCACCGCCGCCAAGGATGATGACAATTCCAACGACGGCTCCAAATTCCCCTACGGCGTCGAACCCGTGAAACTGGAGACCATCCACATCCTCCGCGATCTCGTCGAACTTGACCATGCGCCCACCACGGCCGCCAAGACCGAAGAGAAAACCCAGGTCTCCGCCAAGCCCCAGGCCCAATAAGCAACCAGGTTGCTAGGATCGCCTTCAATTTGAACTGGCAGCGTCTTCTGCATGCAAGTCGGCATCATCACCGTCTCCGACCGTGCCAGTCAGGGTGTCTATGACGATCTCGGCGGCCCCGCGTTGCGTGAAGCCGCCGAAGGTTATGGCTGGAGCGTCAGTGCCGAGGCCATCGTGCCCGATGAACTGATGCGCATCCAGGACGCCATCCGTTCCTTCAGCGCTCAAGGCTGCGGCCTCATCCTCACCACCGGCGGCACTGGCGTCGCCGAGCGCGATGTCACCCCCGAGGCCATTCGTGCCATCATGCGCGTCGAGATTCCCGGCTTTGGCGAACTCATGCGCATGAAGTCGCTCGCCCTCACGCCCAACGCCATCCTCTCCCGCTGCCTGGCCGCCATCGTGGACCGCAGCCTCGTCATTGCTCTGCCCGGCAAGCCCCTGGGTGCCGTCGATTGCCTCGGATTTGTCCTTGGTGCCATCCCTCATACCGTCAAACTCGCGCAACGAGTGCCGACGAGTTGCTGAGGCGGAAAAGACCATGGAGGGGGGAGGAATGGAGAAATGGGTGTTGAGAGCTTCCCTCCAAAACTCCAGTACTCCATCACTCCGCTTTGTTTGCGCTGGACTTGCAGCCTATCTTTCGATTAAAACACATTCATCAGCCAAACCACCACCATGAAACGCATCCCTGTTTCCTCCCGTCGTCAGTTCCTCACGAAGTCCGCCGCCGCCATCGGTTTTCCGACCATCATTCCGGCCAGCGTGCTCGGTCAGAATGCTCCTTCCAACAAGATCACCATGGCCGTCTTCGGCTGGGGCATGATGGGGCCAGGCAACACCGCCAAATTCCTCCAGGAACAGGACTGCCAGATCGTCGCCGCCTGCGATATCCACCAAGGCAATCTCAAAAAAGCCCTCAACACCATCAATGGTGCCTACAAGAACACGGATTGCAAAGGCTACCACGACTACCGCGAGGTCATGGCCCGCAAGGACATCGACACCGTCATGCTCGCCCTGCCGGACAACTGGCACGCGCTCACCGCCATCGAAGCGGCAAAGAACGGCAAGGACATTTACGGTGAAAAGCCGCTCGCACGTACCATCGCCGAGCAGCAGGCCATCGTGAAAGCCGTGCAGAAGCACGGCCGCATCTGGCAGACCGGCTCCTGGCAGCGCAGCGAGAACAACTTCCGTATTGGGGCCGAAATTGTGCGCAACGGCCTCATTGGCAAGCTCAAGGAAGTGCATGTCGGCCTGCCTAGCGGTCACAACGACTTCGCCGGCACGAAAGACAAGCGTTCAGTGACACCACCGCCCGCCGAACTCGATTACGAGATGTGGATCGGCCCGGCGACGATGCAGGACTACATCGAGTGCCGCATTCACAAAAACTGGCGCTGGGACTACAACATCGGCGGCGGCCAGCTCCTCGACTGGATCGGCCACCATTGCGACATCGCCCATTGGGGCATGGACATGGACAGCAGCGGCCCGATTGAAGTGAACCCCAGCCAGGTGGACATGCCGCCGCGCACCGACATCTGGAACACCGCCACCAAGTATCGTGCCGAAGCCAAGTATGCTGGCGACATCACTATGACCATCGCCGGTGGTCACGCAGACATTGCCATGGGCACCAAATGGATCGGCACCGACGGCTGGGTGCATGTGAACCGTGGCAGCTACGATTCATCGAATCCCGAATTGAAGAAGGTCATCAAGAAACGTGAGAGCGACAAGCCGGACGCCAAAGTCATCGAGGCCGCCACTGCACCGAAACTCGGCGACGATGTGATCAAGACACGTCTCTACGAGACCAAGGGCCATCACCGCAACTTCCTGGACTGCGTGAAAAGCCGCCAACCTACTGTCACGCCCGTCGAAACCGCCCACCGCAGCGCCACGCCCGGTCATCTCGCCCTCATTTCCTTCCTGACTGGCCGATCTATCAAATGGGATCCGGTCAAAGAAGAAATCATCGGTGATGCTGACGCCAGCAAGCTGCTCGGTCGCGAGTATCGCGGCCCGTGGAAGCTCGAAGCGTAGCCATCTTCGCCAGAAGATGGAGGAACGTTCACCCAAGCACGCCAAATCCACTCTCTGGCGAGAGCGGCTACTCTGTAAGCTCCTCGGTCGCGAGTATCGCGGCCCGTGGAAGCTCGAAGCGTAGCCATCTTCGCCAGAAGATGGAGCAACGTTCACCCAAGCACGCCAGATCCACTCTCTGGCGAGAGTGGCTACGCGATCACATCGCCCAGTACATTCCCATGCACATCGGTGAGCCGCAGGTCGCGGCCGCTGAAGCGGTAGGTCAGTTGTTCGTGGTCGATGCCCATTTGATGGAGCACGGTGGCCCACATGTCATAGACGGTGCAGACGTTTTCGGTGGCGTTGTAGCCGAATTCATCGGTGGAGCCGTAAACGTGACCGCCTTTGATGCCGCCACCGGCCATCCAGACGGTGAAGCCGTAGGGGTTGTGGTCGCGGCCGTTGTTGCCTTGCGCGAAGGGCGTGCGGCCGAATTCGCCAGCCCAGACGAGCAGGGTGCTGTCGAGCAGGCCGCGTGAGCGAAGGTCTTTGATGAGCGCGGCGATGGGTTGGTCGATCTGGTTGGCCATCTTGCCGTGGCCTTCTTTGATAGCACCGTGGTGGTCCCATGGATTGGCTCCGTTGCCGCCGCCGAGGTTGTAGGCGAGCGTGCTGAGTTCGATGAAGCGCACACCGCGTTCGACTAAACGACGCGCAAGCAGGCACTGGCGTGCGTAGGCGGCTTTTTTCGGCTCGGGATCGTCGAGGCCGTAGAGTTTCTTCGTCGCCTCGGTTTCGCCGGAGATGTCGCAGAGGTCGGGCACGGCGGATTGCATGCGCCAGGCCATCTCGTAGTTCGAAATGGCGGCCTCGACGTGCATGTCGTGCTGCGTGGTGCTGGCGAAGCGTTTGTCCATCGCGCCGATGAAGTCGAGTTGTCGCCTCTGCATGTCCTGCGGCTGACGCGGACGGATGTTGGTGACGGCTTCGGCTTCATCGGCTTTCACGACGCTGGCCTGATGCTGCGCGGGCAGGAAGCCGTTGCTGAACAGTCCCACGCCGCCATGTGGAGTCGCTGCGCCGCCGCTTTGCAGCACGACGTAGCCGGGGAGATCGCGTGACTCGGTGCCGAGGCCGTAACTCGTCCAAGCTCCGGCACTGGGGAAGCCGAGGAAGGGAAAGCCGGTGTGCATGAAGAAATTCCCCTGCGCATGCTCGCTGAACTTCGCGGTCATGCTGCGGATCATGCAGAGGTCATCCGCCACGCCGCCGATCTGCGGGAAGAGATCGCTCACTTCAAGGCCCGACTGCCCGTAGCGTTTGAAGTCCCAGTGCGAAGGCTGGACAGTGCCGTTGTTGTTGAACTGCGTCTTTTTGACGGCTCCCGGCATCGGTTTGCCCTCGAACTTCTTGAGCATCGGCTTGTGATCGAACGAATCGACATGCGACGCCCCGCCGCTCATGTAGAGGAAGATGACGCTGCGTGCCTTCGGCGCGAAACGCTTGGCTCGATTCACGAGTGCGGCCTGGGATTCTTCCTGCATGAGACCAGCAAGAGCGGCCATGCCGAAGCCGGTGGAAGCGCGGGAGAGGAGGAGGCGGCGGCTGTAGCTTCGATTGGCAATCGAAGCCGCTAGGTGATTCGGATTCGACTGCCAGTCGAATCTACGAGAGGCGGATGCGGCGTTCATGAGCGGGGTAATTGAATGTTGCGGAAAACCGGTCCGAGAGGCATCATTACCCCATGCGCACCTGGAAAGACATCTGTGAAGACCCGACCTTGCGGGATTTGCCCTATAAGATTGAAACGAACCGCTATAACCAAATCGTCATGAGTCCTGCATCGAACTGGCACGGGGGTTATCAGTCGGACATCGCCCGAAAATTGGCGGAGATGTTGCCTAGTGGTCGTGTCATCACGGAATGTGCGGTGGAAACCAGTGACGGCATCAAAGTCCCTGACGTGGCCTGGGTATCGAAGGAGCGATTGGCACCGCATCGTCGTGCGTTCACGATGCCCATCTCGCCGGAGATTTGTGTCGAAGTCCGTTCCTATTCCAACAGCGTTGTCGAGATGATGGGCAAGATGCAGCTCTACTTTGCCCGTGGAGCCGAGGAAGTCTGGTTCTGTGACGAAGACGGGAAAATGACCTTCTACAGGCATGATGTGCCCGAGGTGACGAACTCGAAGCTCTGCCCGGACTTTCCGGTGAAGTTTGAGTGGTGAGGTTCCCTCGTGTGCGCGTGAGCGTCTTGGAGTGCTCCAGCCCTCTGGAGCTTTGCGGAGGCCTAGGGACATTCGAAAGCGCCGGAGGTCCGGCGCACTCCAGGACGCTGGCGCGATGTTTGGGAGTGCTTTCATCGAAGGTAGATGAACTCCTTCAGGTTGATCAGTGATTGCGCGAGGCTTGCCCAGGCTTGAAGCACAGGGTCCGTGCCAGCGGCGGTACTGCGAGTGGATTCGAGTGTCTTGGCGAGGAGATCGCGTTGCGATTGAAGGCGTGTGAGTTGAGTGCGCTGATCGGTTGAAAGTGTAGCGAGGATGTCGGCTTCGGATATAGTGCTGGATTCGATGCGGGCGGTCTTGGCGATTTCTTCGGGCGTCATAGCGCGGTCGTAGAGGCGGGCGCGGAAGATGCGACCGCTGAGGCCTTTGTTGCCGGAAGGAGAGCCGTGGCGGCAGCCGAGGAGGACTTGGCTGGCTTCGGTTTCAAAGACGGCGGCGGGGGCTTTGCGGTAGGTGCGACCGTAGGGTTTGCCATCGCGGTAGCCGCTGATGGTGCCATCGGGCTGATAGACGATGGCGATGTGGACGGGACGTGTGGCGGCTTCGGTTTCGGCGGGGCCTTCGAAGAGTTCGCTGCGCTCGAAGAAGTTGCTGCCAGCGACCCAATGCGCGGGCGTTTTTTCGGCAAAGACGATGGAATCGAAGAGCACGCCGTCTTTGCCCTGCACGGTAAACACGCCGCCGCCGCGCTGGGTGAGGTTGTCGAGCATGACCCATGCTTCGAGGGTCTTGGCGGTGAGTTTTTTCGGCAAGGAGCCGGATTTGGCCATGGATTTGCCATCGACAATGAGCGCGCCGTTTTCGACTCGGGCGGTGCCGACGAGTTCGAGGTTGAGGCGGCCTTGGGTGTCTTTGGCGTCGTGATCGAAGGTCCATTCGGCGAGTGGAGATGGGACGGATAGGACAGATGGGACGGATGGGCGGCCTGCGAGCAGTTTGGTGCGCGCAGGATCGAGGATGGCGGTGATCTGGTGGTTTAAGGCGGTGACTTTTCCCTCCTGCAGGGCGAGTTCGCGGGCTTGCACGCTGCTTTCCTGCTGAAGGGTGGCGAGGTAGGCGAGGCTTTGCTTCACTTCGTCGTCGCTGGCGTCGCGGGAGTAGGCTTGGCGGAACATTTGGCGAATGCGGAGATCGTCGGTGCGATTTTTGTCGTCGTTGATCATTCGAATGGCCCAACTGCGCGACCAGTCGATGACGCGGGCGTCATTGAGCAAGGTGAGTGATTGCGCGGGGACGTTGGTGGTGTCGCGTTTGCCGCGCGTGCTGAAGGGAACGGGCGAGTCGAAAGTGGTGAGGAAGGGATCGAGCGAGTTGCGGATGACTTTGACGTAGATGCTGCGGCGTGGATCGCCGTTGCCAACGGATTCGCCATAAAGCGTGGGATCGAGCTTGCCGGACAAAGTGAGGATGGAATCTCGAATCGCCTCCGCTTCGAGCCTGCGAATGCTCCAATGGCTCAGCAGCTTGTTCTCCGGGTCCTTCTGAGCACTAAGCACTGAGCACTGAGCACTTCTTTGAAACGCCTTCGATGACACCATGAGCTTCAGCATCGCCTTGATCGAGCCGCCGCTGTCGATGAAGCGCTGGGCGAGGAAGTCGAGCAACTCAGGGTGCGTGGGCAGATCGCCGAGCTTGCCGAAGTTGTCGGTGCTGGCAACGATGCCGCGGCCGAAGACGTGATGCCAAAGACGGTTCACGATGACGCGTGCGGTAAGCGGGTTGTGCTTCATGTCCGCCATGCGCTCGGCGAGTTCGAGGCGACCGCTGCCGCTGGTCTTGAAGGGCGTGGGATCGAGCGCATCAAGGAATCGGCGTGGGACGATCTCGGCGGGCTGTTTGTGATCGCCACGAACGAAGAGGGCGGCGTCTTTGGCATCGGCTTCGATCACGCCAGGGACGCGGGTGGGCGCGGGGAGAGTGGCTTCGAGGTCGCGGTAGCGTTTGAGGAGGTCGGCGGCGGGTTTGGTGGAGAGCTTGTTGGATTGGACGAGGGCGTTGAGGGCCTCGGCTTGGGAGCCGGTGAGGGTGTTGGACTTCCAGGCCTCCAAGAGCTGACGGGGCGTCGCGGAATGGGAATTCCGCGCTACAGCAGGCGGTGTTTTGTCCTTCGTGATGACGGCGTCGGTGAGGGCGAACCAGGAGCGGCCATCTTTGAACTCCGCAGGCATGTCTGCGGCGGTGGTGAGTTGCAGGAAGATCTCGTCGTCCTTCCAGAATTCGAGATCAAGCGAGCGCCAGCCGAGCTGCTCGTCCTTGGTGTCTTTGAGTTCGATGGCTTTGTGGATGGTGCCGGTGCGCGGGTAGTTTTGGACGACGTATTTGGCCTTCACACCGCCGTTTCCAGCGACGCGGAACCACAGCGTGCCTCCGGGATTTTTGAAGCGATCCGTGAAGAGCACGGCGCGGTCCTGCGTGGAGATGAGATCGGAGAAATAGCCGCTGGGGTAAATGCGGAGACCACCGTCGGTGATGGCGAATTCGCCTGGCTTTGAGTGAGGGAGGCCGTGGAAGATGAAGGCGGGTTTTGGGGAAGGATCGGTCTGATCGGTCTGATTGGACGGATCTTTTTGGGTGGTGAGCCAGTTTTTGATGAGGGTGGCTTTGATCTGCTCTTTGAGCTTGGTGAGTTCAGCGCGGATGGCGTCACCGGTGCCAGGGGCGTTCACGTCGATGACGGCGGGGTGGGTGCTGGTGAAGATGCCGTAGAGGGCGTAGAAGTCGGCCTGTGAGATGGCGTCGAACTTGTGGTTGTGACAGCGTGCACAGGAGACGGTGAGGGCCTGGAATGCCTTGGTGACGGTGTCGATCTGGTTGTCGGTGAAGGTGACCATTTCATCGAGCGAATCGACCGGTGAGAAGCCGTGGAGCACCATGCGGAGTTGAGCGATACCGATGGCGCTTTCGTTGAGGCCGTTGTTGAGGCGCGGCTTTGGCAGCAGATCACCGGCGATGGCTTCTTGGACGAGTTGCGGATAGGGCACGTCGTCATTGAAGGCGCGGATGAGGTAGTCGCGGTAACGGTAAGCGTAGGGGATGGCGGGGTCTCCCTCAGAGCCGTAGGACTCGGCGTAGCGCACCCAGTCCATGAAGTGGCGGGCCCATTTTTCGCCGAAGGCGGGGGAGTTTAACAAGCTGTCTAAATAGGACGAATAGGTCTTATACGACCTATTGGACTCATGGGGTGGAAGACCGGTGAGGACGTAGCTCACGCGACGGCGAAGCGTCTGCTCATCAGCGGACGGAGCGGGATGGATCTTTTGTCTGGCAAGCTCGGCGTCGAGGTAGTCATCGATGGTTTTCAGCTTTGAGTTTTCAGCTTTTATCTTTTGAAACGCCCACCACTGCTTGCGGCGTTCGAGGATGGCTTTCCAGTCGGTCTCTTTGGCGACTTGCTCCTTGGACGGAGCCACATCGCGTGGATCGGCGGCACCGTCGCGAATCCATTGCTCGAAGTCGGCGATGACCTGGTCGTCGAGCTTGGCACCGGCTTTGGGCATCTTGAGATCTTCGTGCTCGTGCTTGATGGTTTGAATCAGCAGTGATGCGTCTGGATTGCCGGGCTTGATGACATCACCGGACTCACCACCGGCCTGCCAGCCGGCACGGGAGTCGAGCAGCAGGCCGCCCTTCTTCTTCGTGGCGGCGCTGTGGCATTCGTAGCACTCCTGCGCGAGGATGGGGCGGATCTTCGATTCGAAGAACTCGATCTGCGCGGGCGTGGCATGGAGCAGCGGCGCGGTGAGCAGCGTGGCAAGAATGGGGCGAAACATGGATGAAAATAGACGCGGCTGGTCGCGTGAAGCTATCGCACGATTGCAATCTGTCAGGCCACGGCCATTCTCCGGCCACATGAGCCAGGAAACAGACCTCACACTGCTCGGAAGATCCGAAAACCGCCTGCCAGCGTCGCCCGATGTGGCGGTGCTGGAGACGTTCCCGAACCGCACGCCCGGACGCAATTACCGCATTCATCTCAGTGCGCCGGAGTTCAGCTCCATCTGCCCCGTGACGGGCCAGCCGGACTCGGCGCATCTTGAAATCCTCTACATTCCTGAAGCCACGTGCATCGAGACGAAGTCGCTCAAGTTCTACCTCGCCTCGTATCGCAATCACGCCTCGTTCAATGAGGCGATCGTCAATCGCGTGCTCGATGACATCGTCAAAGCCTGCGCACCGAAGCAAGTTGTGGTGCGTGGTAAATTTGGCGCGCGCGGGGGCATTCAGCTCACCTGCGAGGCGCGGCATCCGGACATCGACGAAACGCTGCGACTGCCGGAATGAAAACACTGGTGCTGCTCTCAGGCGGGATGGATTCCGTGACCGCGCTGTACTGGGCGCGGCAGGAACACGAGGTCGTCGGTGCGGTGAGCTTTGATTACGGTGCGAAGCACAATCACCGCGAGATTCCGCTGGCGGCGTGGCATTGCGCGCAAGCGGATGTGAGGCATGACATCATCGACCTCGACTTCGTGAACCGGCTGTTCGCCTCCGACTTGCTCAAGTCAGGCGGCGAAGTGCCGGATGGCCATTATACCGATGTAACGATGAAGAAGACGGTGGTGCCGTTTCGCAACGGCATCATGCTCGCCATCGCGTGTGGGATTGCGGAGAGTCGTGAGGCTGAAGCGCTGGTGATCGCGGCGCATGCGGGTGATCACACGATCTACCCCGACTGCCGCGAGCCGTTCATGCAGGGCATGGCCGCCGCGATGCGCGAGGGGACGTATGCGCGCATCGAACTGCTGCGCCCGTTCATCCATCTCGACAAAGCGGGCATCGCGAAGCTCGGCGCGGCGCTGGGAGTCGATTACGGCAAGACGTGGTCGTGCTACAAAGGCGGCGATTTGCACTGCGGGAAGTGCGGGACGTGCGTGGAGCGCATCGAGGCGTTTGCGCTCGCAGGATTGGATGATCCAACGGTTTACGACTGAGCAGCCGCCTTGGCGGCAAGAGCGGCGTTGAACGCCTGATGCGCTTCTGAAGCAAGACCTTGCTGCAGGGTGGCAAGCAGCGCGCCGCTGTCCTCGGCGATGAGGGCGGGCACGTTCAACCAGAGGCCGGGGAACGTGCGGCTGCGCAAAATGCCGTCCGCATCAGGTTCAAGACGAAGGTACTCGTCATCCTCCATGACCCACCAGTCCACGGCCTGATCACGCGTGCGCCAGACGAGGTATTCCTGCACGCGGGCACGGCGGTAGGTGGTGAATTTTTCACGGGTGTCCACGGACGCGCTGCTGGCGGCCACTTCGACCACGAGTTCGGCGGCACCGCAGAGATAGCCTTTGGCGTCCACCTTCGCCTGCCCGCCATACTGCGGCAGGAGGCGCAGCATGCCGTCGGGCTGGGGGATGTCGTCCGGTCCGAGACGATTCGTGGCATTGGTGCTGCTTTTCACACCACGGGTATGGGCGGCGTAGGTGAACAGCCAGCCTTGGGCCAAACTGTCAGGGTCGCCGTGTAGATCGATGCGGACTGGGGATGCCATAAGATAAACCACGCCTTGGATGAGTTCGGCCTTCTTCACCTCCGGCATCGCTTCGTAGCGGCGCAGGAATTCGGCGGCGGCAAGATGGTCGCCGTTTTCCAGCGGCGGAATCTCGTCTGGGAAGACGCGCTGCTGCGGCTTGGGGGCTTCGAGGACTGCTGGCGGCATGGCGAGAGATTACGCTCCGGCGTCTGGTTTGTCGATGCTGGCGTTCGGTGTCGTGCGCCTGCGGTGGGTGCGGACCATGTTCAAGTCCTTGAGCTTGCGCTGAAGGGTGCGGCGGCTCATGCCGAGCATCTCGGCGGCGACGGTGCGGTTATTGCCGCTGCGCTGGAGGGCTTGGAGAATGAGCTGGTGTTCGACTTCGGTGATGTCGAGGTCGCTCTTGGGCTTGATCGCAGGATCGGCGGGTGCTGCGGCGGTTTTGGCCTGATTCAACGATGGAACACGCAGGCCGATGCCGAGGCCATGAGGATTGAGCAGGTAGGACGGCAGGTGTTTGAGCATCACGCGGTTGCTATTGCTCATGACGACGCCGTGTTCGATGGCGGCGCGGAGTTCGCGGATGTTGCCGGGCCAGTCGTATTTCATCAGCGCGGGCATGGCATCTTCGCCGAGCGGCTTGTAGGCCTTGCCGTTGGCCTTGGCGAGTTCCTTGAGGAAATGTTCGGCCAGCACCGCGATGTCGCTCTTTCGGTCCCGCAGCGGCGGCAGTTGGAGCGTGACGACGCGCAACCGCCAGTAGAGGTCTTCGCGGAATTTGCCGTCCTCGACCATCTTCGCGAGGTCGCGGTTCGTGGCGGCAATGACGCGGACGTCGATCTGGATCGGCTTGCTGCTGCCGACGCGTTCGATGGTCTGCTCGCCGAGGGCGCGGAGCAGCTTCACCTGCGTGGAGGCGTCGATCTCGCCAATTTCATCAAGGAAGAGCGTGCCGCCGTTCGCCTGTTCGAAGCGGCCGATGCGGCGTTCTTGGGCACCCGTGAAGGCACCTTTTTCGTGGCCGAACAGCTCGCTTTCGAGGATCTGCGGCGAGAGGGCAGCGCAGTGGACGGAGACGATGTTCGCTTTCGGCCTTCCGCTGAGATTGTGAATGGCGCGGGCGACAAGTTCCTTGCCGGTGCCGCTTTCGCCTTCGATCAAGACGGTGGCGCGGGAAGGGGCAACCTGCTGGATCGTTTCGATGATCGGCTTCATCACCTCGGACTGGCCGAGGATGCCTTCGATGGAGAATTTGCGTTCGACCTGCTGCTTGAGAGCAATGTTTTCGCTTTCGAGGGTGCGGCTGCGGAGCGCTCGTTTGATGAGCAGTTCCACTTCATCCAGGTTCAGCGGCTTGGTGACGAAGTGATAAGCCCCACGGCGCATGGCCTCCACAGCGGTGTCCACGCTGCCGTAGGCGGTCATCATGATGCACACGGGTGGCTTCGGCAGTGCCAAGGCGGAGTCGAGGAGCTTCATGCCGTTGTCCTCGCCGAGACGGAGGTCAGTGAGCATGACGTCGATGCGGTCGTTGCTCAGGTATTCCATCGCCTCGGCGGCGTTGGCGGCGACGTAGCAGTCGAACTCATCCTCCAACGACAGGCGCAGGCCGTCGCGGGTGTGCTTTTCGTCATCGACGATGAGGACAGTGGCTTGGTCATTCATGAGTGAAGGAATGGCACAGGTAAGAGGAAATGACGAATGTCGAAATCAGAATGACGAATGGATGACCAAGAACGGCCTTGCCGCAGAGATGCAGAGGAGCAGAGCGGGCAGAGATTCAGATGCAAAACTCTGCGCCCTTTGCCTCTTTGCCCCTCTGCGGTAAAACGAATGCCTCCAAGGCTTGCCTCAAATCAGAAAGAATTGTTGACTGAACGTCTAGTAAACGCTTTAGAGGCCTTCATGGGTCGCACCTCCACCGCCAAAGAACGCCTGATCGAAGCCGTGCTCGAATTGATCTGGACGGGCAGCTACGGCAGCACGTCGGTGGACCAGATTTGCGAGCGGGCCGGGGTGAAGAAGGGCAGTTTCTACCACTTTTTTGAGTCCAAAACCGAGTTGGCGGTCACGGCCATCGACCATGGCTGGACGGAGCACCGCAAGAAGCTCGACGAGATGTTTTCGCCGGTCGTGCCACCGTTAGAGCGCATCTGGCGGTGCTTTCGTGATTTCACCGACGAACAGAGAGAATTGCAGGCGAAACACGGCCGCGTACTCGGCTGCCCGATCCACACGCTCGGCGCTGAGGTCAGCACGGTGGATGAAAAGCTGCGGCAGAAGCTGCAGGACATTTTGAGCCAGTTTGTGTGCTATTACGAGTCAGCGATTCGCGATGCACATGCCCAGGGTGTAATCCAGGCTCCTGACGCACCTGCGCTGGCACGAATCCTGTTTGCCTATGGCGAGGGCCTCCTCGCGCAGGCCCGCATCTGGAACGATCTCACGCACCTCGATTCGATGGAAGCCGGTGCCCGGCTCATTTTGGGCGTGAAGTCCTGATTCTGCCTCTCTTTTGCCCTCATTTTAAACCAACTGGTCAACTTTCACCCAAACCAACGCGCCTCGTGAAACCTCAAACCCTCCTCCCATTCGTCCTGCTCCTCGCCGCCTGTGGCAAACCGCCTGAGGGCGGTCACGGTGGCGGTCAGATGCCTCCGGCACCGGTGACGCTCGCACCGGTCGAGCAGAAGGAACTCGTCGAGTGGGAGGAGTTCACTGGGCGCGTCGAGCCGGTGGAGCTGGTCGATTTGAAGCCCCGCGTGTCCGGCTACATCACGGAAGTGCATTTCCAGGCCGGAGCGCTGGTGAAAAAGGGCGACGTGCTGTTCACCATCGACCAGCGCCCGTTTGAAACGAAACTGCGTGCCGCCAAGGCCGAGGTGCAGCGTGCCGAGGCCAATGCGCAGGAGATGAAGCGTGAATTTGATCGCGTGAAAGCGCTGCTCACCGCCAAAGCCATCGCCCCCGAGCAGGCGGAGGCGCGTGAGTCGATGAATTTGCAGGCGCAGGCCGGATTGGAAGCCGCCAAGGCCACCGAACACAGCGCCGAGATCGAATTCGAGCACAGCTCGGTCAAAGCGCCGATCAGCGGCCGCATCAGTCGAGCGATCACGACCACGGGCAACTTCGTCACGGCGGGTACGACACTGCTCACGACCATCGTGACCGTCGATCCCGTCTATGTGTATGCGGACATCGACGAAAACAGCCTGCTCAAGCTCCAGGCGCTTCAACGCGACAAGAAGACCTTCACGAATGGAAAAGGCCGCATGCCCGTGGAACTCCAGCTCTCGAATGAAACCGGCTTCCCGCATCACGGCCACATCGAGTCCTTCGACAATCGCCTCGATGCTGGCACCGGCAGCATGGTGCTTCGTGCGGAGTTTGCGAACACCGACGGCGTTCTCACACCCGGCCTGTTCGCTCGTATTCGCCTGCCGATGACTGGCAAATACGCTGCGCTGCTGGTCGATGAAAAAAGCATTCTCACCGACCAGGCGAACAAGTATGTGCTTGGCGTGGATGACAAGAACATCAGTGTCTATAAGCCAGTGGTCATCGGTCCCGTGATCGATGGCAAACGCATCATCCGCAGCGGCCTCAAATTCGGCGACAAGATCATCGTGAACGGCCAGGCACGTCTGCCGCAGCCTGGAATGCCGGTCGCGCCGGTGGAAGCCGAGAAGCCGAAGGAAACCGCCGATAAGTGAAGTGCGACTTTAATATCGAGTTGCCTGTTTAACATTAACTTGCCGGTTTAATGTTAATCCTGCAAGTTAGCTCAAGACCACCCATGAAGACCACGAAACGCAAAATCACCGAACGAGCTGAGGTTGATGCCCGTGTGGGCGATGCCCTGGTTGAGGTGAAGTTTGGCGTCGATGGCATTCGGGCGATTCGCAGCAGCGTCATGCAGGTCGCCTTTCCGATGAGTGCTGATCCGGCCCTCCGTGGCTATGTGGTGCTAGCCGACTCAGCCATCGCCAAAAATCGTGTTCGCGATGAATGGACCCGCATCTCCGCCGTGCTGCGCCCGGAGGTCAGCCAGAGGTTGGCGATCTGCATGATGCAGAATCATGAACTGACCAGCATCCCGGCAGATATCGACAGCGACACCTGGCAGATGCTCACGGGAGTCGTGGAAGCCGAGCGCGGCAGGGCAGGCGGTAGCCGGACGGATTACGCTTTCGTCATCCTGAAACTGCTCATCCAGCGATGGTTGACCACGGACGAACCTGTGACCGCTGACTGGCTGGCACGCACGGCGGGCTGTCATTACCCCGCCGTGGCGAGGGCCCTCCAGTCACTCGGCGGGTTGATCGAGCGCTCTTCGGATCGTCGCGTCAGGCTACGCTGGTTCCCGGAGGAGGAATTCATGCGGATGATCGCGAACTCCTCCCGAGCACGCTCCACGATGCGTTTTCGCGATGAGTCCGCGCAGCCACGCAGCATCGAGGCCCATCTGCGAAGGCTGGAAAAGCTCGCTCCACCCGGTTTGGCGCTCGGCGGCGTGCTCGGAGCTAGGCATTACTTCCCGGCGCTCGATCTTGTTGGTTCGCCTCGCCTCGATCTCTCGCTCCACAGCCCTGGGAAGCATTTAAATGTGGACTTCATCCAGCAACTCGACCCGGCTTTGAAACTCGTCACCGACCCTTTGCTGCCAGCCACCGTGGTCGTTCATGCCGTGAGTCATGCCGAGTCCCTTTTCACCTCACGCGAAGGCGGTCTGGCCTGGGCAGACCCCGTCGAGTGCCTGCTCGATCTGCATGAGGGCAGGCTGGAAATGCAGGCCCGCCAGTTCCTCGCCCACCTCCATAGCCTCCGACCTGCTAGATCATGAAGCCTGAAACTCACATCGTCTCGCCGCAACAGGCACTCGCTGAGCTCGCTGCCGTTGTCCCGTCGGACGTGCATCCAAACATCGTCATCATCGGCAGCCTCGCCGCAGCCTACTGGCTCTTTGAAAAAGATGCCGCAGTCGGCGTCCGCACCAAGGACATCGACTGCGTCCTTTCCCCCCATCTCAGCGCCGTGGAGAAAGGCCGCGCTGTCGCCGAAAAACTCCTCGCCGCTTGCTGGCAGCCGCATTTTACGGGTCAAATCACCGGCCCAGGGCACGACACGGACTCGGCGGACAAACTGCCAGCCGTGCGGCTTTATCCACCAGGAGGCGGTGAGTGGTTCATCGAGCTTTTGACCGAGCCTGCCTCCGAGGAGCAGACCGGCCGCGTTTGGACCCGGCTGCCGCTCACGAACGGCCAGCATTATGCCCTGCCCAGCTTCCGCTTCACCGGCATCGCTACCTTTGGTGCCAAGGCCAGCAGCTTCGGCATCCGCTGTGCGCTGCCCTCCATGATGGCCTTGGCAAATCTGCTAGAGCATCCATTCATCAGGCCTGACCTCATCGAGAGCACCAACGACAAACGCAGTAATAAAGACCTCGGTCGCGCTCTCGCCATCGCCTCACTCAGCGCTGAGACTGGCCTCGAATCATGGGCACCTGAGTGGCTGAAAGCTCTGCAAAATCGCTTCCCACATCAGTGGAAGAACCTCGCTCAGCACGCGGGCGATGGCATCCGCGCTCTGCTCGCCAGCCCCGTCGATCTCCAGCAAGCCGCCGACATCGCCAATCGCGGACTCCTCGCCAGCCAGCCCGTGAATGCCACTGCTCTCCGCACCGTGGCTCAGCAAGTCATCACCTTCGTCATCACCGACCTCGAAGCCCTCGCCGCCGCATAACCTTCGGCATTCGCCATTTCCCCATGAATTTTTCCTCTTTCTTCATCACGCGTCCCATCTTCGCGGGCGTGCTGTCGCTGCTCATCTTCATCCTCGGCGCGATCTCGCTCTTCCAGTTGCCGATTTCGGAGTATCCCGAGGTCGCACCGCCCACGGTGATCGTCACCGCGACGTATCCCGGCGCGAATCCGAAAACCATCGCTGAGACCGTCGCTTCGCCCATTGAGCAGATTCTCAATGGCATCGAAAACATGCTCTACATGTCGTCGCAGAGCACGGCGAACGGCGTGATGACACTCACCGTCACGTTCAAGATCGGCACGGAGCTCGATCTGGCGCAGGTGCAGGTGCAGAACCGTGTCTCGCAGGTGTTGCCGAAGCTGCCGGAGGAAGTGCGGCGCTTTGGCGTCACCACGGTGAAGTCCTCGCCGAACATGACGCTCGTCGTGCATCTGCTCTCGCCGAACGACCGCTACGATGAGATCTACCTGCGCAACTACGCCACACTCAACGTGAAGGACGAGCTGTCGCGTCTCGCCGGCGTGGGCCAGGTCAATATCTTCGGCGGTGGTGACTACGCGATGCGCGTGTGGATTGATCCCGACAAAGCCGCCGCACGTGGGCTGACCTCGGGCGACATCGTGAACGCCATCCGCGAGCAGAACATCCAGGTCGCAGCCGGCACCATCGGCCAGCAGCCGGTCAAAGACGCGGCATTTGAACTGACCGTGAATGCCAAAGGCCGCCTCATCAGCGAGGAGGAGTTCAATCAGATCATCGTCAAAACCGGCCCGCATGGCGAAAAGCTCCGCCTGCGTGATGTCGCCCGAGCAGAAATGGGATCGGGCGATTATTCGCTGCGCAGCCTGCTCAATAATAAACGCGCCGTCGGCATGGGCGTGTTCCAGCTTCCGGGTGCGAACTCTCTCGCCGTCTCGCAGGCCGTGCGTGCCCGCATGACCGAGCTGAAGGCCAAAATGCCAGAGGGTGTCGATTACGCCATCGCTTACGACCCGACGGTGTTTGTCCAGAAATCCATCGACGCCGTCATCCACACGCTGATCGAGGCGTTGTTGCTCGTCGTGCTCGTCGTGATGATCTTCCTGCAAACCTGGCGCGCCTCCATCATCCCGCTGGCCGCCGTGCCCGTGTCGCTGGTGGGAACCTTCGCAGTGATGCACGCGCTGGGCTTCTCGATCAACAATTTGTCGCTGTTCGGCATCGTGCTTGCCATCGGCATCGTCGTCGATGATGCCATCGTGGTCGTCGAGAATGTCGAGCGCAACATCCGCAACGGGCTCAAGCCCATGGCGGCCACGCAGCAGGCCATGAAGGAGGTCACCGGCCCCATCGTGGCGACCGCGCTCGTGCTCTGCGCCGTCTTCATCCCTACCGCCTTCATCAGCGGCCTCAGCGGCCAGTTTTACAAGCAGTTCGCCGTCACCATCGCCATCTCGACGGTGATCTCAGCCATCAATTCGCTCACGCTCAGCCCCGCGCTCTCCGCCTTGCTGCTGAAGGATCATCACGCGAAGAAGGACATCATCTCCCGCATCATTGACGCGCTGTTTGGCTGGTTTTTCCGGCCCTTCAATCGTTTCTTCGAATGGTCGTCGAATGTGTATGTCGGTCTCGTGAAACGCATCATCCGCTTCAGCTTCGTCGCGCTCGTCATCTACGGCGGACTCGTGTGGGCGACATGGAAAGGCTTTGAAATCGTGCCCCAAGGCTTCGTGCCCGGTCAGGACAAACAATACCTCGTCGGCTTCGCGCAATTGCCCGAAGGTTCATCGCTTGATCGCACCGACGACGTGATGCGCCGCATGTCGCAGATCGCCATGGATCATCCTGGCGTGAAGGACGCCATCGCGTTCCCCGGCCTCTCGATTCAGGGCTTCACCATCAGCCCGAACGCCGGCATCGTGTTCGTCAGCCTCGATGAGTTCGAAAAACGCACCACGCCCGAGTTGAGCGGCGGTGCCATCGCCGGTGCGCTCAACGGCAAATTCATGGCCATCCAGGACGCCATGGTCATGATGTTCCCGCCTCCGCCCGTCAACGGCATCGGCACCACCGGCGGATTCAAGCTCATGGTCGAGGATCGCGGCAATCAAGGCTACGCGGCGCTGTATCAGGCCACGCAGCAGCTCGTCGGCGCGGCGTATGGCAGTGGCAAACTCACGCAGGTCTATTCCGGCTACACCGTGAACGTCCCGCAGCTCGAAGCCGACGTGGATCGTGAAAAAGCCAAGATGCAGGGCGTGCCGCTCGCGAATCTGTTCGAGACACTGCAGATCAACCTCGGCAGTCTTTATGTGAACGATTTCAACCGCTTTGGCCGCACCTATCAGGTCGTCGCGCAGGCCGAGCCGCAGTTCCGTGACGACGCGAACGACATTACGCGCCTCAAAACCCGCAACGCCGCCGGAGACATGGTGTCCATCGGTTCGCTTGTGAAAGTCAACGAGGGCTTCGGCCCGGATCGCGTCACGCATTACAACGGCTACCTCGCCGCCGACCTCAACGGTGCACCGCTGCCACCGCTCAGCTCCGGCCAGGCCGAGGAACTCATCGCCGGTCTCGCCAAAGATGCGCTGCCTGGCGGTTTTGAGTTCGAGTGGACGGATCTCACCTACCAAAAGATCATCGCGGGCAACACCGCCATCTACATCTACCCGCTGTGCATCCTGCTCGTCTTCATGGTGCTTGCCGCGCAATACGAAAGTCTGCGCCTGCCGCTCGCCATCATTTTGATTGTGCCGTTGTGCCTGCTATTCGCGTTGGCGGGCGTCTATCTCACAAATGGCGACAACAACATCTTCACGCAGATCGGTTTCATCGTCTTGATCGGACTCGCGTGCAAAAACGCCATCCTCATCGTCGAATTCGCCAAGGAGAAGTTTGATCACGGCCTCAGCCCCTTTGAAGCCGCGCTCGAAGCCTGCCGCCTGCGTCTGCGCCCCATTTTGATGACCTCCATTGCCTTCATCGCCGGTGTGTATCCTCTCGTCGTCTCCACCGGTGCCGGTGCCGAAATGCGCCGTGCCATGGGCACCGCCGTCTTCGCCGGCATGATCGGCGTGACCTTCCTCGGCCTGTTCTTCACGCCGGTGTTTTATGTGCTCGTCATGAAACTCGGACGGCAGAAGAAAGCGATGCCTGCCATAGATATCACCGCTGAACCCGTCGTGGCATGAGTCATTCGCCCGCCAGTTCCAAAACCTCGCTCATCAGAGATGCGGACATGAAAAAATTCGACTGCTCGATCAAGGCGATCAGATGCGGCTTCACCGCCTCAAGCCTGCCAACTTTCTTTTCGCGCAGGAGCAGACCCATGATTCCCACCAATGGCAGGCCAAGATCGAGTGCCTTGGCCCGGCCACGTCGTTCATCCATGCAAAGCAAAGTGGCACCACGCGCCTTGGCGAGCGCAATGGCCTCTGATTCGCCAGGATCGAGCTTGAGTGTGGATGCAAATTCAGCTTCATCCACACTTAGCAGGGACACCTGCAGCCAGCCTTCTCGCAGCGCGGATTGGATGGCAGTCAGAGCATCTGCGCGATCCAAAGCCAGGAGTTCCCGTTCCACAGCCTGGGGGATGGTCACTGAGATGCACTGGTGTTTCAGCACGCGTAGCAGCCCGACAATCGCCAGATTGCTGATCACGGACGTGTCACTCACCACGAACATAGGTCATGTCCTGTTCGAGCATTTCGGGCGTGTACCGGGAGATCTGCCGGTCAGCCAGAGCTTTCTGAAACTCGAAGAAACCCATGCCTGCAAGTTCTCTGGCCTGTCCAAAGCTCAAAGCGTCCTTCTGGAACATGGCGCAGGCCAGTTCTTCCAGGAGGCTTTTACGGGAGGCCCCCGCAGGGACGTCGATTTCGATCTTCATGCGACTAAGATGCCCAAAACCGCCTTTTTTGCCAACAACTGATTTTCACACCATGCGCACCTTGCTTTTCCTGTTTCTCACATCGGCTGCCGTCGCTCAAGTCGGCCCCAATTACGATCGTCCGGCCACAGCGACACCGCCGCAGTTCAAAGGCGTGACCTGGCGCGCGGCCTCTCCTTCCGCACATCTATCGAAGGGCGAATGGTGGAAGGTTTTCAACGATTCGCGACTCAACAACCTCATGGTCGCCGCCACGGCGAACAATCAGCAGCTCAAGGGCGCGATTGCACGCTTTGATCAGGCGCGTGCCGCCGCCCGCATGTCGCGCTCGGACTTTTTCCCGACGCTCAGCCTGCCGCTGACGGCGGAGCGCCAGCGCACGTCGGAGAACATGCCTTCGGCATTTCCATTGAATGGTTTGAGCTACAATGGCCCGGCTTACAACGCACCGCTCGAATTCAGTTGGGAACTCGATCTGTGGGGCAAGCTTCGTCGTCAGAGCGAAAGCACCCGTGCGGATGCCGCAGCGGCAGCGGATGCCATGCACAACGTGCTGCTCGGCATTCAGGCCGAAGTCGCCGTGAACTACTTCAAACTGCGCACGCTCGACAACGAGATGCGCATCGTGCGTGAGGCCGTCGGCTGGCGCAATGAGGCGCTCAAAATTGCTGGTGCGCGTGTGCAGGCTGGTGCGGGCAGCGAATTGGAACAAGCGCAGGCGGAAACGGAGGTCGCGACGGCAGAAGCCGAGATTTCATCGCTGCAAGCGCAGCGCGATCAGCTTGAAAATGTGCTCGCCATCTTGATTGGCACCAGCGCGTCGAGTTTTCGTGTGCCTGCATCGACAGGAACGCTTTCCTCGCCCCCCAGCGTGCCAGCGGGCATGCCGAGCGATTTGCTGGAGCGTCGTCCCGACATCTCGCAGGCCGAGCGTGCGCTTCAGGCTGCCACCGCACGCATTGGTGTCGCCAAATCGTACTTTTTCCCGAGCGTGAAGCTGATGGGACGCGGCGGCTTTCAAAGCGGCGACATCGACATTCTCTTCGAACCCACTTCGCTTCTGTGGACCATGGGGCCAAGCATCAGTGTGCCATTGTTCTCAGGAAACAAGAACCGCTGGAACCTTACCAAATCTAAGGCCGCGCACGACGAAGCGCTCGCCGGCTACCGTCAGGCCTTTCTCGCTGCTTTGGCTGATGTCGAGAGCAGCTTGTCCTCGATTCGCAATCTCAGCACGCAGGCCGGTTCCCAGCAACGCGCCCGCGCCAGTGCTGAAAAGGCCGCGCAACTCGCCAAGACCCGCTACGAGGCCGGAACGAGCCCGTATCTCGATGTGATCGAGGCCAACCGCACCACGCTGGCAACACAGCGTGCCACCGCTCAGATCGCCGGACAGCGATTGATCGCGTCGGTGAGTTTGATCAAGGCGTTGGGCGGCGGCTGGGATCAGAAGATGCCGACGGCGGTGCCTGCGATGACGCCTGATCCTGCTGCGAAGAACACGGATCAGGACAAGCCCGGCTTCTTCTCGAAGGTGAAGGGCTGGTTCAAGCGCGGCTGAACCCTGTCTTGCACCGCAGGCGAATCGTGCCACCATCCGCCGTGTATGAGCTACATTCCTGGCACCATCAAGGCCGCACGCCTGAAGCAGCCGCGTCTGACTACCGAGCAGTTCTATCAGCAGGTGGAGCGGCACCTTGGAATATCGTTGACCAGACCCGTGTGCTCCGAGAGTGGGGGCAGAAGTGTGGTGCGCGACACGGACATTGACCGGCAGGGTGAATCGTTTGTTTTCTCGCCATGAGCATCACCGCCACCGCTATCACCGACACGATCAAGCTGCCGGAGGGAGTTCATCTGGAGGATGAAACAGAGGTTTTGATCCTGCCGCAGCCGAAGAAACAAGAAGACTTTGCATCGCGCTTTGAGCACATCATTGGCGTCGCGGGCAGCGCTCTCGGTGATCTGGCCTGCAATCATGACCACTATCTCTACGGAACGCCCAAGAAAGTGCTGCCATGACTTCGCGCTTCGCGGACGCCTGGTTTTACATTGCCCTGCTGGATCGCGATGTACAGCTCCACACAGCGTGTGAGGCAGTACATTACTGAGAACGATGACATCTATGTGACGACGCGTTGGGTTCTGACGGAAGTGGCAAACGTCCTCGGCGGAACGACTCTGCGCAAGCAGGTCACCATCCTTCTCAATGACCTGGAGCAGGATCCAAGCACGGTCATCATCAAATTCAGCGACGACATCTATCTGCGCGGCCTCCAGCTCTTTTCCACCCGCCCCGACAAGGACTGGTCTCTCACCGACTGCATCCCCTTCGTTTTGTAGCTCGGTATTCCGATACCGAGTCGGTGCCGTCGCGGAATCGGAATTCCGCGCTACAACGCCTCGCCGTCACAGATCGAGTGTGAAAAATGCAGGCTAACACTCCTGATGGGCGCGATCAGGCCGCCAGCTTCCGATACAGCTTCTCCATCGCCTCCGCGCTGCGGCATGCGATGGCGGCTTGAGCGAGGATGCTCGCGACATCGAGGCGCGAGATTTTGATGCCTTGCTGAACCTTGTCCCACGTGGCGGAGCGCATCTTGGCGACGGTTTGAATGCCGAGGAGCAGGGGCAGGGCAGTGGCGTAGCGGAGTTTGCCGTGGGTGACGTGCTGGACGTAGCGCAGGCCGCATTCGAGGTGCTCGGTGCAGGTTTGCAGCCACTTGCGCCACTCGGTTGGGATTTCTACGGGTTGGCAAGGCAGGTAGCAGCGGCCATCGCGCGTGTCTTCGCCGATGTCGCGGAGGATGTTGAGGAGTTGCAGGCCTTTGCCCATGCGTGCGCCCCATTCTTGCATCTGTGTGGTGGTGATGGCGGGATCGAGTGAGGCGGGTAGTTCGGTGGCGCAGAGCTGGGTCCAGAATTCGCCGACACAACCGGCGACGAGCCAAGTGTATTGATCCAGCTCTTCGGCGCTGGCAAGGTTGCGAAGCTGGCCGTCGGACGGGAAGCGGCGGATGTCGAGCATCTGGCCGTCGATGATGTGTTCCAGCACGCTTTGGATGGCTGCCAGCGGTGTGGGCTGCATCGTGCGCAGCCAGGCGATGCCATCGGCAAATTTTTCCATGAGGCGGCGCTCGGCGTCGTCGGACTGCTGCGGGCAAAACTGTTCACGCAGGGTGTTGGCGAGCGATTGGACGGCGGAATCGCCACGTACGAGAGCGCGGTAGCGTTCGAGGCAGTTGAGGCGCACTTCAGCACTCACGCTGGCGGTGTCGGCGATGGTGTCCGCGCTGCGCGCCAGCAAGTAGGCGAGGGAAATGGGCTCGCGCAGCTCTTTGGGCAGCGCTTTGAGTGTGAGGTAGAACGAGCGGGACACCGCCGCCAGCAACTGGCCGCCGAGTTCGCGTTCGTGGTGGGTTTCGTCGGACATCTGGTGGCTAGATGCTGGATGCTGGATGCTTGATCAAGCAATCTCTGCTAGCATCGACATCCAGCCTCTAGTCACCAGTATCTAGCATCCAGTGCATCACCTCTACGTCCACATCCCGTTCTGCCACCGCATCTGCCCGTATTGCAGCTTTCACAAGCACACGCCGGGCGGGACGGACATGGTGGCGTTTGTGGATGCGCTGCTGAAGGAGGCTGAAAAACAGCCGCTGAAGCCGAAGACGATTTTTTTCGGCGGTGGGACGCCGACGATGCTGAGTGATGTGCATCTGGAGCGCTTGCTGCGTGGTTTGCGCGAACGGGTGGACATGTCGGAGGTCGCTGAATTCACCATGGAGGCGAATCCGCGCACCGTGACGACCTCAAAGGCCGCGTTGATGCGAGAGTTGGGCGTGACGCGTGTTTCGCTGGGCATTCAGGCCTGGGATGATGCGACGCTGAAGACGCTGGGGCGCGATCATGCGCCAGCAGAGGCTGAGGAGACGTGGCAGGTACTGCGCGCGGCGGGTTTTCCGAGTTTAAGCCTCGATCTGATGTTTTCGATTCCGGGGCAGAGCATCGAGACTTGGCGCAACACGCTGGAGCACTCGATTGCACTGAAGCCGAACCACATTTCGGCCTACAACCTCAACTACGAGGAGGACACGGACTTTTTCCGTCGGCTCAGGGCAGGGGAGTTCCGCGAGGATGAAGGTCGTGATGCCGATTTTTTCCATCTGGGCATCGATCTGCTCGAAGCGGGTGGTTTTGAGCACTACGAGATCTCGAACTATGCGAAACCGGGCCATCGCTCGGTTCACAACGAAGCCTACTGGCTCGGCGCGGACTATCTGGGACTCGGTCCGGGTGCGTTCTCGACCGTCGCTGGCAAACGCTGGCACAACGTGAAGGACACGCCGCGCTACATGCAGATGACGCTCGCAGGCGAAGACACGGCGGTGGAAGTCGAAGAACTCACGCCGGAGCATCGGCGCACCGAGCGCTTCGGTCTGGAATTGCGCACAGCGCGTGGTTTGCCGCTGTCATTGATCACCCCCGAGTCACGCCGCATGCTGGACACGCTGCGTGAGCAGGGGCTGCTGAACTTTGATGCGAACCATGTGCGACTCACGCGGGATGGCAAACCGTTGGTGGATCCGATCGCGGTGGCGTTGATGGGGTGACGTTAAATGAGATCCACGACCACCGCGCTGGCGTTGTCTTTACCGGATTCGGCGACGGCGTGCTCCACGAACCATTGGGCATATGATTTGCCTGCTGGCGGCTCGTTGGCGGCGAGCATGTCGGCCAACGCATGATCCCAGATGCCGTCGATGACGCCGTCGGTGCAAAAGAGAAAGCGGTCGCCACTCACACAGCCCACGGAGCCGATTTGAGGGTCGAGTCCCTGGCGTCCCGCCCCGAGCACCTGCATGAGGATGCTGCGGCGTGGGTGCGTGCGCACCTGGCGTTCGTTGAGCTGGCCGTGACGTTGCAGCCAGCCGACGTGCGAATGGTCGTCGGTGAGCTGCTTCATCTTGCCGCCCTTCGGGAGCCAGTAGATGCGGCTGTCGCCGATGTGGGCGAAGTGCAGCCAGCCCGGTGTGAACCAGCCGAGACTCAGGGTGGCTCCCATGCCCCGGCATTCGTCATAGCAGCGGCCGAGATGGAGCAGCTCGGCGTGGATGAGATGGAACAATTCGGTCAAGACATCGCCATGACCGGCGGTGAGCTGCTGGGCGGATTGTTTAAAGCTCTTGGGCAGCAATTGGGTGATTTTCTCCACTGCGATCTTGCTGGCGAATTCACCGGATTTCGCGCCGCCCATGCCGTCGCTGACGGCGAAGACGAAGTCGCCGGTGTCGAGCGTGGCCTCACCGATTTTGCCGAGATAGCGCAGTTCGCGGGCATCGAAATTGAGTGCGAGGAAGGTGTCCTCGTTGTTTTTGCGTACGTGGCCCGGATGTGTCATGCCGGACCAGCGTACGAGTTGTGGTGGTGATTGGTTGGGATCGCTCATGGAGCGGGCGGTTTGGGCGGGGCGTCGAGGATGGTGGCGAGTTCGAAGTCGATGAGGCAGAAGCGGCCATCGCTATGGCGATACGTGACATTGCGGGTGAAAGGATCATCGTGGCGGACGCCGAAGTCGCGTTCCAGAGTGCCGAAGAGATACTTCAGCTTCGCTTCGCTGATGCGCTCGACGAGGGAGCCGCAATTGGTGGTGACGAGATAGAGTTGGTCTTCGTGAGCTTCTAAAACACGGGGGACATAAGCGCAGCCGCGTTCTTCCAGCGTGCGCAGCACGCGCACTTCGTTGGCGAAACGCTCTGCGGCATTGCTGCCACGGAAGTATTTATGTACGCGGCCGTCGTAGCCGATACGGACGAGGGCGCGCACAGTGTTTTTGGCTTCATGCATCAGGGATCTGGGGGTGCGGATATTTCGTGCGGGGCGCGATCCTGGCAAGTGGGCAAAAATTCATCTAGCATCTGGCATGGGGCGTGCTCTTTTGCGCCTCGCCGACGCCCGGGGAGGTTTATCGCCCTGTTTGGAAGGCAAGAACCACACACACGCAACCATGGCCAAATACAAACTCGAATACCTCTGGTTGGACGGCTACGAGCCGGTCCGCAACCTCCGCAGCAAGACGCAGCTCAAAGACTATGCCAGCTTTCCGAAGCTGGAAGAACTGCCCAATTGGGGCTTTGACGGCTCTTCCACCCAACAGGCCCCCGGCGGCAGCTCTGACTGCGTGCTGAAGCCCGTAGCCGTGTTCCCTGACAGCACCCGCAAGAATGGCGTGCTCGTCATGTGCGAAGTCTATAACGCCGACGGCACCCCCCACGCCTCCAACGACCGCGCCACGATCCTTGATGATCCGGACGCTTGGTTCGGCTTTGAGCAGGAATACTTCCTCTATCAGGACGGTCGCCCCCTCGGTTTCCCCGAGAACGGCTATCCAGCTCCTCAGGGCCCCTATTACACCGGCGTCGGCTACAAGAACGTCGGCGACATCGCCCGTCAGATCGTCGAGGAGCATCTCGACATCTGCCTTGATGCCGGCATCAACCATGAAGGCATCAACGCCGAAGTGGCCAAGGGTCAGTGGGAATTCCAGATCTTCGGCAAAGGCTCCAAGAGCTGCGCCGACCAGATGTGGGTCGCCCGTTACATCCTGAACCGCCTGTGCGAGAAGTATTGCGTGGACGTCGAATACCACTGCAAGCCGCTCGGTGCCACCGACTGGAACGGTTCTGGCATGCACGCCAACTTCTCCACCAAGCACATGCGCGAAGTCGGCGGCGAAGCTTACTTCCTCGCCCTCATGGCGCAGTTCGAGAAGAACTGCATGGAGCACATCGCCGTCTATGGTCCGGACAATCACATGCGCCTCACCGGCCTGCATGAGACCCAGAGCATCGACAAGTTCTCCTGGGGCATCGCTGACCGCGGCGCTTCCGTGCGCGTGCCGCACAGCTTCAAGAACAACGGCTGGAAGGGCTACCTGGAAGACCGTCGTCCGAACAGCCAAGGCAATCCTTACCAGATCACCTCCCGTATTCTCAAGACGATCAGCGAAGTGCCGAAATAAGCCGTCACCGCAGTCATCCCTCACGAAGCGCCGCCTGGAGACAGGCGGCGTTTTTTGTTCTCGCGGCATCGTTTGCAATACCGGTGCCGTCCTGCTAGGTGGATTCGTATCCAAATCCCCATGCCCACCGAACAAGACATCCGCACCGCCCTTGGCAACGTCCGCTACCCTGGTTTCAGCCGCGATATTGTGTCGTTTGGTCTCGTGAAGGGCATCCAGATTGAGGGTGCCAATGTGACCATCGAAATCTCCGTCGCCACGCGTGATCCGAACATTCCGCGCCTGGTCCATGAGCAGGCGATGGATGTGCTGAAGAAGGTTCCCGGCATTGGCGAGGTGAAGCTGAACTTCGACATCAAGGATCCGCCCGGTGCTGGCACCACGGCTGCGGACAAGCTCGGCAAGTCGAGCATCCCGGGCGTGAAAAAAGTCATCGCCGTGGCCTCGGGCAAAGGCGGCGTGGGCAAGAGCACCGTTGCGTCGAATTTAGCGGTCGCTTTGAGTCAAAGCGGATTGCGTGTCGGCCTGTGCGACTGCGATTTGTACGGTCCCAGCATCGCGCACATGTTCGGCACGGATGAGCGGCCGTATCAAAACGACGAGCAGCAGATTGTGCCCATCGAAAAATACGGCCTGCAGCTTATGTCGATGGGATTCCTGCTCGAAGATGCTTCTCCGGTGATCGTGCGCGGCCCCATCGCCACGCGTTACACGCAGCAGTTCCTGCGGCAGAGCGCCTGGAATGATCTCGATGTGCTCGTGCTCGATCTGCCGCCGGGAACCGGTGACATCCAGCTTACCATCGTGCAGACCGTCGCCCTTGATGGGGTGGTGATCGTCACCACGCCGCAGGAGGTCGCCTTGATCGACGCGCGCAAGGCAGTGGCGATGTTTCAGAAGGTCAATGTGCCGATCCTCGGCATCATCGAGAACATGAGCTACTTCCTCTGCCCAAGCGACGGCAAGGTGTATCATATTTTTGGCAAAGGCGGCGGCGAACATGAGGCCAAACGCCTCGGCGTGCCGCTGCTGGGCCAGATTCCCATCGAAATGGACGTGCGTGAGAGCGGCGATGAAGGTCACCCCATCGCGCTCGAAGATCCGGCGAAGTCGGCGGCGTCGAAGGTGTTTCGCGAGATCGCGGCGAAGCTGAAGTAGCTGCATGTAGCCGCGTTCGCCCGAACGCGGAAGTGGCTTTCGCAAACACACGTCATCCACGCTCTGGCGAGCGTGGCTACTTTGCCTCCACCGCCGGTTTGTCGCCAAGTTGCAGTGTCGGCGCTTTGGCGGTGTCGCTGATGTTCAGCGCGAGCCAGTGGCCGTTGATCGCATGGGCGGGAAAGCCGCAGGCGAGGGCGAATTCACCGGCTTCATCGGCCACGAACTTGAATTCCGCCTTCGTCATCGACAGACCGACTTCCGGCTTCGGCACACCGGCACCGTCGAAGTACGGTTCGCCCATCTGTAGCTTCTTGGTCATGTCTTTCTCCACAACGATGGCGCTGTGGGGGATGGGACTGGGATTGATGAAGGTCACTTCGACGTTCCAGTCCTTCGGGATGGTGAAGATGGCCTTGCCGTGGGAGTAGCCGTTGAAGTTCATGCCGTAATTCGCGGCGGAGAAGGTGGCGACGAGCACGAGCTTCACCGTCTTCGGCTTGTCGCCGAGTTTCATGAAGTCCGCTTCGGTAATACCGGCGAACAGTTCCTTTTTCAGTCCGGGAATCTCCACGGCATGGGCGTGATCCGCAGGCGCTGTGGGCTGTTGGGCAAGGGCAAGCGGTGAAGTGAGTAACGAGGTGAGGAGCAGGCGGCGGGTCATGGTGAACGTGGATGAAAGCAGGTAGCGAAGAACGCGCAATGGAGGATCGAACTCTCGCCCATGGAACGATGAATCTCGCCTTTTGGAAAATTGACGCAGTCGAGCATCTGCAATGAAGGGTGGCCCCTCACCCAACCTCTCCCCGAAGAAAATTTCGAGAGCAGCATTGCCTGGGGCGGGGAGAGGAGATTCGTTTGGTGGTGTCATGAGCGTGTTTCTCCCTCTCCCCGCCTTGGGCGTCGTGGCTCCATGATAGAGGGTTGGGGTGAGGGGACACGGCTTTGGCATTTTCAGTTTCTTGCGTGACGATGAATCTCGCCTTTTGGAAAAATTTCTCCCAAGATGCTGCGAACTCAGCCGTGAAGCCTGCCGAACACCACCTCATGAGCGAACCGCACGATCTTTTCCTGGAAACCCTGCAGCGCTACGAGCGGCCCCTCATCCGCTACGCGCACGGTTACACGGGCGACCTGGAAGATGCACGCGACATCGTGCAGGACGTGTTTGTGAAGCTCAGTCAGCATCTCGCCACTCTGGATGCAGAGCGGCTGGCTCCCTGGCTCTTCACCGTCTGCCGCAATCGTGCCCTCGACCATCATCGCAAACATCAACGCCTCATCGTCATGGAAACGGAAACTCTTGATCTCGAAGCCTCCGCCGATCCCTCGCCGCATGAAGCGATGGAGAAGCGCGAAACCGCCACCGCTCTGCGCGAACTCATCGAAACCCTGCCCACGCGTCAGCGTGAGGCCGTGCGGCTGAAGTTCATCGCCGGACTCGACTACCAGCAGATCAGCGCGGCGATGAAAACCAGCATCGGCAACGTCGGCTACCTCATCCATCACGGCGTCGCCGCGTTGAAAACCAAATGGCAGGCCCATGAGCAGCCGCAGCCCGTGAAACTGAAACACGCGATGGCTTGAAACCCTAAAACCCCCCTTTTGACCATGAAACCGGAACAAATCACCGCCTGGGCGCTCAATGAAGCCAGCGCCGACGAACGCCAGCAGTTCGAAGCCGCGCTGCGCGACAATCCCAAGGCCAAGCAGGCCGCCGAGGACACGAAAGACTTCTGCCACTTCCTGCTGGCTGAACTGCGCGATGAATCGCTCGCGCTCACGGACGCACAGCGAGAGCGCTTGAAGACGCAGCCGTTGAATGCGGTGGTGCATTCAGACGAGCTGAAGCCCGAACTACCAACAAAATGGCGCTTTAGCAGCGTGGTGAAGCTGGCAATGGCGGCATCCATCGCGCTCGGCGGCCTGTGGACGTGGCATGCGCTTGGGCCGCAGCGTGCGACACCTCAAATCGTGCAGGCAGAAGAAACGAAATACAAAGTTCTGCCTGTGGGCCGAGGCGATGTTGCGGTCGAGAAGGACAAGATTGAAACAGCGAGACGTAGTCAGACCCTTTCGCCTGCGAAGCCGGGGAAAAATGAGGTGAAGAAGGAAGCGCTGGCGCTTGATCGTCTCGTCACCGCAGTGCCAGCACCTGCAACAGAATCTCAACCCACCGAGACACCCATGCCGCTGGCTTTGAACAAGAGCATGGGGACGCTGAGCGCGAGTGATGTCGTGGAACTCAAGAAGATCGAGGATCAGCGTGCTTATGGACTTACCTTCAGTTCACTCACAGCCGCGACGGCAGCGCCTGCCGCCCCACTGCCAGGGCTGATCGTGAGCAATACGTCATCGCCTGCGTCAGGTCCGGTGTCGGCATTGTCGATTGCTCCCAACACGTCCACTACGTTTGGTGGTGCGATTTCTGGCTCGGGTGGTTTGAACAAGACGGGAGCAGGCACGCTGACGTTAGGTGGTAGCACGAACCAGTTTGCCGGTGACCTGACGGTTAATACAGGAACCCTTCGCGCCACTGCTGCGCCCACAAGCCGGACGTCTCTGGTGAGAACCGCCAGTGGCATTGATGCCGGGTCGGGTGCCGTTGCAGCGGCTGGCACAGGTGCGATGACGCTCAATGGCGGAACCCTCACCACCAGCGCTTCCACGCCAGCGACTCCTGCTGCGTTGCAACTCGCGGGAGGAGTGGTGGAATTCGATGGATTTGCGCCTCTGGCGCAGACGGTTGATGCTTCCGGCACGGTTGCAGGCTCGGGCGACCTGACCAAGGACGGCGCTGGCAAGCTGACGCTGAGCGGCGGCACACTTAGATTGAGCGGTGCCAATACTTACACTGGTGGCACGACGGTCAGAGCTGGAACCCTGGCTGTTTCCAACACGGCGCCTATGCCAATGGCAGCTCCAGGTGCCACGCTGGATTTGAATGGCAAGAACGAGACCCTTGGTGCTCTTACCGTTACCAATGGTGCCGTGAATGGCTTGGACGTAGGCGGGGTGGTCAGCGGGTCGGGGATCGGCAGCGGGTCTTTCGTCAGCGTTGTTTTTGGAAACGCGGTAACCAATGATGATGCGCTCTACTATAACGGTGCCGGAACGTCTGTTTCCCGCGACCAGGCTCGCATCGTTGGCGGCCGGGCCGAGCAAAAAGATGAGAAGGCGAAGACCACGCCTGCACAGCCCTCCAACGAAACCTACACGCGCATCATCGAGAACGAACTCAAGGAGGTGGCGCGGGAGCCGCTTTCGACGTTGTCGATTGATGTGGATACCGCGTCGTATGCGAACGTGCGGCGCTTCCTGAACCAGAACATGGCCCCGCCGCCGGATGCGGTGCGGATTGAGGAGCTGGTCAATTATTTCCCCACCTCGGAGGAAGGACCGGCGGCGGCGGCGAAGGAACCCTTCGGCGTGCGGGTGGAGATGGCACCGTGTCCGTGGCAGCCGGAGCATCGGCTGACGCGCATCGCGATTAAAGGCCGTGAGATGGACAAGGACCGCAAGGCGAGCAATCTGGTGTTCCTCGTGGATGTTTCCGGCTCGATGGATGAGCCGCTGAAGCTGCCGCTGGTGCAGCAGTCGCTGCGCATGCTCACGGAACAGCTCGGGGAAGGGGATCGCGTGACGATGGTGGCCTATGCGGGCAGCAGCGGCCTCGTGCTGCCACCGACGAGCGGCGAGAAGAAAGGCGAGATCATCGCCGCCATCGACCGGCTCAAGGCCGGCGGCAGCACGCATGGCAGCGCGGGCATTCAACTGGCCTATGAGCAAGCCGTGAGCTGTTTCATCAAGGGCGGCGTCAATCGGGTGATCCTCTGCACGGATGGCGATTTCAACGTCGGCGTCAGTTCACCGAAGGAACTGGAGAAACTCATCACGCAGAAGGCCAAGAGCGGCGTCTTCCTCAGCGTGCTGGGCTTTGGCAGCGGCAACTTGAAGGATCGCACGATGGAAACGCTGGCTGACAAGGGCAACGGCAACTACGCCTACATCGACAGCCTCAGCGAAGCGCGCAAGGTGCTCGTGGAGCAGATGAGCGGCACGCTCATCACCATCGCGAAGGATGTGAAGATCCAGGTCGAGTTCAATCCGGCGGCGGTGCGGAGTTATCGGCTCATTGGCTATGAAAACCGGCTGCTGGCGAAGGAAGATTTTAATAATGACGCCAAGGACGCCGGTGAGATCGGCGCGGGACACAGCGTGGTGGCCTTGTATGAGGTTGTGCCCGCCAATCTGCCGCCGGGAGCCGAGCCGCGGCCGCTGGTGGATGGTTTGAAGTATCAAACTGCCGCCGCAGCGCCGGTGAAACTCGCCGATGCGGCGAAGAACGGTGAAGTGATGACTGTGAAGCTGCGCTACAAGGAACCCGAGGGCATGACGAGCCGTTTGATCGAAGTGCCGGTGAAGGATGAGGGGAAAACGCTCACTGCGAGCAGCGAGGAGTTCAAATTCAGCGCTGCCGTCGCCGGTTTCGGCCTGCTGCTGCGTGATTCGGGCTACAAGGGCAATTTGAGCTGGGAAACGGTGCGCAAACTCGGCATCGACGGCAAAGGCACCGACAAGCTGGGCTATCGCGGTGAGTTTTTACAGCTCATCGACAAGGCGCGGGGGCTGAAAGGCCAATGACGAATGAAGGCCGAAAAAGACCTGTTTGAGTTCAGTTGGGCTGAGCACGGGATCAGAGCGCCCGTTGCAGGAAGGTTTTTTCTTCCGGCAGCAGCAGGGGCGGCGGAATGCGTTCGACGAGGCGGAAGACCGTGCCAGCATCGCCGCCGGTCAGTTTCAAGAGCGCGGCATACACGGCGCGTTCACCTGCGGCGAGAGAAGCCGGTTTGGCAACGCCGGGGAGCGCCGTGCGAACCAGATCAAGCTGTCCCTGGCGGTAAGCGGCGAGGGCACGCAGCAGGTTGAGACGGTCTATGTGCGAAGCATCGTCGGGCTGGGAGATGCCCAGCAATTCCTGCTGGGCCGTTTCGAGGTCGATGCCGAGCAGCAACTGGAGGTATAATTTTTGAGTCAGGCGAACGGTGCTTTCAGGCTGCAAGGCCAGCAGACGGGTGCAGGTCTTGAGCATGCCGGGACCGTCATGCTGATAATCGGCCATTTGATAAACCTTGGCGAGCATGGCCGGCTGGGTGCGCGAATGCTTGCTGGCGATGGCCTGGTAGCATTGTTCCGCCAGATCCCACTGGTTGAGCTGTTCGGCGAGGTTTCCCGCTTGAAGAGTTGTGGCGGGGTCATCTCCGCGTCCGGCCTCTTCAAAAATGCGTGCCAGCGTCTGGCGTGCGTGGCTGGGATCGGCATGCAGATGGAACTGTGCCTCGACCTGCCAGAGACGGATTTTTTGCGCTGGATAGGCGGAATCAATGCCGCCCTTGGTGAGGAGGGTGTTGAGATCCTGCCATTTCCCTTCGCCACGCAGGGCGTTGACATAGTGAGGCAGGAGATCGGTGTAGAGTGCGGCAGCCTGGGCTGAAACCATCCGCAGGAGGCGTGCGTTCTCGTGTTCCTCCGCCAGCCAGGCTACGAGCGGCGTGGTTTGTGCTGGCGGCCGATTTTTCCACCGCACGACTTCCTGGTCGATGATGTCGGCGCGCAACTGCGGACTGAGGCGCATCCGGGCGGAAAGCAGGATGAATCTGGCGGTTTCACGTCTGGCGCTGGCGAGGGGCGATGCCTCGATGATCTGGAACAATTCTTCGGCCTGTGGCACGGTGAGTTCCTTGGTCATGGCCAGCAACTCGATAGCGGTGAGCAACAAGGGGCTGTCGGAGCGTGCGATCTGCCAGAGACGCTCACGCATGGCGCTGCGGCGTGAGGGATCGCTGCTGGAGGTATCAATGGCGGCGAGTTGTCGCAGGCTGGCCGCATCAACCGGGCTACTCTTCAACGCTTCGCGTTGGACTTCAGTGGCGCGTTCGTAGTGACCATCGGCTTTCAGTAGCTCGGCCTGAAGCTCCAAGCTGTGCGGTTGCTGGTGTGCCGCCAGCGGCAGCTGAGCGTAGATTTCCCTGGCCTTGGCGGTCTCACCGAGCTTGGCGTGCATTTTCCCCAGCAATGCCAGATCATCAGAGGTGGCGGCGCCCATTTCCTGTAACTGCCGGATGAGGCCGATGGTGGTGCGTGGATCACCGCTGACGGTGGTGATGAATTCCAAGCAGGCCCGGTTGACATCGGGATCATTGGGCACCCAGCGTTTGGCCTCGCGCATGGCCGCCGCCGCCTGCTGCCAGTTTTCATCCTTGATGTGTCGCCGCAGTTCCGGCAGATGGCGGCGGCCCAGCCATTGTCTGGCGAATTGGGTGACGTGTGGGAAAGCGAGCCAGCAGCCGATGCCGAAGACCAGCATGGCGGCGACGAACAGGATCAGCGTGCGCTGCTCCTGCCGCGAGCGTGCGGCACGCTGCTCGACGGTCTCAGGTCGTGACGGACTGAGATGCTTGCGCCTGCGCTTGCTCTGGGGCGGAGTGCTCATGGCCGTGATTGCCGGATCAAGGCACCTGGAAGTCGAGGACGCAGCGGAAGCCCAGATCGGCACGGGTGGAATTTTTCAGCGCGTGACTACGGGCCGAGGTGAGCAGCGCGTCTTTGTCGTAAGCCAGCCAACTGCCGCCTCGAATCACGCGCTCCTCGGGCGCTCCTGGCCAGGTGTCCTCGCACCATTCGGAGACGTTGCCGCCCAGTTCGAAGAGGCCGAGGGCGTTGGGTCTCGCGCTGTCCACGGGCGCGGTGTAGGAATAGCTGTCGGCGGTGCCCGGAATCTTGGTGGCGTCCAGATTCGCCGCGAGAGCCGGCGGTTTCCAGTCATCCGCTTTGGGCGTCCAAGGATAGTGAGTTTTGTCGCCGAGGTGTCGTGCGGCGGGATCGGCCCCCTGCTCATTTTTCAAGCCGACGGCCAAACTCCATTCGAGGTCGCGTGGCAGACGGTAGGCGGCGGTGGTGGGGATGAGCTTGCTGGCACGGTCACGCTCCGTCAGCCAGGCGCAGAAGGCGGCGGCATCCTCCCAGGAAACCCCAGCGGCAGGGTGACTGCCACCAAGGAGGAAGGAGGGTTTTTTGCTCCAAGTACGTCCCGTGTCATGCAGCCAGATCTCGTAATCGCGCACACGGGTCTCGGTAGCGCAGATGAGGGGGCCGCCTTTCTCCTGTAGCGGGACAAAGCGCATGCCCAGTGCATTGAGGAAAGTGCCGCCATCGGCTATCGCCGGTTTCAAGCTGGCAGGGTCGGGCAGGGTGTCGTCCCCTCCTTTGCTTTGCATTTTTTTGCGCACTTCCTCGATGGCGGCGGTGTCCACCTTGCGGCTCTCAGCCATCGTTTTCATGCGGTCTTCTAACTCACGTTTTTGCTCGGCGTCGGTGGCGGCCAGCAGGCTGGCGGTGCGGCGCTTGTCCTCAAACACACAGCGAAAGCCGGTGGTCGGGGCGCGCAGATCCACCGGCACGGCGTACTGGTAGCCGGAAGTGAGGCATTCCGCGCGGAAGTAGGCCCAGGATCCGCCGCGTAGAATTCCATTCGGCTGAGCGCGAATCTCCATGGGTTGAGTCCACTCCCAGACATTGCCCGCCAAATCGTAAATACCTTCTGCTGAAGGGGCAAAACTGCCCACCGGAGCGGTGTAGGCATAGCCATCGCTGTATCCAGGGATCTCACCATCGGCGAAGTTGGCGGTCTTGGAGGGCGGCGGCCACTCCTGGCCCCACGGGTAGATGCGGTCATCAAGCATACGATCTTCAGCGGTGAGGGCGACTTTCTTGCGGCCACGAGCCAGGCCCACGGCGGCGTCCCATTCGTCCGGGGTCGGCAGCCGGTAGGCCTGGGAGCTGTTGATCAGTTGCTTTTCACGCTCGGTTTCGGTGAGCCAGTTGCAAAAGGCCACGGCGTCCTGAAGATTGACGCCCACCACCGGATGCTCCGGCGTCTGCTCAAAGTGCGCCTGGTAGGACCACGGATGTTTTTTCTGCCGCAGAAATTCGTTCCATTCGGAGAGCCGCGTTTCTCGCGCAGCCACCTGTACCGTGATGCCCGGTACAATCACGAAGCGTGCGCCCAGAGTGCTGACATGTGGTTTGGCCGGCTCATCCCCCCCTGTCGGGGAAACATTCTGTGCGCTGGCGACGAAGCATGCAGACAGACAGAACAAAAGAGCGGCTTGGCTAGGCTTGAAAGGACGCATGCCGCACTTGGTATATGGAGAAAGGAGGAAGTTCATCCGAAAAAAGCCAAGTCGCGCCTGTTTCGTTACAGTGACAGCAAAGAGGGGTGTCAAAATGTTAACACGGCATGGAAGTTTATCCTTTGCGCTCTGAATGAGAGTGATAGAGTCGCCCTCCTTTTTGAAAAATGCCGTTCCAACCTCGGCAATGACCCCCTGGCCGCCCTGTGAGCGACCAATGGCGGCAGCTTGTCCGCATTCTTTTTGAAGCATGATCGTCCTCGGACTCAACGCCTACCACGGCGACTCTGCCGCTGCCCTGGTCAAAGATGGCCAGCTCATCGCCGCCGCCGAGGAAGAACGCTTCCGCCGCATCAAACACTGGTCCGGCCTGCCCACCGAGGCCATGCAGTGGTGCCTTGCCGACGCGGGCATCAGCCTCGGCGATGTCGATCACATCGCCATCAACCGCAATCCCAAGGTCAATAACCTGCGTCGTGCACTCTACGTCCTGCGCAAGCGCCCGAGCCTCAGTCTGATCCTCAAACGCCTCGGCAACATCAAGCGTGCCGGCAGCTTCGAGGATGCCGTGCAGGCGGCGTTTCCCGGTGAAAAACTGCGGGCGCAGGTGCATCGCATCGAGCATCACCTCGCGCATCTGGCTTCGAGCTTTCTGGTTTCCGACTTTGATGAAGCGGTGTGCCTTTCGGTCGATGGCTTTGGCGACTTTGCCAGCTCCGCCTGGGGCATGGGGAAGGGGAATGACATCCAGATCGATGGCCGTGTTTATTTTCCGCACTCGCTGGGCATTTTTTACTCCGTCATCACGCAGTTCATCGGCTTCCCTTATTTCGGCGACGAGTACAAAGTGATGGGTCTCGCACCCTATGGCGAACCGAAGTATCTCAAGGAGATGCGCGAACTCGTGCAGGTGCAGCCGGACGGCACGTTCAAGCTGAACTTGAAATACTTTCGCCATCACACCGATGACGTGCATTACACCTGGGACAACTGCACTCCTGAAGTCGGCACGCTCTATAAGAAGGAACCGATGGAGGCCCTGTTTGGCCCGCAACGTGAAAAAGGCGCCGCGTTGGAGCAAAAACATCGCGATCTCGCCCGCAGTGCCCAGGCCATGTATGAAGAGGCCTTCTTCGCGATGCTGCAGTCACTGCACGCGAAATACCAGTGCCCCAACCTCGCCCTCTCCGGCGGCTGTGCGATGAATTCTGTCGCCAACGGCAAGGTTTATCTCAACTCGCCCTTCAAGCAGATGTACCTCCCCGCCGCCGCCGGTGATGCTGGTGGTGCCATCGGTTCGGCGTTCGTCGTCTCGCGGCAGTTGCATCGCGAAAAATTCGTCATGGATCACGCCTATGTTGGCCCGCAGACGAGCGACGCCGAGATCAAGGTGCTGCTTGAGGCGCGTGCGGCAGACATCCAGGCTGAAAACTGCACTGTGCGTCACTTTGATGACGAGGGCGAATTGTGCCAGACCACCGCCACCGCCATCACCGAAGGCAAGGTCATCGGCTGGTTCCAAGGCCGCATGGAATGGGGGCCGCGTGCCTTGGGCAACCGCTCCATCCTTGGTGATCCGCGCCGTGCCGACATGAAGGACATTCTCAACCTCAAGATCAAGCGCCGTGAGTCCTTCCGCCCCTTTGCACCTTCGATTCTGCGCGAGCATGTGAGCGAATGGTTCGAGCAGGACGACGATGTGCCCTTCATGATGGAAGTGTTCCAAGTGCGTGAGGACAAACGCCCGCAAATCCCCGCCACCACCCACGTCGATGGCTCCGGCCGCCTGCAAACCGTGCATAAGGAGACCAATCCGCGCTACCACCGCCTCATCAGCGCTTATCGCGAGATCACCGGCGTCCCCATCGTCCTCAACACCAGCTTCAACGAAAACGAACCCGTTGTTTGCCAGCCGCAGGAGGCTCTCGACTGCTTCCTGCGCACGAAAATGGATGTGCTCGTGCTCAACGACTGGATGGTGACGCGCTAGTTCGCGTGGCCTGCTGCCTCTGATGTCGAAAAACCCTCCGCACAGCAAGAAAGCCCGCGCTACGACCATGCCCGTGGCGCTGCTGCTAGTGACTGCGGTTTCACTGCTGGCGGCCGAGGGGCTGGTGCGGCTGGTGCTTCCGCAAAACCTTTCCGGCACCTGGTTTGTGCCTGCGGGCCGTCCTTACTCCCTCAACAAGGCCGGCGGCACGGCCAGGCATCAGTCGGGAAGTCGTGTGGTTCATTATCGTTTCAACGAGCATCATATGCGCGGCGGGGCGGTTGCTGAGGCGGATGTGAAGCTGCTCTGCCTTGGAGATTCATTCGCCTTCGGCTGGCTGGTGGAGGAGCAGGACAGCTTGGTGGGTCTGCTACATGCCAGGGCGGCCAAAGAATTTGCCCCTGCCAGCATCGAATTCATGAACGCAGGCACGGGCGGTTGGGGCGCGGCCCAATACCTCGCCTTTTTTGAGGATCACGCGGCGCTGCCGTCTGCGGATGTGGTGGTGGCATTCCTGAATTTCGCGGATGTGAAGCGCAGCCAGGGCAGCGGCTTGTTCCGCCTGAGCGCTGATGGCGAGGCAGAGCCGGTGGCGGCCGCCAACAGCGGCTCCGGCTGGCTGCGTGCCGTGGTGCATGGGGTTCCCGGCCACGAGTGGCTGCTGGAGCACTCCCATCTCGTTCAATTGACCCGACGTGCCTGTCTGATGACCGGCGCGGCTGACGCCAAACCGGCGGTCGCGTCCGCAGCGGATGATCGTGAAGGCGTGCGGCTGGTGCAGGCAGTGTTCCGCCGTCTGAACCGGGCCTGTCAGGAACGTGGTGCCGCCCTGCTGGTGATTGCCATCGGTGTGGGTGGTTTGATCGAGCAGGAGGCTCCGCAGGAATGGTCGCCGGCAGACCGGCTCTTCGCTGATCAGGCCGCCGACTTTTTTGCGTCAATCAAGGTGCCGTTCATCGACCTCTCCGGGCCGGTGACAGCAGCGGCTGGAACGGATGCAGGGCGGTATCTTATCCCGGTGGACCACCATCTCAACGAGGCGGGCAGCGCCTTATGTGCGCAGGCCGCTTGGCCGTGGTTGCGGGAGCATTTGGCCCGGATCATCCCGGAGAAAAATCGTCCTGAGCGGTCATGAAGGGCCTCATTCTCGCCGGCGGCGCCGGTTCCCGCCTTTATCCGCTGACGCAGGTCGCCTCGAAGCAGCTACAGCCGGTGTATGACAAGCCGATGGTCTATTACCCGCTCACGGTGCTCATCGCTTCCGGCATTCGTGAGTTCTGCCTCATCTCCACGCCGCACGATCTGCCGCGCTTCCGCCAACTCCTCAGTGATGGCTCTCAGTGGGGCATCGCCATCGAATATCGCGAGCAGCCGAAGCCGGAAGGCATTGCGCAAGCCTTCCTTATCGCCGCAGACTTCATCGGCAGCGACCCGGTCACCTTGATCCTCGGCGACAACATCTTTTTCGGCGGTGACGCCTTCCCGCGTGCCTTTGCCGAGTTTCAATCCGGTGCCACCATCTTCGCCTATCGCGTCCATGATCCCGAACGCTACGGCGTGGTTGAATTTGATGCGGAGGGCAGGGCCGTCTCGCTCGAAGAAAAGCCCGCGCAGCCGCGCAGCAACTACGCCGTGCCCGGCGTCTATCTTTATGACAACGACGTCGTCACCATCGTGCGCAGCTTGAAGCCATCGTCGCGTGGTGAACTAGAAATCACCGATGTGAACCATGAATATCTGCGTCGCGGCACGCTGCAGGTGCAGCGCCTCAGCCGCGGCACGGCTTGGCTCGACGCCGGCACCAGCAGCAGTCTGCACGATGCCTCCGCCTATGTGCAGACCATCGAAAAACGCCAGGGCACCAAACTCGGCTGCCCGGAGGAGGCAGCCCTCTATCGCGGCTTTCTCACGCTCGAACAGTTTGAAACGCTCGTCGCCGGCATGCCGCGCTGCGAGTACCAGGACTATCTCAGCGGTGTCGCCACCGAAGTGCGGCGTGTCGGCATCCAGGGCGCATGAATCTCCTCGTCACCGGCGGTGCCGGTTTCATCGGCTCCAATCTCATCCGTCATGTCATCGACCAGCCTGAGATCACTAAGCTCGTCAATCTCGACTGCCTCACCTATGCCGGCCACCTCGCAAACCTCGACGGCATCCATGGCGTTCACCCACGCTATGTCTTCGAGCAGGTCGATCTGCGCGACAAAGACGAAGTCCTTCGCGTCATCCGCCAGCATGACATCACGCACGTCATGCATCTGGCCGCTGAATCGCATGTCGATCGCAGCATCACCGGCCCCGGCGACTTCATCACCACCAACATCAACGGCACCTTCCACCTCCTCGAAGCCTGCCGTGCTCATTGGCTCAATCCAGCATCCAGCATCCAGCATCGAGCATCCAGATTCCTCCACGTCAGCACGGATGAGGTCTTCGGTTCCCTTGGCGAAACCGGCTTCTTCACCGAAACCACGCCCTACGCACCGAATTCGCCCTATTCGGCCAGCAAAGCCGCCAGCGACATGCTGGTTCGCAGTTACATCCACACTTACGGCCTGCCTGCGGTCATCACGAACTGCTCGAACAACTACGGCCCGTATCAATTCCCCGAAAAACTCATCCCCGTCGTCATTCAGAGCATTTTGAGCCGCAAATCCATCCCCATCTATGGCGATGGCATGAACGTCCGCGACTGGCTCTACGTCGGTGACCACTGCCAGGCGCTGTGGACCGTTTTGACCACCGGCAAACCCGGCGAGACCTACAACATCGGCGGCGGCAACGAACTGGCCAATCTCCCTCTCGTGCAGCAGATCTGCGATCTCATCGACGAAATGCAGCCCGACCTCGGCGGCCACTCGCGTGACCTCATCACCTTCGTCCCCGACCGGCCCGGCCACGATCGCCGCTACGCCATCGACGCCAGCAAAATCCAGCGCGAACTCGGCTGGACGCCCGCGCACAATTTTGCATCCGGCCTGCGAGAAACCGTGAGTTGGTACCTGGGGAAGCAGGACTGGATTGAGGCCGTAAAACCTCGTTAAATACAGAGTTCATGCTGAATCTCCTGCAACAACGCGATGCGCAACGACAGGCGGACCGCCTGCTCGAATGGCGGCGCGCGCGCGGGCAGCTCAAGACCAGCCTGCACCGCCACCTTCCGGGCCAGCGGGTTTGGTTGTTCGGGTCGCTGCTGGAGCTTGGCCGTTTCAATGTCGCTTCCGACATCGACCTCGCGATTGACGCCCTTCCCACCGGCATGTCCCTCTACACCCTCACGGCTTTGCTGGACGAGGACATGCAGCGGCCCGTCGATGTGGTGTATCTGCCAGAATCCCGGCTGCGGCATAAAATCAGCACACAGGGCGAAGCATGGATCGCATAGGGCTCATCACGCTGCAGGCGGAGGTCATGGACGATGTGCGCGTCGCCTCCCAGGCGGCGGCAGCGGCCCGGCAGCGCCTGTCGAAGGGCGACGACAGCGGTCTTGAAAGCTGCGCCTATCAGCTCGTCAGAGTATTTAACATCATCGAGCAGGCGGGGCTGCGCATCGCCAAGGCCTTTGAGAACCACATCGACGACGAGCGCGGCTGGCACGCGGAGGTGGTTCACCGCCTCAGCATTGAGGTGCCGGGTGTCCGCCCCGCTCTGTATCAGCCGGAAATCCTTCCCGCACTTCGTGACCTGCGCGGTTTCCGTCATGTCATCACCCACGCCTACGATCTCGTGCTCGAGGCCGATCGCCTCGCCATTGTCGTTCGTCATGCCGGTGAAGCCGCCCGCCTGCTACCCGGCATGGTCGAACGCTTTTTCGAGCATGTAACGGCAGAGCTGGCCCAAAGCTGACCGCTGGTGTCAGGCGGGCCTCCTGCTTTCCATTAAATATGACTGAAATCATCATCGAAGCCGGACGCACGGAAGCGCATTACTGGCGCGACCTCTGGCGTTTCCGCGAGCTCTTCGGCTTCCTGGCCTGGCGCGACATCCTCGTGCGCTACAAGCAGACTTCCATCGGCGTCGCCTGGGCGGTGATCCGGCCGCTGCTGACCATCCTCATCGGTGCCGGCATCTTCGGCGGGCTGGCCAACATGCCGTCTGATGGTGTGCCGTATGCGGTGATGGTCTGCGCCGGCACGCTGCCCTGGTACTTCTTTGCCAGTGCCTTGAGCGATTCCAGCGCCAGCCTGGTGGGCAATGCGAACCTCATCTCGAAAATCTATTTTCCGCGTCTGATCCTGCCGGTCAGCGCCGTGGTGGTGGCCTTCGTGGATTTTGCCATTTCCCTGGTCATCCTGGGTTGTCTCATGGCCTGGTATGGCATGGTGCCCACCTGGCGGCTGCTGCTGCTGCCGGTGTTCATCCTGCTCGCCTTTCTCAGCGCCATGGGGCCGGGGCTGCTCTTCACCGCGCTGAATGTGAAGTACCGCGACTTCCGCTACATCATTCCGTTCGTCGTGCAGTTCGGTCTGTTTATCTCGCCAGTCTTCTACAGCACCACGGCGATCCAGGAACGGTATGGCGACATGGGCCGTTTGATCGTCGCCATCAATCCGGTCGTGGGCATCATCGACGGCTTCCGCTGGGCGATCTGCGGCACGACCACGCTGCATTGGGAGAGCTTCATTCTCTCCACCGCGTTGAGCGTGTTCTTTCTCATCCTCGGCGTGTGGTACTTCCGCAAGACGGAGAAAACCTTTGCCGACGTGATTTGAAATCTCCGCAGGTGGATGAATGCAGGTCAATGCATGAAAAGATATGGTTGCAACGCTGGCTGCCTCTCCTCAGCGGCATCGTCGGCGTGCAGACGCTGGTGCAGGGCTGCAATGCGCTGTCAGGCATCCTGCTCGTGTGGGTGCTGCCGCGCGAGACCGCCTATGCCTGGTTTACGGTGGTAAGTTCGATGATGGTCATGGTTTCCCTCCTCTCTGATTCCGGCATGACGTCCGCCGCCAACACTCTTGGCGGTCCGATCTGGCAGGAGCGCGCCAGGTTCACGCAGGTGATCGCTGCGGTGCGGCGGCAGCAGCGCTGGCTCACCGGCTTCGCGGTGCTCATCGTGGTGCCCTGGTTGGTGGTGCTGCTGCAGCGGCTGAACACTCCAACATGGGTGACCGGGCTGGCGGCACTCGCCGTCGTGCTGTTCGCCTGGCCGATGGCGGCGGCGCAGATTTTTGGCAATGTGAACCGGCTGCATGCCCGCTTGCGCCCGCAACTGCTGGCAGAACTGGCAACGTCCTGCACGCGGCTGCTGCTCACCGTCGGCGTGCTTGTCATCGCTGCGCTGGCAGGCTGGTCAGTTGGGCCGGTGTTTGTGGGAGTGGTGTTCGCCGCCGTCTTGTCGGCGTTGCTCTATTACTCCATGGTGGAACGTCAGGCAGAGCAGGTACTGGACCAGAGTCCGCCATTGACCGGTGAATTTGACTCTGCCATCCGTCGGATCGCATACAGCACCGCAGGCTTCACCGTGTATTATTGTCTGCAAGGCCAGTTGAGCCTCTGGCTGATCAGTTGGCTTGGCGCTGCCGCCCAGGTGGCGGATGTGGGCGCTCTCAGCCGGCTCGGGTTGTTGTTTTCACTGGCCAGCGGCCCCCTGGTGCAGGTTGTGGGGCCGGCCTTTGCACGCAGCACGGACTGCGCCCAGTTGCGGCGGCAGTTGTTGCAGGTGTGCGCGTTGTATGCCGTGTTTGCCGCCGCCATCCTCCTGCTCGTCACGTTGCTGCCGGGGCCGGTGTTATGGCTGCTGGGGCCGCAATATGGCCATCTGGGCGCGGAATTGCCGCTGGCGGCGCTCGGTCTGACGGCCGCAGGCTATTCCGGCATCATCTGGGGCCTGGTGCTGGCACGCGGCTGGGTTAAATCTTCCGCGCTCATCATTCCGGTGGGACTCGCAGCCCAGTTGGCGGGTGTGCTGATCTTCGATTTTTCCACCGTCACCGGCGTGCTGGGTTTCAATCTCTTCATCACCGTCCCGGCCGTGCTGCTGGCCTGTGTCATCACGGCGAGAGGATTTTCCAGGTGGAAAACCCAAAGCGGAAACGGGAAAATGAAACCATGAAAACCCTCAGCGAAGACATCCTGCGTGACCCGCGCTACCCGGTGCATCTGATTGCAGGCCAGTTGCTGCCCTATCTTCGCGTGCTCGTCGAGCAGTTCCAGCCGGAGCAGATCATCCTGTTCGGCTCCTACGCTTACGGCAAACCAGACCGCCACAGCGATGTCGATCTGCTCATTGTGCGCGAATGCGCTCCCTACCCGGATTCTCACGCCGCAGCCAAAGCGATCCGCCATGCGTGGTGGCCCGTCCGTCGCTCCGGTGCAAACCTCTCAATTGAATCCATCGTCGAAACACCTCATGGGCACCGGGAACGCCTCGACAAAGCAGGAGGCTTCTATACTGAGATCAGCCGTCAGGGAATCCCCTTGTTATGAAGACGGATGAAACCAACCCGCAGGACTGGTTCGACTCAGGGCGAGAGCGGCTGCATGTCAGCGACCTTGCATTCGCCGCCGACGGCCATGCTGGAATGACCACGAAGGAATTGCTTCAGGATGCTGCCGAGCGCTATTTGAAAGGCTGGCTTATTTCCCAAGGCTGGTCACTTGTAAGAACACATGACCTGTCCCGTCTGATACACGAGGCCGAGTTGTTCGATGCTCGCTTTGCATCCTATGCAGAGTAGGCCGACGATCTGACCCAGGCTTTCCTGCAATCTCACTATCCCGGCGGTGATCCCGACCTTGTGGGCCAAGATTACCAGAGCCTCCGTCAAACAACCACCGAGCTGGTGGAACACATGCGCGAAACACTGCCGTAGTTTCAGGTCTAGGCATCCGGACTCCTTCCACGCCGTCAGACGGCGCTTTTCTCACCACCGTGACATCTCCCATCATCCGCGTCGAAAACCTGGGCAAATGCTACCGCATCCATCATGAGTCGCGGGAGCGTTACACCGCCCTGCGGGATGTGATCACACGCAAAGCCAAGCGCCTCTTCAGGCCATCAACCATCAACCATGAACCATCAACCGAAGAAGACTTCTGGGCGCTGAAAGATGTCTCTTTCGAAGTCAATCAAGGCGAGGTCGTCGGCATCATCGGGCGCAACGGCGCGGGGAAATCCACGCTGCTCAAAATTCTCTCCCGCATCACCGAACCGACGAAAGGTCGCATCACGCTCAATGGCCGCATCGCCAGCCTGCTGGAAGTCGGCACCGGCTTCCATCCCGAACTGACGGGCCGCGAGAACATCTTCCTCAATGGCGCCATCCTCGGCATGACCAAGGCGGAGATCAAAAGCAAGTTCGACGAGATCGTCGCCTTCGCCGAAGTGGAGCGGTTTCTCGACACACCCGTGAAGCGCTACAGCAGCGGCATGTATGTCCGCCTCGCCTTTGCCGTCGCGGCGCATCTGGAACCAGAGATCCTCGTCGTCGATGAGGTGCTGGCCGTTGGTGACGCGGAGTTTCAAAAGAAGTGCCTGGGCAAGATGGGCGAGGTGGCCAAGGGCGGGCGCACGGTCCTTTTCGTCAGCCATCAGATGGCGGCAGTGCAGCGGCTGTGCAGCCGAGGCATCGTCCTCGCGGATGGCCGGATCGCCTTGGATGGCAATGTGGATGCGGCGGTGAAATCGTACCTGCATGCGGCTGACTCCCTCGCCGTCACGCGACTGGACAAACGCATCGACCGCAAGGGCAACGGGCGCCTGCATTTCCACGCGATCTCGATGCACGATGCCGCCGGGCGGGAAATCCCCTCGCCGCTCTGCGGAGCACCGGCGAGCATCCAGTTCCATTACGAGTCGGATTTTGCCGAAGGAATTCACGAGGTGGATGTGGCCATCAAACTGCGCAACGAGACTGGCGGCGTCGTCACCGCGTTTGCCAACATTCCAACCGGACAAGGCCGGCTGGCAGTGACCAGACGCGGGTACTTTGAGTGTCGCTGGCCGAAGACGCTGCTGCGCAGCGGAGCGTATGTGTGCGCGCTCTACTGCGCGGTGGACGGCGACATCTGCGACTGGATGCAGGATGCCTTCACCATCATGATCGAGGATGGCGACTTTTACGGCACCGGGGTCATGCTGCCCCGCGATCACGGGGACATCCTGTGCGAGCACCAATGGGAAAGTCATCGAGAGCAAATTCAGTCCACTGTCGCATGAGCATTCCCAAAAAACTCGTCCAGGATGCTTTCGCACTTCTCGGCCTGAAGGTTTCACGTCTCGCAGGCGGAAAGCCCTCGGGCAGCGACAAATACTTCAACACCGGCCAGCTCACACCGCTGGAGGAGAACTCCAAGGAGCTTTACGACACGTTTTACGGAGATCATCAGGCGCTGGAGGAATACTACCAGGGCTACAGGATCGAGTTTTACTCCCAAGTGTCGCGCTGCGTTCGCGAGAATGGCGTGGTGCTCGACGGCAAACGTCTGCTCGATGTGGGATGCGGCACCGGACATCTGCTTTCTGAATTGAAATCCTGGAGCAATCCAAAGTGCATGGACGGATGCGATTTCTCCGACGCGGCGATGCAATACTCGAAGGCCAAATTCCCAGGCTGTCACTTTTTCGTTCAAGACATCACGCAGCCGATCCCCGGTCAGTATGATGTCGTCTGCTGCACGGAAGTGATCGAGCACATTGAGCGTCCCTTCATCGCGCTGCAAAACCTCATGCGCGTCGTCGCTCCTGGCGGATGCCTGATTGTCACCGTGCCCAATGGCCGCAAGGACACCTCCAACGAGCACATCAATTTCTGGAGCCCTGAGAGCTGGAAGGTTTTTCTCGAACGCGAATGCCCGTCGTGCGCCATCAAGACGACGACGCTCATGGACGGTCGGATAAACTTCGGACTCATCCGCCTGCCAGCTTGAGGATCAGCGCGCGAAACATGATCGTCATCGTTGACTACGGCACTGGGAACCTCGGGTCCATCCAGAACATGGGGCGCAAGGCAGGCGGTGAGATGCTGATCTCAGGCGATCCCGATGTGATCGCGCGCGCTGAGAAGCTGATCCTGCCAGGCGTGGGCGCATTCGATGTTGGCATGACCAATCTTCGTGAGCGCGGGCTTGAGGCACCGCTCAATGAGGCGGTCTTGAAGCGCGGCGTGCCCATCCTTGGCATCTGCCTTGGCATCCAGCTTTTCACACGCCGGAGCGAGGAGGGCAAGATGGCGGGGTTGGGCTGGATCGCGGCGGACACCATCCGCTTTCGATTCGACACCGAGGCAAAGCAGTCCGCGCTCAAGGTGCCGCACATGGGCTGGGACAACATCGAGCCCACTCGCGAAGACCGTCTCCTGAAGAACCTGCCTCCCGAGCCGCGCTTCTACTTTGTGCATTCCTATCACCTCGCCTGTGACGACGCCTCGGAAGTGCTGACGTGGACGGAGTACGGACATCGGTTCGCCTCGTCAGTGCAGCGCGGCAACATCTGGGGCACTCAGTTTCATCCGGAGAAGAGCCACAAGTTCGGCTTCGCACTCCTGCAAAACTTCGTGAACCTCATCTGAATGTTCCGCAGCCGCGCCATCCCATGTCTGCTGATCAAAGGCGAAGGTCTCGTCAAAACGGTGAAGTTCCGCCAGCCCAAATATGTGGGTGATCCCATCAACGCCGTGAAGCTCTTCAACGACCTCGAAGTCGATGAACTCATGCTTCTCGACATCACCGCCACTCCCGAGGGCCGCGAGCCGGACTTTGCGCGTGTGCGCGATCTCGCGAGTGAGGCATTCATGCCCATCTCGTATGGTGGCGGAGTGCGCAGCCTCGCTCATGCAAAGCACCTCTGTCACCTCGGCGTCGAGAAAATCGCCGTGACCACGGCGGCCGTGGACAACCCATCGCTCGTCTCCGAGCTGGCGCGTGAGCTGGGCAGCTCGACGGTCATCGTTGGCATGGATGTGAAGCTCGACTGGCTGCGCAGACCGCGTGTATTCAAGCAATGCGGCATGAAGAACACCGGCATCGATCCCGTCGCCCACGCGCGCGAAGTGGAGCGCCTCGGCGCAGGCGAGCTGTTGATCAACTCCATCGACCGCGATGGCACGCAAAGCGGCTACGACTTTGATCTCATCGAGAAAGTGTCGCGTTCGGTGAGCATCCCCGTGATCGCGTGTGGCGGCGCGGGCAGCGTGGACGATCTGGTGAAGGCCACGCAGGCCGGGGCATCGGCGGCGGCGGCGGGCAGTCTCTTTGTTTTTCGCGGCCCGCATCGTGCTGTCTTGATCAACTATCCATCCCAGGAGGAGCTGCGGATGGCATTCCAAAAGATCCCATGAGCATCGCCACTGCTCCAACCGAGACGGCGCGCCACACATGCACCCGTTGCGTGATGGACACATCCGATCCCGATATCCGGTTCGATCAGAATGGGGTGTGCAACCACTGCCATGACTACGACGCGCGCAGCAAGATGCATGTCTTTGACGGTGAGGCCGGACGCGCCAAGCTCGCGGAGACCGCCGCGCTCATCAAGGCAGACGGCGCGGGCAAGGCATACGATTGCATCATCGGCGTGAGCGGCGGAGTGGACAGCACCTATGTCGCCTGGAAGGTCAAGGAACTCGGCCTGCGCCCGCTCGCCGTTCATCTCGACAACGGCTGGGACTCGGAGATCGCCGTCAGCAACATCTCCGCCTGCTTGGTCAAGCTCGGGATCGACCTTCACACGCACGTCATCGACTGGGTGGAGTTCAAGGACATCCAGCGCGCCTTTCTACTCGCCTCCACACCCGACGCGGAGATACCGAGCGATCACGCCATCTTTGCCATCTTATACAGGGTGGCCACGCAGCACGGACTGCGGCATGTCATCACCGGACTGAATGTGCGAACAGAAACGCATGTGCCGCTGACCTGGTCTCAAGGCCACTGGGACTGGGGTTACATCCGCGCCGTGCATCGCCAGTTTGGCAGCGGCAGGATCAAGACCTTTCCGCACTTCAGTTTTCGCGAGTTCTCGACCATGTGCCGCCACTCGCATGAAACCACCAACCTTTTGGACTACATGGATTACGCCAAGAAGGACGCGCTGGTATTCCTGCAAGGCGAGCTGGGTTGGAAGGACTACGGCGGCAAGCACTTCGAGAGCATCTACACCCGCTGGTTCCAGGGCTGCTACCTGCCGATAAAATTCGGCTTCGACAAACGCCGCTCCCACCTGTCATCGCTGATCTGCTCCGGTGAGATCACGCGGCAGGAGGCGCTGGAAAAACTCGAGTCCCCGCCCTATTCCCCCGCCCTCCAGCAGCAGGACTGTGAGTATGTGGCCAAGAAGCTGGATTTCTCTCCCGCCGAGTTCGAGGCCATGATGACGGCCAGCCCGAGGCGCCATGAGGAGTTTCCTTCCTACCACAAGCGCACACATGCCTGGTGGTATCCATTTTTGCTCCGGGCCAATCGTGTCTGGAAGCGCATCGTGCTCCGGCAGAAATGAATTTGGACGCCTCCATTTCCAGTCGATCCCAGCGTCTCATACGCCGCATCGGGCAGTTGCTCGCCCGTCCTGTGCTGGATGAGCCGACCATCCTCGCCACATTGAAATCCCTGCCTGACAACCGCCGCCCGGTTGTCATGATTCACAGCTCGCTCTCCAGTTGCGGCAAGGTGCGCGGAGGCGTTGCGGCCGTACTCGGTGCCATGTGTGATTGGACTGAGGGCGGCACCCTTGCCACGCCAACCCACACTTACTGCTACCCGGATGAGCGGGGGCATATCCCCGTGTTCGACCCCGCGCGCACGCCGAGCCTCGTGGGAACCGTGTCCGATGTCTTCTGGCGCAAAAGCGGAGTCGTCCGCAGCCTGCACCCCACACACTCCATCGCAGCCAGCGGAACGCTCGCCCATGAACTGGTGGAGGGCCATGAACTCACCGACACACCATGCGGCACCGGGACGCCGTATGAGAAACTCCTTCGGGAGGACGTCGGCGTGCTGATGTATGGCGTCACGCTGAATGCGCACACCATGTTTCACATCGCGGAGGCCATGGCGGCCGTTCCGTATCTATACTTTCCTCAACAGGTGAATCTGCGGTTTCGCTCCCAGGAAGGTGTGACCCGTGACATGCGCATGTGGCGCCAAAACATGACCGTGCCGCGCCGCTTCGCTGAAATGGATTCCTGGCTCGAAGAGAGAGGTCTTCTACACCGGAAGCCTTGTGGAAACGGCGAGCTGCTCTGGCTGCCGCACGCTCAGGCCGTTCACCAGGCCCTGATCGCGGAGATGAGCGTTGATCCGTGGCTTCTCGTGCCGAAAGAAGCGCGCCCGGCAGCAGCCGCCTCCTGAACCTCCATGCCTCCGATCATCCGCGTCGAAAACCTGGGCAAGTGCTACCGCATTCACCATGAATCGCGTGAGCGTTACACCGCGCTGCGGGATGTGATTGCGCGGAAAGCCGGAGGCTTTCTTGAAAAGCTGAAATTTGGAAAGCAAAAAGCAGAAATCCAGAATGCCGAAGGCCATGATCCATCTCTGCTTTCCCAATTTCCCATTTCTGCTTTTCACGGTGGCTCCGCCACCGAGGACTTCTGGGCGCTCAAAGACGTGTCCTTCGAGGTGAACCAAGGTGAGGTCGTCGGCATCATCGGACGCAATGGTGCGGGGAAATCCACGCTGCTGAAAATCCTATCCCGCATCACCGAGCCGACGAAGGGCCGCATCACGCTCAATGGCCGCGTGGCCAGCCTGCTGGAAGTCGGCACCGGTTTTCATCCCGAACTAACTGGCCGCGAAAACATCTACCTCAACGGCGCCATCCTCGGCATGACCAAGGCGGAGATCAAAAGCAAGTTCGACGAGATCGTCGCCTTTGCCGAGGTGGAGCGGTTTCTCGACACACCGGTGAAGCGCTACAGCAGCGGCATGTATGTGCGCCTCGCCTTCGCCGTCGCCGCGCATCTGGAGCCGGAGATACTCGTCGTCGATGAAGTGCTGGCCGTCGGTGATGCGGAGTTCCAAAAGAAGTGCCTGGGCAAGATGGGCGAAGTGGCCAGAGGCGGGCGCACAGTTCTGTTCGTCAGTCACAACATGAGTGCTGTCATGAACCTTTGCGACAGTGGAATCCTGCTCAGAAACGGATGCCTGACGTTTTCGGGCGGCATCAGTCAGACTGTGAGCGAGTATCTTGCATTGGCAGAGAAGACATCAGGATTCCTCACCAGTGGCAACATTCGAAGCGGCGACCGAAAAGTTTTCATTCAGGACATGAAGTTCATGCCTGAAAACCCCGTCACAGGCGATTCTGTGAAGGTTGTATTTGAACTCATGCGAGAGGATGCATTTCCAGAAATCATGTCGGTGGATGTGGCGATTGGATTCTTCACGGAGACGGGCGACAAGGTGCTACAGGTTTATTCTGTTGATACTCATTCCAGCTTTGGATTGAGAGAAGGCAGAACCATTCTGGAGTTAAAAATTGACCGCCTGCCGCTGACTCCAGGTGATTACCGTCTCAATGTGTGGATCGGTTCCGGCGGGATCGTGCATGACTGGATTCAAAATGGATACCTCCTCACGGTTGGCCCAGGCGGCTTTGTTGAGGGGAGAGTAGTTGGTAATCATGGCTATTCTGTGGTGTTGCCAGGAGAATGGAACGCACAGCACCCCATCGTATGAATGTGCCGTCACTAAGTCAGCCGAAGATTGCTGAGGTGGTTACCAATGATCTGTGCATCGCCTGCGGTGCCTGTGTGGAGGTCTGTCCCACCAAAGTGATCAAGCCTGCCTACAATGAGTTTCGAGCCGCCCACGAGGTGCGCATTGATGATCTGCAGGCATGTCAGTCATGCACCGCGCAGCCGTGTGACTCGGTGTGTCCGAGCATCCGCGTGGATCTTCCTGATCTTGCGCGTCGATCCATGGGATTGAATGTGAGTGACATGTCGCGCCAAGGACCGGTGACGGGTGTTTTTCTCGGCTATTCCCAGCCTCACCGGGACAACGGTGTCTCCAGTTCGGGCGGTATCGTGCGCCTGCTGATCCAGACGGCGCTGACCGCATCGACTCCAGTCATCTGCCTGATCAAAAAGGAACACGGTCATGGGCCGGCCATCCTGCGTTCGGTGGCCGAACTGGCCAAGGTGCCAGGCTCGATTTATCACGGCATCGGATTCCTGGATGCCATTCCCTTGCTGCGCAGCGTCGATCAACCGTGCTATCTCGTTTCCACCCCCTGTCAGTTGGAGGGCATCCTCAAGTATGCGGTGGATCACGAGCCTGCGCTGCTGGACAAGATCGCGCTCAAGATCGGATTGATCTGCGGCTGGATGTATTCAGATCACTCACTGCACGCCTTTATGACCTACAAAGGCATCAAGGGCGACTTCACGGACGCAAACTATCGCGGCGAGGACAAGGTGGGGCTGCTGAAAATCCGCACCGGTGAAGGCGAGCACAAATTTCACCGCCGGGTGTTTGCCGGGCGGGCGGAGCGCCTGGACTATGCCGCGTCATTTTCATCTGGAGCCAACCGTTTGCGCTGCCGGCTCTGCCAGGATCACCTCAACGTGTTGTGTGATGTGGCGGTGGGGGATGCGTGGCTGGCACGCAAGCATGAGCAGAAACTCAGCATCATCGTCACCCGCACGCCTGCAGGATTGAAAATTCTGCGGTCCCTGGAGGCTGCCGGCTCGCTTCATCTCGAAAGTTCGGGAGAAAATGACATCATCGAGAGCCAGTCTGAAGATTTGGTCGAGGGGCAGACAGCGCGCCGTTTTTCCAGGCATCTTCGTTCCATAGGCATGGCCACACCTGAGTTTGTTTATGCGGAAACAACGCGGCAGGAGCCGCCTCCAACGCTAGCGGAACAGGCTGGATTCGGCATTGAGCGCCTGCTGCGTTGGCTGCTGCGCAACAAGAACTACCGGCTGTTTCGTAGCGTCTATCTGCTGCGTCACCTCTCCCGCTATCATCCTTGGGTGGGAAGGCTGTTCAGGATTCCGGGGAAACTCTTTCGGCTGCTGAAAGACAGAAAAACGACCGCACTATCAGCATGAAATTCTTTGTCACAGGCTTGTGTCTTCAAGGCAACAAAGGCGGCCCCGCGTTGGCGCTCTCCTTGATGAAAGTGCTGCGGGCTGAGATTCCTGAGGCGGAATTTGTTTTTTCCGTGCCGCCGGAGCCCGAGTTCCAGTTTGAGCAAAAGAGGGCGCGGACTTATGGCGTCAAGGTAGTTGAGGACAATTGGGATGGCGGATTGCCTTCACTCCATCCCTGGCGGGTACTGAAGGAGGGGCTGGGTTCATCACTCCGCAGATTACGCAAATTAAAAACTTGGCACCAATCCATGCGTTCGTGCGATGTGGTGCTGGACATGACCGCCATCGGCTATGTGGGGCCGCCGGAAGGATCGGAATATCACGGGCTAGGCATGCGGTATCGTTACTTCAAGGCGGCAAAGCGCACGCGGCGTGTGTTCCGCGCCTGGACGCAGAGCTACGGTCCTTTTTCGACTCCCGCGCTGGCCAAAGCGGCAAAGGAAGACCTCTCCACTCTGCCCACGGTCTATTGTCGCGGCGAGGAGACACTCAGGCAGGTGCAGGCTTTTTTGCCCGGCAAGGACTGTCGTGCCTACCCGGATGTGGCGGTCGTTTTGGACTATGACCGTCAGCAAGGGCATGAACTGATCAAGAAAGCATTCGGACAAACTCCCGATCGCAAGCTGGTGACCATCTCTCCCAGCGCCGTGCAGTTTGGCAAAGATCTGTCCGGAGGAGAGTCCGCCTATGTGCGGCAGCGCGCCCGGCTCGTGGACCAGTTGCTGGATCGTGGCTATGCCGTGCTGTTTGTGCCGCATACCAGCCACCCGACTCAGCACACTCCCTACCGCTGCGATCTGGCGGTCAGTCTGGCCATTCATGCACTGGTGCGTCCCAGCCCCTGGGTGTCCGTGATCTATGCTGATCTCTCCGCCAGCGATCTCAAGTCGGTGATCAGTTGCGCGGACGTTCATATCGGATCGCGTTACCACAGCGTCGTCGCCGCTCTGTCTGCCGCTGTTCCCGCCATCTCGCTCTCCTGGCACCACAAGTATGCCGACATCATGACCATCTACGAGCAGTCGAAGTTCGTCCTCGACGGTCAGAGCCAGACCTTGGTGGAAGACTGCACCGCCATGGTGGAAGAACTGATGGCTCGAAGCGACGAGGTCTCCGCGCAACTCACCGCCTTGCAGCCACAGGTGGCGGCTGCCGTGTATGAAAACGCGCGCCACCTGGTCCAGGGACTGCCTTTGAAGCAATGAACGAAGCGCCTCCAACCAGATGCAGGGTGTGCGGCTCAGTACGAGTGCGCGCACTCGGAGCCGTCGAGTACTTTTCCGGCTATCCCTGGCAGGTGGCTGATTGCGATGACTGCGGCTGCCGCTTCACGCGTCACGATGAATCCGTGCATGAGGTCTTCCATCAATCCGGCGCCATCTCGTATTATGCCGAGTATCGCGATCTCGCGGAGCAGACTGGGCGCCTCTTCGCCGCGCGCGATCTCGCCGGGCTTCAACAATATCTCGTGGAGACATCCCCGAAATACCGCTTTGTCATCGAGGCGGCGGAAGGCCTGGACCGTGGCGCGTCCTGTCTCGAGATCGGTTGCTCGCGTGGCTACCTCTCGTCCTGGCTCATTCTCGCGGGATTGAATGTTCTCGGCCTTGATGTTTCCCCCGAGGCCGTCTCCGCAGCCTCGGCTTCCTTTGGCGATCACTTTGCACTCGCCGGTTCAGCGCGTGCGGAGTCCGGTGGTCCCTATGATCTGATTTATCACGTTGGTCTCATCGGTTGTGTGGCAGACCCTCTGGGCCTTACACGCGATTTAATCAAAAAGTTAAAGCCGGGTGGCAGGCTTGTCTTCAATGTCCCCAACCGCAACGCCTGCTGGATGCACGATCAGTGGTGGGTCGATACCACGCCGCCGCCGGATCTCGTCACCATGTTTCCGCCTGATTTTTGGAGGAATCAGTTCTCAGAAGTCTTCCAGGTCGAGGAGCAGATTCACTTCCGCTCCACGGAGCAAAACGTGCAGGCATGGGCTTCACAAATGGCAGGAAAGAAATGGCAGAAGCCACATCCGCAGCCCTTGGCTCCCTCTCCGGATTGCCATCGGACATGGAATCAGCCAGCCAACAGGCGGTTGTTGCAACGCTTTCTTTCCAAGACCATCAAGCTCACCGGGATGTCAAAGTTCATTCCACCGGTTCCGTTGGAGTTTGGTTATTTTGTGACCCTCACGCGGCGCTCCTGAACCGATGACATCCGCCCTCAAGCAATCGACCAAATGGCTGGCGCAGCAAACGCTGGGACGCATCCCCGCGCCCGCGTCGCGGCTCACCGGAAAGCTGGCACTCGATGGCGGGACGCCGGTGCGCGACACACGGCTGCGACCCTGGGCAGGTTCAGACAATCATTCGCGCACCACCTGGGTGGCGCATGTCGGACCAGCCATGCGTCAGGTCTTCTTGAGCGGCTCAGAAGGCTTGCCGCAGACCAAGCAGAAGGAGATGGCGCGCAGGTTTGCCGACTACTGCGGCTGCAAACATGCGCTGATGCTGCCACATGGCACGGATGCACTGCGCTTTGCCTTGTCGGCGGTGTTTGATCATGACGGACTCGACTACGGCGGAGAAGTGATCGTGCCGAACCTCAGCTTCATCGCCAGCGCCACCTGCGCTTTGGACCGGCGCTTCGGCGTGGCGCTCGTCGATGTCGATCCCGGTACGCTCAATCTCGATCCACAGCGCGTGGAGGAGGCCATCATTCCCGGCAAAACCAAGGCCATCATTCCCGTGCATCAGTTTGGCCAGCCAGCCAACATGACAGCACTCACCGATATTGCCAAGAAGCACGGCTTGAAGATCATCGAAGATGCTGCGCAGGCGCATGGCGCGGTGTGGGAGAGCGGCCCGGTCGGTTCACTGGGGGATGCGGCGGGTTTCAGTTTTCAGTCTGCGAAGAATCTGACCTGTGGTGAAGGCGGGATGCTGACGACCAATGACAAGGACATCTTCGACCGCGCCTACATGCTGCACAATGCAGGCCGCCTGCCGGAGACCGGCTCGCGCTGGGAACATGCCACACTCGGCTGGAACTGCCGCCCCACGGAGTATCAGGCCGCGCTGCTGCTGCATCGCTTCGGCCAGTTTGAGCGGCAGCAGGAAACACGCGCGAAGAATTTCAAGAGGCTGCGTGAGCTGATGCGTGAAGTGAAGTGCCTGGAGCCGCTGGCCGAGCATCCGGGCATGAAGAAACACGGCATGTACATGTTTGTGCTGCGTTACAAGAGCGAGCACTGCGGTGGCATCAGCCTGGAGGAGTTCATGCGCGCCGCCGGAGCCGAAGGCGCGCCACTGAATCGCTGCTACGCCCACACCATCGCCGATCAACCGGCGATGAAGAGCCTCATGGCACGTCATCCCGACTACTTCCGCGCACTGCCCACCCCCGTGTCAGACAAAGCCGCGCAGGAGATCATCTACATCGGTGCCAACGTCTTTCTCGGCACGGAGCGCGACATGGAAGACATTGCCGCTGCTGTGCGGAAAATTGAGAAAGCAAAAAGCAGAGAGCAGAAATAACTCCCCGGCATCTTCGCCCCCATTTCTGCTTTCTGCTTTTCCATGTCTGCTTTTCCCCGGATGAATTTCTCCATCATCGGCACCGGCTACGTCGCCGACATGTATCCGGTCACACTCGGGAACCATCCCGGATTGAAATTCACCGGCGCATGGGACAGCAACGAGTCGAACCTCGACGCCTTCTTGAAGCGCTGGCCAGTCAAAAAATATGCCAGCCTCGAAGACTTGCTCGCAGATGAATCTGTCCAGCTTGTCCTCAACCTCACCAACCCGCGCAGTCATTTTGAAATCACCAGGCGCTGCCTCGAAGCTGGCAAGCATGTGTACAGCGAGAAGCCCATGGGAATGACCATCAATGAAGCACGCGGGCTGGCCGACCTCGCCGCCGCAAAGAACCTACTGCTGGTCTCCGCGCCGTGCAGTGTGCTGAGCACGACGGCGCAGACTTTGTGGCAGGCGGTGCGCGCGCAAGTGATCGGCAAGGTGCGGCTGGTGTACGCGAACTTCGACGACGGCATGATTGCTCCACGCCAGCAGCCCTGGTGTTGGAAGAGCGCCAGTGGCGTGCCCTGGCCGGCGAAGGATGAGTTTGAGATCGGCTGCACCTACGAGCATGCCGGTTATGTGCTCACCTGGTTAGCCGCGATGTTTGGCCCGGCAAAGCGGGTCACTTCATTCGCTTCCTGCCAGATTCCCGACAAGGGCATCGCGGTGGAAAGCATGGCACCCGATTTCACTGTCGGCTGCATCGAATACGCCGACAACGTGGTGGCGCGCGTGACCTGCGGACTCGTCGCGCCGCTCGACAAATCGCTGACCGTCATCGGCGATAACGGCGAATTGTTCGTCGGCAACGTCCGCAATGACGTGGGGCCGGTGTTTCACCGCCGGGCGGGCCTCTCGCGCCTGCAGGGTGCCCTCGCGCGCCGCCCGCGGTGGCTGATGCGCTGGCTGGAGTCGCGCTTCGCCATCAGCTGCTGGCCGGTGCTGTTTCAACGGAAGCTGCCGCCATTCCGCCCGGTGAAGGAGCAGCTCGTCGGCCCGGACAAGCCGGTGGATTTCCTGCGCGGCCCCGCCGAGATGGCCGCCGCGATTCGTGAGCAGCGCCCGTGCCGCCTTTCCGCCGAGCTGGGCGTTCACATTGTCGAAATCGTGGAGGCCTTGCAGCACCCCGAACGCTGCGGCGGGCGCAAGGAGATGACCACAACATTCGCACCGATGAGTCCGCTATCCTGATTTCAGCTTTCTACTTTTTTTATTTCAAATTTTCTGAACCCGCTCGTTTCCATCCTCATCCCCTGCTGCAACGCGGAGCGCTGGATCGGCCAGTGCATCGAGAGTGCGCTGGCGCAGACGTGGGCGGAGAAGGAGGTCGTCGTCGTCGATGATGGTTCCACCGATGGCAGTCTTGCCATCATCCTGTCCTTCGATGATCGCATCCGTTTTGAAACCGGGCCGAACTGTGGCGGCAATGCGGCGCGCAACCGCTTGCTGGAACTTTCGCGTGGCGACTGGCTGCAATATCTGGACGCAGATGATTATTTGAAGCCGGACAAGATCGAGAAGCAGATGCGATTCATCGAGACGAATCCTGAAACGGATGTGGTTTTCAGCCGCGTGATTCAAGAGACTCATCATGAAGGGGGTGAAGTGCGTCAGGGCGTTTCCTTGATGCTGGAGCCGCTCGATCCCTGGTGCCTGCTGGTGCGCTGGGATCTGCCGCAAACCGGCGCGCTCCTGTGGCGCAGGACTGCCATTGTTTCCGCCGGGGCCTGGAAGGTGGATCAACCTTGCTGCCAGGAACATGAATTGTATCTGCGAGCGCTGAAAGCAGGCCACCGCTTCGCCTACTGCACGGACTACGGTGCGGTGTATCGCCAGTGGAGCACAGGATCGGTGTGCACGAAGAATCCCAGCGAGGTGCATCGTCGCCGCTTGGAGATTATTGGCGACGCCGAGGGATTTCTGCGTGAACAAAAGGAACTGACTCCGCCGCGACTCTGGGCCATCAGCCACGCGAGGCTGGAAGTGGCGCGGCAGGTCTGGCGTTACGACACCGCGCTTGCGGTGGAGATCGACCACACGATTCATCGTTCCCAGCCGGACTTTGAACCAGGAGGCCAGGGCCGACGCATTTCATACGGAGCGGGCTACCGGCTCGGCTACCGCCTGCTGGGATTCAAAGCGGCGGAGAAACTGGCGGGGTGGCAGCGTGGCGCGAAAAAATCATGAGCATCCAAATCAGGCAATTGCCCGCCAGTGCCGTCGTCCCCACGCGAAATCGTGTCGGCGCGATGGGACGCATGCTGGACTCTCTATTGAAACAAGATGCGCTGCCTGCAGAGCTGATCGTGGTGGATGGATCGGAGGATGATGAAACCCAGCGTGTGGTGGAAACCTTTGCGCAGAGCACCGCTGGTATATGCACCGTGAAATATTTGCGCGCTGAAACGCTCGGCGCGGCGGTGCAGCGGAACCAGGGAGTGGCCGTGGCAATGCAGCCGGTGATCTGGTTCTTTGATGACGATATTCTTTTCGAGCCTGATTGCGTGACGCGCCTGTGGGCTGCATTCAAATCCGCCGATGATATTGGCGGAGCAAACGCGATGATCACGAACCAGCGGTATCAACCGCCAGGCAGGGTTTCGCGCATCATGTTCAGACTGATGGGTGGAAGGGGGTCCAGTTTTGCGGGCCGTGTGCTAGGTCCGGCAGTGAATCTGCTGCCGGAGGATCGCGATGATCTGCCGGAGATCGTGCCAGTGGAGTGGATCAATCTCGGCTGCACTCTGTACCGTCGCGAGGCGTTGCCTGAGCCTGCGTTTTCCACTCATTTCACCGGTTACTCGCTGATGGAGGATGTGACGCTGTCGGTCATCGTCGGCAGAAAGTGGAAGTTGGTCAACGCGCGCACGGCCCGCATCTTCCACGACAGCCAGCCGGGATCTCACAAGGCTGATGTGTGTGACATGGCGGCAATGGAGCTGATCAACCGCCACTATGTGATGACATGCATTCTGCGGCGTCGCAGTCTCAAGGATTACCTGCGGCTGGGTTTGTGGGAGGCATTTCAACTTGTGGTCTGTGCTGCGAGAAGGGATAGCCGTCACGAATTAGTGCGCGCGTGCCGTGGCAAGCTCAGGGCAGTTTTCGAGATCTGCCGCGCGGAGCCAAATCCATTGACTATCAATCCATGAAACTTCACTACGGCTGCGGACTTGTTCCCGCACAAGACTGGTACAACTGTGACGCAAGCCCCACGCTGCGCTTGCAACGCCTGCCGATCATCGGCCCGGCTTTCCAAAAATGGCTGTCTCCCTGTTTTCCGCAGGACATACATTATGGCGACATTGTGCGAGGCCTGCGCATCGCCCACAGTTCCTGCGAAGCGATCTACTGCTCCCATATTTTGGAGCACCTTTCCCTGGAGGATTGCCGTACCGCCCTGCGCCACTCGCATGCCTATCTGAAGCCCGGCGGAACGTTTCGTCTGGTGGTGCCTGATTTTGCCAGGCAGGTGGAGGCATATCAGTCCAACCCCAACCCCGAGGCACTGTCCAATTTCCTGGGCTACACCCACCTCGGGCGCAAAACACGTCCCAAGGGGCTGCAAGCTTTCGCACGCGAATTACTGGGGAATTCCCATCACCTATGGATGTGGGACGAGAAGGGGCTGGCTGCTGAGTTGAGGCAATGTGGCTTCAGCAACATCCGCAGATGCCAGTATGGGGATGCGATTGATCTCGCTTTTCGCGAAGTTGAGAATCCCGGACGCTTTGTGGATTCGCTGGCGTTTGACTGTGGCAAATAAACATGGCACTCGCGCCCGTCACCGTCGGCATTCCGACTTACAACCGCAATGAGAGAGTCATCAATGGACTAGCACATATTTTTGCCTGCAACCCGGTGCCTGCGGAAATTATCGTGCATATCGATGCCAGTGACGGCTTGTTAGAGCAAAAAATCGCGGAAATTTATCCCTCGGTGCATGTTTTGGCTTCGTCTGTCCGAATTGGTCCCGGCGGCGGACGCCACCGCTGCCTTCAGGCTGCCACCCAGCCATATTTCGCCTCGTTTGATGATGATTCATGGCCGGTGGACGCCGATTTTTTTGGCCGTCTGGTTGAGCATCTGGAGCTGGCGCCTAGAACCGGTGGTGTGGCGGCCAGCATTTTTTTGCGAGGGGAGTCGCCGCCGCCCCTGACGAGCGAAGTGCGGCCGGTGGTGGACTATGTCGGCTGCGGGCATGCGTTGAAGGTGGCGGCCTACCGGGAACTGCAGGGTTATGTGGACCGGCCGATCGCCTACGGGCTGGAGGAGCGGGATCTGGCCCTGCAACTGCATGCCGCCGGCTGGGAACTGCTGCTGTGTGGCGATCTGCGGGTGTTTCACGATACGGATCTGGCGCAACAAAAGCGTCCTGAAATCACGGCGGCCACGGTGGCCAACGCGGCGCTGCTCGTCTGGCTGCGCTATCCGTTTTCCTGCTGGCCTTATGGGTTGCTGCAGTACCTCAATGTTATTGGGTTCATGCTCAGTCGGGGGCGATTACTGGGGGTGGTGTGGGGACTGCTGCGCACTCCGTTGGAACTCTGGCGTTTCCGGCAGTTGCGCCGGCCAATTTCGGCAACCGCCCTGCATTCCTACCTGCGGCAGCGGCGTCTGACGGTGCCGAGCGGCGTCACTGCATGAAGACTGGCGGTCACAGCGGTCTTGAGGTCTTGAGGTGTTTGGAAAACCATTATTCGGGGGAATGAGTGTCATGCAAAAGCCTGTGGTACTGGTCGGCATCGTCACGCACAATCGTGCTGAAATACTCCCGAAGGCAGTTGCCGCAGCGCTGGCGCAGCGCGGCTGCACGGTGCGGGTTTCGGTCATTGACGATGGCTCGACGGACGGCACAGCGGCGGTCGCCCGGCAGTTTCCCGGGGTGGAATGGCTCACCTGGCGGCCGAATCGGGGCTACATGGCCGCCCGCAACCAGTGGATGAGCACCGAGGGCGTGGACTACTTTGTGAGCCTGGATGACGACGCCTGGTTTTTGCAGGAGGACGAGATCGCCCTGGCGGTGGATTATCTGGAGAGCCATCCCGAGGCTGCCGCTGTGGCGTATGACATCCTTTCTCCCGACCGCCCGCAACCGGTGCAACGCGGGGTGCCCTGTCAGACTGCGATGTTCATCGGCTGCGGCCATGTGCTGAAATTGTCCGCCCTCCGTGCGGTCGGACTGTATGAAAAGACGCCGGGAAGTTATGGTGGTGAGGAGAAAGATCTCTGCCTGCGGCTACTGGACGCAGGCTCCCAGGTTGTGGCCATGCCCGGTGTGCATGTCTGGCATGACAAGTCTGCCGTGGCGCGTGATGTCGCCTTCCAGCACTGTTCGGGCGTGTGCAATGACCTGGTGATGGCGCTGCGTCGCTCCCCCCTGACCTATTTGCTGGCGGCACTGCTGAGCAAGACTGCCCGTCATCTGTTTTATTCCTGGCGGCAGGGGCTGGTCCGGCCCTGCCTCCAAGGGTTTGGTATGTTTGTGCAGGCGATCCCCGAAGTGCTGCGCAGCCGTCGTCCCGTGGGGGTGGCGGCATTGCGCACCTACATGAAACTGTCCCGCACCAGCGGGGGGAATCAGGGGTAAAAGAACTAGGCACCGTTGATCAAGCGATGAAACTGGAGGCGTTGTTGCTCGTCAAGCCGCGCGGACTCGCTAGCCGGCTGCGGCTGGCCTGTTACCGCCTGCTGGGGCTGCAACAGGGCGTGCGGAACCGGATGGAGGGGGGCGGGCGCTGCCGCCGACTGGCCCAGATTCAAATCGGCAGCTACAATGCCTTCACCCAGGGCTGCTGGCTGTGGCCGGAGGACACCGAGTATGATGGCATTCGCATCCGCATCGGTAACGGCAACTACTTCAACCGCAATGTCATGCTGGATGCCTGCGACTTGATTGAGATCGGCGATGACAACATGTTCGGCCCGGACATCTACCTGACGGACAGCAACCACAGGTTTGGTTCTGGCCTTTCTCCTGGCAAAGAGCCCATGCAGAAGGGGCGCATCAAGATCGGCAGCCGGTGCTGGATCGGTGCCAAGGCAGTCATCCTCAAGGATGTCGAACTGGGCGACGGCTGTGTCGTGGCCGCCGGTGCCGTGGTCACCCGGAGTTTTCCACCGGGATCTGTCATCGCGGGTGTGCCGGCGAGGCTGTTGCAGAAGCAGTCGCATAGTCCAGGTGGAATCTGAAGATGAGCAAACAATTCTTCATGGGGAACATCAAAGCAGCAGGGAAGGAGCATGCTGTTGCTGGCTTCATGCTGCTCGGCCTGCTGGCGTGCGTGGTGCTGCTGGCGCTGCGTGTTACCAGTGCCGTCACGCTGGACCGGCCGTTTTTGGGCAATACCTCGGGCCTGGAGGAGGAGGCGCTGTTCTCCGTCTGGAAGGCGCAGAACGGGGAGCCCATCTACACGGATGCTTTCGCCGCGCCCTTTGCCACCAGCTACTTCAACTGGCTGTTTTACGCCGCCTACGCGCTGTGGGGCAAACTCTGGAGCACCGTGTGGCCGGTCGCGGCTGCGTGGCTGCCGACGATCTGGCGCTCGCTGTCGCTGTTTTTTTGCCTGGGCACCTGGCTGATCCTGTGGCGCTCGGTGTTCAACGCTCCAACGGCCGCGCAGGGCAGGGGGGCATCGCTGTTTGCCTTCGGCGCGGCGGGCATCTGCGTGTGCAATCCCTTGTTTCACTGGATGTCGTTCTCGGTGCGTCCGGATGTTGGTGCGGTGTTCTGCGAGGTGGCGGGTTTCGCGCTGCTGCTGCGGCATGCGCGTCAGGTGTCGTTGCGCTGCGTGGTGCTGGCCGGTCTCGCGGTCGCCCTGGCCTGGAGCTTCAAGCAAAGCCAGGTGTTCCTGTTCGCGGGCGGCTGCGTCTATCTGGGCTGGCATCGGCAGTGGCGGGCACTGGCGGCCTTTGCCGCGCCGCTGCTCATCGTGGTTGCGGCGACTCTGACTTGCTCCAACGAATGGTACTATCAAAACACCGTCCTGCTGCACGCACTCACCAGCCAGTTCGATCCGGCCCAGGGGTTCAAGCTGGCCGCTGCTGCCATGGCGAAAGCGCCATTCATGCTGATGGGGGCGCTCCTGCTGGTGCCGCTGCTGGTGCAATGGCGGTCTTTGACACCGGAATTGCGCCTGACGGTCATGCTGGCCGCCGTGAGCCTGCCGCTGTGCCTGATCACCTCGTCCAAGCTCGGCGCCGGCGACTACTACTACCTGGCACCGAGTGTGTTTGCCGCCGTGCTCGTGGTGGCGTCGCGCCGGGCGGTGGTTGGCGGGATCGTGCTCCAGCTCATCGCCGTCGGCCTCATTTTTTCCGGCCAACTGGGCCGGGTGAACATTCGCGACGATCAAAACTTGACGCTGCGGTTGCAGCAGCGGCTGCAACACGAACAGGGGCCGCTGCTCATCACCGGGCGGCCTTATAACCTGCCCTGGCTGCACCCAGGCCGCCCGGCGTTTGTGTTCTCCTACCTCTATGATGAGTACGAGCGGCGTTATCCTGAACGGCTGCAGCAGGGGCTGCGACCGCTCATCCAGCAGCGCTACTTTCGACTGGTGGTCGATGTGGACGACCCGCCGCTGGATTTCAGCCCGGAACTGGCGGCAGCCTATACGCTGGCGGAAACAGGCGACGGCTTCCGCATCTACCGGCCGCGCCAGCCATGATTTTTGAAGTGAACTCTGACGCACTCCTTTCTGTGCTCCTCGCTCATCCAGGCACTCAGTATGCGCCGCATCTGGCGCGTGAACTGGGTCGGCGCGGCCTGCTGCGCCGCTACTGGACCGGCTTTGCCCTGGCGGAGCAGGGCTGGGCCGGGCGCTTGGTGAAGTGCGCGCCGAGTTTCATCCGGCAGCGGCTGGGGAAACGTCTCGTTGGCATTGCTAGCACCGCTTTGCGCACGCTGCCGCGTCTCGATTGGCAGGCCCGCAAGGCCGCCCGGCGGCAAGGCGATGAGGCGGCGTTTTTTGAGCGTAACCGCCGTTTTCAGGAGGCGATTCCCGCAGCGGAACTCCTCGCCGCCGCGGTGGTGATCGGCTTCGACACTTCGTCATGGTTGCTGGCCCGCCGGGCGAAGGCGGCTGGCAAACGCTTCATCCTGGATCAAAGCATCGGGCATCCGGCGGCCAAGGAACGCATTTTTGCAGCGCTGCGGCAGCGCTTCCCGGACTGGAGCACCTCCGCGCCGCAGAAAGCGGCAGCGATGGTCGAAAGCGAACGCGCGGAGCATGCCCTGGCTGATCTCATCGTGGTACCCAGCGAGTTTGTGAAGCAGACGCTCGTCAGTGAAGGCGTGGAGGCAGAAAAAATTCATGTGATCCCTTTCGGCACGGATCTCACGCTGTTTCATCCAGGTGCAGAACGACGGCACGCGGTACGCCAGCCGGTGATTTTTTTGTTCGTCGGCGGACTGAGCGCCCGCAAAGGCGTTCCCGTGCTGCTGGCGGCATGGCGGCAACTGGCGCTGGCGGACGCGGAACTTTGGCTGGCCGGGCCGGGAACGCTGCCAGCCGGCGAAATGAGCACGCTGCCAGCTTCGGTGAAACTGCTGGGAAACCAGAACCGGCAGCAAGTGGCGGCGCTCATGCAGGCGGCGGACGTGTTTGTCTTCCCGAGCTTTTTTGAAGGTCTGGCCCAGGTGCAGATCGAGGCGCAGGCCGCCGGGTTGCCGCTCATCGCGACGCTGGAGTCGGGTGCCTCGGAATTGATCTCCGAGGGCGAGAATGGTTTTATCGTCGGCTCTGGCGATGCCGAATCTCTAGCCGAGCGGATGCGCCGGCTGGCCGCTGATCCGGTGCTGCGCGAACGCATGCGGCAGGCCGCGCTGGCCGGGCGTGCGCGGCTTGGCTGGGATGTTTATGGCAGCCGCTGGGCGGAGTTGTTGCAAGCCACACCTTGATGCTCGCCATCCTCACTACCCACCCGATTCAATACCAAGTGCCGATCTGGCAGGCGCTCGCCCGCGATGGCCGCGTGCCGTTTGAGGTCTGGTACATGAGTGATCATGCCACGCGGGTGAGCCACGATGTGGAGTTCGGCACCAAGTTTGCCTGGGACATCGATCTGCTCTCCGGCTATCCGCATCAGTTCCTCCAGGTTCCTGACAAGGTGCATCCAGCCTCGTTTTGGCACTGCCGCATGAAGGAGCGGCTGCGCGATCGGCTTCGCGCTAATGGCGTCAAAGTCCTGTGGATTCAGGGCTGGCAGGTGGCGGGCTACTGGCAGGCGGTGCATGAGGCACGCTGCGCCGGGGTGGAAATCTGGCTGCGGGGCGAGAGCAATGATCTCGCTCCCGTGTCCGGCTGGAAAAAAATCGTCAAGCGCGTGGTGCTGGGGCAGTTGTTCCGCCGGGTGGGCAAGTTTCTCTGCATCGGCACGGCGAACCGCCGTTTGTACCGCCAGTTTGGTGTTCCCGAGGCTAAACTGCTCGCAGCGCCTTACGCCGTGGACAATGCGCGCTTCCGCAGACAGAAAGCAGAAATTGAAAAGCAGAAAGCAGAGCCGAACGAAGTGAGACCGACTGCCGCAGGCAGCCCGGAGGGAAGCGAAGCGCATCAAATTGAAAAGCAGAAACTGGAAATCAGAAAACGCTGGGGCATCGCCGATAATGCGTTTTGCGTTCTGTTTTGCGGCAAATTCATTCCGAAGAAGCGGCCGCTGGATCTGGTGCAGGCAGCGTCACTGCTGATCGAAGACAAACGCCTGCCGAACGTGCATCTCCTGTTCACCGGCTCCGGCGAACTCGGCAATGAACTTCGCGCTGCATGCCAAGTGGTCTTCGATGCTGAATCCGATCCATCAACCATCATCCATCAACCATCAACTCGTCCCCCCGCTTCCTTCGCGGGTTTTTTGAACCAAACGCAGATCTCCGAAGCCTATGTGGCCGCCGACTGTCTGGTCTTGCCGAGCGATTTCGGTGAAACTTGGGGACTGGTGGTCAATGAGGCGCTCGCCAGCGGCCTGCCTTGCATCATTAGCGATCATTGTGGCAGTGCCGAAGACCTGGGCGCACGGCCACCGAACCAAATCTTCCCCTGTGGCGACAGCGCAGCGCTCGCCGATCGGCTGTGCTGGCTCGCACAGTCGCCGGAGGCGGCAAAAGTGGGGCCGGAGGTGCTGCACGGTTACTCGTTCGATCACTGTGTGCAGTCGGTGGTGGACGCCTATCAGGATTCGTCATCATGAGACTGCTGGTCACCGGTTCGTCAGGTCTCATCGGCTCTGAAATGGTCAGCCACTATGCGGTGCAGGGCTGGGAGGTGCATGGGGTGGACAACAACATGCGCGCGGATTTTTTTGGCCCGCCGGGCGACACCCGATGCAATCAAGCACGGCTCCAAGCGCTGCATCCGCAGTTTCACCATCATGAAATGGATATTCGTGACCGGCAGGCCGTGCTGGAATGTCTGGAGCAGCTCCAACCTGACCTAGTGGTGCATGCCGCCGCACAACCCAGCCATGATCTGGCGGCCTCACGGCCGTTCGATGATTTCGACATCAACGCCGCAGGCACTTTGAACCTCCTGGAAGCCACGCGGCGGCATGCGCCGGATGCAGTGTTCATTCACCTGAGCACCAACAAGGTCTATGGCGACCGTCCGAACTCGATCCGTCTCAAAGAGCTCGACACCCGCTGGGATTACGACGATCCCGCCTATGTGAATGGCATCACCGAGGACTTCTCCATCGATCAGAGCAAGCACAGCCTGTTTGGCGCATCGAAGGTCGCGGCGGATGTCATGGTGCAGGAATATGGCCGCTACTTTGGCATGCAGACCTGTTGCCTGCGCGGCGGCTGCCTCACCGGACCGCACCACAGCGGGGTCGAACTCCACGGCTTCCTCAGCCACCTGATCAAATGCAACGTCGCCGGGAAAGTTTACCTGGTCTTCGGCTACCAGGGCAAACAAGTGCGTGACAACATTCATGCCCGCGATGTGGCGCTGTTTACGCAGGCGTTCTTTGAAAATCCGCGTGGTGGCGAGGTTTACAACCTCGGCGGCGGCCGTGACAACAGCGTATCGATTCTCGAAGCCTTCGACAAGATTGCCGCCATCTCCGGCAGGCCGATGCAGTGGGAGTATGTGGACAAGAACCGTGAAGGCGACCACATCTGTTACATCAGCGACCTGTCCAAAATGAAGGCCCACTACCCCGATTGGGACATCACCAAGAGTCTCGATGACGTCTTTCGCGAGATCTACACCGCCAGCGCCGCTGCCGTGGCATAGGTTGCCCGGTCCCAGGTCAAATCTGCCCACCGCCTGCACGGAAATCGCGGAAGAAATTTCAGCTTTCCGCTTTTCACTTTTAGCTTTTTTCAATGCGCATTCTCATCACCGGCGGGGCGGGGTTCATTGGCTCGAACATCGCCTGCCATCTGCGCAGCGTCCGGCCCGCCGCCGAGATCGTGTGCATGGACAATCTTTACCGGAAAGGCTCGGAACTGAATGTGGCGCGCTACCCGCCGCTCGGGATTCAATTCCATCGCGGTGACGTTCGTCATCCCGCCGACTTTCCAGCGGGACCGTTTGATCTGCTCATCGAGTGTTCCGCCGAACCCTCGGTGCTCGCAGGAAGCGCTGGTTCACCCGCTTATCTGTTTGAAACGAATCTCGTGGGAGCGTTCCAGTGCCTCGAACAAGCCCGCAGTTGGCAGGCCAAAGTGATTTTTCTCTCCACCAGCAGAGTCTATCCCGTGCGGCGGCTGGAATCCCATCCCTGGCAGGAGGAGGCGACGCGGTTTGCTTGGCTCGATGAAGGTGTGTCTGGCATCACTGCACGGGGTGTTGCAGAGGAGCTGCGGCTGGAAGGCCGCCGTTCGTTGTATGGTTTCACCAAGCTCGCCTGCGAACAAATGATCGAAGAATATCGCGACACCTACGGGCTGAGTGCCGTCGTGAACCGCTGTGGCGTGATCGCCGGCCCCTGGCAGTTTGGCAAGGTGGACCAGGGCATCGTGGCCCACTGGGTCATGGCGCATGTCTTTGATCGGCCGCTGTCCTACATCGGTTATGGCGGCCAGGGGAAGCAGGTGCGCGACGTATTGCATGTGCAGGATTTGTGCGAGCTGGTGGGCGAACAAATCACGGCCTTTGATGTCTGGGACGGCTGGACCGGCAACGTCGCCGGTGGTCTGGCCAACAGCGTCTCGCTGCTGGAACTCACCGCGCTCTGCCAGGAGATCACGGGGCGGGAAATCGCCATCAACTCCGATCCGCAGACGCGCCCCAACGACCTGCGCCTGTTCATCGGCGACTGCTCCCGCCTGTTTGAGCGCACATCATGGCGTCCGTCACGCAGCGTGCGGCAGGTCGTCGCAGACACACTCGCCTGGGTCACCGGGCAGCAGCAGGAGCTGCGTCAGCTTGCCTGAACTCTCATTGGTGGAACCCCTGATGCCTGTTGACCAGCCGCCGCTCACGCTCCTCAGCGTGGTCATTCCTGCCAGGGACGAGGCCGGCTGTATCACCGCCACGATCGAGCACCTGCATCTGGAACTCGAACTCAACCAAGTACCACATGAGATCCTGGTGGTGGATGACGGCAGCACGGACGGCACCTGGGACATCCTCCAAGCACTGGCGGGCAAGATCACGGCACTGTGTCCGGTGCAGAACCTCGGCGCGCATGGCTTTGGCCGCGCGATCATTCAGGGACTGGACCGCATGAAGGGAGATGCCGTGGTCATCATGATGGCGGACGAATCCGATGACCCCCGCGATGTGGTGCGCTACTGGAAGCTGCTCAATGAAGGCTGGGACTGCGTCTTCGGCAGCCGCTTCGTCAAAGGCGGCGGCGTCATTGACTACCCCTGGTTGAAACTGCGCCTCAACCGCCTCGCCAACTTCTTCATCCGCATGGTCTTCAACATTCGGCTCAACGACACCACCAATGCCTTCAAAGCCTACCGCCGCAGCGTGATCGACGGCTGCCGCCCACTGCTCGCGCCGCATTTCAATCTCACGGTGGAGCTGCCGCTCAAGGCCATCGTGCGCGGCTTCACCTGGACGACGATGCCCATCACCTGGCGCAACCGCCGCACCGGCCTGGCCAAGCTCAGGATCAGGGAGATGGGCAGCCGTTATTTTTTCATCTCCGCCTACATCTGGCTGGAGAAGTACTTCTCCAGGGGCGACTACAAGAACAAATAAGCCTGTTGGCTGAACGGGTCACGTCACATGCAAAAGAACAACACTGAAAACGCCGCCGACGTCCTCAAGGACTACGACGAATGGCACCGGCAAAGGAAGCGTGCTGGAGAACCCGAGTCACCGCTGGCGCATCCGTGGTATGAGGCCGTGTTTCGCGAGATGCAGCATTACCCTGGAGGCAGTGTGTTGGAAGTGGGGTGCGGGCGCGGCGGCTTCGCCCTCTGGCTGTCAAAGCAGAAGCCGGAGTTCAACATCACGGCCTTGGATTTTTCCGATTCCGCCATTGCCATCGCTAAGGAACTGGCCGCTGAACAACAGTCTGCTGTGCAATTCGTGGTCGGTGATGCGGAGGCGCTGCCCTTTGCCGACCATTCGTTTGATCTGGTAGTGAGCTGCGAGTGCATGGAGCATGTGCCGCATCCGCCCCAAATGGCGCAGGAATTGGCGCGCGTGCTGAAGCCGGGAGGAAAATTCTGTCTGACCACCCCGAGCTATCTCAACGGCATGCTGCTGGCCTGGATGCAGAGCTGGCTGAGTAAAAAGCCATTCAACTCCGGTGCTGGTGTGCAGCCGCGCGAGAATTTTTATTTCTTCTGGAACATTCGCGGTTATCTGCGCCAAGCGGGCCTGAGGATTGAGCGGATGGAAAGCTGCAACTACCAGTGGCTGCTGCTGCCGCGCGTGGCGCCGGCAAAACTCTGCACTATGCACTTCCAGAGCCGTTGGGCACGCTGGCTCGCCCGCCCTTTTGGCCTGCATTTCTCTTATTTTGGTCATAAACCCGATGCCTGACCGCACTCTCAGCACCATGAAAATCGCCATTGTCGCCGGCGGACAGCATCTCTTTGGCAAGGAGATCATCGCTCTGGAGCTGGGCGCAGGGCTGAAGGCGGCGGGGCAGCAGGTGTCATTTGTCTCCAGCCGGTGGTGCGGGGACGGCGAGTTCGGCCGCCGGCTGCAGAAGCTGGGCATACCTGCCAGCTTCATGCGCCTGGGATTCATCTCGGCCACGCTGAGCCTGGACTGCATCCGCATGACGCTGGATCAACTCGTGCGAGTGCCGGGCCTGTGGCTGGATTACGGCCGGTTTCTGCGCCAGCACAAGTCCGTGCAGGTGATTCATACCAACTGGCACCACCTGCTGGTGCTCTGGCCGTTTCTCAATCCCAAGCGAGATTGGTTCTGGCTGCATGATGTCATTTCTGACAAGCCGCAGTACCGCTTCGTGTTCCAGCACCTCTCCAGACGGCTGCGTGCGTTCATTCCGGTGTCGAATGCCGTGAAAGAGGCGCTGCTCCGTAGTGGGATTCCCGCTGGTAAAATCCAGGTGATTCACAACGGCCTCGCAGACCCCGCTGGAGCAGGTGGTTCCCGGCTGAAGTCCTGGCTGGGCTTGCGCGTGGGCATCGTCGGGCAGGTGGCGCCCTGGAAGGGGCATCAAGATCTGCTGGAAGCCTTTGCCCGGAATGCTGCGGCTCATCCCGCTGCCGAGCTGCATGTTTTTGGGGAGGCTCGCAGTGAGTTTGCGCAGCAACTCAAACGAAGAGCGGAAGCTCTCGGTGTCAGCAACCGGCTCTTCTGGCATGGTTTTGTCGCCGACAAGGAGCGTATTTTTGGGCAGATGGATCTGTGTGTCGTGCCAAGCCAGGCCACTGAAGCCCTGCCCACGGTGGCGATCGAGGCGGCATTCTTTGGGCTGCCGGTGGTGGCTGCGCGTGTTGGCGGCATGCCGGAGATCGTGGCCGACGGCGTCACCGGTCTGCTGCATGAGGCCGGGAATCAAACTGAGCTGGCTTCACAGCTAGACACCCTGCTCGGCAGCGCGGAACTAAGGGAACAAATGGGCAAGTCGGCCAGACAGCGCGCCCTGGAGAGTTTCAGTCGGAAACGTTTTGTGGCGGCCTTCGAACAACTGCTGGATGAGTTTGATTCAGATGACTCCAAAAATCACCGGTCTGATCCCGGTGTTACGGACCCATGAGTTGCCATTTGCCTCACCCGCCGACAGGCGTTGCCGGCCTCGCAGACTCAATAGACATGCATTTTTTCATGAAACATTGCCACTTGGAAGGTGCGTCCAGGTGATGCGCGTCGCCATCGTCAGCCGCGCCGAGAACGTTTCGGGCAAGGAAATCATGACACTGGAACTCGGGGAAGGTTTGCGCGCCGCCGGGCATCGTGTCAGCTATGTCACCAGCTTCTGGAATGACGGCAGCTACCAAGATCGGTTGAAGGAACTTGGATTCCCATTCGTCAGCGTGGCCCTGGGTGCGATTTCCGCCACGCTCCGGTGGGACTGCCTGCTCATGACGGTCAAACAACTGCTGCGCCTGCCGGCGCTCTGGACGGAGTACCGCCAGTTCCTGCGCCAGGAGCAGCCGGAACGGGTGCTGCACACGAGCTGGCATCACCTGCTGCTGCTGTGGCCGTTGTTGAACGCGGAACGAGACTGGTTCTGGATTCATGAAATTCTCCCGGACCGTCCGCATTACCGCCGGGTGTTTGGCTGGCTGTCGCAGCGCCTGCATGGGTTTGTCGCGGTTTCGGCAGCGGTGCAGGACACCTTGTTGCAACTGGGTGTTCCCCAGGAAAAAGTGCAGGTGATTCACAACGGACTGAAGGAGATCGCCGCACCGGATCAGCCTGCCGCTCCGGTTCAGGACCGGCTGCGTCTGGGCCTGGTGGGGCAGGTCGAGGAATGGAAAGGTCATCACGATCTGCTGGCCGCCTTTGCCCGCATCGCCGACCGGCATCCCCAGGCGGAGATCCATGTCTATGGCACCGGCTCCAACGCCTACACCGGCAAGCTCAAGCGCCAGGCGGCGGCGCTGGGTCTCAGCGACCGTGTGGTATGGCACGGCTTTGTCATGGATCGCGTCCGCATCTACCAAGAACTGGAGGTGTGCGTCGTGCCCGTGCCCGCCGGAGCGAACGAAGCCCTGCCAACCGTGGCCATTGAGGCAGCCTTATTCAGTCTCCCGGTGGTGGCCAGTCGCCGCGGCGGCCTGCCCGAAATTATTGAGGACGGGGTGACGGGTTTGCTGGTCGAGGCCGGCAACATCGACCAGTTGACGCAGCGCCTGGACGAAGTTCTCGGGAATCCGGAGCTGCGCCGCCGTCTGGGGGCGGCCGCCCGCCGCCGGGTGGCGGCTCAATTTGGCCGGGACCGGTTCATCACCGATTTTGTGCGCTTGCTGGAGGCGCGTCCGGTGTGAACCGGCGGCGGGCCGATTGACTTCACGCCAGCATGTGTCAGAAAGCGTCATGATCAGAAACAACACCACCGGGCCACCCGTGATGCGCGGCACCATGCAGGCGGCGCCGGTTCAGGGCGGGCGCGGCATCCGGCAACGCAAGGCGACGCTGGGATTATTTCAGCCCCTGCCGGCCTGGGCCTGGATTGCGGCCTTTGTCCTGACCCTGGCGAGTCTGACGACCATCTATCCGCTGCTTACCGCAGTGTGTGTGCTCACGCTTCCCGTCTGTGCCAGCCTGCTGCTCTTCAAAGGTGAGTCGCCCATCCTGTTCGCTTGCTGCGGGATGCAATGGCTGCAGGTAGTGGTAACCGTGTTTTATTGTGACTTCTACGGGGTCACCATGGCCACAGTGCTGGAAGGCCCGGAAGTAGAGCGTGCCACCTTACTCTGCGTGATCGGGATTCTTGCCCTGGCGCTGGGCATGCGCCTAGCCCTGAGCACTGCGGGGAGGGGTGGGGAAGTGGCCGGTGTTCTGGAGGCCGATGCAGGTCGTTTCGACATGGCACGGATCTTCCAATTTTGGATCTTCACCTCCGCGCTGGGGACGATTGCCGAAGGTGTCGGCTGGCGGGTGGTTTCTTTGCACCAGTTTGTCGTGCCGTTTTACAATCTGAAATGGGTGTTCTTTTTCATGCTCTCCTATATCGTGCTGCTGCGAGACCGGGGCTACGGGCTGCTGCTGATTGCCATGGCGGTGGAGTTTGTGACCGGCTTTCTGGGCTGGTTTAGCAGTTACAAGGAGGGCTTGATCATGTTCCTCATTGTTGCCATGACCTTGCGTCGCAGCATGAATGGCCGCCTGCGCGCCGGCATGATCGCGGTGATCCTGCTTGGTAGTGTCACCTCAGTGTTCTGGGCCAGCATCAAGGCCGACTACCGGATGTACAACAGCGGTGGTAAGGAAGGAACGCATGGTCTCAGCCGCCACACTATTACCGAGCGGCTGAACTGGCTGGCCGATCGCGTTTCTCGAATGGATGAAAAAACCCTGGACCTGGGTATGCGCATGTTGCTGGCCCGTCTGCAGTATGTCGCGCTGTTTGGTCAAACGCTCAGTCATGTGCCGAGATTCGAGCCGCACGCCAACGGCGAACTGTGGCTGGGCGCGGTGAAGCACGTGCTGATGCCGCGTTTCATTTTCCGCAGCAAGGAGACTCTGGACGACTCCGAGCGTGCCCGCCGTTTCACCGGGTTGCGATTGTCAGGGGGGGAGTCCGGCACTTCGATTGGCATCGGCTACATGGCGGAGAGTTATGCCGACTTTGGTTCCGTGGGCATGTTTGTGCCGGTCTTTCTGCTCGGTGTGCTCATGGCTAGGATTTACCAGGTGGCGTTGCGCAACAAGCATTCGGCGATGCTGGGAACGGCCATCGGCACGGCTATGCTTTTCGCCGTGTTGCAAGCGTTTGCCACTTCCAACGCCAAGCTGGTGGGCAGCCTAGTGCTGCTGAGCCTGGCCTACTGGGCCATGAACAAAGTGTATGGTGAAAGAGTCATGCGGTGGCTGAAGGTGCAACAGTGACTGTCTCCGCATGAAGAAACGACTGCTCCAGGCTGGTATCACCGCCGCCACACTGATTTTTTCCGCGCTGGCAGGAGAGGTTATGGTGAGGTGGTTGGTTTATGTGCCGCGCGGCACACCGCATGTGACATTGAATCCGGACACCATTTATTACAATAAGCTAGGCATTACCGGCAGGCACATTTCACCGGGAGAGTTCGACTACGAGTTCAATACCAACCACCAGGGGTTTCGCGGCAAGACTCCAGTCTCCAGCCAAGCGGTGGTTCCGCGCATTCTTTGCTTGGGTGACTCTTTTACCTTTGGCGTGGGCGCGGCAGATTCGGAGACCTGGCCGGTTCGCCTGCAAGACGCGCTGGGCACCACAGGAGTCAGCACTGAAGTGGTCAATGCGGGCGTGATGGGCTGGGGACTCACGGAGTACTGGATATGGTCGCGGCAGCACGCCAGCAAGTATCATCCAAAGCTGATCATTGTGGGCTGTCATGCCAGCGACTGGGAGAACGCCTTCAACGGTCTGGTTTCGCTTGAGCCTGACGGGAGTTTAAAAACGCATCAAGTCGTGCGGAAGGACGTGTCAGTCTTAAAGTCCATCACAGCCAAGATTCCATTCTATGACTTCATCTCCACGCATTCGGCACTTGCCGCGTTGATCAAGGAGTCGGTTATTCAATGGACCCGGACAGGGACGGTCGGTGGCATGGTCGGCGGTCCGCCGGAAGAGGCCGCCAACTCGGTGGAACTGGCCGCTCCCATCAACCAGGCACTGCTGGGCGGGCTACAGCAGGCGGCGGCGGCGGCTGGTGCCGGTCTTCTGGTGGTGTTTATTCCTTCCCATGGTGAGATGGAATGGGGTGAAAACGCGCACCACAATTACCGCCGGTTCCGGGAACTCATCCAGACCTGGACCACCGCGCTTGCCATCCCTCATGTGGACGCGACTCTCCTGCTGCGTGCGCACCTAGAGAAACACCACCTGCCCGTGCATGCCTTGTTCCATGTCCGTAACGGCCATTGCACTCCTTTGGGCTACGAGGTGATCGCAACTGGGGTGGCGAACGTCATCACCAAGCATCCCGACTGGCTGGCGCACGGCACCTCATCCAATCCACCCCGGCAGTAACCGCACACTCAATCTTGCCTCGAATTCTCGGCCTCTCCGCCTTCTATCACGACAGCGCCGCCGCATTGCTCGTAGATGGAGCAATCGTTGCCGCAGCCCAGGAGGAGCGCTTCACCCGCATCAAGCACGACCACGAGTTCCCCAAACACGCGGTGGACTACTGCCTGCGCGAAGGCGGGATCACTCCGGAACAGCTCGATTATGTGGTGTTTTACGACAAGCCGCTGCAAAAGTTCGACCGGCTGCTGGAAACCTACCTAGCCTATGCGCCCGCAGGTCTGCGATCGTTCATGATGGCGATGCCGTTGTGGTTGAAGACGAAGCTGCATCTGCCGCGCGAGATCCGCAAAGCCCTGGAGGGGCGCTACCAAAAGCGCATCGCCTTCACCGGCCATCATGAGTCGCACGCGGCCAGCACGTTCTTCGTTTCGCCCTTTGACGAAGCGGCGATCCTCACGCTCGATGGTGTCGGTGAGTGGGACACGGCCACCATTGGCCATGGCAAGGGCAACCAGCTCAAGATTCTCAAGACGCTGCATTTTCCGCATTCGCTCGGTCTGCTGTACAGCGCAGTGACCTACTTCTGTGGGTTCAAGGTCAACTCGGGTGAGTACAAACTTATGGGCCTGGCTCCTTATGGCGAGCCGAAATACGCCGATCTTATTTTGCAGCACCTCGTGGATCTGAAGCAGGACGGCTCGCTGGCGCTGGACATGAGCTACTTCAATTATTGCCAGGGACTGACGATGACGAACGACAAGTTCGCCGCGCTCTTCGGCGGCCCGGCACGCAGTCCCGAAGCCGCCCTCACCCAGCGTGAGATGGACATCGCGGCCTCCATCCAAAAAGTCACCGAGGAGGCCGTGCTGCGCATGGCCCGGCATGCCAGGGAGATCACCGGCTGCCGCAATCTCTGCCTGGCGGGTGGGGTGGCGCTCAATTGCGTGGCGAACGGCAAACTGCTGCGTTCAAAGATCTTCGATGAGGTGTTTGTCACCCCCGCATCCGGCGATGCCGGCGGTGCTTTGGGCGCCGCGCTCTTCGTGCATCACCAACTGCTTGGCAGTCCGCGCACGCCAAACGGCAAAGACTCCATGCAAGGATCGCTGCTCGGCCCGAAGTTCACCAACGCGGAAATCCGGTTGTTTCTGGACGGCAAAAACATCCCCCACGCCTATTTCGAGCGTGAGGCGGAGCTGCTCACCGAGGTGGCGCGGGAAATGGCCGCGGAGAAAGTGGTCGGCTGGTTTTCTGGCCGCATGGAGTTCGGGCCGCGTGCGCTGGGCGCGCGCAGCATCATCGGTGACCCCCGCAGTACGGCGATGCAGTCGCAGATGAACCTGCGGATCAAGTTTCGCGAGAGCTTTCGTCCGTTCGCCCCATGCGTGCTGGCCGAGGATGTCAGCCAGTATTTTGACCACGACCGCGAGTCTCCCTACATGCTCATGGTCGCCGATGTGAAAAAGGATCTCTGGTGTGACCTGACCGCAGAGCAACAGGCCCTCATGCAGGATCCCGATCTGCGCAAGCGCGTGAACGTGCCCCGTTCCACGCTCCCGGCCATCACGCATGTGGACATGAGCGCGCGCATTCAGACCGTGGATGAGGAACGGCATGGGCGCTATTATCGGCTGATGCGCGAGTTCAAGCGCCAGACCGGCTGCGGCGTCATCATCAACACGAGTTTCAACATCCGCGGCGAGCCGATCGTCTGCACGCCTGAGGATGCCTATCGCTGCTTCATGGTCAGCGACATGGACGTGCTGGTGCTCGAAAACTGCGTCCTGCGCCGCAGCGAGCAGCCGCAGCAGGACGACAGCGAGCGCAAAAAATATATTGAAAGCTTCCAACTCGATTGACCCCATGCCAGCAGCTATTGAAAACACACACTCTACCAATGTTCGAATCACCGGACTCGACGCTGTGCGTTTTGTGGCGGCGCTGTTTGTTGTCTTTAGTCATTGTGGTTACCCTCCTTTGACTCAAGGCTTGGATCGCAGTAACGCCGTCGCTCTTACGATACAGGGCATCTACGGAAACATTTTTCCGGGAGTGGCGGCGGTGATCGTTTTTTTCGTCATATCAGGCTTTTGCATCCACTATCCGCACCGGCATTTGCAGCGCCTTGATGCGCGGCCTTATTTTGCCCGGCGTTATGTGCGCATCTTTCTGCCCATGATTGCAGCCGTCCTGCTTGCCTGGCCGCTAAATGTAAATCTTGCCCTGTTTCAAAATTCTGTGCTGTGGAGCCTGCTGGCAGAGTTGATTTATTATACCCTGTATCCTTTGCTCCACTGGTTGCGGGGTCGTTTGGGCTGGCTCCGCATCATAGCCTTGTCATACGCTGTTTCCTATCTGACCGTGCTATCGCATCCAGATGCCTTGGATTACACACCATTTGGACCATCCATGGCCTGGCTGGTTGCCTTGCCGTGCTGGCTGCTGGGTTGCATGCTTGCAGAGGCAGATTTCCATACAGTGAAAGCCGACCATAGGCTCCTTTGGTGTTATCGTGGTGCAGTCTGGATGTTGGGATGGACATGCAGCGTTCTGCGCTTCCATTCACCCCTTGGCTACCCATGGACGCTGAGCTTGTTTGCCGTGGCAGTGTTTTTCTGGTTACGGATGGAGATTGCCTCTTCACTCCTTCACAGCAGGCACCTTGGCCGCTTTGGTAATTTGCTGGAGAAAGCAGGAGCATGGAGCTACTCGCTGTATCTGATTCATATGGTTGCCAATACCGCCTTCGATGCCCTGCCGCTGCCGGATTTTGGATTTAATCTCAACTGGACCATTCGGGTTTCCTTCATTTTGGCATCCGCATGGCTCTTGTACCTGCTGGTGGAGCATCCATCTCACCGGCTCGCCCGACATTTGGCAAAAAAATTGTCTTCAGGAAGGAAATCAGACGACAATTCAGCATGCACCAAAATCTCGGAAACCAACCAATAACTTGCTGCCCATTAGCGATGCCAGTTCCTCTTTCAGATGATCAATCCATTCAAACACGTTAACTGGCGGCCAGACACGGCGGCCCTTCGCAGCTTCGCCAAAAGCCTCCTCATCGGCTTCCCCATCATCTCGCTGGTCTTCCTGCTCTGGCATTTTTTCCGTCAAGGTGACTGGAATTTTGTGCTGCCGTTGAAGATCGCCAGTTATGGCGCGGGTGTCGGTCTGCTCTTTCTGCTCCTGCCGGTCATTGCCCGCCCCTTCTATTGCGGGTGGTACGCACTGTCATGCACGATCGGCCTGATCGTGAGCAATGTGCTGCTGAGCGTCTTCTATTACACGATTTTCACCCTGATTGGCTTGCTGCGGCGAACCCTGGGGCGCAGTCCCATCCGCAAAGAAGTGGACAGAACGGCAAAAACCTATTGGAATGACGCTGTGGCGGCGCCTGACCCTGTGCGCTACTTCAGCCAGTCCTAATATCAATCCCTCAAGCTGCGGAACCATGAGCAACGATACAGACAACGAGTTCGCCAAGGCTTCCACTCGGAAGCAAACTGGCATACTAGGTGAGTTCATCGCCTTCCTGGGTCAGAACAAAAAATTCTGGCTCATTCCACTGCTGCTCGTGCTCATGGTGCTCGGACTGCTGATCGTCTTGGGCGGCACGGCTGCTGCGCCTTTCATTTACACCTTGTTTTGACGGTTCAGATGCTGACCGGCATCCAACGACTCCTGATCTACCGCTTTGGTCAGATCGGCGACACCATTGCGGCACTGCCGAGTCTGTGGCTGCTGCGGGAGCAGTTTCCACAGGCGCAGATCACCCTGCTGAGTGAAATCCCCCAAAGCGGCGGTGCGCTGCCGCCGGAACTGGTGCTGCCACCCGAGGGGCTGATTCAGGACTATCTCAAATACCAAAGCGGCACCTCGCCCGGCAGACTGATCGGCCTAGCCAAAACCATTGGGCTGCTGCGCCGCTCACAGTTCGATGCCGCCGTGTATCTGCTGCCCACGATTCGCTCGCCCCGGCAGCGTCGCCGGGACGCTTGGTTTTTTCGTCTGGCGGGGATCAAACAAACGCTTGGTTTCGAGGGCTACCCTGATGATGCCTTTCCCAGGGAGGCTGACGGCACTCTGACGCCGGTCATGCATGAGGCCGATGCCTTGCTCAGCCGTCTGGCGGCGAGTGGGCTGCCGGAAATCAAAGCGGGTGAGGGCATGATGGATTTGCGCATCACCGCCTCGGAGCAGGGGCGTGCTGATCAATGGTGGGAGAGGCAGCACGGCCGGGAGCTGGCTCCACGCGGCTGGTTCGCGGTGTGCAGCGGCTCCAAATGGTCCTCCAAGCAGTGGCCGTGGGATCGTTATCTCGAAGTGGGGCGCCGGCTCATCCGCGAGCATGGCTTGCTGCCGATGATCTTCGGTGGCGGAGAGGATCGGGAACTGGGTCTGAAACTGATTGCCGGGTGGGGGATGGGCCTGTGCGCTGCTGGTGAGCTGACCGTCCGCGAATCCGCCGCCCTGCTGGGCCGGGCGCGGTTTTATCTGGGCAACGACACTGGTGTGATGCATCTGGCCGCCGCCATGGGAACTCCCTGCGTGGGAATATTTTCAGCGCTCGACTGGCCCGGGCGCTGGCACCCCTACGGACGGGGACATCAGGTGCTCCGGCATCACGTTACTTGCGCTGGCTGCTTGCTTCAGGTGTGCAGATACTCGAATGAATGTCTCACCGGCATCCAGGTGGATCGCGTTGTCAGTGCCTGCGAGGCAGTACTGTGCCAGATTAGGCATGCCTGATCCACCCAGGCAAAAAATCATCCCCCCAACCAGAATGGACACCAATCAAAAACTCCCGCCGGGCTTCTCCACGCCCACCGAACTGCCTGACGCGCAAAAGCAAGGCGAATGGCAGCAACACAACCGCTCCTGGTGGGAGAAAAATCCCATGCGCTACGACTGGGGCGGCCGCATTCCCGCTGCTGAATTTTCGCGCGAGTTTTACCAGGAGATCGACGCCCGTTTCTTCTTTGATTCATCACGCTACATGCCGCCGCAAGAGCGGCCGTTCGATGAGATCATTCCTTTTGCCGAGCTGCGGCAGAAAGACGTGCTGGAGATCGGCGTGGGCAATGGCAGCCATGCCCAGCTCATCGCACCGCACTGCAACAGCTACACCGGCATCGATCTGACCGGGTATGCGGTGCAGAGCACCTCCAAACGATTCGAGGCATTCGGCCTCAACGGCACCATCCGGCAGATGGACGCCGAGAAGCTGGACTTCCCCGACGCCTCGTTCGACTTCATCTGGTCTTGGGGGGTGATTCATCACTCCGCGAACACCGGTCAGATCCTGGCGGAGATGCACCGCGTGCTCCGCCCCGGCGGCACGGCCACCATCATGGTCTATTACCGCAGCTTCCTCTATTACTACATCACCACCGGCCTCTTCCGCGGCATCCTCCAGGGCGGGTTCTTGAAAAAGCGCTCGCTGCACGAATTGGTGCAGCTCTACACCGACGGCGCCATCGCCCGCTTCTACACCAAGCAGGAATGGGCCGATCTGGTGCAAAGCAAGGGCTTCGCACTCGACCAGCTCCTGATCAAAGGCCAGAAATCAGAAATCTTCCTCCTGCCCGCCTCGAAGTTCAAAGATGCGCTCATGCGGCTGACGCCCAACGCATTCAGCCGCTTCATCACCAACACCTGCCAGCAGGGCTCGTTCCTCATCACGACGCTCCGCAAGCCGTGATCAGCACCAGCATGTCTGAATCCGCTCCAACCGCCTACCGGGACTTTGGCTTCACTACCGCCGAGGTCTCCCACATGCATAAGTACTTCATGCCGGTCATCCGTGACCTGCTTGGTGAACTGAAGCCCGGCACGCGTGTCCTTGATGTGGGCTGCGGTAATGGCTGCACCTGCGGTGAATTCTTGAAGCTGGGCTGCAAGGTTACGGGCATCGACCTCAGCGAGCAGGGCATCGCACAGGCACGGCAGGCGTACCCCGAGGGCAGGTTTGAAGTGCTGCCCGCCGACGAACACATCCTCGCCAACCTTGGCGAGGAACCCTTCGATGTGGTGATCAGTACCGAGGTGGTGGAGCATCTGTGCTTCCCACGGCCTTATGCGCGTGGCTGCTGCAAAGCCCTGAAACCCGGCGGCCGCTTCATCTGCTCGACGCCATATCATGGGTATCTCAAAAACCTGCTGCTATCCGTCTGCAACAAGTGGGACACGCACCTCTGCCCCATGTGGGATGGCGGCCATATCAAGCTCTGGAGCCGCAAGACCCTGCACTGGCTGTTGTCGGAGCAGGGCTTCGTGGAGCTACAATTTCGCGGCGTGGGGCGCATCCCCTGGTTGTGGATGACGATGGTGTTTTACGGAAGGAAGCCAGTTTGACCCCTCAAGTTTCATGTGCGGCATCGCCGGAATATTGAACCGCCAGCCTGAGGCCCACGGCGCGGCTTTGCAGGCCATGCAGGCGGCGTTGCGGCATCGTGGGCCGGATGATCGGGGACTTTGGTCTTCATCATGCGGACTCGCGCAGTTCGCGCACACGCGACTGGCCATCCTCGATCTCTCGCCGGGCGGTCATCAGCCGATGGTGTGCGCGCAGTCCGCCCTCACCATCGTCTTTAACGGCGAAATTTTTAATTTCCGTGAACTGCGCGCCGAGTTGGAGCAAAGCGGCGTGACCTTTCGCACACACTCCGACACCGAGGTGCTGCTGCGGCTCTATGAAAAAGAAGGCGCGGCGATGCTGCCGAAACTGCGCGGCATGTTTGCCTTCGCGATCTGGAGCCAGAAAGCGAACACCTGCTTCATGGCGCGTGATCCCTTCGGCATCAAACCGCTCTACTACACGGTCACGGGCGGCTCGATGTTGTTTGCCTCGGAGCTGAAGGCGCTGCAAGCCTCCGGCCATGTGTCGCGGCAGCTCGATCTCGCTGCGCTCACTGCGTACTTTCAATCTGGCTCCGTTGCGGAACCCGCAACGCTGCTTGCCGATGTGCGTTGTCTGGAGGCCGGCCATTCGCTCACCTGGCAAGATGGCAGGATCACGACCGCATCGCACTGGCAGGTTGATTTTGGACCGTCCGCGACTTCCCGGCAGACCGCGGCGGCGGACCATGTTCAAAGCACGCGGGACGCCTTGCTGGACTCGGTGCGCGCCCATTTTGTCAGCGATGTGCCGGTCGGCGTCTTTCTCAGCGGCGGCATTGACTCCACCGCGCTCGTGGCGCTGTCACGACTGACCGGTGCGCAGGACTTGCGCACGTTCTCCATCGCACTCGATGATGCGGCGCTGGATGAAAGCAGCATTGCCGCGCGCACCGCCGCTCATTTCGGCACGCAGCATCACGAACTGCGGCTGGATGCCGCGCAGGGGCGTCGCATGTTCGGCTCCTTCCTCGAATCGTTCGATCAGCCGACGATTGACGGCCTTAACACTTTCACCGTGTCATCCTTCGCGCGTGAGCAGGGCATGAAGGTGGTGCTTTCAGGTTTGGGCGGAGATGAATTGTTCGCCGGCTATCCTAGCTTCACCAAAGTGCCGCAGATCGCCCGCCTCGCCCGTGGTCTCGGACCTTTGCGCGGTGTGGCGGGCGACGTGTTGCAACGTTTCACCAGCCGCGTGCCGTTCCAGCGCCTTGGCGGTTATTTTGAGCAGCAGCCCACGTTGCGAGGGGCCTATGGTGCGTTTCGTGGTGTGTTTCCGAAGATCCAGGCACGCCGGATGGCCGCCTTTGTCGCGGGAATAACAGAGACTGAACTTCCGCGTAGTCTCGCTGATGAAACTGATCCTGCACAACCTACGGTTGCCGATCAGGTCAGCGAACTCGAACTGACGCTCTACATGCGCAACCAACTGCTCAAAGACAGCGATGTGATGAGCATGGCGCATGCGCTGGAGCTGCGCGTGCCCTTCGTGGACCGCCGGCTGTTTGACACACTCGCCCGCGTGCCGGCGGCGGTGCGGTTACAGCAGGGGAAGAAGCTTCTGCTCGCCGCTGTGCCTGAGATTCCAGACTGGGTGTCATCTCAGCCCAAGCGCGGTTTTCTATTTCCCTTTCAACAGTGGCTCGCAGCACCCGAATGGCGCGATGACTTCGCACAGGCCACGCGTAACACGCCCGTGCCGCTGCAAAGCTGGTATCAGAAATGGAGCCTGTTCATGCTCAAACGTTGGCTCGAACGTCGGTAGCCCCCGGTTTCTGCTTTCCAATTTCAGCTTTCTGCTTTGTGAAAATCCTGCACGTCATCCCGTCTCTTTCGCCCTCGCAAGGCGGCCCCAGCTTTGCGCTGCCCATGATGGCGAAAGCGCTGCTGAACCAGGGTGTCGAGGTGGATGTCGCCACCACGGATGATGACGGCCCAGGTCGGCGGATGCAGCGCGAGATAGGCGGCGGCTACCGCGTGTTCTATTTTCCGAAGCAGACCGAGTTCTACAAAGTATCGCTGCCACTCAGCGCGTGGCTCAAGCAGCAGGCACCTGCTTACGACCTCATGCACCTGCACGGCTGTTTTTCACACGCACCGCTCGCGGCGGCGAAGGCGGCGCGGCGGAGTAGCATTCCTTACATCGTGCGGCCGCTCGGTGTGTTGAACCGTTGGGGCATGGAGAACCGCAGGCGCTGGCTCAAGGACTTGAGCTTTCGCTTCATGGACCGCCCGACGCTCGATCACGCGGCGGCTATTCATTACACCAGCGTCGAGGAGCAGAACGAGGCCGCTCGCTTCCAGCTCAAAGCACGGCCCGTCGTGATTCCGCTCGGCATTGATGTCGCGCCGTTTCAATCCCTGCCCGCCGCCGCGCTCTTCCACGAGCGCCATCCTGAGACTCGTGCGACGCGTAATGTTCTGTTCATGTCGCGCATCCATCCGAAGAAAGGCATCGAACTGCTGTTGGAGGCGTTTGCAGCCATGCGGGTTCCGACGCTGCATCTGATCATCGCCGGCGAAGGCGACGCTGAATACGCGAGCAGCCTCAAACAGAAGGTGCAGTCACTCGGTATTCAAGATCACGTCACCTGGGCCGGCTTTATCGATGGCAGCCTCAAGCTCGCCGCTTTCGCTGCCACTGAGATTTATGTGCTACCGTCGTACTCGGAAAATTTTGGCATCGCTTTGTTGGAGGCCATGGCCGCCGGTCTGCCCTGCATTACCACGCCGCATGTGGCACTCGCTGCTGATGCCAATCGTCTGAAACCCGACAGTCTCAAAGTCGTGTCCGGCACCGTTGAGCTTGGTGAAGCGCTGACCTCCTTGCTGCGTGATCGCGATCAAGCGCGGCAAATGGGGGAGAACAGTCGCGCCCTGGCGCGTGAGCACTTCAGCACAGAGTCGATGGCCACCTGTCTGGTCAAACTTTACTCGGATTGCATTGCCCGATGAATCTGCACGACATCACACCCGTCATCGCGGTTTACAACGAAGCGCCCAACCTGCGCCGCTGCCTGGATCGTCTTACCTGGGCCGCGACCGTCATCGTGGTGGACAGCAGCAGCACGGATGAGACTACGGCCATCGCTGCGAGCTATCCGAATGCACGGGTGGTGCAGCATGTTTATTCCGACCACACCACGAAATGGAATTACGGCGTCAGCCAGTCGCCATCACGCTGGATTCTTTCACTGGATGCCGATTACGTCCTCTGCGCAGGCTTTGAGAATGAATTGCGCGATCAGCCGGAGGCAAAGGCTGACGCCTGGTTTGCGCGGTTCCATTACTGCGTGAATGGCAGACCGTTGCGTGCCACGCTTTATCCGCCGAGAGCCGTGTTGTTCCGCAAAGACCGCTGCACTTACCTTCAGGACGGACACACGCAGTTGCTCCAAATCCCCGGCGCGTCCGCTTTTCTCAGCACGGCGATTCAGCACGATGATCGCAAGCCGCTCTCGCGCTGGTTCGTCTCGCAGGATCATTGCGCGAAGCTCGAGGCCGCAAAACTCGCGGCCGCATCATCTGACAAGCTGCGCTGGCAGGATCGTGCGCGACGGCTGCTTGTCGTCGCGCCCGTGCTCACCTTTTTTTACTGCCTGTTCGCCAAAGGTCTGATTCTCGACGGCTGGCGCGGCTGGTTTTACACCTGGCAGCGCGTGTTGGCGGAAATCATGCTGTCATTGAGACTGCTTGAGAAACGCTGCCTGCCGGATGATGAATGATACGCACCCTTTTTCCCACCCCTCATGTCCGCACCCACCTCACTGATTGATGGCGTCACCATCACCCCGCTGCGTCAGATTCCCGACGAACGCGGCAAAATCATGCACATGCTGAAAGCCGAAAGCCCGGTCTTCAAAGGCTTTGGCGAAGTCTATTTCTCCTGCGTGCATCCAGGCGCGATCAAGGCCTGGCACATCCACAGCAAGATGACGCTGAACTACGCCGTGCCGCATGGGAAGATTAAATTCGTGCTCTACGACGACCGCGAAGGCAGTGCGACGCGCGGCAAGGTGCAGGAGATTTTTCTCGGCCCCGACAATTACTGCCTCGTGACCGTGCCGCCGATGGTGTGGAACGGCTTCAAAGGCGTGGGTACTGAAACGGCCATCGTGGCTAATTGCACCGACATCCCGCACGATCCGGGTGAGATTTCACGCATGAGTCCCTTTGATCAATCCATCCCTTACAACTGGGACATCAAGCATGGTTGAGATCGCCGGCAAAGTGCTCATCACCGGTGGACTCGGCTATCTCGGCCGCAGGCTCGCGGATCATCTGCGGCAAAGCGGCTTGCAGGTGCTGCAATTGACGCGGCGCGCGGAGCAGGATTTGGGAGTCGTGCATTTTCGCGGCGACTGGGCGGCGGAAGGACCATGCTTGCTCGAGGGCGTCACGCAGATCATTCATCTGAGCTGTCCCGATGAAAAACAAGCCGCCGCTGATCCTGTGACGATGACGCACGAGGCGTTTTCATTCACGTACGGCCTGCTGCAAGCGGCGGCGCGCGCGCGTGTGCGCCATGTGCTGCTGGCCTCCACCATTCATGTCTATGGCCGCGCGATGCAGGATCAGGTGACTGAGGAAACGCTGCCACGGCCCGTGCATCCGTATGGCATCATCAAGCGCTTGATGGAGGATCAAGTCATCGCGGCATGTGCCGGTGGAAATATGACAGCCACCATCCTCCGCCTCGCCAACGGCTTCGGTGCACCCGCGCAGCCGGACATGACGCGCTGGTCGCTCATCATCAACGACCTCTGCCGTCAAGCGGTGGAGAACAACCGGCTGGAACTGCGTTCGGACCCGCGCCTGCTGCGCAATTTCATCACGCTGGAGGACATCTGTCATGCCATCGAGCATTGCCTGCGAAATCCCGCGCCCGATGATTTCCGCCTGATGAACATCGGCAGCTCACGCTCTCATTCGCTCGGCGAAATGGCGGAACTCGTGCAGGAACGCTGCGCGCAAGTGCTGGGCACACGGCCCGAGCTGCATGCGCCCGCAAAGCATAGCGGCCCCATTCCCGCGCTTGATTACGATTGCGCGAAGATGCGCGCGCAAGGCATCACGCTGCGCGAGAATTTTCCCGGCGAGATCGATCTGACTCTGCAAGCCTGCGCCCGCTGGTTCAACTCTGGCGCAACCCATCCAACCTTATGAAAGTCGTCATACTCTGCGGTGGCAAAGGCACCCGTCTTCGCGAAGAAACCGAATACCGGCCGAAGCCCATGGTGCCCATCGGCGGTCGTCCGATCCTCTGGCACATCATGAAGTACTACGCCAGCCAGGGGCATCGTGAGTTTATCCTGTGCCTGGGTTACAAGGGCGAGATGATCAAGGATTACTTCCGCAACTATCTCTGGAACGCCGGTGATGTGACGCTGAGCCTCGGCAAAGGCGCGCCGCCGGTGTTTCATGACAAGCACGGCGAGGAAGATTGGACCGTGACGCTGGCCGAGACCGGCGAGGAATCCATGACCGCCTGGCGTGTGCGGCAGATTGAAAAGCATCTCGGCGGCGATGAGCATTTTCTTCTCACCTACGGCGATGGCGTGGGCAGCATCGACATCGCCAGCACCATCAAGACGCATCTGGAGCAGCAAGCCGTCTGCACATTGACCGGCGTGCATCCGCCGGGGCGCTTTGGCGAGCTGCGCATCGATCAGGGCGCACGCGTCGTGGCCTTCAATGAGAAGCCGCAGGCCGAGGGCGGCTACATCAACGGCGGCTACATGGTTTGCAGCCGCGAGCTGTTTCGCTACCTGCCCGACGATCCCGCCATGATGCTGGAGCGCGCGCCGATGGATGACATGATCCGCGACGGCAAACTGGCCGTGTGCGCACACGATGGATTCTGGCAGCCGATGGACACCTATCAGGAGTTTCAACTGCTCAACCGCCTCTGGCACGAAGGCAACGCGCCCTGGAAAATCTGGTAGCAGGTACACACTGACTCACATCATGTTTGGAGACACTTATCGCGACAAAAAAATCCTCGTCACCGGCCACACCGGCTTCAAAGGCTCGTGGCTCTCCGAGTGGCTGCTGCTGCTCGGGGCCAGGGTCAGCGGCTATGCGCTCGATCCACCGACCAGCCCCGCGTTGTTCGACACGCTCGGCCTGTCCGCACGCATGGGCGACACGCGCAGTGACATTCGTGACGCTGCGGCGGTGAGTCGGTGGATCAGCGCAGAACAGCCCGATCTCGTCTTCCATCTCGCCGCACAGCCGCTCGTGCGCGCTTCGTATGACGCGCCGGTTGAAACCTTTGCCACCAATGCGCTCGGCACCGCGCATCTGCTGGATGCCGTGCGTTGCTCACCCCGGCCCTGTCCGGTGGTCGTGATCACCACGGACAAGTGCTATCACAACAACGAGTGGCTGCACGGCTATCGCGAGTCCGACCGTCTCGGCGGTCATGATCCCTACAGCGCCAGCAAGGCATGCGCCGAACTCATCGTGGCGAGCTACCAGAAGTCATTCGCCAGCGTGCCTGGGTTCAGCCTTGGCACCGCGCGTGCCGGCAACGTCATCGGCGGCGGCGACTGGGCCGAGCATCGCATCGTGCCCGATTGCATGCGTGCCTTGGCGCGTGGCGAGTCGATCCCGGTGCGCAATCCGCAGCAGACGCGGCCCTGGCAGCATGTGCTCGAACCGTTGAGCGGGTATCTGTGGCTCGGTGCGTTGCTGCGCCACCCAGAACTGGCCAAACACAGCGACAACCAAGATTTTCGTGCCGCCTTCAACTTTGGCCCGCAGGTGGATGGCAATCGTCCCGTCAAAGCGGTGGTCGAGGAGATTCTCAAGCACTGGAGCGGTGCGTGGCATCATCTTCCCCAGCAAAGCGCGCCGCATGAAGCCGGCTTGCTCAATCTCAGCATCGACAAGGCTTACCACCTGCTGCAATGGCAGCCTGCGTGGCAGTTTGAGCAAGCGGTGCAATACACCACCGAGTTTTACCAGGCGCATTTCCAACTGCTAGGCGCGGCCGCCGCCCTGATACCCGAGCAGATCAGGCGTTATCACGCAGACGCCGCCGCGATAGGACTGCGGTGGACCGCCTAACCTGAGCCACGCATGAAAAAAGCACTGATCACCGGCATCACCGGACAGGATGGTTCGTATCTGGCCGAACTGCTCTTGAAAAAAGGCTACGAGGTGCATGGTGTCATCCGCCGCTCGTCGAGCTTTAACACCGGGCGCATCGACCACATCTACCAGGATCCGCATGTGGATGGGGCGCGGCTGATCCTGCATTATGGCGATCTGGCGGATGCGGTGCAGATGGTGAAGCTGTTGTATGAGCTGCAGCCGGATGAAATCTACAATCTGGGGGCGCAGTCGCATGTGAAGGTGTCTTTTGACATCCCGGAGTACACTGGCGATGTGGATGGACTGGGCACACTGCGCATTCTGGAGGCGATTCGTGAGGCTGGACTGGCGAAGAAGACGCGCTTTTATCAGGCTTCATCCTCGGAGATGTTTGGCAAGGTGCAGGAGGTGCCGCAGACGGAGACGACGCCGTTTTGGCCGCGTTCACCCTATGGCTGCGCGAAAGTTTATGCCTACTGGCTGACGGTGAACTATCGCGAGAGTTACGGGCTGCATGCTTCCAACGGCATCCTCTTCAACCACGAGAGTCCCCGGCGTGGCGAGACCTTTGTGACGCGTAAGATCACCCGTGCGGCCACCCGCATCAAGGTTGGGCTACAGGACAAGCTGTATCTCGGGAATTTAGAGGCAAAACGCGACTGGGGTTTTGCCGGCGAGTATGTGGAGATGATGTGGCTCATGCTGCAGCAGGAAACGCCGGATGATTATGTGGTGGCGACGAACGAAACCTACAGCGTGCGCGAATTCTGCCAGGAGGCGTTCGGCCTGCTGGGACTCGATTGGGAATCCTACGTCGTGCTTGATCCACGCTATGAACGGCCCGCCGAGGTGGAACTGCTCATCGGCAATCCTGCGAAGGCTCGCAGGCAGCTTGGCTGGGAGCCGAAGGTGCGCTTCAAGGAACTGGTGAAAATCATGGTTGAAGCTGACCTGAAACTCGCTGAACACGAGGCACGGGTGAAGAATCTCTGAAGCATGATGAAGCTGTTTATTTCCGGTCACACGGGCATGGTGGGAGGTGCGCTGGTGCGGCGCTTTCAAAAGGTTCCGGGTGTCACGCTGGTGACGCGCACACGGCAGGAACTCAATCTGGCCGATCAGGCGGCGGTGGCGGCGTTTTACGCCGCTGAGAAGCCGGATGCCGCGATCATAGCCGCAGGCAAGGTGGGCGGCATTCATGCCAACAACACCTACCCGGCGGAGTTCATCTACGAGAACCTCGCCATCGCCACTCACTGCATCCACAGCGCGTGGACCTCAGGAGTGAAGCGGCTGCTGTTCCTTGGCAGTTCGTGCATTTACCCCAAACTGGCGCCGCAGCCGATGCATGAAGACTGTCTGCTGTCCTCGGCGCTCGAACCGACCAACGCGGCCTATGCCATCGCGAAAATCGCCGGGGTGAAGATGGCGGAGTATTACCGCAAGCAGTATGGCGTCGTCTTTCATTCGGCCATGCCGACGAACTTGTACGGTCCCGGCGATAACTACCACCCGCAGAACTCGCATGTGATGCCGGCGCTCATCCGGCGGTTTCATGAGGCGAAGGTCGCCGGCCTGAGTGAAGTGAAGGCTTGGGGAACGGGCCAGCCGCGCCGTGAGTTCATGCATGTGGACGATCTCGCCGATGCCTGCGCCCATTTGATGCAGCTCGCGGAGCCGCCGGATTTGGTCAACGTCGGCTTTGGCAGTGACATCACGATCCGCGAACTGGTGGAACTGGTGGCCGCAGTGGTGGATTACGTGGGTGAGATTGTATGGGATGAATCCAAACCCGACGGCTCACCGCGCAAGCTGCTCGACACCTCGCGGCTCAACGCGCTCGGCTGGCGGCCGCACATCCAGCTCAAAGACGGCCTAGAGCATACCTATCGAGCGTTTCTGGCTGAATTGGAGGCAAACCGCCTGCGCGGCTGATCGCACCGCCGCGAACGAGATGAAAGTTCTGCTCCTCAACCAGTGCTTCCGCCCGGATCACGTCGCCACGGCGCAGTATCTCACGGATTTGGCCTTGGCGTTGGTGAAAGTCGGCCATCAGGTCACGGTGGTGGCATCATGCCGTGGTTACGATGATCCGACGGTGCATTACCCTGTGCGCGAAACTTGGCAGGGTATCGACATCCGCCGCATCTGGACACCTGGGCTGGGAAAGCAGGCGAAGTGGCGGCGACTGGTCGATTTCGCCACTTTTTGGCTAAATGCGGCGCGCATCCTGTTGCTGCTGCCGAGGCATGATGTGACGGTCTGCCTGACTTCGCCGCCCTTGATCTCCACACTCGGCACCATCGCGGCGAAACTCAAAGGCGGTGCCGTGGTGCCGTGGGTGATGGATTTGAATCCTGACGAAGCGGTGGCCGCTGGATGGCTCAAAGCGGGGGGCATCGTCGAGCGCACGTTGACGTTCATCCAAAACTGGAGCTTCCGTCGTGCCTCACGCATCATCGCGCTGGATCGCTTCATGGCGGAGCGTTTGCAGGCGAAGGGTGTCCGTGCGGCGGTCATTCATACGGATGCGCCGTGGTCGCACGATCATGCGATCAGCTATGACGCGTCGGCGCGTGAGTCGTTTCGCGCGGAGCATGGACTCACGGGCAAGTTCATCGTGATGTATTCCGGCAACCACAGCCCATGTCATCCGCTGGATGCCGTTTTGGCGGCAGCGGATGAAATGAAGGCAGATGAGCGCCTGCACTTCCTGTTTGTCGGCGGCGGCAGCGAGTTCAAGAAGGTACAGGCCTTCGCGAAGACGAAGGCATTGAGTAACATCACCTGCCTGCCGTATCAGCCGATGGCGAAGCTCTCAGGCTCGCTGTCGGCGGCGGATCTGCATCTTGTGGTGATGGGCGATCCGTTTGTGGGCATCGTGCATCCCTGCAAAATCTACAACATCCTCATGCTGGGCATTCCGTTCTTGTTCATCGGCCCGGATCAAAGCCACGGTGGCGATCTGGCACGCCGACTGGACGATCCGACTTATGTACGCGTGGCTCGCAACGGCGATGTGCCTGAAATCGTGCGGCAGATTCGCGCAGCGATGGCGCTTGGCACGAGGCCGGTGAATGAGGCGGCGAAGACACTCGGCGCGGAGTTTTCCCACGCAATGCTCTGCCCGCAGATGGTTCGCATCATTGAGCAGGCAGGAGTATGCGCTTGATCAGCTCATAGCTGGCGAAGCGTTCGGTGTCGGGGAAATCGTGGTCGGAGTCGGGGTGGGCGACTTGCAGGTGTGACTCTGCCTGGTGCAGCTTGAACAATGGCAGAGCTGCGCCCGCGATGCGGTCCACGCTCTGCCAGCGGAAGTTGGCATCCTTCAGCGGCGCATTTACGAAAACGTGGCGCGGCGCGAGACAGGCGATGAGTTCATAGTGATCCCATGGCACGTCCTGCGGATGGCCGAGATAGTTTTCCATGCGCAGCATGTAGCGCTCCTGCACGTAGCCCTTGATGTTGCCGTCGTAATAATCGAGCAGCGAGTCGAAGCCGCAGCTTGAGACGATCACCTGGATGCGGTCGTCAAACACGGCGGTGAAGATCGCATTGTGGCCGCCGAGGGAATGGCCGATCGCGGCGTAGCCGTGCGTGTGATCCACGAACGGCAGCGAGTCGAGATAATCGAGGCCGCGCAGGTTGTCCCAGATGGCCTTCATCGTGCCGCTGGGCATCTGCAAGGCCTTCAAATCCGGCTGGTAGTCCGCCAGCAGCGGATAACTCGGTGCCAGCGTGATGAAGCCGCGTTCTGCGAGTTCGGACGCATACTGGCGGTGCGGTTTACCGCCGAGTCCGACAACGACCTTGAAGCCGATCTTGTTCTCCGTCGGATGCAGGCAGAGCACGGCAGGTGTATTCGTGCCGGCGAGTGCTGTCTTGGGTATGCACAGGTAAGCAGGAACCTTGCCGCTGGGCTGCGAGGTGTAGGTGATGAGTCGGCGCACATAGCTGCCGCAGTCGGTCTCCTCGATGATCTGCGGATCGAGCGCACAACGCATTTCCGGGCCGGGCAGGGGACCCGCGACTTGCTGAAAGCCTGCCAGCGCTTCTTTGCGGCGGCTCTCCCATTCAGCGGCGGTCGTGGCGATTTTCTTCGTGCCATCCGCCGCATGGTATTCCAGCAGGTTGGTGCGGCTGAGACTGCGCAGGGGTGGGATGTCATCGGCACAGACTGAAAGCGGAACAAACAGGGCAAGAAAAAAGCGGCGCATGCAGAGCATACGCCGCTTTGACCGGAAATTTGTCCGCGTCGCTCAGTCGTCGTTGCGCTGGCCGCCCAGCATGTGCATGACGTAGTAGAGGAAAGTGGCGAGCGCACTGATGAAGGCTGCGACGTAGGTGAGGGCGGCGGCGTCCAGCACCTTGCTCATCGCGGCGGTTTCCGCACCGGGGGCGACGGCACCCGTCTGTGCCAGAATGCGCTTCGCTCGTGCGGTGGCATCAAACTCCACCGGCAGGGTGATGAGTTGGAACACCATCACGACACCAAAGCAGAGCGCGAGGATTGGGATGGCGATCTTGGGTGCGAGGTAGAGCAGCCCCATGCCAACAAACGGAATGATGCTGCCGACCACGGTGGTGATGCCCACCGCCGCCATGCGCCATTGCAGCGGCGCGTAAAGCTGCTGGTGCTGGAGAGCGTGGCCGCATTCATGCGCCGCCACGCCGAGCGCGGCGACGTTGGTGCCATAGAAGTTTTCTTCGCACAGCACCAGGGTCTTGTTCGTCGGGTCGTAATGATCGCTCAGCAGGCCATGGGTGGAACGCACGGTGACATCGCGGATGCCGTTGAGGTCCAGAATGCGCTGCGCGATTTCCGCACCGCTCATGCCGGAGCTAGCAGGCACCTGCGAGTAGCGTGCATACGCGCCTTTGACACGCCAGGAGGCAAAGAGCGACAGCGCCATCGTGCCGAAGAAGATGAGGAGGTAGAGGGGGTCAATGTGGTACATAGATGATATTGGCAGAGGTTTGTCCTTTCTTACGCCAGAACTCCCCGATGGGAAGCATGCAGACATTGTAAATCTGTGCGCAGATTGTCACACAAAATCCCGGGTTGCTTCCGCACCCGTCTGCGATTGAATCACCTCCTGATGGAATCTCCCTCTCCCGCCTCACCCACCCCTGCGAGCACCACTCCTATCGTCTGCCATGTCACGCGTTGGTATTTCCGTCGCATGGGCATGTTGGCAGGGCTGTTGCTCGTTTTCGGACTGTTGTTTCTGTATGATGGCGTGCGTGGCTATCCGCAGTCCGTCGCACTGGCGCAAAAAAAAGCATGGTTCACCACCGAGTTCCTGCCGAGCTTTGACACAGCCAAGAAAGAAGGCCGGTTGGAACAGTGGATTGGGGATGCGAAAGCCAAGGGTCTGCCCACGGGAACCGATGGCGAACCGCCGCGCTGGGTCAGCTATGCCGCGCAGAATGGCTGGGCGGAAGACCCCAAGCTCTACAGTGACCGTGAGATCGCGGAGCAGTTTTGGTTTGCCTATGGCTGCATGACCGGGGCGGTGATCGTTGGGATCATCCTGCTGCTCAACCGCCGCAAGGTGTTGCGTGGGGAAGCGGACCATTGGGTGACACATGAAGGTGTGGCGATCCCCTATGCGGATGTCTTCCGTGTGGATAAACGCAAATGGGAGCACAAGGGCCTCGCCTATGCATGGTATCGCCTCAACGGCGGCGCGGAAAAGCGCGCCGTGATTGACGACTTAAAATTCGGTGGTGCCGATCAGATTCTCGAACGTCTGCTCAGCCGTTTCAGCGGTGAGTTGATTGAAAAGATCAGCGAACCGGAGAGCGTGGAAACGCCGCCTGCGGAAACGCCGCAATGACATCCGTTCCGCCTGCTTCAAAAAGCTCGGATTTTCCCCTTGCCAAAGCAAAGGCAGCCGCTAAAGCTCCGCCCCATCTCACCACCCCCCATCTATGGCAGAAAACATCACAGAAAAAGTCAGAGACATCATCGTTGAACAACTCGGCGTGAACCCCGAGCAGGTCACTCAAGAAGCTAAGTTCATCGAAGATCTCGGCGCCGACTCCCTCGACACCGTCGAGTTGGTGATGGCCTTCGAGGAAGAATTCGGCATCGACGTTCCCGATGAAGAGGCTGAAAAGCTTCAGTCCGTCGGCGACGTGGTCCGTTACGTCGAAGAAAACGCCGAGTAATCGCTCCGCATCAATCCATTCCAAGAAGCCAGATGGTCATCCATCTGGCTTTTTTGTGGAATGGCATCCCGCCGTGCCCTTCAGGTCGGCGGCGAAGTGTGGCCTGCCGTCTTAACGCTGTGATGCGGATCAGGCAGATCGGATCATGTGGTATGCCGGTGAGATCGTGAATCCGGCGTCTGAACGGATCACGATAAGTGCGTGCGGCCACGAGATCGCCATTTTCTTCTCGTCAATTTGGCCTACATCCTTTTTAGCAGCCCATGACCTCTTGGATCGCATTTCTCACCGCCACTCTTTGCCTTTTCACCCTCTCAAGCTGCGAGACACCCGTCCACCGGGCGCAGCGGATGAAGGATGAACGCCTGCTTCAGGTCAAACGGCCCGCCATGGCCGAAAAAATGATCTTGGATGTGGTGGAGCTGCCGGAGGATGAAAAGCCCACGATGTGGGACATCGCCCAGACCTTTCCCGCCTACGACTGGTCCATCAATGCCTTCCACCGCGATGGCCTGACGAAAGAGGAGGACGACCACTTCCTCCTGGAAGGCGACAGCTCCCAGCCTCCGGTCGAGATCAAGCAAACCTCCGCCAAGCCGCCGCTGAAGGTCGAATTGGCTATCGGCCCCATTGATGACGGCTTTGGCTTTCGGCAGCCGAAGCTGCACTACACCTTCAAGCGCGTGAAGGGCGGCTGGAAACGCCTGGACTGGCACGTCACCTTCCACGGCCCCGCCAAGGGCGACGGCGAGGAAGCGCCGCCACTCAACGAGGCGGAGAACCGCGCGAAGATCGAAAAAATTACCGGTGAGCCCTATGTGGACGAAGTCGCGACGACCAGTGTGGCGAGCGCGCCGATGTGATCGTTCAAGTGGATGGCGTGACCGGCAGAGGTCATCACAGTGGAGAGTCGGCGTACGGAGTCGAGCTGGCTGGTCGTTTGCACCAGCGGCGTGGGCGGATGGGAGACGTTGGGCGTCGTTTCCGGTCGGTGTCATGCCTGAAGCCCGCCCTGCTCATGGATTTGCCACCGTGGGGCCAAGAGGCAGAGGGCGCAGAGAATGGAAACCTCTGCCATCTCTGCTGCTCTGCCTCACTGCGGCAAAATCGAACCACCCATCGCTTCCGCTCAGCACTCAGGCATCCCGCCTCGCGCAGAATGGCCGCAGAGAAATGATTTTCAGACCTCTGTGTTCCTCCGTGGCCTCTGTGGTGAAAACAACGGTGTGGACAGCCGGGCGCTTGGGATCAACCACAGAGGGCACGGAGAGGCACAGAGGAATGCATTTCAGAACGCTTCCGTTCAAATCCTGATCTCCGGGGCCTTCCTCCCGTCGCAGGAGCGTCCATGCGGAGCCTTGGCGGCGGAAGGTGTGGCGGACTTGGGCGAGGTTGGGGGACGGGTGGCCGATGAAAAGGACGGTGGGGATCGTGTCGGCGGTTTGGGACTCGATGTCGAGGGTCACGCGGGTGGCGGCGGCTGCTCGACTACATCAAGGATGGCCTGGTTCGTCGGCAGTTCCTGCTGACGCTCGCTGACCTCGTCCCACAGCTCGACGGCGTGGGTCCATTTGTCTTCGATGCTCAGGCCAGCGGTGGTGGGGGGTTTGTCGAGGATCATGATGGGAGAGCGTGCCATGAGGGTGGCGGGACGAGAAGAGGGATGTTCGGGGACGAAAGGGGCGAAAGCGTTTTGGAGTGTGTCGGTCCTCCGGCGCTTTTGTGCGTCTCTTGGCCTGCGGAAAGCTCCAGAGGGCTGGAGCACTCCAGGACGCTGTCGCGGCGGCGAGGTCTTGTTGTAACTTGTAACCTGAAACTTGAAACGGCGCGGCAGGACTGAGGACGAGTAGAAGGACGAGTAGGATTGCCTGCGGCGGCACGCCTTGACCCCTTGACCGCGCGAAGCGCTCACCACCCGCTTTTCACATTCCACACCTCGACCAAGTCATTTGGTAGGTCGGTGAGGAAGCGGGAGGGGCACATCATCATGTTGCCGTCGCGGGCGCGGTGGTTGATGAGGGGGTAGGTGAGGTAGAGTTCGTCCTTGGCTCTGGTGACGGTGACGTAGAAGAGACGGCGCTCTTCTTCGAGGGCGGTTTCGCCGGCCTCTTCGAGGGCGCGGATGTGCGGGAACATGCCTTCGGCGAGCCAGATGGCGAAGACAGTGTGCCATTCGAGGCCTTTGGCTTGATGGCCGGTGGTGAGCGTGACGGCGTCACGTTCTTCTTCTTGGCGGTCGGGTTTGTTGGCGGTATCGACGCCGTTGAGGAGGGATAGCTCGCTGAGGAACGCGATGGTGTCGGTGAAGCGGTCGCTGAAGTCGGCGAGCTGCCCGAGGTCTTGCTGGCGCTGCTCGTAGTTGTTGAATTTCACCTGCATGTAGTCATCATAGACGCCATCGACGATGCTGCGGATCATGAGGGCGGGCGGGACGGCTTTGCCTTCGGTGTCGATGAGTTCGTCGAGGGTGTAGGCGAACTGGTCCCACGCTTCGCGGGCCTTCTTCGGCACTTTGAGTGGGACGAGGAGCTTGGAGAAGCTCTCGGGCATGGTTTCCGCTTTAGAGGCATCGGTTTTGGACCACTCGTGCCAGAGCTTGGTGGCGTTGACGTTGCCGATGCCATCGACGAGGCGCACCATGCGCATGAAGCTGACCTCGTCCTGGCGATTGACGGCGAACTTCATGCAGGCGGCGACGTCTTTGATGTGGGCCTGCTCAAAGAAGCGCAGGCCGCTGGTGATCTTGAAGGGGATGCCGCGCTGGGTGAGCTCCATCTGGAGTTCCATGCTGTGAAAGTGCGCGCGGTAGATGATGGCGATGTCGTTGAAGGCGGTGCCTTTTTCATCGTGCAACTCCTGAATGCGCTGCCCGACGAAGGAGGCCTGCCCGGAAGAGGAGTCGAGTGGGACGAGGGCTGGCAGCGTGCCGCTGGCATCGCGTGCGGGCAGGAGGTTCTTGGGGATCTGGCCGCGGTTCATGGCGATGGCGGCATTGGCGAGGTGGAGCACCTCGGGGACGCTGCGGTAGTTGATCTCGATCTTATGCGTGCGTGCGTTGGGCCACTGGTCGGAGAAGTTGAGGATGTTCGACACATCGGCACCACGCCAGGAGTAGATGGACTGTGCGTCGTCGCCCACGACCATGAGATTGCCCTGCGGGCCGGTGAGCATCTCCACAAAGCGTGACTGGAGGGCATTGGTGTCCTGATATTCATCGACGAGGATGAACTCGAACTGGCGGCGGTAGCGCTCCAGCAGGTCGGCGTTTTCCTCCAGGAGCTGCACGGTGAGGGCGAGCAGATCGTCGAAGTCCATGCAGTTGGTCTCGCGTTTCTTGTCCTGGTAGAGCTGGCGCATGCGCAGGATGCCGTCTTCGGCTTCTTTCAGGTAGGGGTAGCGGGTGGTGAGGATTTCCTCGATGTCGCAGAGCGTGTTGTCAGCGAGGGAGAAGATGTCGCCGAGGACTTCGGCTTTGGGGAACTTATAGTTCTTGGTGTCGATGCCGCTGGCGTCGAGCACGGTGCCCATGAGGTCCTTTTGATCCTCACGGTCCATGATGGAGAAGCCTTTGCGGTAGCCGAGGCGCTCGGCGTTGTAGCGCAGCAAGCGGTTGCCGATGGAGTGAAACGTGCCGCCCCAGAGGCGTGTGGTGTCGGTGGTGACGAGCGTCTGCACGCGCTCCTGCATCTCGCGTGCGGCTTTGTTGGTGAAGGTGAGCAGCAGGATGGACTCGGGCTGAATGCCGTTGTCGAGCAACCACGCCACGCGGTAGGTCAGTGTGCGCGTCTTGCCGCTGCCTGCACCTGCAATGACGAGCGCCTGTCCCGGTGGACTGGTGACGGCGGCATACTGCTGCTCGTTCAGCTCCGCTTTGTAATCAATGCGGTGCGTGGGTTGGTGCTTGCTGTGCAGCGTGTAGTTGCGGGGCATGGGGGGAAGTAGCGGGCGGCGGTCAAGAGGTCAAGGCGTCAACGGATCGTCCTCGTCCTCATACTCGAACTCGTCCTCGATCATGGCGTGTGAATCGAAGCCAAGACGATCAAGCCTTCCCAAAGTCGGTTCAGCGTGGGCTTGGAATCGCTGGATGCATCGCAGCGGCAGAATCGAGGACGAGTAGGAGGACGAGGACGAGTAGGATGGGCTTCGCCTACACTGGATACACCCACGGCTGCCGATACTCCCGCTGCATGAGCTTGCTCGCCTCGGCATCACCAATAATAAGTTCCTTCTCCGCATCCCACTGGATGCTGCGACCGGCTTTGTAGCTGAGCATGCCGAGCATCGGCAAACACGAAGAACGGTGGGCGCTTTCGATGTCGGCGACGGGTTTCCGCTTCTTCTCGATGGCGTTGATGAAATCGGCCCAGAGCAGAGCGATGTTGTGGCCGTCGGGCTCTTGAAGTTGGTGATTGCCGTGCTGTTCGCCGCTCTTGGGATCGACGGGGTAGAAGGTCCAGCCGTCGCGCCAGCCGATGTGGAGCACACCTTTTTCGCCGTAGAAGTAGCAGCCGATCTTGTGCTTCTCGTTGTTGTTGTCGGCAAATTTGCGGTGCTCCCAGGTGGCGGTGAACTGCTCGAACTCAAACGTGGCCATCTGATGATCCGGCGCGTCGGTGGTCTGCTCGGTGTCATTGAGCACAGCGGGGCCGGCGATGTTGCGGCCACCGGTGCAGAAGACTTTCTTTGGGCCTTTCTCGCCGCTCCACAGAAGAATCTGATCGAGCCAATGCACGCCCCAGTCGCCCATGGTGCCGTTGGCGTAATCGAGGAAGTTCCGCCAGCCGCCGGGATGCAGCTTGGTATTGAAGGGCCGCATCGGAGCCGGGCCGCACCACATCTCCCAGTCCATGCCTTCGGGCACCTGGCTGTTCGGCTTCGGCTGCTCGGCACCGCCCTTGCTGATGGCAAAGGCGCGGACCATGCCGACCTTGCCCACGGCCCCGGACTTGAGGAAATTCATTGCCTCCACATGATGCGGGCCGATGCGGCGGTGTAAACCGACCTGCACGACGACTCCGGCCTCTCGCGCGGCCTTCACCATCGCCTTGCTTTCGTTGATCGTGTGTCCCGTCGGTTTTTCCACCAGCACATGCGCACCCGCCTTGCACGCGGCGATGGTTTGCAGCGCATGCCAGTGATCCGGCGTGGCGATGATGACGATCTCGGGCTTCTCCTGCTCCAGCAACTCGCGGTAGTCTTTGTACAGCTTCGGATCGTCGCCGGAGAGGCCGTTCACATCGTCACCGGCATTCGAGGCCACGTCCTCATGCACATCGCACAACGCGCACACCTTCACGCGGCCGGAAGCCAGCGCCTCCTTCAAAAGATTCATCCCCCACCAGCCGGAACCGATCAAGGCCGTGCGATACTTCTTCGCCGGATCAGCGCCGAAGATGTGAAACGACGAGGCAGCAAAGGCTGCCGTGGTGGCAGAAAGGAAATGGCGGCGGGAGGACATGGTGGAGGACGATGAAAGCATGCGAGGCAAGAAAACGCCATCAGTTCGAGCGGCTTGCGCAAAATGGCAAAGTCCGATAGCTTCACGCCATGAGCACGATCACCGCCATTCTTGAACCTCACGCCGACGGCACCCTGCACCTGCCGCTGCCCGCCAATCTGCGGCGTGGCCGTGTGCGCGTGGTCGCCAGTCTGACGGTGGATGACGACAGCACGGCCATGACCAGCAAGGAAACCCCGCTGCAAGCGCTGAAAGAGCTGCGCAAGCTCGGGGGACTGCGTCATGCGATTCCCGACCCCGTGGCCTGGCAGAAGGAGCAACGCCAGGAACGCGAACTGCCCGGTCGTGATTGATCTATGCTCCTGGACAGCAACATCCTGATTTACGGCGCGGATGGAAGTCATCCGCAGCTTGATGTCATTCTCGATCGCACCGATCTGGCCGCCGCGAGTGTCACACGCATCGAGACCCTGGGTTTTCATCGCCTCTCTGAAACTGAGCGCGGCTGGTTTGAAGCTGCCTTTGATCGCATGCGAATTCTGCCTCTCGATGATCGGGTGGAGAAGCGGGCCATTGAACTGCGTCAGCAAAAGAAGATGGCATTGGGAGATGCTAGCATCGCTGCAACCGCCTTGGTGCATGGATTGAAGCTGGTGACTCGCAATGTGGACGACTTTGATCACATCACCGGGTTGGAACTGATCAACCCGTTTGATCCGGTTTGAAGGCAGAAAGCAAATGGCGACGGGAGGTCATGGTGGAGGATGATGAAAGCATGCGGAGCAGGAAAACCCCACCGGTTCGAGCGGCTTGCGCGGAAATGGGTCTCCAAACTCGATGAGGTGCTTTGTCGGGCCAACGGCCCGTAGGATTCAGCCCAGGGCAGCAGCCCTGGGTTTTTGTGAAGGATGGCATCTGCTCAAGGCAGCGCTCCAACGGAGCGCAGGAACTGGCCGACGCATGCAAGCGCGGCATTCAAACTCACAGCGTTGCAGTTGGCGGTCGTCTCCCGCGCCCCGTTGGGGCGCGACCTTGGCTATACGTTTCTTGCGTTTGTCCCCAGGGCGGCGCTCGCTCAGGCTCGCTGGCCCTGGGCTGGAATCCATCGCGCCGTAGGCGCGGCAATGCAGGCAAAGGCACGATATATTCTCAGATGTCCCACGAGATCACAACTCCACCTGTTGCCCCAACACCGCCACCTCCACGCTCCCAGCAGTGTGCTTGGCATCCAGCGCGGCTTTGAGGGCGCTGGAGCGTTCGGGTTCGCCGTGGACGAGGAAGACTCGTTGCTTCGGGCCGCGCACGCGGTCGAACCAGCCGAGGAGTTCGTCGTGGTCGGCGTGGCCGGAGAAGGAGTCGAGGATTTCGACGTCGGCGTTCACCTGGAACTCGTCGCCGAGAATGTTCACGTGCTTGTGACCCTCGCGCAGTTTCCAGCCGAGGGTGTTTTCGGCGCAGTAGCCGACGAAGAGGAGGATGTTGCGCTCGTTTTCGACGTTGTTGCGCAGGTGATGCAAAATGCGGCCGGACTCCGCCATGCCGGAAGCGGAGATGATGATGGCGGCGCCTTTGATGTGATTGAGGCTCTTGGATTCATCCACGCTGCGCACGAGTTGCAGGCCCTCGAAGCCGAAGGGGTCGTTGCGCATGAAGATGGCGTCGCGCACGGTGGGTTTGAGGTCGTCGATGTGCAGGCGGAAGATTTCCGTGGCCTTCACGGCAAGCGGGCTGTCCACAAAGGTGGGGATGGGCGGGAAGCACTTCTCATGGCGCAAATGATCGAGCGTGAAGAGAAGCTGCTGGGTGCGCTCGACGGCGAAGGCGGGGATGATGAGCTTTCCCCGCTGCTGCAAGATGCGGCGGATGATCTGGCAGAGGTGCTCGCTGGCATTGGTGGAGAGTTCGTGCTTCCGCCCGCCATAGGTGCTCTCCATGATGACGTAGTCGATGTTGTCGCAAGGCTCGGGATCAAGCAGGAGATCGTTGTTGGGACGGCCAATGTCGCCGGAGAACAGCAGGCGTGACTTCTTGCCGGTTTGGTTGTCGTCGATGTCCAGAATGACCTGCGCGGAGCCCAGCACATGCCCGGCGTCGATAAAGGTCATCTTCACGCCATCGGCGATGGGCATCGGGCGATGGTAGCCGACGGAGACGAACTGCCGCATGCACTTCTCGGCATCGGCCATGCAGTAGCTGGCTTCCAGCAGCGGCAGCTTGTCCTGCTTGCGGTGGCGATTGAGCCAGTTGATGTCGCTTTCGTGAATGTGCGCGGCGTCCGGCAGCATGATGCTGCACAAGTCGCGCGTGGCGGGTGTGGCGTAGATGTTGCCGGCGAAGCCGCGTTTGCAGAGATGCGGGAGATTGCCGCTGTGGTCGATGTGTGCGTGGGAGAGCACGACGACGTCGATCTTGGCGGGATCGAAGGGGAAATCGCGATTGCGCTCGAAGGCGTCATGCCGCCGGCCTTGATACAAACCGCAGTCGAGCAGGATGCGCTGGCCGTTGACCTCGATGAGATGCTTCGAACCCGTGGTGGTGCCCGCAGCACCGCAGAAGGAGATTTTCATGGTTGGTTGGAAAGTAGTCCAGTTGCTGCGCAACTGGTGGTCCGGGAGACTTCGCACGGCAAACGAATTGCTTCACATGACAGGCTTCGATCCCGGCGTGAATGAAGACGCAGGGGAATGGAGAAATGATTCGCGAGGGCAGGGAAGGCGCGTCTTCCATCTTGTCAGTCCTCCGCGAATCTGGAACACTCCGCGCATGAATGCGGATGTCCCTTCCTTGTCCCTGTCGTGGCTCGATGAGCTGGAGAAGCGCTTGCTGGCCGATGTGGAGATGGTGCGCCAGATGAAGGCCAAGCTTCAGCAGGGTACAGCCCCGCCGTCTGTCGCGGAGGCATCGGCTCCCGTGCCTATGCCTGCCCCGCCGCCGCCACCACCACCACCGCACCCGAACCGCGCCATTTCCGATGTCACCGTGGCCGTGCGCACCGTCATCGCCACGTTCAGCGGCCCCTTTGGCATTGGCGAGGTGAAGCGACAGCTCGCCGTCCAGCACTTCCGCGAGTTTGGCGACTCCACCATCCGCTCCACCCTCCAGGACCTCAAGGAAGCCGGTGAGATACTCCTCACCCAGCGTGGCATTGGTCGCGGCGGCAATCGCTACGCCCGCCCAGCTCCCGCCTCTCCGCCCGTGGCCGCAGGCGCTGCTGCCACCACTGCGCCCGAGTGATGGAGTGCTGCACCCCAATACTCCACCGCCCGGTTCCCCGCCTTCCCGCCGCCATTCCTGGCTTCCGCGAAACGATTCCGCGCCTTCCCGCAACGATTTCGCCATACTCCCCCGCCGTTTCGCCGCGCGCCCCGATCATTCCGCGCTGCGCCCGGATGATTTCGCTGTCCTCCCGGATCATTCGGGGGCGTCCCCGAATCATTCCGCGAAGTCCCCCGGCCATTCCGCCGCGCCCCCGAACGGTTCGGCGTCGCCCCCGAATGATTTAGCGCTGCCCCCGAATCGTTTAGCGGTGCCCCTCAATCATTCCGGGAGGCCCCCGAACGGTTGGAGGGCGTCCTCGAATCATTCCGCGCTTCCCCCCAATCATTCGGGGAAACCTCCGAATCGCCCAGCGTTGCCCCCGAACCGCTCGGGGAACGGCTGAAACCGCTCCGCCTGCCCGCGAAAGCGCTTTCCAGCCCGCCGAAACCGCCAAAGCGCTTCTCATCGCCGAACAATCGCCCGTCCCAAGCGCTTTCCGTCCGCCACCTCACGCTTTGAGGAGGGCAGGAATACAATCCTGCCCTCCGGAAGTTGCCGCACGTGGTGAGCCACAGCCGTCGAACGCCAAGGTATGGTACCGCAGAGATCAAGGCGCGAGAGGGAAACCTTTAAGGTGTGGCCTCTTGCGTCTTTGTCGTCTCTCGCGGTGCTCTTGATTCAGAGTGTCGATCAAGGGCCGTACGCCTGCTCCTGAATGCGAAAGCCAGCTATTGGGCCTGTAGCCGGAAAAAAGCCGCGTTGTCAGGGACACTGAACAGAATCTCCAGTTTGCCTTCGGGATTAACCGAGGTCTGAGGAGCGGTGATTGGGAAGAGACTAAAACTGGAAAGGTTGGAGGACTTCTCCAAACCGATTGTCAACCTGAACTCTCCAGTGATTGGGCTTCGCTGAATCAAAGGCGTGCCCACATTCATACTTTGAATTTGTCCGGTCGTAAAAAGCCCCGCCGTGTTACCCTTGGTCATCAGAGTGTTTACGAGTGCAGTATTGCTGACCTGCCAATCAAAGCCAAGTGCTGACAGATTAAACTCGCCCCAGTCGGTCATCCCATCGCCGTCGTGGTCGAGGGTGAGTGGTGGGGAGTCGCGCTGGCAAGAAAGTGCTGGGCAATAATTATGCCACTGGCTGGTTATGCTGCATTTGCAGTCTTTGTTCTTCCGAGTTTGTGGAAGATTTTTTGGTTCTATTTGATTGCTCCTTTGGCGAGTCGGGCTCCAGCAATAAAGCTTAAACCGTCGATTGCCGGAGAAGACGCGCTCATTTCAAGCCCATCGTTTGTGCAGGAGGTTGAAATCTCTCCAAAAGAGACGGTTTATACACGGGCTGACTGGGTTAATGAGTATCCTGCGGACGGTGTAAAAAAAGACACGCGGATGGTATGGGATTGGGCGTCACCATTGATTTCTTGTGCTGCGGGATTGCGGGAACTTACTGAATGGAAGGTTACAGGGAATCGTTCCGAGATATTGAAGCTCTGTGCTGGCTCCGATCCAAATCTAAAAATAGTGAAAGTTGTGTTAGATCGACATTCTGGCTTGGTGATCAAGCCATCGAGGATCATCGCTATTTCGGGAGACATTCAACTGAGCACCGAATGGCGGTTGTTGAGTCTGCACTCATGGATCAGTGCAGGCTGCGCCATATCATTTTCTCTGGCAGCGGCACTCTCTACCTCTCTGGCTATGGTGACATCCGGGCGGAAAGTCGAGAAAACAGACGCCGCATGGCAGACAAGCTGTTAATTGCTTATGACCCTCGCGTTCCATTCAGAACAGTCAGAACAGAGACGTTCTGGCCTTTTTTGCGTGGAACTGCCTTCTTATACGATTTGCAGTTTGAGGAGCCAGGTTTGGTGATCTACCAAGCCTCTGCACCGAGCGTTGAAGACGCCGGAGGCAAGCCGATGACCAGCCGAATTGAAGGTTGGTTTGATCTGCTGCTAAAACCTCTCGGTTTCTAGTCTTGGTATGTTTGCGGTGAAAACGAGACGACTGACAGAATGAGTGCAGAGCAGCACAACATGCGCCGAGACATCCCACCTTCACCGCCTAGCTTCAAACATGTCCCTCGAATCCTTCTTCCAGCCGCGCAGCATTGCCTTGATCGGAGCCACGGAGCGTGAGGGCAGTGTGGGGCGGGCGATTTGGGAGAATCTGCGTGGGTTTGGTGGCGCGGTGTTTCCGGTGAATGGGAAGCGGGCGGAGATTCTTGGTGTGAAGGCGTTTCCAAATGTCGCTGCGCTGCCGGAGGTGCCTGAGCTGGTGATTATCGTGACGCCAGCAGTCACGGTGCCACAGATCGTCGAAGAAGCGGGTGCGGCGGGTGTGAAGGCGGTGGTGGTGATTTCGGCGGGATTCAAGGAAACCGGCGCGGAAGGCGCGGAACTGGAGATGCGCGTGCTTGAAGCGGCGAAACGGCATGGCGTGCGCTTGATCGGGCCGAACTGCCTCGGGCTGATGAATCCGCATGCGGGCTTGAACGCGACCTTTGCCGGCAGCATGGCGCGGCCGGGCCGTGTGGCCTTCTTGAGCCAGAGCGGGGCGCTATGCACGGCGATCCTGGACTGGAGCCACGATCAGCATGTGGGCTTCAGCGCGTTTGTTTCGACCGGAGCGATGACGGATGTCGGCTGGGGCGATTTGATCCGGCATTTCGGCGACGATCCGCACACGGAGAGCATCGTGATCTACATGGAGTCCGTGGGCGGCGATGCGACGGCGTTTCTGGAAGCGGCGCGTGAGGTGGCGGCGCATAAGCCGATCGTGGTGATTAAGGTCGGTCGCACGGCGGAGGCATCGAAAGCCGCCGCATCCCACACCGGCGCGATGACCGGCAGCGATGCGGTGCTGGATGCCGCGCTGCGCCAAAGCGGCGTGCTGCGCGTGGACACGGTGGAGGAGCTGTTCGACATGGCGGAGGTGCTTTCCAAGCAACCACTGCCTGCCGGACCACGCCTGGCCATCGTGACGAATGCGGGTGGTCCCGGTGCGCTGGCCACGGATGCGCTGGTGCTCGGCGGCGGTGAGTTGGCGGAGCTTGCGGACGACACGCTGGAAGCGCTGAACGAGGTTCTGCCTGCGCATTGGAGTCATCACAATCCGGTAGATGTGCTGGGCGATGCGGATGCCGACCGTTTTGCCACCGCGCTGCGGGTCGTGAAGAACGATGCGAACGTGGACGGTGTGCTGGCCGTTTTGACACCGCAGGCGATGACGAATCCGACGGCGATTGCCCGCGAAGTGGTGAAGATCGCCCAGGAGAACGGCAAGCCGCTGCTGACGAGCTGGATGGGTGCGCAGAGCGTGAATGAAGGACGCGCGATCCTGAATGCTGCGGGCATCCCGACCTATGATTATCCCGATGAAGCGGCGCAGGCCTTCGTGCGCATGCGGGAGCGGCGTCTGCGGCTGTTCTGGCTCAATGAGTCGCTCGCCGCGCATGCGGCGGATGTGGAAGAGCTGCCTTCGGTCATTGGTGACATGATCGACGCCGTGCTGAAGAGTGGTCGCACGCTGCTGACCGAGCTGGAGGCCAAGCAGGTCCTGTTTGCCGCCGGGATTCCGATTGTGGAGACGCACGCGGCTTATGGCGAAGACGCGGCGGTGGCTGCGGCGGAGGCGCTGGGTTTTCCGGTGGTGGCGAAGCTGCTCTCGCAGACGATCACGCACAAAAGCGATTGTGGCGGCGTGCAGCTCAATCTTCACGATGCCGCAGCCGTGCGGCACGCATGGCGCTTGATTCGCGACAACGTGACGAACCTGCATGGTGCTGAGGCCTTTGAAGGCGTGACCGTGCAACGCATGGTGACACGCAAGGGCACCGAATTGATCCTCGGGGCGAGCACGGACGCGCAGTTTGGCCCCGTGTTGCTGTTTGGAGCCGGTGGCACGCTGGTGGAGGTGTTTCAAGATCGTGCGCTGGTCCTGCCGCCGCTGAATCATGCGCTGGCGCGACGCTGGATCGAGCAGACGAAGATCGCCAAGGTGCTGCGCGGCGTGCGCGGGCAGGCGGCAGTCGATCTGGCTGCACTAGACGACGTTTTGGTCAAATTTGCACGACTCGTGCAGCACGAGCGGCGCATCCTGGAGCTGGACATCAATCCGCTGCTGGCGTCGCCGGAAGGCATCGTGGCGCTGGATGCGCGGATCGTGGTGCGGGAGTAGCCACGCTTGCCAAAGCGTGGACGGCGGGTGCTGGCGGATGAGTATTCCACGTTCTGGCGAACGCGGCTACACCTCTTTGTAGCCACGCTTGCCAAAGCGTGGATGGCGTGTGTTGGCGGCAGCACTTTCCACGTTCTGGCGAACGCGGCTACACGGCTTTGTAGCCACGCTTGCCAAAGCGTGGACGGCGTGTGCTGGCGGATGAGCATTCCACGTTCTGGCGAACGCGGCTACACCGCTTTGTAGCCACGCTTGCCAAAGCGTGGATGGCGTGTGTTGGCGGCAGCACTTTCCACGTTCCCCGCCTGCAACGATGTAGCACTGCGGGCAGGTGGCGAACGCGGCTACATGGCTTTGTAGCCACGCTTGCCAAAGCGTGGACGGCGTGTGCTGGCGGAAGCGCATGACCACGTTCCCCGCCTGCAACGATGTAGCATTGCGGGCAGGTGGCGAATGCGCCTACGATCCTGAATTGCCATTTGCGCGAAGGGCTTCGGGCGATAGGATGGCGGACCCGAATCCCTCATGAAAACCGCCTCGATCCTCCTCTGCGCCGCTGCCATTGCCCTCGCCTCCACTTCCTGCGGGAAGCACACCTGGAAAGAAACCCAGGTGCTGCATGAAGGCATGCACAAGGCGCACGCCGAAGAGCATGGTGATGCGCACGGCAAGAAGGCAGAGGCGAAGCACTAAGGAATCACTGATTTAACACCGCAGAGGCGGGAACGCCGCAGAGAAATGATCTCTGAATCAGACCTCTGTGGCGTTCCAATTTGCTTTCGGCTGCTTCCGCTGCGCTCCAGAGCTGCGGTGTGGCATTCATTAGCGTCTCCTTCTACTTCTGCCATGCGTCGCTGGTCGGTCATCGGTGTTCTCGTTCTGGTGATCGTGGGGACCAGTTGTGTGATGCTGCGGACGTGCTGGGCGCGTCTGGCGCGTTCGATTCCGTCGGTCGGCGGCAAAGACCTGCACCTTCGGCTGCCGGATGGCGGGAAGACGTATTTGCAGAAGGACAAGCGCTGGGCGGCGGATCAGCTCGGTGCCTCCAGCGACACGTTGGGCAGTCACGGCTGCCTCGTGACCAGTGTGGCGATGGCGTGCACGAATCTGGGCGTGAAAGTGACGCCGCAGGAGCTGAATACGCGGTTGAAAAAGGCCGACGGCTTCCTGCCACAAGGCTGGGTGGTGTGGAATGCGCTGCCGCGGGTGACGGACCACCAGATCACGGCGGAATATCACGAGGTGCCGAGCCATGCCGCGCTGGATGAGGCGTTGCAGCACGGGGCCTATCCCGTGGTGAAGTATTTCCTCCTCGGCGGCATCCAGCACTGGTGCGTCATCGTGGGCAAGGACGACGAAGAGTATCTGGCGCGAGATCCGCTGCGGGATGACAAGGAGCCGGTGCCGCTGTCAGCGCTGACGGAGAAGATTTATGCGGTGCGGGTGCTGAAGAAGGTGGAGTGATCGATCAGTTCCGCCACGAGCAGATGTTGTCGTGCCAAGTCTTGGGATCACGATCTGGGCCGGAGGAGTAGATGAGAACTCGTGCAGGGATTTCTGAAAGCGGCTTTGCAGCGTCTGGGTCGGAACCGACGTGGCAGCGTCAGCCAGCCAGCCTCAAACCCAGCGTAGATGCGGCCCAAGGGCGGCTCCGCATTCTCATATCCATGGTGGACGCGGGCCGGGTGGAGCTCCGCATTCTCATATCCATAGTCGATGCGTGTCGGGGGAGACTCCCCAAGGTGCCGTCAAGAGTTGACGCGGGGTCGGGGGAGCCCCCCAGGGTGGCGTCAAGAGTTGACGCGGGGTCGGGGGAGCTCCCCAAGGTGGCGTCAAGAGTTGACGCGGGGTCGGGGGAGCCCCCCAAGGTGGCGTCAAGAGTTGACGCGGGGTCGGGGACGCTCCCCAAGGTGGCGTCAAGAGTTGACGCGGGGTCGGGGGAGCTCCCCAGGTTGCCGTCAAGAGTTGACGCGGGGTTGGGGGAGCCCCCCAAAGTGGCGTCAAGAGTTGACGCCACCCAGCCGAGCTTCCCGCAGGTCGCGTCAAGAGTTGACGCGGGGTCAGGGAGCGCCACCTCCTGAGCATCCGCAGGGCGCGTGATGCGTCCGAGCTTCCGGCTCAGGGTTTGGAGAGTGGCGCTGCGGTTCATGGGCGTAGTGTCCCATGAAACGCGAATCTGAAAACGGGCATCGAGTTACGCCCCCGGCGCAGCCGTCTCGGCAGGCACGATCACTGGCAGCAGGGAGAGCAGCAGCTTGAGTTTGCGACCCAACCCCGTCCAGCGCTCCGCCAAGCGGTGGATCACATGCGGGCGCACGCGCAGCGTGGCATATGCCTGGCATCTTTTTTCCTGGCGCCTATCCCGTGGTGAAGTATTTCCTTCTCGGAGGCATCCAGCACTGGTGCGTCATCGTGGGGAAGGACGATGAAGAGTATCTGGCGCGTGATCCGCTGCGGGATGACCAGGAGCCGGTGCCGCTGTCAGCGCTGACGGAGAAGATCTACGCGGTGCGGGTGCTGAAGAAGGTGGAGTGACTACCGCGACACACGCAGCTATTCTCTTCGGTGAGTGATTAGGCCCGCTTGAGCGGGCTCGTAAGCTCATGGAGAAAAGAAGAAAGGCTGCCACGACTTTGCGCTATACCGAACGCAACCGCATAAGGGTCTATCTCCCGCACAATGCCCTGCACGAAAGGAATCTGTAGGAATATACGGTTGTCGCGAACGGTCCGAGCTGCGTCGTGATGTTCGATCAAGAACTCGCAAATGAATGCTCCAATGAGAGCGGCCAGAAAAGCAACGTCAGCGGCTGCAACTTCCTGTGTCTCTATCCAATGGCTGAACGGCTCCAGAGTAGCTTGCAGGTTCAAGGGTTCTTCGGCTCTGCTGATGCCTATATTGGGCAGAACCTCCTCCAGCATGGGTCTTGAGTCGTCGATTACTTGTTGTGGGTTCATGCTCGGGGCCTAACAAATACGCTGGAAGACAAAGTGTGAGTTTGTTTCACAGCCCGTTTACATCAGACATTCTTGAGGAATTCGCCTCACCTTTCGAGATCAGATTGAAAGCCGACGGCTCGTCGGCGCTCCCCATCACACCACCAGTCCCGCCGCAGCCACGAGCGTCTCTTCGTTGACGATCTTGCCGGCGAGGTCGGGTTTGCAGTCGCTTTTGAGTTCGTCGCGGAATTTCTTGATGAAGCTCTGGGTGGGCCAGGAGGCGGCTTCGCCGAAGGCGCAGATGGTCTTGCCTTCGATCTGATTGGCCACGGTCTCCAGAGTGTCCACGTCGTCGGGGCTGGCGTCGCCGGCGACGATGCGGTCGCTGATTTTTTTCATCCACAGGCTGCCTTCGCGGCAGGGCGTACACTGGCCGCAGGATTCGTGGGCGTAGAAGGCGTTCAGGTTGTTGATGACCCAGGTCATGCTGCGGCTGTCGTCCATGATGATGACGCCGCCGGAGCCGGCCATGGTGCCGCACTGCGCCATGGTGTCGAAGTCCATGGGGATGTCCATGATGCCGATCTCGCGGCCGTCCTTGAGCTTGTACTTCTCATCGGCACGCAGCACTTTGGAGGAACTGCCGCCGGGGATGATGGCTTTCAATTTGCGGCCGGGCTTCAAACCGCCGCAGAGCGTGTCGATGACCTCGCCCATGGTGACCTTGCCGACTTCGACTTCGTAGTAGCCGGGCTTCTGCACATCGCCGCTGACGCAGAGGATGCGGGTGCCGGTGTTGTTCGGCGTGCCGAGTTTGGCGTACTCCGCGCCGCCCATCTCGAGGATGTGCTTCACGTGGCAGAGGGACTCGACGTTGTTCACGATGGTCGGGCTCATGTAGAGGCCCAGCGCGGCGGGGAAGTAGGGCGGCTTGATGCGCGGGTAGGGGCGCTTGCCTTCGAGGGACTCGATGAGGCCGGTTTCTTCACCGCAGATGTAAGCACCGGCACCGCGATGCACGAAGATCTCGCAGTCGAAACCGGAGCCGAGGATGTTTTTGCCGAGGAAACCCTTCGCATGCGCTTCAGCGATGGCTTTTTCGAGGATCTTGGCCGCGTGCGGGAATTCCTCTCGGATGTAGATGTAGGAGAGCTTCGCGTTGACGGCGAAACAAGAGATCGTCATGCCCTCGATCAACTGATGAGGGTCCTGATGCATGATGTAGCGGTCCTTGAAGGTGCCGGGCTCAGATTCGTCGGCGTTGCAGATGAGATAGACCGGCTTGGTGTTCGTCGGCGGGATGAAGCCCCACTTCACGCCCGTCGGGAAACCCGCACCGCCACGGCCACGGAGTCCGCTGGCTTTGACCTCGTTGGTGATGGCGCTGCGCTCCATCTTGAGCGCCTTCTTGAGCTGCTCGTAACCGCCGTCCTTCAGGTAGCACTCGATGGACGGATCGTAGCCGACGCGGTCGATGTTTTTGAAGATGAGGCGCTTCTCGCGCGCATGCGGTTCTTTGCCGGGGAGATACTGGACGGGGGAGGCCATGGGCCGCAGTATTCCAGTGCGAAAAGGCGCGGCAACCGGGATTTGTGAAAAAATTCACAAGGGGAGGGGGATGATGAATGTTGCATCGTCGAGATTCGGATCATCCGGGAAGTTCGTGCGGTCGCAATAGCTCAAACGAAAACGACAGACCGCGCCAACGGCGCGAAGGAATCCAGCCCAGGGCAAAGGAGCCTTGGCGAGTGCCGCCCTGGGTCGGCGGAGCAATCGACCTCATGGACCGCAGGTCGCGCTCTGAAAGAGCGCAGGAACGGCTGCGGCAGCTCTCCTGCGCTCTTTCAGAGCGCCATGACCTTGAGCTGGATGGCTTCACGTTTTCCCAGGGCTTTCGCCCTGGGCTGGAATCCTGCGGCCCTTCAGGCCGCTGCTTTCACGCTTCACCGCACCTACTTGCCGGATGAACCCGAGATTCAGAGAACACAGAGGATTGAATTCGGCAGGATTTTCTCCGCGTTCTCCCAAACTCGTCGGTGTAAACCAGTGTTCTGCCGCTGGTAGCCCGGTGGGAAGCGAAGCGTATCAATGACGGGATGAAAGCTCTGCGGGCTGAGTGGTGTAGTTTGGGGGTGATTTTACCTGCGCTGAGAACTGGATTGAAGGCGTTGCTGATGCTGCTGGCATCCGCAGGGATGGTGCTGGCGAAGAAGGAGGAAGGGCCGAAACCGGTGCCGTGGTCGTTTGTGCCGCTGAAGCGCGTGGCCTTGCCGAAAGTGAAAGACACGGCGTGGCCGAAGACGCGGATTGATTACTTCATCCTCGCGAAAATGGAGGCGGCGGGGATGCAGCCGGCGGCACGAGCCGAGGAGCGCGTGTTGCAGCGCAGGCTGGCGTTTGACCTCACGGGGCTGCCCAAGGCAAGTGCTCAGTTCTCAGTGCTTAGTGCTCAGTCTGGTTCATCACTGAGCACTGAGCACTCGGCACTGAGCACTTCTGCCGCTTGGAGCCAAGCCGTGGACGAAACCCTGCGCAGCCCCCACTACGGCGAGCGCTGGGCGCGTCACTGGCTGGATCTGGCGCGCTACACGGACATCACGCCGGACTGGCTGGACTCGACGAAGTTCTCGTATCTGTATCGCGACTGGGTCGTGCAGGCATTGAATGAGGACATGCCGTATGATCGCTTCGTGGTGCGGCAGCTTGCGACGGACTTTTTGCCGGAGTGCGGGCCGCAGGATCGCGTGGCGCTGGGATTCATCGGCTTGAGCCCGACCTACTTCAAAGAGCTGCAACTGCCGCCGGAGATCATCAAGACGACTGTGGCGGACGAGTGGGAGGAGCATGTGGATGCGATTGGACGCACCTTCCTCGGCCTCACGCTGGCGTGTGCGCGTTGTCATGATCACAAGTCCGACCCGATCACGGCGCAGGATTACTATGCGCTTGCCGGTGTGTTCGCGTCTGTGAAGCAGTCGGAGATGCCAACGATGAGCGATGCGCTGTGGCGGCCGGTGGCAAAAGCGCGCGCTGAGGTGGCGGCGCTCGAAAAACAGATCAAGGAACTGCCGAAGAAGAAGCCGAAGGACTTGAAGGAACAAACCGCCGCGATGCAGGCGAAGATCGACGCGATCAAGAACGGCACACCGCATTACAACATGCTCATGGCGAACGCCGTCGAGGAAGCGGCACTGTTCGTGGTGAAGAAGGAGAAAGAGCATGGCACCAAGCTCGATTACAAGATGGGCATGGCCCGCGATCTGGAGCTGATGAAGCGTGGCAACCCCAATGACCTTGGCGAGAGCGTGCCACGGCGTTTCCTGTCCGCCTTCCCGTCGAAGACCGGCTTGCCGCGCAAGTTCAACACCGGCAGCGGTCGCCTCGAACTCGCGCAGGCCATTGTGGAGGACGCCGCACCGCTCACCGCACGCGTGATGGTGAATCGCGTGTGGAAGCATCACTTTGGTCGCGGTTTGGTCGATACACCGAGCGAGTTTGGCAACCTCGGCGAAGCGCCGACGCATCCAGATCTGCTCGATGATCTCGCCGGGCGCTTCATGGAGCACGGTTGGTCGTTGAAGTGGCTGCATCGAGAGATTTTGAACTCGGCGACGTGGCAGCAGAGCAGCGTGGCGGCGGAATCGGAGAAGCTCGATCCAGAGAACAAGCTGTATGCGCGCATGCTGCGTCGTCGCCTTGATTGGGAAGCGTGGCGCGATGCCATCCTCACCGCCACGGGGCAGATTGACCTGAAGATGGGCGGTCAGGCGTCATCCATCAGCGCCCCCAAGAATTTCCGCCGCTCACTCTATGGTGCCTCAGATCGTCAGGACATGGACCCGATGCTCCGCATCCACGACGTGCCCGATCCCGGCGCGCACAATCCGTGGCGCACGGAGACGATCACGCCCTTGCAGGGCTTGTTCGCGCTGAATTCGCCCTTCATGCAGCAGCAGGCCGATGTCTTCGGCAAGTGGGCGATGCAGCACCGCGTTGAGGAGGTGTATGCGCGTCTGTTTGGCCGCCAGCCGAGTGCGCATGAGGCCGGGGTGGCGAAGGCCTTCATCCTTGGCCGTGAGCAGGACGCTGCCGCGTGGTCGCAGTATGCGCAGGCGCTGCTGGCTGGGAATGAGATGCTGTTTGTGGATTGAGGCCGCATCGTCGTCCTCGTCCTCCTACTCGAACTCGTCCTCGATCACAGCGCTCCGCGAGCACTGAGGACTCTGGAGATTTCCTGGCACATGCTTGGCGTGGGATCGGATGCTTGGAGATGCAGGCGAAGTGGCAGAATCGAGGACGAGTAGGAGGACGAGTTCGAGTAGGAGTCGGAGGACGAGTTCGAGGAGGATCACCTGCGGTGGGCTTTCTCCGTCGCATCTTGGCTTTACACCAGCCCATCTCTGATCATTGATCCCCGCCCGTTTTCCGACCCCTGTCATGACCACCAAACTCGACCCCAAATTCCTCGCCTTTCTTGCCGACACCGCTCAGAAACTCCAAACGCTCGAGATCGAGCCGCGCGTGCTGGCCGACGCTGCGCCCGCGTTGAGCACTGCCACCGCTGAACTCAGCCAGCGCCTGATCGATCACGTCACGCAGCTCACGGCTGCCATTGAGGCGAAGACCGCCGCCGACATCGCGGAAAGAGAAGCCGCGAAGGCCCTGGCACTGGCGGAAAAGGAAGCGGCACGCATCGCCGCGCTGGAGGCCAAGGAGGCCGCGCGCATTGCCAAGGAAGAAGCCGCCGCCGCCGCCAAGGCGCAGGCCTTGCTCGAACTCGAAGCCATGAAGGCCGCCGCCGCCGCCATCAAGGCGAAGGAACTGGCCGAGAAGGAGGCTGCGAAGGCACAAGCACTCGCTGAAAAGGAAGCCGCACGTCTTGCTAAGGAACAAGAAGCCGCTGAGAAGGCCGCCGCCAAGGAGCGGGCCATCGCCGAGCGTCTGGCCGCCGTCCTTGCCGCTGCTGAGGCCAAGGCCCAGGCGCTGGCTGAAAAGGAGGCTGCGAAAGCCCAGGCCCTCGCGGAAAAGGAAGCCGCCAGAATCGCTGCGGCAGAAGCCAAGGAAGCTGAGCGTCTCGCCAAAGAACAGGCCGCTGCCGAGAAAGCCGCTGCCAAGGCCCAGGAACAGGCCGAACGCGAAGCCGCGAAGATCGCCGCCGCTGAAGCGAAGGAAGCGGCGCGTCTCGCCAAGGAACAGGCGGACGCTGAGAAGGAAGCGGCCAAGGAGAAAGCCCTCGCCGAACGCATGGCCGCTATGGCCGCTGCGGCGGAAGCCAAGGAGGCCGCACGCCTCGCGAAGGAGCAAGCAGAGGCCGAGAAGGCCGCTGCGAAAGCTCAGGAACTTGCTGAAAAGGAAGCGGCCAAGGCGCAAGCCTTGGCCGAGAAAGAAGCCGCCCGTCTGGCCAAAGAACAGGCCGAGGCCGAGAAAGCTGCGATCAAGGCCCAGGCCCTCGCCGAGAAGGAAGCGGCACGTCTGGCGAAGGAACAAGCCGAGGCTGAAAAGGCCGCCGCCAAAGCTCAGGCGCAGGCCGAAAAAGACCAGCGTGCCGCCGAAGCCGCCGCCGCCAAGGCGCTGCAGGAGGCCGAACGCCAGAAAGCCAGCGCTGCCGATGAAGAAGGCCGTGCCCGCCGTGCCGCCGCCCGGGAGAAGGCCATCGCCGAACACGAGGCCAAGCAAAAAGCCCGTCAGGCCGCCGCCATGGCCCAGCTTGCCGCGGATAAAGCCGCCCTGAAGGCCGAGAAATCAGGCACGGCCGCCAAAGTCTAGGCGCAGACATCCTGACCTCGGGCGCTGCTTGAACCGTGACAAGGAATGTCAATGAGCCTCTGCGACCGTCCAACCTCTGCGGTTAAAACCAGGTAACCGCAGAGGATGGACGGTCGCAGAGAAGAACTGGCCCACTGAGTTTCCCCTGGGGTAAAGATGTCTGGGCCTCAGTTCGTGGAGCCGTTGATGTCGAGCAGTTCGATCTGAAACACCAGCGTGCTGAAGGGCGGAATTTTTGCGCTGGGGCTGCTCCCGCCATAGGCTAGGTGGTGTGGAATCACGAACCTGAACTTGTCACCCACCTTCATCAACTGCACGCCCTCGGTCCAGCCGCGGATCACGCCGTTCAAGGGGAAGCTGATCGGCTCACCACGCTCCACCGAGCTGTCGAAGACGGAACCGCTGAGCAAGGTGCCGTGATAGTGGACCCTGACGGTGTCGGTGGCTGTGGGTGAAACCGTGCCGGTGCCGCGCTGCAAGACTTCATACTGCAAGCCTGACGCGGTGGTATGCATGCCGCTGCCCACGGTTACATTGGCCGGAGCCGCTGGAGCCACCGCAGCGGAGGTTGGGAGGACAGGGGCCGGGCGTGGCTTGGGCTGCGGTGTTTCGCTACAGCCGAGAAGGAGCAACGAGGGCAGGATGATTTGGACGGATTTGATCATAAGGTGGTGGGGTGGCGAGGCGCTGCGGCGGCCTAGTGTTGCGACTTGCCCCCTGCGGTCAAGTCAGCATGCAAAGCGGAGCGAGCAGGTCATCATTTTCCGAAGATCCAGCGTCCGACGACTGTCAGGCCGTTGAAAAGACCGAGGAGCATGAGCAGGAAGATGGTCAGCGCGATCGCGACGACCATGGTTTCCTTGAACTTGGATAGCTTTTCGACTGGCAGTGCGAGGCTTCCGTTCTTGTTACGGAAGTCATCTGGGAATCCAAGCGATTTCAGACCAGTTTGCACACGCTCAGGATAATCTGCCAAACTCGCTTTCCTTCCGGCGCTCGGAAATCGAGAAAAGATCCACTCACAAGGTTTTCCTCGGACGCTGCTCAGGAACAGCTCGACCCATTCTTCTTCACGATGTTCTGCGAGGCCGGACAGGAACAGATATTTACCGGCTTCCTGGGAATCGTGCATCTGCACAAGGATGCGGCCATAGGCGGCAAACGTCGCTGGCTGATAGCCGGCACTGGCGATGCAACCTGCCAGAATTTGCTTCGCACGCCACAGCCGACCTTCCTGCGCCTCTTGTGCAGCACGTTCCAGTGGCGGGAGTTTGGGAGTCCGGCTCATCCAATGGCACGTGCTACTTCTTCGCCTTAGCGTCCTCCAGCTTCTTTGCGGCCTTCTGCGCGTCGCGGAGGAGGTCTTCGTATTCTTTGGCGCTGCCGTAGCCGGTGCGGGCGGCCAGTTGGGTGCCGTCGGGCGCGGTCACGACGACGAAGGGCAGGGTGGAGCCTTCCACCTTGAACTTCTCGCGGAACAGGGCGCTCGTCGTCGCGTCATCGCAGTTCACATCGGCATAGACGAACTTGCTCTCCGAGAGCCGCAGTTCCCGTTTCGCGATCATGCCCTTCAGTGCCTGACAGTTGCCGCAGGCTTCCCGGCCATACTGCACGAACAGCATCTTCCCCTGGCCCTGCGCTGTCTCCAGGGCTGATTTTAAATCGGTAATTTTGTCAGGACCGCCTGCGAGTGCGGCGGAGGCAAACAGCAGGGCGAGGGAGGTGAGCAGGGTTTTCATGGTGGTGAGGGATGGGGTTGGGTGTTCGACGGCTGCATCCCATCAGAAAGCGGCCCGCGCTTCAAGCGCATTTTTCACCTTGGTAACTCGCGGTTTCGGCGGGCCGTCGGTGTCCGCGCTTTCAGGCGTCGCTTGCGCCGGATTCAATGGTCCATGGCGGGACAGGGCCCCGCAGGACTTGGGCGGCGCGGTGCCAGTGTTCGTTGTTCGTCGGGTGCAGCGCCTGAATGATGATGAGTGTGGCGTCAGCCCGCTCGTCATTTGGGCGTACGCTGGCCGCGCGAGGGCCAAGAGGTCGGGCGGGCTATTGCCACACCCAACCTACGACATCATTCCGGCGATACTCCTCGATGCCGTACAACTGCCGACGCTGCCGCCGTAGCGCTGGCGTGTGCTGTCCACGGGCGAGGAAGAGAGGATTGAGCACCGATCACTGAGCACTGAGCACTGAGCAGTGGTTAAGGGTTAAGGGTTAAGCGTGAGAAGTTCTCTCTGTTCAGTGATGAGGCTGAGTTTGGCGTCAGGCGGAGTGGCTAAACGCGTGCGGGCAGCGTATATCCCCCGGGTGGCTCCAGGCCACTGCATGCGGCAAGCACTTTATGAACCTCCATCCATCCCTATGAAAACCGCCATTCTCCTCCTCTGCGCGTTTGCCGCCGCCTGCGCGCTCTCATCCTGCGGCTATAACGATGGAACGCCGTATGACTATACAACGCATGATGGCGGCACCTTCACCAGCAGCACGCCTTGGGGCTACGCCTCGTATCGAACCTGCTCGGCACCCTCAAGTCATTGTTCCCTGGGCAGCCGTTGCGCCGCGTGCTGCTGCCTGCCCCGGAACTGTACTCCGGTGAGGGTGAAGACCTGGACCCAAGAGCACGTCGGTGTGTCGCGCTACCCTACCACCTGGGGTGCGCCGATGACGATGACCGTGACGGTGACCACCCGCACGGCGTTGCCTTATTAACCCTGTGCGCTCTCCGGCGTGGGCGGCGTGACACGGCGCTTAGTTCAGCGGTTTGAGCTCGGGCAGGATGAATTTGCCGTCCTTGCGTATGAGCTTGCCATCAAAGCGGATTTCGCCGCCGCCGTAGTCGGGGCGCTGGATGTTGACGAGATCCCAGTGGACCTGGCTGCGGTTGCCGTTGTCGGCGGGGCCTTCGTAGGCCTGACCGGGGGTGAAGTGGAAGCTGCCGGCGATTTTTTCGTCGAACAGGATGTCGCGCATGGGCTCTTTGATCTCGCGATTGAAGCCGATGGCGAATTCGCCGATGTAGCGGGCACCTTCGTCGCTGTCGAAAATCTTGTTGATGGCCTCGGTGTTGTTGGCGGTGGCGTTGACGATCTTGCCTTTGCTGAACTCGAGCTTCACGCTGTCGAAGGCGATGCCCTGATAGATGGTGGGGGCGTTGTAGCTGATGACGCCTTCGACGCTGTCTTTGACCGGGGCACTGAAGACTTCGCCATCGGGAATGTTGTGATTGCCGCCGCAGGCGATGGCTTTGAGGCCTTTGAGGCTGAAGCGCAGGTCGGTGCCGGGGCTGGTGATGTGGACCTGCTGGGTTTTGTCCATGAGCTTCTTGAGGGCGTTCATGGCGGGGAGCAGGGCGGCGTAGTCGAGCAGGCAGACGCGGAAGAAGAAGTCCTCGAAGGCTTGGGTGCTCATGCCGGCCTGCTGGGCCATGGAGGGTGTGGGCCAGCGCAGGACGACCCAGCGGCTGTTGTTGACGCGTTCGTTCTGCACGGGGCGCAGCTTCGCCGTGACGAGCTTCATCTTGTCTGCTGGCACGTCGGAGCTTTCAGTGATGTTGTGGCTGCCACGGACGGCGATGTAGCAGTCGGTCTTCTTCATCAAGGCGAGGTTGTTTTTCGCGATGATGTCGTACTGGCTGGCGTTGGCGTTGATCATCTGCTCGCGGGTGAGGACGGAGTCGTTGATGCGCACCATGGGCAGGCCGCCGACGGCGACGACCTCGCGGATGAGGCTCTGGCCGACGGTGTTGGGCACGTCAAAGAGGTCGATCCAGACGAGATCGCCTTTTTTGACCTTGGTGGAGTAGCGGACGAGCTGGCGGGAGAGGGCGTCGATTCGGGGGTCGTGCATGATGGGCGGAGTGTGGCGATAAAGACACACACTGGCAAAAGGGAAAATCGGGGGAATGCTGGACTTATGATGCGCTGCTTTTTTCTGCTGATCTGTGCTCTGGCAAACGTTCCCGTCTTGGCGCAGACGCCAGCGTGGGCGAGAGATCTCACGGCGGCTCCGGTCGGGCCGTATCTGCATGTGCCGCCGTGTGAGATCACCTTTGAACTGGGCTGGAACAATTTCATCAAGGCGGGCACGGCGGCGTTGAGCGTGAAGGAGGCAGGGAATTACTGGCGTGCGGATGCCACGGCATCGAGCACGGGCTTTGCGCGTTCGTTGTGGACGTATGACTGCGAGATGTCCTCGATCATCGAGCGTGCGAGCATTCGACCGCGCTATTTGCGCCACAGCGAGACGGACAGCGAGGAGAACTGCCGCTACCGGGTGTCATTTGAGCCGCACCGGGTGGTCACGGAGACCACGATCACACCGCAGCAGGGCGCGGCGAGCACTTCAAGCGCGCTGTGCGCCTATGGGCCGGTGGAGGATCTGCTCTCCGTCATTTTGTATGTGCGCAGCCAGGAACTGCGGAATGGGCAGAAGATCACGCGGGTGGTGCAGCCGTGGGACAAGCCGTATCTGACGACGTTCGAGGTGCAGAGCCGTGAAACACTGAACTTCGGCGGCAAGCAGCGCCCGTGCATCAAGGTGGGCATCCAGATCCGTAAAATCGACCGCGCTACGCTCGCCTTGAGTGCCTATAAGAAAATGAAAACCGCCACGATCTGGATTTCAGATGATGCCCTGCGGCTGCCGATCGAAATGCACGCCAGCATTTTCGTGGGCTACATGTCGGCACGTATGACCGGGATGAAACTGCTGACCGGCAAGGATGCGACGGCGGCGGTGCCTAAGTACATGACAGTCAAACCGCCCGTCAGGTGAAATCAGGGCGCAGGAGCTGCGGCTTCGACACTGATGCGGATGTCGTCGAAGAACACCGGCTCGCCGGAGAAGGGGGTGGCCCAGATGGCGCATTTGCCCTGGCCTTTGAGGGCTTTTTCTTCGTGCTTGATGAGTGGTTCGGCCGGTTCGGCAGCATCAGATGGCCAGGCTTTGCCGGTGATGGTCCAGGTGTCGCCGGAGCCTTTTTGGGCTTCGAGTTTGAGCTTCACCCAGACCTCGCTGGTCCATGCAAAAGGCACGGTGGCGAGGGTTTGATCGTTTTTGATGAGTTCGAGCGTTTTTTTGGCCGGATTGACGATGAGACGGTGGCCGCTCATGCCATGCACGCTGACGCCGAAGCGCGGGGTGCTGCGGCCACGTTTGATGGCGAGGATTTTGGCCTCGATGCTGGCGCTGCCGCTGGCGGAGACGGCAAGCTGGGCGCTGGCATCGGTGATGGGATTGGGGTCAATGACGATAGCCTTGTTGCCTGCGCGTGCGGCGATCTTGATGGTGCCATCGACGATGAAAACTTCCTTCGGTGGTTCACCTTCGGCCCAATCGTCAGCCTTGATCTCGAAGGTCTGAAGCTGCTGCGCGGAGAGGGCGGTGGCGGCAAGCAGGCTGGCGGCAAGGAGCAGTCGTTTCATGGTGGGCGTGAAGCGAAACTGAATCAGCGCACGGGTTCTTTCAGCAGGGAGAGCGCTTCGAGCGCGGAAACATCCTCATGCACGACGGCGGCGATGCTGCGGGCGATGGCGGCGGGATTTTTGTGCTGCCAAACGTTGCGCCCGATAGCGACGCCTGCGGCCCCGGCATTCATGGCGTCTTCGACCATCTTGAGTAATCCAGCGTCGTCTCCCATGGCGGCACCACCGAGGATGATGACGGGGACGAAGCTCTGCGCGACGATGCGGCGGAAGTCATCGACCGTGCCATTGGTAGGGTAGGGGGTCTTCACCACATCGGCACCGAGTTCAGCGGCGAGGCGGACGGCGAAGCTGACGTTTTCCACGGTGTATTTTTCGGGAGCGCCGAGTGCGAAGGGCAGGGATTCGAGGATGACGGGGATGTCAGTATCGAGGCTGAGGCGGATGAGGTCGGCGCATTCCTGGAAGTTGGCTTTTTCATAGGCGGAGCCGGGGTAGAGCATGTTCATGACGGCATTGGCACCGACCATCTCAGCTTCCTCGACGCCATAAACACCAATGCTACCAGCGCCCTCGCCGGTGGTACGGGTGTTATAGATGTCGGTGCGCAGAATGATGCCTTTGCCAGCGAGACTGTCCGCCGCGCGCAAGGCGACGCCGAGGTTCATCACATAGCCATCAACGAATTCGTTGACCTGGTCGATGAGCTGGAAGGGGTTCTCCAAGCCGGGCACGGGAATGGCGCAGCCATGGTCAATGGGGAGAATGACGGTCTTGCCGTTGCGAAAGAGGGCTTCGAGGTTTTCCTGGCGGTTCATGGATCAAGTGGGATGAACCGTTTCCTTCGCAGCGATGAGCGCCGCACGCAAACCAAAATGCCACAAGGGCAAGTTCAACGAGAGATGCGCTGAGGTTTGCGTTTGACCTTGTCGATTTCGCGGCTGGAGCTGTCAATCTGGCGTTCGAAACGGGTTTTCTCCCGCTTGTACTCACGTACGAGATCGACAGTCCAAAAAGCACCGCTGAGGCTGGTAGCTAGCAGGAGGACAAAGACGGCGTAGCAGATGACGGTCATCTGAACTTCCTGTGCGCGCCGCTGTTCCCGGTCCGAATCCACATCCAGCACGCCCAGCAGATCCATCCACCAGAGCCGCCAGACACTGGGATCACGCGCAACATTCAACGCCCAAAAGCTGATGAACAGCGCAAGAATGGAGGCAATGGCGAGACCGATGGGCATGCGGGATCAATCTTTGCCTGAAGACTGGGAGTCAATGTCGAATTTATAAACAATCATCAGACAGGACATCACCAGTTTTTGATCCATTTGACTGAAATCTTGGGATCTTCCTGACTCTGGATGGAGGTCGAGGTGATGTTCTGCTCGTCTTCACTGTAAGACCAGAGGTCGTAGGTGGAGTTGACGGTGGTCGCTGTCGTGGCAGCACCCCCTGCTCCACCTGCTGCCGCAGTAGCACTGGCGGCCTTGATGTACTGAAACGGGCGACCAAACGCATCGATGATCAGGTAACGGCTACTTTTGGCGGTCCAGATGGTGCGGGGAACTTCCACGAGCATCATGTTTTTGATTTCAGCAGTCCCCTCCGTTTTTCCATCCGAGGCCGCACTGGATTTGTCGGAGCCGGTGGACGCACTCACGCCCTTGATTTGATCGTAACCGTCTCCAGTGAGCGCCTGGTAGAGGCAGGCGGCACCGGAAGTGTCGTAGGATTTGCCGGGGATTATCTCCACCATCTGTTCTTTGCCGGCTGGTTCAGGAAATTCGCCAAATTCCGTGTTGTAACGTTCAAGGGCGAGTTTGATCGCCTCAAACGTTCCGGTGGTGGTACGGCGCTTCGAGGAACGCATGGCATAGGTGTAGGCACCCATGGTCAGCGAGGCGAGCAAGGCGATGATCGTGATGACAATGAGCATCTCCACCAAGGTGAAGGCGCGTGAATTGAATCTGAATCGGGTTAATTTCATAACTCCAAGGTGCAATGGTGGGATAAGTCTAGCCGCCAGCGCCGCCGCTGAGGTTTTTGATCACGTCGATGAGCGGAAGGAACAGCGCCATGACGATGACACCCACGACGAGAGCGAGGACGACGATCATGAGTGGTTCCAACATGGAGGTGAGTGCGGAGACGGAGTTATCGACTTCGTCTTCATAGACGTCGGCGATTTTGAGCAGCATCTCGGGCAACTGGCCGGTTTCTTCGCCCACATCGACCATAGAGATCACCATCGGGGGGAACACGCCGCTGGATTCCAGCGGGGCAACCATGGATTCACCTTCTTTCACGGCATCATGCACCTTGGTGATGGCGTCGGAAACAATGGTGTTGCCGGCGGTGTCCCGCGTGATGTTCAGCGCCTGCAGGATGGGTACGCCGGAGGTGACGAGGGTGCCCAGGGTGCGGGTGAAGCGCGAGATGGCGGTCTTGCGCTGCACATCGCCGAACAGCGGCAGCTTCAGCTTCATCTTGTCGATCCAGCGGCGGCCACCTTTGGTCACGGCCAGCATGCGCCAGCCGACGATGGAGCCGAGCAGTGTGCCAAGCAAAAGCCATTTGTACTCGAACATGTTGCGGCTGAAGCCGATGACCCATTTGGTCAGTTCCGGCAGCTTGTCTTTGCTGCCCAGCATGTCCTCGAAGATGCTTTCAAAGCGCGGCACGATGACCATCATGAGGAAGACCATGATGCCAGCGGCGATGCACATGACGATCATGGGATAGACCATCGCTGCGACAATCTTGTTTTTGAGCTTCTGGGCCTTCTCCTGGTATTCAGCGAGGCGGTTGAGCACGAGTTCGAGCACGCCGCCAAGCTCGCCGGCCTTCACCATGTTGATGTAGAGCTTGTTGAAGATACGCGGGTACTGCTGGAGGCTCTCGGAGAAGGTGCTGCCGGTCTGCACGTTGTCGGCGAGTGTGTTGATGGTGCCCTTCATCACCAGATTCGGCTCCTGGCGACCCAGCACGGTGAGGCCGCGCAGCAATGGCAGGCCGGAGTCAATGAGCGTGGCAAGCTGGCGCGTGAAAATCATCAGGCTCTTGCTCTTCACCTTGGCATTGACGCCTACTTTGACGACCTTGGTCTTGCCTTTGGTGCTCGATTTGGCGCGCTTCTTGATGGCGGCGGCCTGTCCCTGGCCTTCGGCGGCGACACTGGTCGGGTAGAGGCCGGACAGGCGCAGTTGGTTGATGGCATCAGACTCGGAAGCGGCATCAAGGTCTCCGGCGGTTTCCTGGCCGTTTTGATCCAGGGCAATGTAATGAAACTTGGGCATAGGGCGTGTCGTGGCGGCGTTTGTTCAGGTAAATTGAGAATACCGGGGCGGCGGGCGTCCTGTCCATCAAATAATGTGCAAGGATGCACTCGAACAGGCCGATCCGGATGGTCTTGAGCAATCAGGTGTACTTCAGGACTTCTTCAATGGTCGTTTCACCATTGTAGATGCCACGCAGGCCGTCTTCGCGCAGGGTGACCATGCCCAGCTCGATGGCCTTCTGGCGCAGCACGAGAGATGGGGCGCGACCGGTGATGAGTTCGCGGATGGGGTCGGAGACATCCAGCAGTTCATAGATGCCCTTGCGGCCTTTGTAGCCGCTGCTGCCGCAGGTTGAGCAGCCGGAGCCGGTGTAGAAATGTTTTCCGCCGAGATCTTCAGGGGAGAGGTTGAGCTGGTTGAGGATGTGCAGGCTCGGCTCATACGGTGAGCGGCAGCTTTTGCAGATGGTGCGCAGCAGGCGTTGCGCGAGCACGCCTTCCAACGTGGCGGACACGAGGAACGGCTCCACGCCCATATCGACCAGACGAGTCACGGCACCGGCGGAATCGTTGGTGTGCAGCGTGCTGAGCACCAAGTGGCCGGTGAGAGACGCCTGAATCGCAATCTGCGCGGTTTCGAGGTCGCGCATTTCGCCGACCATGATGCGGTCAGGGTCTTGACGCAGGAAGGAGCGCAACGCCTTGGCAAACGTGAGGCCCACGGCGTCGTTGATCGGCACCTGCATCACGCCATCCAATTCGTATTCGACGGGGTCTTCAGCGGTGATCAGCTTGCAGTCGATGGTGTTGATCCGGCGCAGGCAGGCGTACAGCGTGGTGGTTTTCCCCGCACCGGTAGGGCCGGTGACGATGAAGATGCCGTTGGGCTTGTTGATCGTCTCCACGATGTAGTCGAAGAGGAATGGCTGCATGCCGAGCACTTCGAGATCGAGGTTCACCGAGGAACGGTCCAACACGCGGAGCACCACCGATTCGCCATGCTGCGTGGGCAGCGAGTTAACACGCATGTCCACCGGCTTGCCGCCCACGGTGGTCATGATGCGGCCGTCCTGCGGGATGCGGCGCTCGGCGATGTTCATGTTCGCCATGACCTTGACGCGCGAAATGATGGAGGTGCCGAGATGGATCGGCGGCGGGGCCATTTCATAGAGCGCACCGTCCACGCGGTAGCGGATTTTGAACTCGCGCTCGAACGGCTCGAAGTGAATGTCGCTCGCACGCTCTTTGATGGCCTGGTGCATCACGAGATCGACGAATTTCACGATGGGTGCGGAGTTTGCCTCCATTTCAGGCGAGGCACCGCCGTCTTTACCGCCCTTGCCGAGCTGGCCGAAAATTTCATCAATGCTCGGTGCGCCGCTGCCGTAGTGCTTTTCAATCAAGGTCTGCACCTGGCTGCGGCGTGCGACCACTGGCACGATGGTTTTTTCCAGGCCGAAGCGCAGGTCTTCGACGAGCTGCGGATTGAGCGGATCAGTGAAGGCAACGTGCAGCCCCTGGCCGTCCAGGGTGATCGGAAACGCACCGTACAGACGTGCCATGCCCGCCGGGATCAGCGCGAGGACGGACGGCGGTGGCTCGAAGTTGTCGAGGTCGAAATGGTCCGCGCCAAGTTCATCGGCCACCTGTGCCCAAAACTCGTCTTCGTTGGTGTAAATGCCGTACGCCAGCAGCACCTGGACGATGTCCTTGCCGTTCTGCACGGCATCTTGCTCAATGTCATAGGCGAGACCTTTGTCGATAACGCCCCGGTTTTCGAGCATCTCTACCACATTCTGAGGTGTCATAGTCGTCTGTAAGGAATGGAATTCAGTTGGGGGTGCCGGTGAAACTCAATCGGCGTCGGACATCGTGGCCTCGATCACTTCTTCGGCGGTGGTCATGCCGGAAAGCACCTTGCGGATGCCGTCCTCACGCAGAGTGCGCATGCCCAGTTCACGCGCGCGCTTGCGGAGCTGCGGTGTGGTGAGCTGCTGGTTGATCATGTTACGCACCTCGTCGTCGATTTTGAAAATCTCCACGAGGGACATGCGACCGCGATAGCCGCCCTGCCGGCACTTGGAACAACCGTTGGCACCGTTGACGGTCGCTTCAAACAGCTGGGAGGCTTCCAGCCCCAGCGCCCGCAGTTCACGATCACTGAGAGAGGTGGGGGATTTGCAGTCGGCGCACAGCTTGCGTACCAGCCGCTGCGCCTCGATCGCCCGCACGGCGGAGGCGGTGAGGAATGGCTTCACGCCGATGTCGCTGAGACGTGCCACGGCGCTCGGCGCATCATTGGTGTGCAGCGTACTAAAGACAAGATGGCCGGTGAGTGAGGCCTGGATGGCAATGGAGGCCGTTTCCAAGTCGCGAATTTCTCCCAGCATGATGATGTTCGGCGCCTGACGCAGCATGGCGCGCAGTGCGGCGGCGAAGGTCATGCCGATATCCTCTTTCACCATGACTTGGTTGATGCCCGCCAGCTCATATTCGACCGGGTCTTCGACTGTGATGATCTTGCGGTCCGGGCGGTTGATGAAGTTCAGGCAGGCATAAAGCGTGGTCGTTTTGCCAGAGCCGGTCGGTCCGGTGACGAGGATGATGCCGTCTGGCAACGTGATGAGCTGCTCAAAGCTGGCCTGATCATCACTGAGGAAGCCCAGGTCCACGAGTCCGAGCTTCAGGCTGCTCTTGTCGAGCACACGCATGACGACGCTTTCGCCGTTGTTCGTCGGGATGATGGACACGCGCATGTCGATCTCCTTTTCATTGTAGGACATCTGGATGCGACCGTCCTGCGGGATGCGCTTTTCATCCAACTGCATCGAGCCGGTCATGATTTTGATGCGGCCGATGATCGCGGAATGCAGGCGTTTCGGATGATGCTCCACATCGATCAGCACGCCGTCCATGCGGTAGCGGATACGAATATCTTTTTCCAGTGGCTCAATGTGAATGTCGGAGGCTTTTTGCTTGAACGCCTCCATCAGCAGGTTCGTCACCAGCCGGATGACTGGGGCGTCGTCATCGCCTGCGGTGCCGTCGGCGTTCTTGGCCTTGATGGTTCCCATCACCGCCTCATTGCCATAGATGTTGGCCTGGAGCGTTTTGATGAGCGCAGGTGTGGAGCAGTAGTACTCAATGTCCGGCTGCAGCACATGCGGCAGCGCATCCAGTGTTTCAAAATCATACGGATCAGCCACGACGATCTGCAAAGTGCTGCCATTCGATCCCAACGGTGCGATCTTGTATTTCAATGCCACATCGAGACGTACCAGCGCCTTCAGCCCGCCATGCGGTTCAAAGCCGTTCAGATCGACGTACTCCATGCCGGAGCTGACCGCCACCATCTGGGCGATCTGCTCGTCCGAGACGGTTCCCATCTTGATCAGCACACTGATGACGCTCTCGCCGGGTTTCAGGCCGCTTTTTGCCTGCTGGATGTCACGTTCGGTCAGCAGTCCGGATTCCTGGAGCTGTTCGAGTAAGTATGCTTCATTGGAGTACATGAATTCGTATCTGCGTGGCGGGTGGGACGTGAGAGCGGTATTTTTCGTTAATGCCCAGACTACAACCTCGCGCTGGAAAGTGTCAACGTCTCGGCGCATGCCGGATGAAAAATGATGAGGATCAATGACAAACCGCTGATTCTGCCAGCGTTCGACTTGCCCCCCGACTCAATCACGACGATTCACCACCATGCACCTCCCTCTGCGCTTCACTGTTCCGCTTTTCGGCCTCAGCCTTGCACTTGCCAGCCTCACATCTACGGCCAATGCGCATGAGGCAGGCACGCAGATGGCAGCCATCGCCAAAGTGTTCCTCGCTGCGCTTACGCCCGAACAAAAAGCCAAAGCCAGCTTCGACTTTGCCGCCGAGGAGCGTGAGAACTGGCATTTCATCCCGCGCGAGCGCAAAGGGCTGCCCATGAAAGAAATGACGCCGCAGCAGCAACTGCTGGCGCATGCGCTATTAAACACCGGCCTCAGTTTCAGCGGCTCCGCGAAAGCCGTCACCATCATGAGCCTCGAGGAAGTGCTGTATCAAATCGAGGGTGCGGATGAGTCCAAACGTGCTGCCACGCGTGAAAAGCGTGATCCTGAGAAATATTTTGTCTCCATTTTTGGTGAACCGGCGGACAAAGGCCTCTGGGGCTGGCGTGTCGAAGGTCATCACCTCTCACTGAACTTCACCATCAAGGACGCGCAGCTTCTCCGTGCCACGCCGGCGTTCATGGGCACGAACCCTGGTGAAATCCGTCAGGGACCGCTCACTGGACTGCGGGTGCTTGCTGTGGAAGAGGAACTGGGCCGTGAACTGGTCAAATCACTCACTCCAGAGCAGTTCAAGACCGTCTTCGTCGCCGAGGTGGCTCCCAAAGAGATGATCACCGCTGCTGAACACAAGGTCAGCGCACTGTCACCCGCCGGTCTCGCGAATTCGGAACTCAATGAGAAGCAGCAGGCCATGCTCACACGTCTCATCGCCGAATATCTCGAACGCCTGCGACCTGAAATCGCCGAAGCGGCCCGCGCCGAGATCAAAAGCAGCGGCCCGGTTTATTTTGCCTGGGCTGGTGGCAAGGAACGCGGCGAACCGCATTATTACCGCGTTCAGGGCAAGACCTTCCTTATAGAGTATGACAACACGCAGAACGACGCCAACCACGTTCACAGCGTGTGGCGCAGTTTCGACGGCGATTTCGGCCGCGATCTGCTCGGCGAGCATGTGAAGCAGGCGCATTGAAGCTGCACGCAATTTGCGTGCCTGATCGCAGTTGCACACAGTTGTTCTCAAGCTGTACACAGCTTGTTCACGCACGAATGCGCACATCTTCACATCCAAGCGCAAACGATTTCAAAAAATATCATCGTTATGCATAGAGATTTCAAAAAATATATCGAAGAAGAGCTTGTGAGTGGTGACGGTTTCGTCATACAAAGCGTGGTCATTTAAAAAGATGTTCAATGTGCTCTCGATTGCTCCATTGAATCTCTTTCGACACCACTTCCCAACCCCACTTTCGACCTCACTCCCAACATGGCGCGCCACGATGAAAGCACGAATCAACCTTCCCATAATGGATCAGTTCATCAGGCGCACACGGAACTGTTCACGGTCGTTCCCACAGTGTGGGAACGCGTGTGTGAGGTGCTCGTAAAGCGCCTCGGCGGCGACAACTTCCAGCGCTGCTTCAGCGGCACCTCCGCACGTCTCGCCGATGATGGCCGCTTCATCATCACCGTGCCGAATCCGATTCATCAGCTCTGGATCGAAAGCAATCACACCGTCGCCGTCGCCGATGCCGTGGCCGAGATCACTGGCGTGCCTGCGATCATTGAGTTCCACGTCGCCACTGAACCCTTGCCCGCCGCCGCATCGTTTGCGCCGCTGCCGGAACTCAAGGCCGCTCGCGTCAATGCCCCAGACTCGGCGCCAATCCGTTTCTTCAGCGAGGCTGGCTTGAATGCGAAGTTCAACTTCGACAGCTACGTCATCGGCACCAACAGCAGCTATTCCGTCGCCGTCGCTCGTGCGGTCGCTGAAAAACCGGGCCGCATCTACAATCCGCTGTTCTTTTACGGCCCCACCGGCCTCGGCAAGACGCATCTCATGCAGGCCATCGGCCAGGAGGTGCTCGCGCGCAAGCCACGCGCCAATGTGCGCTACGTTACCTCCGAGCAGTTCACGAATGAATTCGTGGACGCCATCAAAAAGCAGACCTTCAGCCAGTTTCGTCAAAAATTCCGCAAACTCGACGTCCTGCTCATCGACGACGTGCATTTCTTCGAGGGAAAGGACAGCACACAGGAGGAATTCTTCCACACCTTCAACGAACTCTTCAACAACGCGAAGCAGATCGTGCTCGCCAGCGACCGTCCGCCCAGCGAGATCAAAAATCTCGAAAGCCGCCTCGTGTCACGCTTTGAGTGGGGTCTCGCCACGCAGATTCAGGTGCCGGATTTCGAAACCCGCATTGCCATCCTGCGCCGCAAGCAGAGTGACTTCAATGTCTCGCTCGATTCCTGGATTCTCGACTTCATGGCGCAGCACATCCGCGCCAACGTCCGCAAGCTCGAAGGCGCGCTCATGCGCGTCGCTGCACACGTTTCGCTCGAAGGTGCTGTCGCCACCGAATCCGCCCTCGCCACACTGCTGCATGACGTGATCGACGAAGATAAATCGAAGACCGTCACGGTGGACCGCATTCAGCGCATCATCGCCACGCACTACGATCTGCGTGTTAGCGATCTCACCGGCCCGCGGCGTCCCAAAAACATCGCCGAAGCCCGTCAGGTGGCGATGTACCTCACACGCACCCTCACCAAGCTGCCACTCGTACAGATTGGCGATGAATTTGGCGGGCGTGATCACGGGACCGTCATCCACGCCTGCAAAGTCGTCACCAACAACCTCAACGCTTCCAACGACTTCAAGCGCACGCTCGATTCTCTGGCCGGGAAAATTCGGGAAGGGTGATCGCGATCATCTTTGTTGGGTTCGAGGCTTGTGCCTGTTTGCATAATACCGTCGGCTGAACGAGGGTTGCTGTCATTGCATGTTGCGCGCGGTTGGCAGTCACACTCTTTCCATCGTCCATGAACTGGGCGACTTCGCCTTGTTTACCGGGCGTTCATTTCGTTCTGCCATCGGCTCCAGACGCCTGGGGCGGCGCATTGTTCGCGCTGGCTTTGAGCAGGGGGTGCGTTGTCTGCCGGTGATCCTGATTGTGGGCCTGTTCACCGGACTGGTGCTCGGCTTGCAGGGGTATTATGTGCTCAACCGCTTTGGTTCTGAGAGTTTGCTCGGCACGCTGGTGTCGCTCAGTCTTGTGCGTGAACTGGGGCCGGTGCTGGCCGCGCTGATGCTCGTGGGGCAGGCGGGTTCCGCACTGGCCGCCGAGCTGGGCATCCAGCGCAACACGGAGCAGATCGCCGCGCTGGAGACGATGGGTGTGAGCAGTCATGCATATCTCGTGACCCCGCGTTTGCTCGCGGCACTGGTGGTCTATCCGATGCAGACAGCGTTGTTCATCACTGTCGGGCTGTGGGGCGGCAATCTGTCTGGTTCGCTGCTGCTGGGACTGGAACCGGGCGTTTATTGGTCATCGGTGGAGCGGGCCATCGAGTCGCAGGATGTGCGGGAGTGCTTCACGAAGGCCGCTACCTTTGGCCTGCTGACCATCGCCCTGTGCGCCTATCACGGTTTCAATGCGCATCGTTGTACCTCGGCCACGGGCGCGCGTGCGGTCAGCGCCTCCACCACCCGCGCTGTGGTGCAGTCGAGCATCATTGTGCTGGCGGCTGATTACGTCATCACTTCGTTCCTGGTCTGATCATGGGTGCCGACACACACAATCTGCTGCTGCACATCGAAGGCCTGCACAAGCGCTTCGATGACAACGTCGTGCTCGCCGGTGCGAGCCTCGACGTGCCGCGTGGCAGTCTAGTCACGGTGCTGGGCCGCAGCGGGACTGGCAAATCGGTGCTGCTGAAATGCCTGGCCGACGTGATTCGGCCGGACGAGGGGATCATCCGTTTTGATGGTCGTCCGCTCAACATGGATGATGCCGCCGCCCGTGCCGAGTTCCGCCGCCGTTGCAGTTTCCTCTTTCAGAGCAACGCGTTGTTCGATTCGCTGACCGCGCTGGAAAATGTGGCGCTGCCGCTGGAACAAACCACCGATCTGTCCGACAAGGAGATTCGTGAGCGCAGCCTGGAGGCCCTGCGCCAGCTCGAACTCGATATGTTTCAGGATCGTTATCCCAGCCAGCTTTCTGGCGGCATGCAGAAACGTCTGGCCCTCGCGCGGGCGATTGTGACGCGGCCAGAGTTGGTGCTGTTCGACGAGCCCACCGCCGGACTCGATCCGCTGCGGCGCAACGCAGTCTTTGCCATGATCGCCAAGTATCAGCGACTGTTCGGCTTCACAGCGCTCGTTGTCACCCATGACCTGACGGAGGCGCTGATCGCCAGCGATCGTGTGGCGCTGCTTGACAAGGGGCGGATGTGCTTTGAAGGGACTCCTGCTGAATTTTCCGCCTCCACCACCCCGGTGGTGTGCGATTTTCGTGACAGCGCGGCCGCACTTGGCAGCACCCTTGCTGCCATTCGTCGCGGCGAAGCCCTCCACTCCGAAGACTCATGAAACAAACCAAGCTGGAACTTTTCGTTGGCGCCTTTGTGCTCATGGGCATCGCCGCCGTCGCCTATCTGACCGTCAAACTCGGCTCTGGATCGTTGATCGGTGGCGACACCTATGTGATCGAAGCCCGCTTTGCCAATGCCGGTGGTCTAAACGCCGGCAGCAGCGTGCTGGTGGCCGGCGTGCCCGTCGGTCGCGTCGAAGGTATCCGCGTGGATGACACGGACTACAGCGCCATGGTCACGCTGCGTGTGCTCGCTGGCCTGAAGCTGCCGACAGACACCATGGCATCCATCAAAACCACCGGCCTCATCGGCGACAAGTATGTGGCGCTTGCTCCTGGCGCGGATGAAACGTATCTTGAAACCGGCGCACGGATCACCATGACGGAATCCTCCGTCGATCTTGAGTCCTTGATCGGGAAGATGGCCTTTGGTAGTGTTGAAAAAGCAAAAGACGAAAAAGAACCTGTTCCATGACCCTCCGCTCGCTCCTCACCCTCCTCATGGTCGCTTCGCCGCTGACCCTCTCCGCCCAGCTCGCCGAAGCGCAGACGCGTCTCAAAACGGCGGTGAATGAAGTGCTCGCCGTCGCCGACCGCTCCACGCGTGGCACCCTGGCCGAGAGCCTGCGGCCGGTGCTGCAGCGGCAGGTGAGCTTTGAGACGATGACCAAGCGTGCCGTCGGTCCCGGCTGGCGGCAGTTCACGCCGGTCCAGCAGAAGCAGGCCACTCAACTGTTCACGACGCTCATCATCCGCAGCTACAGCAACAAATTCACCCCCGGGGAGCATCCGGCCATCACCTACCTGAACCCGGTGTCTCCCGCCGCCGGCCGTGTCGATGTCCCCACTAGCATGGTGTACAAAGGCAGCCAATACACGGTCATCTACCGCATGGAGCAGGTGGAAGGCTGGCGCATTGCCGATGTGGTGATCGAGGGGGTCAGTCTCATTGCCAACTATCGCAGTCAATTGGATGCCCAGTTTAAAAAAGGTGGCGCAAACGCCGTGATAAGCTCTCTTACTCAGTCCGTCTCCCGCCCACAATGAAATCTAACACACTTACTCATCTCCTGTTGCTGGCAGTGGCTCCGCTGCTGACCGACTGCTCCTCCGCTTCGAAATCTGCCGCCACCCCGGCCTCTCCCGCCGCCTCTGTGGCCGTTGCAGGCAAAGGCAAGGCCGCCGCCAAAGCCGCTCGGTCCGCCGCCGATGACTTGGATGATTATGAGACTGCGGCAGTCGCCGATCCACTGGAGCGGGTTAATCGCGGGACGTTCTGGTTCAATCACCAGCTTTACACCTTTATCTTCCGCCCGATCTCGAAGGGCTACGAATTGCTCATGCCCAAACCCGTGCGCAAGGGCATCGACAACGCCTTTGAGAACGTCAAGTTCCCCGTCCGCTTCGTGAATTGCGCCCTGCAGGGCAAGTTCAAGCGTGCCGGTCAGGAGACGGGCAAATTCGTCGTCAACACCGTCGGCGGTATCGGCGGCATCTTCCGTCCGGCGGAGAGAATCCCTGCGCTCGCCAACGTCCCGGCGGAAGACACCGCGCAGACCTTTGCCAAGTGGGGCATCGGCCATGGCGCCTACATCGTCCTGCCATTGCTCGGCCCCAGCAGCATGCGTGACACCGTTGGCATGGTTGGCGACTACGCGCTCAATCCCATCAATTGGCCCTATTTGTACTGGTATGGCGACAGGTCCAAGCACGACTGGACCACCGTCCCGCCCGCCGCCAACACGCTGCGCTCGTTGCCCGACCAGTTGGACACCTACGACACCGCCACCAAGGATGCCGTCGATCCCTATCTCTCCGCCCGCAGCACCTACATTCAGAATCGTGCCGAAGCGGCAAAGAAGTGATTGGCAGCTTCTAGGCAGGATCAAAATTGGTCCCACAGTCGGCTTCCGTGCGGATTTTCCAGCCGCGGAAGTCGATGCCGTTGTAGAGCTGCTGCCAGCCTTAACAGTGGAGCGGTGTCCGTGGCGCAGGAGACGATGCGTGACAGGTGGGGGATGAGTTAGAAGTGATGCGTTGTCCGCACCCATAACTTCTAACCCATCACGGGTGCCCCAAACCTAGCCGAGATCGGCGATGCGCACCGGCTTGCCGCCTTGCTCGGCGCTCTTGTCGGAGGCGAAGATGACTTCGAAGCTCTTGAGGGATTCGGTGAAGCTGGTGAGGGGCATGTCCTTGCCTTCATCGAGAGCATCAAAGAAGGCCTGGAACTGCGTCTCATAGGGGTGGTCGCTCACGTCGCCGGAATCGAGCATCTTCATGGAGAGTTTACTCCAGGCGTGCTTGTCGGTGTGCAGCTTCATGGAGTGGAATTTGTCATCCAGCACGCTGCCCTGGCTGCCACAGAGGTGGGTGTGGAAGTAGTAGGGCTGCAGGCAGTCCACCACAGCGGCGGACTTGCCGACGCTGCCGTTCTTGAAGTTGATGATCGTGACGCTGGTGGTGTCGTACTCGTAGGGCTTGAAGATGTCGCTCTTGGACTTGGTGGAGAAGCTGCTGACGCTTTCGACTTCGTTGCCCATGACCATGAGCAGCGCATCAAGCGCATGACAGCCGGCGGTGAGCAGGGCGCTGCCGCCGTCTTTCTTGCCGGTGTTCCAGCGGAACTGCCCGTACCAGGGACCAATGCCGTGGTAATAATCGACCTCGCCATAATGCAGGCTGCCAAGCAGGCCTTCGTCGATGAGTGCCTTGGTGACCTGGAACTGATTCGAAAAGCGGCACTCAAAGCAGACGCAGCCCTTCACACCGTTCGCTTTGGCGGCGGCGGCGATCTCGCGCACTTCCTGCAATGAGTTCGCCATCGGCTTTTCGAGGATGATGTGCTTCTTCGCATTCGCCGCGGCCACCGCTTGGTTGCGGTGCTGGCTGGGATAGCTGGAGATGTCCACGACATGGATGTCGGGATTGGCCAGCATCTCGTCGAGGTTCTGGTAGCTCTTGATCGGCATGCCGTGCTTGGCGCTCAATTCCGCATCGTCCAGCTTGCGGGAGGAATAGATCGCGGTGACCTGGCCCTGTTTGGTTTTGTTGATGGCTTCAATGTGAGCGCTGGCGGCCCAGCCGTAACCGATGATCCCGACGTTGTATTTCTTCATGGTGGTGGAGTTGGAATGCTTCAAACGAAGCGCAGAATGTCCGTTTCAATACCACGTTTCAACCACGCTCTTTCGCATGTTTGCCATCGGGGGGTGATTTTTGCCGCTGAACCCCGAAAACAACGAAGCCGCACGGTGAAGTGCGGCCTCGTGAGAACAATGAATGGATAACGCTTAATCAGCGGCGTCTTCACCTTCGGCCGGAGCCGGAGCGCCTGCGGAGGAGACGGCCAGCTTGACGGTGGCGGTGACTTCGTGGCCGAGTTTGACGAGGATTTCGAAGTTGCCGGTGCTCTTGATCGGCTTTTCCAGCACGATCATGTGACGGTCGATCTCCAGCTTCGTTTCCTCGGTGATAGCCTTGGCGATGTCGATGGTGGTGATGGAACCGAAGGCCTTGCCGCCCTGACCGGTGGAGAGGGTGAGCTTCAGCTTCAGCTTCTTGAGCTTGGCGGCCAGCTTTTCGGCCTCGAGGGTTTCCTTGGCTTCACGCTCGGCACGCACAGCCTTGAGGCGCTCGGTGTAGCGGAGATTGCCTTTGGTGGCTTCATAAGCCTTGCCCTGGGGCAGCAGGAAGTTACGGGCAAAGCCGCGCTTCACCTTGACGACATCGGCTTCGGCTCCGAGACCTTTGATTTGTTCTTTGAGAATGACTTGTGTGGTTGGCATAGCGACGGTTCCCTGGGGGAAAAGGGGCGCGAAACTACACGCCTCCTAACCTCTGTCAAAGACGGAATCAGGGTTCTTTCAAGGCCGCAAGGAGGCGGTCGAGCGCGCGTGGCACGGTGGTGTTGTCGGTGCGGATGCCGAGGTCAGCACGCAAGGGCGCTTCAAAGCCATCCTGCGTGCCCGTCATCTGCTGGGCGGCGGCTTTGGCGTAGAGACCTTTGACATCGCGGGCGACGCAGACTTCCAGTGGGCAGTCGATGTGGATGAATTTCACGCGTTCGCCAAGAATCTGCCTCACCAGCTCGCGGTGGTGCTCTTTGGGTGTCACGAACGCACAGATCACTGTGTTACCTTGCGCAGCGAGCAATTGGGCAAGATGCCCGGCGCGGCGCAGGTTTTCGCTGCGGTCGGCATCGCTATAGCCGAGATCGGCGCAGAGGCCGGAGCGGAGGTCATCGCCATCAAGGAGCACGACGGGAGTGCCTGCGGCTTGCAGATGATCACGCAAGTCCCGTGAGAGCGTCGTTTTGCCCGAGGATGGCAGGCCGAAAAGCCAGAGCACCGGTTTCATGCGCTGCGCTGACGATGGAGCTGCGGTTTGACAACGGCGGGCATCGCCTGGCGCTGCGGCAGGCGTTCGTTGCCGAGAAACTCGGCAATGCGGTTCGCTCCGGCCTGCGGATCGCGGACGAGGGCAGGGTATTCCACCTCCAACAAACTCACGCGCGGGTGTTGGCGCAGCACGGTGAGGATTTCGAGCGCGTGCTTTTGCTGCGCGGTTTCGAGGTGCTCGGTCTTCGGGTTCGTGCCCTTGTGCTCCAGCATCTGCCACTGGCTGGCGACGACCTCCTGCACGGGCCGGGTCATGAAGATGATCTTGTACTTGTGCTTCGGCGGCAGGTTCGGCAGCAGGGCGCTGATGACCTTGGTGGCCTTGCCGTGGGCCTGCTCGATGAGCAGCGGGCGTTTGGGCAGGTTTTTGATGTCCTCCCACTCCCAGTAGCCTTCGGGATTGTCGATGTCGGCCTCGCGTTTGCCATCGTGCATGAGTTCCATGCCACCGGCGCGAAGCATCTGCATCATGAGGCTGGTGCCGCTGCGGGGTAGGCCGCTGACGAGCACGAACTCTTGATCTGCGGGCATGTCGCTCTTCATCGCGGCGGCTTGCTCACGCTTTTCTTCGAGCCGTCGCTGGCCTTCGGCGGCGAGGGCAGGCACGCGGGCGGCGTTTTCCTGGCGGACGCGCTCGGTGCGCTCCTTCTCGGCCTTGCGGTGTTCACTGCGGAGCAGTTTGAGCTTCAAGAGCGCACCGTCGGCGGCTTCGGTGTTGCCTTGACCACGGGTGCGTCGCCGGAATGATGTAGATTAAAGCGAAGAAGCAGACGGCTGGGAGTGCTGTTGCCAGAAGTGGTTCCAGCGTGAGGGCGTCAGGTAAAGCGCACGCAAAGAGATCAGCGCATCGCTC
>NZ_JBJXFV010000072.1:0-18794 GCF_046154365.1 Prosthecobacter sp.
CTGCCACCGCCCAGGGTCGTGCATTCCATCTATAACGCGAAATCCTGATCTGAGGAACCGTGTGCCTTAATTGGGCTAGCACGGGTCTGTGGGGGAGCCGCCCGGCAACGGGCGGCTCTACCCGGAACCATGAACTCACTGATGGGAACTGGGACTACCTGCTAACGCTCTTGCCCGCAGACTGGCAAGAGCTGGCCAAGACCTCCGGCGGTGTGCGCCGTCTGCGCGGCGCCACCTCGGTGAGCAGCTTGCTGCGCACCTTGTTGCTGCACATCGCACATGGTTGTTCGCTGCGCACCACCTCGGCGGTGGCCAAGGCTGCGGGCTGGGTCAGCATGTCTGATGTGGCGCTGCTCAAAAAGCTCCGCGCTTGTGAGGGTTGGTTGCGCGAGCTTTGCGCAGGCTTGCTCAAGGACAGTGGCATGAGCCTGCCCCAAATGCACCGCGGCCTGCGCATGCGGCTGGTGGACAGCACCATCATCAAGGAGCCCGGCGACACCGGCAGTCAGTGGCGCGTGCTCTACAGCCTGCGCGTGCCCGACTGGCAGTGCGATTGCTTCCGGCTCACCTCGGCCAAGGGTGCAGGCAATGGCGAGTCACTCAAATACTTCGCCATCAAACGCGGCGACTGCCTGCTGGCTGATCGAGGCTTCAGTCATCTCGCCGGCATCGACCATGTGCATCGGCACGGCGGCAGCGTCATCGTGCGGCTCAACGATCAGAGCACACCGTTGGAACTCGCCGATGGCAGCCCGGTGGTGTTGCTCGACTGGCTCGGGTGCCTCAGTAAACCCGGACAAGTCGGCGCCCTGTGCGTCTGGCTGCCTGCGCCAAAGGGTAGCAAAGAACGCATCCCCGCGCGGCTTTGCGCCGTGCGCAAGAGCATCGAAGCAAGTGCGCTGGCGGTGCGCAAACTCAAGCAACGCGCCACGCGCAAACAAAACACGCTGCGCGAGGTGACCCTGGAGCACAGCGGCTGGATCGTGGTGCTCACCACGGTGGGCGAGGACATCCTGAGCGCGTCCGAGGTGCTTGAATGGTATCGCGTGCGCTGGCAGATCGAGCTGGCATTCAAACGGCTCAAATCACTCGGAGACGTCGGACACATGCCCAAACGCGACGCGGCATCGAGTCGAGCGTGGGTGTATGGGAAGCTGCTCATCGCGCTGCTCAGCGAGAAGATGCAACGCCACGCGGCGGCCCTTTCCCCCTGGGGCGGACGTTGGCTGGAACAAGACTCGCCAGCGGAGTTTCTGGCGTGAGGGCGAGGTGTTGCTCAATCTGCTGCGCGATGCGCTCTGGCCCAGGTTGCAGATCAAGGACTGTCTCGAAAACTGGCACGACCTGCAAAAGGATCTAGCCGAGGGCAGACGCACAAGAGTTCCGCGCATCAAACTTCTACTAAGTTAGCGCTTATGGAGCTGGCTTGTGTTTCGCATCACTGGCGCGTCCCCCATCGCTTAGCAAACTTCTCTGACATGTGGAAGTCGGCCCTGGCGGTCGCTGATTGGCAAACGTATCTGGTTTTAGCGTCTTCAGATCATGGCGCAGACGCCTGAGTGGTGAGCGTGAATACACCGTCATCGCTCTTCGCTTGCGTGACTTTGGTCGAGGTGCTTCCACGCGATTGCAACATGGGTGCGGCGGGTTCGACGGCTGGACCGTGACCTGGTGCGACTTGGACTTGATCCAGGACGAGACCTGCGACGTTGTCACAGACGAGGGCGGGGCGGGCATCGGGTTTGACGCAGGTGATGCGCACGTTCTCGAGCTTCAGGCCTTTGACGTGGCGAAGATAGAAGCCAAAGGAGGGCAGGTCGCCAAACATTTGGGCGTCGGGGTATTTGGTGGCTTCCTCGGGCACTTCACGTTGGGCTTTGTCGGCGGACTGGCTACCGGTGACGGTGAGGTCGATGCCTTTGAGCGTGAGGTTCTCCACGGGATGATCTGGCAGTCCCGCGATGGAGGAACTCCAATCGCGGGCTTGGGGTGAGGTGGCTTTGAGATTCTCGATGAGCACATCACGCAGGCCGCCCGGTTGTTTGGCCCCATAGCGCAGGCGAGCGCCCAGGCGGATGAAGATCGGCGCTCGTGCTCCGCTGAGTTGCAGATCCTTCAGCGTGACGTGCTCGATGCTGCCGCCGTCCACGCATTGTAGGGAGACGCCACCTCTCGTGCCACGGGCGTCTGGGGCGGTGATCGTGCTATTGGTGAGTTCGATGTCGTCAAATTTGCCGGCTGTCTCGGTGCCGATTTTGAATCCGTAACTGGGACTCGATAATTGGCAGTGGCTGATGCGAACATGCTCGCAGGTCATGTTCTTGGGGTTGGTCTTCAACACGATGGCGTCGTCGCAGGTGGTGATGGCGCAGTGGTCGATACTGACGTGGCTGCAACCGACGAGATCAAGGCCATCGGTGTTTGGCCCAAAGACCGAGTTTCGGAGCGTGAGGCCTTGGAAGCTCACATGGTCGAAGGACTCCGTTAGAATGCTCCAGCCGGGCGAATGTTGCAGCGTGAAGCCTTCGAAGTGCAGGTTGGTGCAGTTGCGGAAGAAGAGGAAGAACAGCCCGGCCTTTTCGGTCTCGGGGCGCTTCTTGTAAAACAGCCCGGCGGATTTGGTCACCGTCCAAAAGGCATTGGAAGGATCGTCTATAGCCTGTCCGTCGATGGTTCCCGGCCCTGTGATGGTGATGTTCGAAGCATCGTGAGCCCACAGCAGATAGTGCTGCCCTTGATACTCTTGCGGCGTGGGCGGTCCGAGCAAATGGGCGCCCTCGCTGAGGCGCAACGTGATATTGCTGCGCAACTCGATGCGGCGCGTGAGAAAGCGTCCCTTGGGGATGACCACGACGCCTGCGCCATCTGCGGCGGCTTTATCCACAGCCTGTTGAATGGCCTCGGTGCAATACGCGACTCCATCCGGCACGGCATTGAAGTCCATGATGTTGAAGTCAGCAGTATCGGCGCTGCCAAGCCGTATTAGCAAGGCGGCCATTGCAAACGCGCTACGTCGGAAGAGCGGCATGGTGAAGGGAAGCATGAGAGTGGAAGTTTGCGGCTAAGGGTTGAAGGGGATTCAAGGTGCGGAGGGTTTGTAGTTAGAACGCGGCCAGGTCGTCTTTAGAGTCATCGCTCAAATGAAGCGAACCCTCTTCGAGTTCCGCATCGGGTTTGCCTAGGGCAGCCCAGGGTGCGCCGGGAAGCGCTTTTGCGTCGTATTGGATGAGCCACTCGATGTTCTCAGCGGCATGCACTGCGACCAGCGTAGCTGGTCGCCACGGCTGTGAGCAGGAATAGGATGGGTTTCATTTGGTGAATCGGATACGGGCTAGATAAATGGCGGTCGGCTGGTGTTCTTGGCTGGTGGGTTGCGGATTGCCGTCTTTGTCTTCGTGGTTGGAATAGTAGCTGACCCACAGTTCATCGTTGTGCCACACCATGCCTGGGTAGCCGGTGTCGGTGCCGCCGCTGGGGAGTCTCAGCGCGATGTCGTAGTGCTCGCGGTCCATGCTGGCGATGACGGTGGAGTAAGGCTGCCGAAAGCTGCGGCCTGCCGCGATGAGCGAGTTGTCGGGCAGCACGATGAAGTTCGGCCCGCCAAAACGGTGCTCTGTTTCATGCCATGTCCACTCGCGATAGGGCGGCCGGCTGCTGCCGATCCAGCCAAAGTAGTTGCCGCGTTCCCGCCGCACCATGGCGATCATTTCACCATCGGGGCGGATGCGGACGGTGGCTTCGTTGGGACGGCCCGGCACGTCGAGGTGGGTCACCGTCTCCCACTTCAAGCCGTCGGTGCTGGTCACCAGCTTCACCTTCCACGGATAAGGACCGGGCGGCACAGGGCCGTTCGTTTCCGCCGCTTCCGCCACCTTGGGATCGGGGTGTTCGGCACGCTTGTAGGGATAGCTGATGCCATAAGCTTTGCCTTCATGCCAATCGACGCGCCAGAGCCACTGTCCCTCTTCGAGAACTTTGGCTGGCTTGGTCCAGGTGAGGCCGTCGGTGGAGAACATCACACGCGGTTGCTTCGTCTTCACCGGCGCGGGTTTCTGCGACAGGTCGTATGTCAAACCTCCCGCGATGATCATCAACTGCCCATCCGGCTTGATCGAAAACTTCGGGTCGCGCAAATCAATGTCGTCCTCCTCGATGAGCGCTGCCGAAGTCCACGCGACGCCATCGGGCGAACGCAGGACGCGCACCTTCCCGATGTCCGCCGTGTGAGCGATCCCTTCGCGGAAGCAGCAGAACCACTGGTCCCGAAAGCGGGTGAGATCGGTGAAGGAGTTGTATTGGGCCTTGTCCCAAATACGCTTCGATTCGACGAGGACGGGCTTGCGATCCTCAGCGGAGACGGAGGACACGAGGCAGAGGAGTGCCGCGCTGAGTGTGAGGGTGTGCTTCATGATTACGTTGGCGAATACACCCGCAGCACCCGCATTTGCGCGAGGGATTCGTGGCCAACAAAGTAAAGGCGTTTACGCTCAGGCTAAAACCGCCCCATGAAAACCGACCGTCGCTTCTTCAAAGAACGCCGCTTCCGCCGAGTCCGTGCTTCAGGGCGGCAAGACCTGTTGAGCGGCCTGATACCAGGGAAAACAGTGGCTACTGCCGCACGGGTGGGGTGGGGCTTATGGGATGTTTTCAGCGAGATGTCTCAGCGTGTTGCGCCACCATCGCGATGGCGCGGCTATCGATGGAGGCGGATTTGCCGCGCCATGACAATTTCTTGACCCAACAAAAAAACTGTGACTCTTGCGCGAAACAAAGAACACCTAACACCTTGACCATGCCTCTCGATTCCTCTCCCGCCCGCCTTGCGTTCGAGACCGCGCTCCGTGAGAGCGAGCCGGGTTTCGAGACCTTCTTTCTGGCGCGGTTTTACAGCTTGGAGTTCTCGTATCTCGACGCGGCCTGCATCGTTCGGTTCCCGGTGCATGATTTCATGTTCAACCCGCAGGGCTGTCTGCATGGCGGTGTGACTGCGTTCGTGCTCGACGTGAGCATGGGGCACCTGCTCCGGCACACCTTGGGCGTGCCGGGCTCTACGATTGAAATGAAGACCCAGTATTTCGCGCCCATCCGCGGCCCCGTGGCTCGGTGCGAGGCGCGTTTCCTGCACCAGGGGCAGCGCACCCATTTCCTGGAGGCGAAGATGTATGATGCTGACGAAACGCTGGCGGCGGCGGCCACCTCGACGTGGAGTGTGCGGAAGCCCGCAGCGACCGAACCCTAACCAGCGCGTGACGCAGACGAGCAAAGAACCACTAACATGAAGCCAACCATCCTATCCTGTGCCGTGACCGGGTCGTTTACGACGCGCGAGCAAAATCCCGCACTGCCGGTCACACCTGCTGAAATCGCCGAGGCGTGCATCGGAGCGGCGAAAGCCGGGGCTGCGATCTGTCATATCCATGTGCGCGATCCGGAAACGGGGCGCCCGAGCATGAACCTCGAATACTATCGCGAGGTGGTGAAGCAGATCCGCGCCAGCGACACCGATCTCATCATCAATCTGACCACCGGTCCGGGCGGACGATACCTTCCGAGCGATGATCAACCGGACGTCGCGGCTCCAGGGACATTGTTCAAGACGCCGGAAATCCGCACAGAGCACATCGTCGAGCTGCAGCCGGAGATCTGCACACTTGATCTCAATACGATGTGGTTTGGCGGTGGGGCGGTGATTAACAGCCCTCGCAACGTGAGACTCATGGCAGAGCGCATGTATGCTGCGGGTGTGAAGCCCGAGTTGGAAGTCTTCGACACCGGGGATCTGGTGCTGGCGCAGGACTTGGTGGCGGATGGAACGTTGAAGGTGCCGGCGCTTTTCCAGATCGTCACTGGCGTCAAATACGGCATGCCGTCCACGCCCGAGATGATGTTACTCGCCAAATCACAGTTACCGAAAAACTGCGAGTGGGCGGCCTTCGGTGCCGGTCGTCACGCATTCCCCATGCTTGCGCAGGCCTTCATTCTCGGCGGTCACTGTCGGATCGGCATGGAGGACACCGTCTATCTGGCCAAGGGGGAACTCGCGCCCAGCAACGCAGCGCTGGTCGAGAAAGCCGTGCGGATCATCCGCGAACTCGGAGGCAAACTCGCAACGGTCGCGGAAGCTCGCGAGCTGCTCGGGCTCAAGACACCTGCGGCGCGTCAATAGTCCCGGCCATTGTTTCAGATCTAGCCAAGCGAATAACCTGCACAAATTCCTCCAATGTCTTACCAGTTTGAACCTGCGGAACTGTATCGGATGCCAACGCATTTCGGCCCGGCGACTGGTCCGCGCCGTGGCCCCGATGGCCAGCGCTTTGCCTGCAAGGACACGCCGAAGACCACGGCCATCTCGGTGAGTTTCTTGAGCCGCCAAGAGCAATTGAGCGCTCTGTTGCCGCCGGGGTTTTCGCTCGGGGCTGAGCCGGTGGTGACGGTCACGGCTACTTACATGAAGGAAATCGAGTGGCTGGCGGGTCGCGGCTACAACATGCTCGGTGTCACGATTCCGGCCATCTATCACGGCAAGGCAGGTCTGACGGCGGGCAGCTTCCTGCTGGTGCTCTGGGAGAACTTGACGGAGCCAATCATCACCGGACGGGAAGAGCTGGGTTACTCGAAGATCTTCGCCGACCTGCCCGAACCCGTGACACGCAACGATGAGCTGCACTGCGCGGCGAATTGGGATGGCTTCCGATTCATGGACCTTTCGGTGGGCCAACTCCAACCGCTCAGCGCTGAGCAAATCACTGGCAACGCCGTCGCCGCCAAGAGTGCAGGCACGCTCCATTACAAGTATATGCCGCGGACCGGCGAGCCGGGGCGAGCGGATGTGCAATACGCCGTGTTAACGCCAATCGCGGTGCCGAATCGTGTCGTCACATCGATGTCGCGCGGGCAGGGAAAGCTGCAGTTTCATCTGGCGCGGTGGGAGGACATGCCGACGCAATACATGATCGTGAACGCGCTGCACGCTCTGGACGTGCTCGAGTATCGCGGTGCCACTGTCTCCCACACCGTGGGCGGCAAGGATCTCAGCGACATGCAGATCCTCCTCGCGCCGGAGGGACCAGCGACGAGCCTTTAAACATCATGACAACAACTCTCGAACCCTGCCCCAATTTCATCGCCGGCGACTGGACCCCAACCAACGGCGGCGGCACACCCGTTTTCAATCCTTCAACCGGCGAAACCATTGCGGAATGTCCCGTCGGTTCTGTTGCCGACGCAAACGCTGCTGTCGAAGCCGCGCACGCCGCGTTTCCTGCGTGGATGGAAACGCCGCCTGTCGAGCGCGCACGGATTCTCGGACGATTCAAGGTCTTGGTGGAAGATCATTTCGAGGACATTGCCCGTTGTAACACGCGCGAGCACGGCAAGACACTTGTCGAATCGCGTGGCGATGTGAAACGCGGCATGGAGGTCATCGAGTTCGCGCTCGGCGTGCCATCGTTGCTCATGGGCGATGTGCTGGAGAACATCGCGCGCGGCATTGATTGCGAAGCCATCCGCCAGCCACTCGGCGTTTGTGTCGGCATCACGCCCTTCAATTTTCCCGCGATGGTTCCGTTGTGGATGTATCCCATCGCCATCGCTTGCGGCAACACGTTCGTCCTCAAGCCGAGCGAAAAAGTTCCGCTCACCGCCATCAAGATTGCCAAGCTGCTCGAACAAGCCGGACTGCCGAAAGGTGTGATGAATATCGTCCACGGCGGGCGCGAGGTCGTGGATGCGCTGCTGACGCATCCGAAGGTCAAAGCGATCTCATTCGTCGGCTCCACGCCGATTGCCCGCTACATTTATGAAACCGGCACGAAGCACGGCAAGCGTGTGCAGTCCAATGGCGGCGCGAAGAACTACGTCATCCTCATGCCCGATGCCGACGTGGAAAATTCCACCCGCGGCGTCATCGAAGCCGCGTTTGGTTGTGCGGGCGAACGTTGCATGGCAGGCTCGACGGCGGTCGTTGTGGGCGGCGCGGAGAAGACCCTTTTGCCCACCCTCATCGAAGCCACCAAGCGCATCAAGGTCGGTCCCACCGACCGCGAGACGCAGCCCGACATGGGCGCAGTCATTACAAGTCAGCATCGTGACCGTGTTTTGGAATTGATCGAAGCCGGCGTGAAGGAAGGCGCAAAGATACCCGCCGACGGTCGCGGCGTGAAAGTCACTGAAGCGCCCAATGGTTTCTACGTCGGCGCGACGATTCTCGACCACGTCCAGACCGGCATGACGGTGGCAAAGGAGGAGATTTTCGGCCCGGTGCTGAACGTGATGCACATGGAGGATTTGGACCAAGCCATTGAGCTGGCGAACCGCTCATTCTACGGCAACGGTGCCGCCATCTTCACGCGCAGCGGCAAGGCGGCGCGTGAATTTAAGCATCGCGTCAACTGCGGCATGGTCGGCATCAACATCGGTGTGCCCGCTTCGATGGCGTGGTTTCCGTTCAACGGTTGGAACGATTCGTTCTTCGGCGACCTTCACATGCAAGGCCGCGAGGGCGTGCAATTCTTCACACAGCAAAAAGTCACGACGAGCCGTTGGTTCAGTTATGGCGAAGGCGACATCTGGCATACCGAAGCAAAGAAAGCCCATGTATAACCTAAAAGGAAAAGTAGCATTAGTCACCGGTGCCGGTGGCGAGCGTGGCATCGGCCGCGCCATCGCGCTGCGCCTCGCGCAGGAAGGGGCGGACGTGGCGGTCAACGACATCCACGCGGCATTGGCGCCAGGAAGCAGTTGGGGAGGCATGGCCCAGGTTGTTGGTGAAATCGAAGCCTTGGGTCGGCGGTCGGTCGGGATCGTTGCTGATATTGGTGACGCCACCCAGGTGCAGGCGATGATCGACCAAGTGATCGCAACCTTTGGCCGGATCGACATCCTGATTAACAATGCCGCAGCCCGAGCTGGCCGCGACCGCGTGCCGGTGGTGGAACTGGACGAGGCGGATTGGGATCGAGTGCAGCGTATCAATGCCAAAGGCACCTTCCTTTGCAGCCAGGCCGCGGCCCGCGCCATGCTCGCCGACCCGACCTCAGCTCGCGGGGGCAGGATCATCAATATCGCCTCGACCGCCGGCAAGAACGGCTCGGCGCGTTACGCCGCGTATTGCGCCTCAAAGTTCGCGGTGGTGGGTTTCACGCAAAGCCTAGCGCAAGAGTTGGCCCCGCATGGCATCAATGTGAACGCGGTCTGCCCGAGCCTCGTCGTCACAGAGAGGATCGATGATATCGCCACTGCCCTCGCGCCCTCGAACCTCACGCCCGAAGATCAACGAGCCGCATTGATCACACGGGCCTCAGGGCTTTCGCCGCTCGGGCGCATGGCCGAAGTCAACGACGTATCCGCACTGGCCGCGTTCCTCGCTTCGTCCGAATCCGACTATCTCACCGGCCTCGCCATCAGCGTGGCGGGTGGCGGCCAGATGCACTGATCACGCCAGTCGGTGGGCGCGAGGAGGATCGGCAGCCCTCAGGATGGCTGAAGCTAGTGCTTCCGAGCCTTGAGGGCAGCGATCACGCGCGGCCCATCGTGCTTCAGCAGCGCCTTCACATCCAGCACGAGACCGGGGAAGACTTCGCTGCGGAGCTTGCCGCCGGCCTCTGTGATCTCGACATACTCCTGATCCACGAGGCGATACCAGCGAACCTTCTGCTCGGTGGTGAGCCACACCAGATACTCTTGGATGCCATTGCGCCTGTAGGCCCGCAGTTTGTCGTGCAAATCCACCGACGCCGTGCTTGCGGCGACCTCGCACACCAGCTCAGGCTTGCCACAAAGGTAGCCCTTGTCGTCGAGCCAGACGCGCCCGCCCTCGCAAGGGGCACTGCAGAGGATGGAGTCAGGTTGCGGCGCGTTGTCGGCATCCAGCAGCAAGGTAGCATTGGGATAGAACTCCAGTTCGGGATGTTCCAGAGCATACGTGAACAGCCATCCGTGCAGGAGACCATCTGGTTTGGCGTGTTGGAGGGCGCGGACGGGTGAGGGCATATGGACGATTCCTTCAATGAGTTGAGCCTTCTTCACCTGTCTCATTCGCTCATACCGGCGCATGAACTCCGACACCGTCAGACGGTCACCGTTCTCCAGCACGGCCACGGGCTCGGGCTCGCGCAGGCTGCTCATAGGCAGGCTGCGCCGACCGGCACGACGAGGAGGGAGGGTAGCAACAGGCATGCCAGCAGACTAGCGCCAAGGCTGCGACGCGCAAGCTTGCGATGGGTGTGTGGCTATCGGCGTTGCTCGTCACTTCCTCCCAAGCTGGTCTGGTGGAGGACTGAAACGAAGTGTTCCTGAACGCGATCAATGAGGCACGGTAGCGCTCAGCCCACCGTCAATCACAAGTTCCGTCCCTGTGATATAACTGGCCCGATCCGAAGCAAGGAACACCGCAGCCTCGGCGATATCCCAAGCCGTTCCCATGCGGCCCAAGGGCACCACCTTGTGCCGCCGTTCCTTCATCTCCTCCAGCGAGCATCCGGCGTAGGCTCCGCGCAGGACGACTTCGATCCGTGGTGTGTCGATCAATCCCGCGACGATGGTATTGGCGCGGATCCCATAGGAGGCGTAGTCGATCGCGAGGGTCCGCGTGAAAGCAATCGCCGCAGCCTTCGTGGCCGCATAGGCCAGCGATGAATAACCCAAATGACGGAGGGCGGCGATGGAGGACGTCGTGAGGATGACTCCGCGGCGGCGATCCATCATTCCGGGCAATACGGCCTGCGCGGCCACATGCAGAGAGGTGACATTGGCATCCTGGATGCGCCGCCAGTCGGCCGCACTGGTATCGCGAGCATCGCCGCTTTTCGACAAGCCGACATTGTTGTGCAGCACGTCGATGGGCCCAAGTCGCTCAGTGACCTCGCGCACCAGTGACTCGAGCGAGGTGTCATCGAGGACATCGACTTGGAATGCCTCCGCCGTGCCGCCTTCACTGCGGATGATCTCCACGGTTTCCACAGCGGATGGCAGGTTGAAATCGGCGACGGCGACTCGTGCACCTGCTCTCGCGTAGGCGAACGAAATAGCCCGTCCAATGCCCCACCCAGGGGCAATCGAACCGCCCCCGATCACAAGGCACAGGCGTTCTGTCAGAATTTTTTCTCGCAAATGGATATCGCTCATCAGCACAGTCTAGTGAGCCGCTCGGAGCATCGCAATCTCGAATGAGACCTGCTGGAAGTTGCCATTCATCTTGCCTGCAACTGCAATCCCAGGCAGCTATGTTGATCCCGAAATGTCCGACAATAAATCCAACCCCACCGAGCCGCCCTACCCGCCCGCATCCTATGCTTGGTATGTGGTCGGGGTGCTGACGTTCGTCTATATTTTCTCGTTCATTGATCGCACCATCTTGAACCTGCTGGTCGGGCCGATTCGCCGTGATCTGGATATCAATGACACGCAGATGAGCGTGCTCATGGGCTCGGCTTTCGCGTTGGCCTATACCTTCTTCGGCATACCCCTCGGTCGCATGGCGGATACCAAGAACCGGCGTGGATTGATCGCGGTGGGTTTTGTCGTCTGGAGCTTGTTCACTGCCGGCTGCGGAGTGGCAAAGAACTTCTGGCAGATGTTGCTCATGCGGGTCGGCGTGGGCTTGGGTGAGGCATCGCTCTCACCAGCGGCCTACTCCTTGATCTATGATTACTTTCCACCGCATCGCCGCGCGACTGCGCTGAGTGTTTACGGCACCGGGATCTATCTGGGCGGAGGACTCGCGCTGCTGCTGGGTGGCGTGGTGATCAAGCTGGCCTCGGGGCAGGAATCGTGGGCCTTGCCAATCATCGGAGAAACCAGGCCGTGGCAGATTATTTTCCTGCTGGTGGGATTGCCCGGCATTGTCTTCTCACTCCTGCTTTTCACCGTTCGGGAGCCAATCCGCCGGGGCATGCGGCAGGTGCGCGATGCCGCTGGTGCCTTGCAACAAGTCGAGACTCCACTGCGGGAAGTCATCGCCTATATCAAAGCGAATAAGGTCACCTTTCTCTGCCATAATCTGGGGATTTCACTGTTCGCCGTTTCAACCTATGGCTCGAAGGCGTGGATACCGACGTTTTTTGTCCGCACACATCATTGGACGTCTGCAGACATTGGCATTCAGTTCGGCATCATCCTCGCGGTGTGTGGAACGATCGGCATCATCAGCGGCGGGCGACTGGCAGACTACCTGGCGTCGCGCGGTCATCGCGAGGCTAACCTGCGTATCATGTCGCTAGCCCCGATCTGCGCTGCTCCGATCAGTCTAGTATTTCCGCTGGTGGAAAGCCCGACGCTCGCGCTCGCGCTGCTGGTGCCCTTGATGTTTCTCATGTCAGCACCCTATGGCTGCGCACCGGCGGCCATCACGCAGATCATGCCCGCGCCCATGCGCGGACAGGCAGGGGCGCTCTACCTTTTCGTCAATGTGTTGGTCGGGCTCGGCTGCGGACCCACGGCGATCGCGGTCGTGACTGACTACTTCTTTCACGATGACGCCATGCTGCGGTATTCCCTGGCCATCGTGACTGCCACCGCGCAAGTGGCGTCAGCGATCATCCTTTGGTTTGGGTTGAAACCCTTTGTCCGCAGTCTTGACCGGCTCAAGGAATGGAACACCGCGCATGCACCTGAGTGATCTCCAAACCAGCCATTGCGATGCCGTGACTTTTTTGCCCCGACCACCCTTTTTCCCATGAGCAAAGTATTCTCCAACGCCAAGGCGGCCCTTGATGGGTTGCTCCACGATAACATGACGATCGCTGCCGGAGGCTTCGGTCTCTGCGGCATTCCAGAGAACTTAATCGCCGAGCTGCGCGACCGTGGCGTGAAAGGGCTGACCATCATCGGCAACAATGCTGGCGTGGACGACTTCGGCATGGGCATCTTGCTCAAGACCCGGCAGGTGAAAAAGGTCCTGGCCTCCTATGTGGGTGAGAACAAGGAGTTCGAGCGTCAGGTGCTCGCCGGCGAACTCGAACTCGAGCTGGTGCCCCAGGGCACTCTCGCCGAGCGGCTGCGCGCCGGTGGCGCGGGCATTCCCGGCTTCTACACGCGCACCGGGTTCGGCACCACTCTGACCGAGGGCAAGGAGACCAAAACATTCGACGGCAAGGCCTATGTGCTCGAACCCAGCATCACGACAGACCTCTCCATCATCAAAGCGTGGAAGGGCGACCGCTCCGGCAATCTTGTTTTCCGGAAGACCGCACGGAACTTCAATCCCATGATCGCGACCTGCGGCCAAGTCTGCGTGGCCGAGGTCGAGGAACTCGTCGAAGTCGGCGACCTCGATCCCGACCAAATCCACACGCCCGGCATCTACGTGGACCGCATCATCCAGGGCTCGAACTACGAGAAGCGCATCGAGTTCCGCACCGTGCAGGGCAACGCCTCGCCGAAAAAGGAATCCCCCGTTCGCGAACTGATGGCGAAACGCGCCGCGCAGGAATTGCGCGACGGCTACTATGTCAACCTCGGCATCGGCATCCCAACGCTCGTCGCCAACTTCATCCCCCAAGGCGTCAACGTCACCCTCCAGTCTGAGAACGGCCTGCTCGGCATCGGCCCATTTCCAACTGACGACCAAGTCGATCCCGACCTGATCAACGCTGGCAAGCAGACGATCTCGACGATTCCCGGCTCAGCCTTTTTCTCCGGCTCCGACTCGTTTGCCATGATCCGCGGCGGCCACATTGACCTGTCGATTCTAGGCGCGCTCGAAGTAGCCGCCAACGGCGACATCGCGAACTGGATGGTGCCTGGGAAAATGGTGAAGGGCCCCGGCGGAGCGATGGATTTGGTCGCCGGTGTGCGGCGTGTGGTCGTGGTCATGGAGCACTGCGCCAAGGACGGCAGCCCGAAGATCCTACCGCAGTGCACGCTGCCCATCACGGGCAAAGGCGTGGTCAGCCTGATCATCACCGATCTCGGTGTGTTTGAGGTGAAGCCGGGCGGAGGCCTCGTGCTGACGGAACTGCATCCCGGCGTGAGTCTCGACGAAATACGCGCCCGCACCGGCGCCCCGTTCGAGGTGGCGTGATGATGTCAGGGGGCGAAAAAAGGGACGGGGGCGTGGTTTAAGTGTCGAAGGAGAATATTTGATATGGTTTACGCATCTGCCTCGGCTGTCACTTAATTGAATAACGATTTCACCAGCGTTGACCAGCGTGCTTTCGCTTCCCAGGCTCCCCAGCCAACTCCGCCCGGTGACGCCCAAGAGCATCGCCTCGAGCTACCGATCAATCTCCGCGGCATGACACCGCGCGGCCGAATCCAAGGCGTCCGCCCCATCGATCCCACTTAACAAAAGCCGATTTCGGAGGTTCGCGAAGGGCGACTGGTGTTCGTCCCCGCTGCTGTGAGACGCTGACAGCGGTCAACCCTTCCACGAACCAGGGACGTTGCTTCGCTGCGACGAGAACTGGAATCCGATCGCTCGGCCAACCCAAGTGAGAATCCTCCGGCCAATCAAAGCGAGACTTGGTGGCAAGGGGCATGCAAAGTGCAAGACGACTTTAGCTTTACAAAACGAGATCGCGAAGCAGTTGTGGAAGAACGGTCCATGTGTCCATGTAGGTCTGTTCCAGAGGCACGTTGATGTAGAAATCGTTGTGCAGGAACAATGGCATTTCGGGAATGGGCTTTCCTATTGCAAAAGGTTCAATGAACGCCGTTTTTATGGGCGCGGCTTGATAGGCCGCGAGCGTTAACTTGCGATCGTTGGGTAACTCAAAGGGTTCATCGGTGATCTCATCCCATATCGCCTTGTGAATGCCTTGAGGATCGCGGGGGCCGGGTGGGAATGGGTCGATGACGAGCAGATTGATATTGTCGTAGAGCAGGTGGACAGTTTTTTCTACAAAGGAACGCAACGCGTGACGCGAGTCCTTGTTGCCAGGACAAACTAATTCGACTACGGCGAGAACCTTGCCGAGCGAGTGTCGAACCACCACTCGATGTGCCTTCGCGGCGTATCGTTCGGCTTCCAACGGAACTACAAACTGCGTCTTCGGTTGCGGTGGGGCTTCGGTCATCGTGGCCGCGCTACGACCTTCGGTTGAAAAGCTGATGTGATTTTGTTGGAGCGCGACCACATCTGGCTCAGTACCGCCGATGACTTGCTCGGCCATCGCGATCGTCCCCTTGGGGAGCAGCCCAGCGTTCAGACGATTGGTTATCGCTGACAACCAGAGATAGTGAAAATTATGGTAGATCCCGGCTCCAACCCGGGACCAGTCGTGCATCGGCATGTTCAGCCCCTCGGTTCAGTGGGTCTTGCCTAAAGTCGGCCAGCAACATAGCTGACCCCCAGTCTATCAGGGGAGACCACTGTGTAAAATGGACCCCGCCTCTGCTTCGTTGGGGGAGGTGACATGCGGCAAACGACGATGGTTGGCAGTAACATCAGCGTTATGGCAACGGTTAGCAGCACGCTCGCATGTGGTCCCATGGCTCGGGCTAGAAGGACATAAGTGGGTCCATAGAGTATTGCGGGTACGATACAACCTATCAGGCCCAAATTGTCATGGAGCGAAGCCCACTTGGCACTGATCCTTTTCGCGTCGAACAATGGCGATTCGAATATGAGCAGCACTGCTAAGACTGCGGAAGACCAAAGCAATAAGTACGCACCGCCAGGTAATCGCTGGCAAGCTGTACAACCTATCAACAACAACGCCCCAATCAACCCAATGAGAATTTCGGCTCGCGAACACACCGTCGACAACGTTCGTCCCAAGACCATTACGATCATGATGGCTGCGGCCACGAAAAATAAACAGTAATACTCGTAGTATTCTACAAAGCGACGCGGCAGCATTTCGGAGGCCGCCATGCCGCCTGCGATGGCCCACCCGGTCAGACCGCTTGCGAGCAGGGCCGCAAAGATGACTCCGAAAACCAGCGTGCACTTGAGCCAGTTCGATCGAGACCGAACCAAGAACCAACCCGTCATCCAAATCGCAGTTACCACGCACAGATGCACCCAATTCCAATAGGCGGGATAGACCACCAGACCGAATCCGAAGATGTCGAAGAAGACCGCCGGTTCCGAACGCTCGATCGATTTCAATTCGTCCGCTGAGAGTCGATCCAGACGACGAACGAAGCTCATCCCATGCGATGCAAAATGTTGAACGCTTCGAGGACTCAAATGGTCCATCGAATCATCAGGCGTATGATAGCGCTCAGCCCCGCCAATCACCGCAAAATTCCAACCCGGACAGCCTTTCTTTTGAAAGACCGTAAAATCGGTTCCATTGGGCAATCGTTGATAGATGTTGACCATGAGGCTCGTTGAAACGACTGGCGAAGCGAGTGCTTTGGCAGCCACTCGCATAGCGTGCAGATTATTCTCGTGAGTCTCGTACAAGAGCACTGCTCCGCGATCGCCTCGCGCGTCGAAATTTAGAACAAGAGGAGTTTCTTGCCCCCATGGAAATTCGCTCCGCTCCATCAAATCCGCTGCCCCTACCAGGCCAAGTTCTTCGGCGTCGGTGAAGACGCACCATAGTTCATACTCCAGTGGTTTGTTCTTTAAGACACGCAATACTTCCAGGATCGCGGCCACGCATTGCCCTGCATCGCCGGCCCCAGGTCCATGGGGACACGAATCGTAATGCGTTACCAGCATCACGGGACGAACCCTCGGCTTGCCTTCAATCCGAGCAACGATGTTGACCATGCCTTTTTGCGAACGCTCTTCGTCTTCGTTTTCCGCCAGGGGCAATTGCCACGTCTGTGCTGACAGTTCGTTAAGCGCTCCCAGCAAGCGTACCCGCACATGCTCATTCTCTTTCGATCCGGCTGCGTGCGTTTTCTGCTCCTCGCCAAGCAGCATGTCCAACGTTTCCAACGCACCGGCTGCGGAAACAACGTCGGACCCATTTGGAACCAAACCGGGTCCAGAGTAGCGAACTGCCCCATAAAGGGCTGCAAGGACGAAGAGCGACAGAGACATCCACCACCGAGATTCCGCTTGCCTCTGACTGGACAACTCGGTCATGTCAGTATCGGCAGCGGTGCAGACATGGGAGCCATGGCGGCCTTTCTTGCCAGTTCGCGGACAAGCGAGCGAACTATACGCTGCATCGCATCATGACAGATAGGCTCTTCGAGCGCGGCCGCCAGACTGCCTTGATCTGATTTTTGACGAAGCGAAATATTCAGTGGAACCTCCCCCAAGAAGGGCACTTTCAATTCTTCGGCCTTGTCGCGAGCCCCGCCTCGGCCAAAGATATCGTACTGTTTGCCACAATCAGGACAGACAAAGCCACTCATGTTCTCAACCATGCCCAAAATCGGAATCTCCGTCTTGCGAAACATGGCGATGGCCTTGACTGCATCCAGCAATGCGACCTCTTGCGGAGTGCAAACAACCACCGCCCCGCTGAGCGGTAGCATCTGTGAGAGCGTCAAGGCGATGTCACCGGTACCAGGCGGCATATCGATGATCAAGTAGTCGAGTTGCCCCCAATAGGTATCGCGAAGAAACTGATTGATTGCACCATGAAGCATGGGACCACGCCAGATGACGGCCTGATCCTTCTCGATCAGAAATCCCATCGACATAACCGGCATGCGGCCAGCATAAATGGGTACAATCTTTCCGTTCTGTATCTCTGGCCGACCCGAAAGCCCAAGGAGATGAGGAATGCTGGGCCCATAGACGTCGGCATCCATTAGTCCCACGGTGGCACCGGCTTTTTCAAGCGTTAACGCAATGGAAGCCGCCAGTGTGCTCTTTCCAACCCCTCCCTTGCCCGAACCGACCGCGATCACGCTTTTTACTGTAATACCTACTTGGCCGATCGTCGCTGGCGGTCGATCCAGCGTATCCACCTTCATTTCGACGCGAGCCAACTCGGGCACCGTGGATCGAATCACCTCGGCTACGCTCTCTGAATACTCATCGCGCACAGGCGAACTGTGCGTGCTCAACTTGATCGTGCATTTTACGCTGTTGGCAGACGCATCGTATTGGATCTCGCCCACTTGGCCTGTCTTGCTCAACGGCCGACCGGTCTCAGGATCACGCATCCGGCCAACAGCCTCTTGGATTTTGGAAAGAACAGGATCATCGCTCATTGGATTACTCGATGGATTACTCGACAAAATTCCCGGTAAAACGCTCAATTGCGCCAAGGCAGTCGATCGACCAACCCCATCGTGATCGGATGGTTGCCACCAGAACGGCGCGGGGCTTGTTCGGCCAATCGAGGCACGATGCGTTGCATCCATGGTATCTGGTCGATGACGATCTGGGCACCCGCCTCAAGCAATCGCGCGTCCGATACTAGTTCCCTCTGCGTCACATAAACGCAACGAACGCAGGATCTCTGACGAGCTTGAACACGTCGCAGAGCCTTGCAGGCTCCAGCGAGATCTTCTTCGGCTAGGACCAGAGTGAACAAACCAGCCTTCAACTGCTCTGAAAGGCGACCGGCTTCTTCTACCGAGGAAGCTTCCTGGATATCCAGACGTACATCGCGGTCCACGTACTCAGCCTGCAACATCCACCTAAGCGCCGCCGATACCGTCCGGGCTGGATCAAAAGTCACCCACACCAACGATTCACCCAGCAGCCGACAAGGCGTCCTGTTCATACGGCAGAACTCCGAAGACCGCCGAGTATCCGAAGCAGGCGCTCAGCCTCGTGCCTGGTTGTTGAATGCTCCATCACTGCCTTGCGGCCTTGGAGCCCCAGGGCTCGCGCGGCTGGCAAATCCGAAAGCACCATTTCGAGCTTTTCGGCCAGAAGTCGTGGATTTTCAGGTGGAACCAAGTGGCCGCCACCAAGCCGATCAATCAACTCG
>NZ_JBJXFV010000076.1:0-8593 GCF_046154365.1 Prosthecobacter sp.
CGAGTTCCTTCGGATCGTATTCCACATAGGTGAGCACGTCGGCCACGGTGTCGCCTTCGACTTCGTGGGGATAGACGGGTTTACCTTTTTCCAAATGCACGCCGACGACGTTGGTATCACCTAACAAGTTATGAAGGTCGCCGAGGGTTTCCTGATAGGCACCGACGAGGAAGATGCCGAGCATGTATTCCTCGCCTTTTTCGATCTCGGGGTCGTGCAGTGGCAGGCTGTCACGGATGCCGTCGGAGAGTGCGAATTTGTCGATCTTGCCGTCGCTGTCGCAGGTGATGTCGGAGAGCACGGCGTTGCGCGTGGGCTTCTCCTTGAGGCGATGGATCGGCATCACGGGGAAGATTTGATCGATGGCCCAAAGATCGGGCAGACTTTGGAACACGCTGAAGTTGCCGTAGTAGTAGTCGGTGAGAATGGCATCGAGGCGCTCCATTTGAGAACCGTCATGGTCGCATTGTTCACGCATGCCGGCGATCCAGGTGAGGATGTCCCAGTAGAGTTCCTCGCCATGGGCACGTTCGCGCAGGTTCACTTTGCCGTAGTTGAACTCGGTGCGCAGCTTGTCGCGGTAATAGACGGCGTCATTGTAGATCTCCTGAAGGCGGTCGCGACTGGTCTTGGCGGCGTTGCGCGTGGATTCGACCCGCAGCTCATGCAGATTGCGCAGCAGGGCGGGGGACTCCTTGTCGATCTCGATGTCGCTGATGGTCTTGCGCGGCTCAAAGCGGTTGATGTCGAGGATGTTGATGACCAGCACGCTGTAGTAGGCCACGATGGCACGGCCGGACTCGGTGATAATGTCCGGGTGCGGCACACCGGCTTCGGCGGTGACTTCTGAGATCGCTTCGATGATGTCGGCGCAGTATTCCTTGGTGCCGTAGTTACTGCTTGCAGCAGAGGCTCCCTTTTGACCGTCGTAACTGATGGCGAGACCGCCACCGAGATCGAGGATGCCCATGCGTGCGCCTTCTTGCACGAGGCCGACATAAACACGCGAGGCTTCATTCACCGCCTGGCGGATGGCGCGGATGTTGGGGATCTGCGAGCCTTGGTGATAATGCAGCATGCGCAGGCAGTCGAGCATGCCTTCCTCACGCAAGTGATCCACAACACGCATGAGCTGGGAAATATTGAGGCCGAAGACGCTCGCGTCACCACCGCTGCCGCTCCAATGCCCTGCGCTTTCGGTGCCGAGACGGAAGCGCACGCCGAGCGTGGGCCGCAACCCCATTTTTTTGCAGCGCTGGAGGATGAGATCGAGCTCTGTCGGCATTTCGAGCACGAGGATGACCTGCAGGCCCATTTTCTGCGCGTTAAGTGCGAGGTCGATGAACTCCTCATCCTTGTAGCCGTTGCACACGATGTAGGCCTGCGGGTCGTGCATGTAGGCCAGCGCGGCGATCAGCTCCGGCTTGCTGCCGGCTTCGAGACCGTAGTGATACTTGCGGCCGTAGCGCGTGATCTCCTCGATGACTTCCTGCTGCTGATTGACCTTGATGGGATACACGCCGCGATAGACACCCTGATATTTTCCTTCCCTGATGGCGGACGCGAAGCCTTCATTCAGTTCGTCGATGCGGCCGCGAAGCAGATCACCGAAGCGCATGAGCACCGGGAGCTGCGTGCCGCGTTCGCGCAGGCCTTTGACGATGGACGCGAGCGAGACGGGCTTCGTCTTCTTGCCGTCCTTCAAATTCACCACGACCTCGCCCGCCTTCGAGACGTCGAAGTAATCATGGCCCCATTCGCGGATGCCATACAGCTCGGCGCTGTCTTCTGTGGACCATGGAGGTGCTTTCATTGCGGGGTGCGGTGACTGGGGTTTCAAGGGCCGCGATTATGCGGGCAAATCGGGAAATGAAAAGCGACATCTGGGGACGTGGCGGAAGGTCAGGAAGTCAAGGCGTGGTCACGCGAGTCGCGGTGCGGGTTTGCGGAAGGCGAAGGGCAGGTAGAGCACAGAATAGAAAACGACGCCGAGGCCGATGGTTTCAAAGTTGTACCACGGCCAAGGATGCAACTGGTCAAACAGGGTCGCAGTCACCGGCTTCGCGCACTGGAAGGCGTAGTTGGTGCCCAGCGCGACATTGACCACAGCCGTGACGGCATACCAGGAGACGGAGAACAGCATCATGCGCAGCACTGCGCCGGGAGCCGGACGGTGCCGCATGCCGGTGACGACATACACCGCCGCAATGGTCACCCCGCTGTGCAGCACGAAGAAAGCGAGGAACCGTGGATCGGGGAAATCGTAGATCAGCGCCGGTGTGATGAGCCCCTGGGAAGTTCCCGCGAGGCCGAAGAAGTACACGATCTCGCAGAAAAACTGCCGCCGCGTCCAGAGGGCAATGCCACCGGCGAGGCAGGCGATGTCACAGTATTGCAGCGGCAGCAGCGTCTGGGCGTTGAGCGAGCCGACCCATGCGTGACCTGCGAGCGTGCCGGGGTAAAGCAGTAGCAGCACGGTGCCGAGTGTTTTTTCCGCCGCGTTCGCGAAGCGCGTTCGCGCGATGACCAGCATCAACCCCAGCAGCACGGCGGTGAGAACGAGCACGACCTGATGCGAAGTCCCGAAGGGGTGAAACTGTGGAGGCATCGCATATCATGGCACGAGATGGTTGCAGATGTCAGCCGGTTTGTGCAAAGCTGCGCGCATGCTGAAAATGACCCGAATGCCCTCGAACGCCGTGCGCCCGATGAAACAACTCAGCGGCGGTTGCACCATGTTGTTTGGGCTGCCGTTCATCATCGCGGGTGTGGCCATCGGCTGGTTTTTGTATTTTCCGGCGATCAGCACCTGGTGGTCGGCGCGCAGTTGGGAGGAAGTGCCGTGCTGGATTGAAAAGGCGGAGATGACAGCCTCACGCGGCCGCAAAAACAGAACGACGCACAAGGCGGAGGCGAGTTACCGCTACGAATACGCCGGTCGCACCTATCACAGCGAGGAAGTGGGACTCACCGGCGGCTCGGACAACATCGGCGACTTCCAGCAGAAGGCGCACGCCCAGATTCGCGCCTTCGAGGGCAAGGACCGGCCGTTTCGCTGCTATGTGAATCCGGCAAAGCCGGAGCAGGCGGTGCTGTATCGCGATCTGCGCTGGGGCTTGATGCTCTTGATCTCGATTTTTCCCACGGTCTTCCCGCTTGTGGGCGCCCTGGTCTCAATGGGAGGCGCCTTGGAGTCACGGAGGCTGGCGGTGGAGAAAAAACTGGCACAGCAGCGTCCGGCCGAGCCGTGGCGCTGGCGGCGGGAGTGGGGCGGAGAGACAATTCACGTCTCCAGCAACGGGCTGACCGCGATTCTCGCCGCCGCAGGCTGGATTTTGCTGATTCAGGGGCCGCTGGCTCTCGCGATCATCGTCAGCGGCGAGTTGTCCCGCTCCTTCACGGCTGTGTTCGCGCTGGTGCCTTCGCTGCTGGCATTGATCCCGCTGTTTTTCGCGTGGAAGCGTGTGCAAACACGTCGTGCTCTCGGCAATCCGTCGCTCTGGCTCAAGCAGACGCCACTTTGTACTGGAACTGCTCTGGAGGGTGAGCTGCGCTTGGATCGCGTGCTCTCGCCACGCGAGGTCATCCAGGCGCGGCTGCTCTGCCAGCGCAAGATCACGCACCGCACCGGCAATGGCACGTCAACGACGACCGAGAACATCTGGGAGCACACAGAAACGCTTTCCGCCAGTGAGGCGCGGCGTGAGTTGAACGGTGTGGCGCTGCCGCTGCGGATGGAGATTCCGCGCGGACTGCCATGCGCCGTGATCGAGGATGCCGAGTTCATCACGGGCGCGGTCGAGCAGCATCTTTGGAGCCTCGAACTCGCCGCTTCAAACGGTGGCAAGCCCGCCGTGTTGCCGCTGCCGGTGTTTGTCAGCCGCGAGGAGGCGAAGCTCGCCGAGTCCAACGCGAATGAAGACCTTAATGCCACCGTGCCGGACACGGAGCAGCTCGTCGGGCGTTTGAAGGGCGGCGGCGTGCTGGCGGAGTTCGACGAGAACGGCCTTCCGGTGTTGATCGACTGCCCGCCGGGCAGGTTTCGCGCCCTGGGGATCTTCCTGCTCATCTTCGGCGTCATCTGGTTCGGGATTTTCATCGCCATGGTGCGCAGCGGAGACGCGCCGCTGATCTTCCGCCTCATCTGGGGCACGACCGCGCCGCTCATCATCGGCATCGGCCTCTTCACCTTGCTGCATCGTCGTCGTGTCGAGTTCAGGGCTGAAGAAGTGTTCATCGTGAACAACATCGGCTTTCTCTACTCCTGGCACGAATCGTATGCGCCGCGTCACATCGTCGGCTTCACGCACGACACGAACATGCAGTCCGGCAACCAGTTCTACTACCGCGTGCGCGCCGAGACGATCTTTGGCAAAACCAAGACGCTCATCGACGGCATCACCGAATCCGTCACGGCGGAGACGCTGGCGAAGCGGCTGGAGGATTGGCGGAAGCGTGGCACCGGAGGTTAGGCTTCCAGCCTGACGATGGATCGAGGCGTCCCGCCTTTGACGAGAAAGGCGGGACGCCTCACTCCGCTGACAGGCCGGAGACCTATCCGCCATCCCGCAACGCCACCGCCGGATCAACACGCGCCGCAAACCACGCCGGAACCAACGCGGCCACGAGGCAGAGTGAAACAGCGGTGGAGCAGATGAAGAGCAGGTCGCTGAGATTGATGTGCGCGGGAATGCTGGAGAGGAAGTAGATGTCTTACTGCCTAAAGCACACTTGTTTGCCACCTTCGTTCCGCAGTGACCAGCCCTCACAGATTCATTGCAAACCTCAATGCCACCTTGATGGCATCCATGGTCGATTCAGAAAAGCGTCCAACCAATCCGACAAGTTCATGATGCTGGATGGCCTGCAAGCCTTGCACGTTCGCGTAGCTCAACTCCCGCAAGAACTTCACTCGTGGTAGTTCGACCTCATACTTCGATCCTCGGTTCTGCGTGGTGATCGGGACGCATAATGAAAGCGCACGCGGCGCATCCTCGTCGCGTCGGGATACAACGATGAAGAAACGCATCTTCGCAGCCATGCCAAGATCGACTCGATAAACCTGTCCAGGCTCAGTCGTCATGCAGGCTGTCCAGCGCAGATTGTCGTTTGGCGCGTGGCAGGAGGAGATCGTCGTTATCGTCGGTCTGAAGCGAGACGGCGAACGGCAGTCCTCGCCGCAGGGTGATCTGAGTGAAGAACATCCGAATTGCCTCGGTCGGACTAAGTCCAAGCTGCCGGAGAATGCTCTCCGAGTCCTTCTTGAGCTTCACGTCCACACGGGCTCGAACCACTGCTTCCTTGATTGCCATGACACAAAGTGACACGCACGGGCCACGAGTCAAGATTGCGTTGGGATCGTTACCCCCCATCCCGCAACGCCACCGCTGGATCAACGCGCGCAGCAAACCAAGCGGGAACCAACGCGGCCACGAGGCAGAGGGAGACGGCGGTGGAGCAGATGAAGAGCAGGTCGCTGAGATTGGTATGCGCGGGGATGCTGGAGAGGAAGTAGATGTCCTGCGGGAAGATGTCGCGACCGGTGAGTCCGGCGATCTGCTCGCGCAGGACGTTGCGGATGCTGAGGAAGAAGAAGCCACCCGCGAGTCCTGCGGCGACACCGACGAGCGCGACGATGCCGGCTTGTGAGACGAAGATGGCGATGATCTGCCACGCGCGCGTGCCGAGGGCGGTGAGGATGCCGATTTCGCGGCGCTTTTTCACGGTGACGGTGATGGTGGTGTTCATCACGCAGATGGCGGCGACGAGCATGATGAAGAGCAGCAGGAACCACATCATGGTGCGCTGGTTCTCGACGGATTCGAGCATCATGCCGTGCTGCTGGTCCCAGGTGCGGTAGCCCCAGCTTTCGGGCAGCACGCCGGACTTGTAGATGGCCTGCATGATGCCTTCGGCCGCGTCGGGCTGCTTCAATTCGAGTTCGATGCCGCTGACGCCGCTTTCGAGGTTGAAGAACTCCTGGGCGACATGCATTGGCACGTAGCCGCGCTGTCCGGCGGTGTCGGCACGCAGGGTGGCGACGAGTTTGAGGTCTTTGGACAAGACGGTGACGTTGTCGAGCGCAGCGGCGCGCTTTTTCTCCTCCTCGTCTTCAGGAATCTCGCGCACCTGCTGGATGAACTGGTTCACGCTGTCGGCGGCATGCACGACGAGCGTGTCGCCGATCTTCGCGCCGATCTCGCGGGCGAATTTGTCGGTCAGGATGATGGTGTCGCCCTTGAGGTCGAAAGTTCCTTCCTTGATATGCTTCGTGAGCTTTTGCAGCAGTCCGTTGTCGGCGTCGTCCGTCATGCCGATGACGCTGACGCCTTGCAGATTGCCGGAATTTTCGACAACGACCACGCCTTCGGCCACTGGCACGGCGGAGAGGATGTCCGGATGCTGCGCGAGGGCTTTGCGCACGTCACGCCAGTCGGCGGGCTTGATGCCGCCGGCATTGGTTTCAAGCTCGCGGGTGGAATACTGCTGCGCCATGACATGCGGCTCGAACCCCATGAGCATCTTGCGGAACTCGACCTGCCAGCCGCTGAACACGGACATGACGAACACCAGCACGCCCACGCCGAGCATGACCCCGAGCATCGAGATGACGGTGATCACCGAGATGAAGGATCGCGTGGGCCGCAGGTAGCGCAGGGCGAGGAATAGGGGGGCGCTTTGCATGGGGTGGGCTGGGATCGTTCTCGTCCTCCTACTCGAACTCGTCCTCGATCATGTCGTTGACGATGGGTGATTCGGGATGGAGGAACTGAAAATGGAGAATGGAAAACTGGAAATGGAGGGGACTGCTGCGGCGCGGAATGCTGTGACTCGGACCTTTTAGGTGTTTGTGGTGAGGTAGAATCGAGGACGAGGACGAATTGGGATCAATCGCGGAGGGCGACAGCAGGATCAACGCGTGCCGCCAGCCACGCAGGCGGCAATGCGGCGAGCAGGCATAGCGTGATGGAGCCGAGGCAGGTCAGTGTGATGAAGGCGGGGTCGATTTGCGCGGGAATGGTGGCGAGGAACATGCCGGAGGCGGAATCGGTGTTGCCACCGCTGAGCACGGCGATGCCCATGCGGATGTCATCACGCAGCCAGAGCACGAGGCCGCTGAGAGCGAGGCCGATCACGGTGCCGAGCGTGCCCACCACGGCCGCTTGGGAGACAAAAATGCCGATGATCTGGCTCTGACGTGATCCCAAGGCCGTGAGCACGCCGATCTCGCGGCGTTTCTGCGTGGTGACGGTGATCGTGGTGTTCATCACGGAGAACGCGGCGACGACGGCGATGATCATGAGCACGATCCACATCATGATGCGTTCGTTGCTCATCGCGGCGAGTCGTGCATCGCCCGCATCCGTCCACAGCGAGGCACTCCAGCCTGCGGGGATGAGGCCGGCGGCGGTGAAGCGCTTCATGATGTCCTTCACCTCGCCGGGTTGCTTCAATTCGATCAGCACGCCGCTCACCTGATCACCGAAGCCGAAAATCTGCTGGGCGGTTTTCAGCGTGGTGTAGCCATAGGATCCGGCGATCTCCGCCCGCGTGTAGCCGAGCAAGGTCAGCTCCTGCGGATGCAGTTTGATCTCCTTGTAAGCCGCGTGCCGTTTGGCCTCGTCCTGTTCATCGGTGGCGACACGGAAGCGTTTCACCGCGCTGGTGACGTTGCTGGAGGCATAGACGCTGATCTTGTCGTTCGCATGCGCATTGAGCTGTGCGGCGATGTAGTCCGCGCAGACCACGCCGCCATCGCGCAGCTCCAAACTGCCTTCGAGCCGATGCTTGGCGATCTTGGCCATGTAAAACCGTGCGCCGTCCTCCGGCAGGCCGAACACATCCATGCCCGACTGCGAGCCCTCACGCTCCGCATACATGACGCTACTGACATAGCTGCTCGCGGCGAGCACCTCGGGCTGCGCCCGCAGTTTGCTGAGCGCGGCCTCGACCGGTTGGACTGCTGTCGGCTTGTGATCCTGCGGATGCAGCAGGATGTGCGGCTCCGAACCGATCAAGACTTTGCGAAACTCGCCTTCAAAGCCCTGCATCACCGAGCTTACCACGATCATCATCAGCACGCCCACCGCGACACCGAGGATCGAGATGACGGTGATCACCGAGACAAACGAACGCTTCGCGCGCAGGTAGCGGCGGGCGAGGAAGAAAGTGGCGTTCGAGAGCATGGCGGCATCAAAGCGATGAGCGGCGGAGATTCGAGGGAAAAACACGAGGATTTCCTGCTCAGTAGTGTTTGGTAAGCGGCAGTAGTGAAACCCGCCAGCGCCGAGGATCGATGTCACGTGCCCATACCATGATTTGAGCGTCTGTGGCATTAATCTGCCCGACGGTGCTCCAATGCACGGCATGATGTCCCATCTTCATCAACACGTCCACCCAGGCCGGGGAGAGGTTCATGTCGATGACGAACCTCATGCGATTACGCGGCAGCCAGGGCTACGTCCCGTTCTTCTGAACGCCATGAGGCATAGGCCAGCGCGGCACGAATGTCGTCCATTTCCAGATAAGGGTAGAGAGCGAGCAGTTCATCCTCACGACAGCCGGAGGCAAGCATGCCGGTGATCATGCCCAC
>NZ_JBJXFV010000082.1:0-33705 GCF_046154365.1 Prosthecobacter sp.
AAAGGACAGCGCAACACCCGAGCAGGACATCATCTGGGCGCTGCTGAACTCGCCGGAGTTTCTTTTCAACCAGTGACCCCACCTTCCACCAACCCATGAACTCGATCCTCACAGACATCGGCCGCCGGGCCTTCGTGGAGCGTTTTGCCAGGGCCGTTTTCGGCGTCAGTCTGCTGCCTGCGAGCGGCGCGCTGCGAGCAGCGCAGAGCAAAGTCGGCGGCAAGGCGAAGAGCGTGATTTTTCTATACATGCGCGGCGGGATTTCGCACATCGACACTTTTGACCCGAAGCCCGGAAAGCCCGAGATGGGCGGCGTGGAGGCCATCGCGACCAGTGCGGATGGCGTGCAGATATCGGAGTGGTTTCCGCGCATGGCGAAACAGATGCACCACGTCTCGCTCGTGCGCTCGATGACTTCCACGCAGGGCATCCACGATCGCGGCACCTACCTCGCGCACACGAGCTATTTCATGACGCCGACCATCACGCATCCGTCGCTCGGCTCGTGGGCGGTGAAGCTGCTCGGCTCCGCGAATGCCGTGCTGCCGGGCAGCATCCTCATCAACGGCAGTCCGCAGCATCCGCGCAGCGGCTACATGCCCGCGCACCTCGCGCCGCTGCCCATTATGGACCCGGGCGCGGGCCTGCAAAATTCCGCGCTGCCTGCGAAGGTGACCGAGGCAGTTTTCGCGCGCCGAACTGCGGTGGCGCAGGCCATGGGCAATCGTTTTGTGCAACAGACGCCGCATCGCGATGCCGCCGCCTATTTGAAAGTGCAGCAGGACGCCGCATCGCTGATGAAGAGCGAGGACTTGAAGGTGTTCGACATTTCGCGTGAGGACAAAAAGACGCAGGCCGCGTATGGCACGCACACCTTTGGCAAAGGCTGCCTGCTCGCGCGGCGGCTCGTGGAGAGCGGCGTGCGTTTCATCGAGGTCGAGGACGCGCACAATTGGGACACGCACAACGACCAAATCAAACAGATGGAGGACATGACACCCTCCACGGACCAAACGATGGCAGCGCTGCTCGAAGACCTGCATCAACGCGGCCTGCTCGCGAGCACGCTCGTCGTCATGGCCACCGAGTTCGGACGCTCACCGCAAATCAGCAACGCCACTGGCGGGCGAGGCCATCACCCCGGCGTCTTCACCTGGTGGCTCGCCGGTGCAGGAATGAAAGGCGGCTACATCCACGGCAAATCCGACGAAATCGGCGAACACGTCGCCGAGAAGCCCGTCACCATGCCGGACTTCAACGCCACCATCGCGCAGGCCATGGGCATCGACCCGCAACACATCGAGCACTCGCCTTCCGGCCGTCCCTTCACCGTGGCGGATAAGGGCGTGCCGGTGACTGAAGTGTTTGCGTGATGCACTCCACCCTCCGTTCCGCTCATTTCCCCCTGCGACCAGAGTCATCTCTCACCTCACAACCACCCACTCGGATTTCGTTCTTATACCTCCATGAAAGCTCGACTGCTCTTCATCCTCACCGCTCTCGCGTATGCGACAACCCTCACCGCCGCTCAGCCTGTCTGGGTGGAGGCAGAATCTTTTGATGCGACCGGCGGCTGGGTCATCAACACCCAATTCATCAACATCATGGGATCGCCCTACCTGCTAGCGCATGGCATGGGCAAGCCAGTGGCGGATGCCGGCACCAACCGCGTCTGGGTGCGGACGAAAATTAGCTTCCCCATAGCCCGCCAAGGTTTGCCCCTCGTGGAACTCGACTGGCCATGAACGCGTCCCATACTTAGCCCTGCACAATCCGACACAGCATTTGCTGGTATGTTTGTGCCAGGCTCACGTTTCGCCTACCAATGAATAACACTCTCTCCGTCCATATTCTCGCCGCACTGTTATTGACCTCGTTCGCCGCATCGCATGCGGCTGATGAAGCCCCCATCGTCGGTGCGATTCGCTGGGACGGCTGGTATGGCGATGGCGGCGTGGTGAATGAGGTAGAGCATTCTTTGGGGCAACCGAAGTATCATTTTCGCCTGCCGTGGTTCGCTCAAATCGGGAGCGAGGGCAAGGCAGGCATCAATGGCGACTCGCAGGTCATCATGGAGCAGGAGATCGCGTATGCGGCCCAGGCGGGACTGAACTACTGGGCCTTTCTGGACTATCTCGACGAAGCGCCAGGCATGAGCATTGGTTTGAAGCGCTATCTCGATGCAAAGGACAAAAAAGGCATTCGCTACTGCCTCGTCGAGGAAGGTGGGCGAATCGACAAAGCGGGCACGAAGGCCTGGAGCAAGCTCGTGGAGCACTTTCGATCTCCCGATTACCAAACGGTGCTCGATGGCCGACCGCTGCTGTGTTTAAACGCGAAAACGAACAAGCTCGGTAAAGCCGAGTGGGATGAGTTGAAGCGTCAAAGCATCGCCGCAGGCCTCAAGGCACCGTATCTCGTGCTCATGGGCTGGGAGGTTGAAAAAGACCGCAAGGCACTCGGCTTTGATGCCATCTCCGAATATGCCTGTGCAGGCAAAGGCTACACGACCGATCCCGAAACCTATTCGCGGCTCACGTCACATCACGTCAGCGAGAAACTGTGGGATAAATGGAAGCGGGAGCGCACTCCATGCATCACCTTTGCCACCGCAGGCTGGGACACACGCCCGCGCCAGGAGCGCCCGCCATCGTGGTGCTCATGGGTCAAAGCCACACCCGATCCCACACCGCTCGCGCAGCAAAAACCACTCATCGACGCCACCACTGCCACGCCGGATGAAATCGCCGCGCATGTCCGTGCAGCCATGGAATGGACAAAAGCCAATCGCGATCTCAATCCCGCCAATGCCATCATCCTCTACGCCTGGAACGAGCACGACGAAGGCGGCTGGCTCCAGCCCACGCTCGGTGCGGATGGAAAGCCGAACGATGCACGGATCAAGGCGTTGGAGAAGGTTTTCCGTGCCCCTGCGTTACTGAAACCATAAGGCACACCTTCATGAATACAACGCGCTCTCCAGCGGTGGTGCGGGCAATCATTCGTATCAGTGGGGGCTGTCGTGGGACGACAAGGGTTTCGGCTGCTACATCCTGCTTGCGGCGCTGGATGGCGCTGCCGTGTATCGTACGGATACGGAGCGTTGGCTGGACTATTGGAGCATCGGCGTGAACGGCCAAAAAGCGCCATCAACACTCGGCGGACGGGCTTGGCGAGATCAATGGAGCTCCCTGCGCTATGCGGCGAACACGGCCTTCTGCGCTTTGGTTTATGCGGATCGAGTGCGTGACCCGAATGGCCGCTTCAGCATCTTTGCACGCACGCAGATCGCGTATGCGCTCGGCGCGAATCCAGCGGGCAGGAGCTACGTTTGCGGCTTTGGCAACAATCCGCCTGCAAGCCCGCATCATCGCGGCTCGCACTCTTCTACGACGAACGACATGGATCCCACCACCTGGACGCCGGTCGAACAAACGACCACTATAACCTCCGATCAGCCGCACATGTTCCAGCAAGCGTGCGAGTCCATGCGAACGTTTTACCGAGTACGGGTGGAACTGCCGTGACCATAAGGGCATGCGGTCAGTGCTTACCTCGACTTCAAGCCGGTCGTGTTTACCGCGATCACGCGATACACGTGTTTCTTGCCTGACTCTGACTTCGTGTCGGTGAAGGCCATCTTCACGAGCGGATTGGATGGCGTGTCGCTGTATTGCAATCCCTGGAAAATCGGGCGGCCAAAGGGATTCGTAGGCTTTTCAGGCACGGTGGCGATCTGTTGCCCGTCGCGCTCAATGATGAAGTGAGCGAGGCCGCTTTCGAGGTCAGCGTCAGCTTCCCAGGTGAGATCGTTGCCTTTGACGTGGAGATTTGTCGGCGCTGGTGGCGGTGTGCGGTCGGGGATGGCGGTGTCTTGGACGTAATGCATCCAGGATTTGGCGATGGCCTCGTTTGGCAGCCACAGGGCCTTGATTTTGTCTCCGGCAAACTTAGCGGCAGGCACGGCTTCGGTGCCGAGCAAGGGAGCGAGCCATGCCCCACCGGTGGGCATTGCATTGAGCGGATCACCGCTGTTTTTCGGCAAACGAGTGCTGAGGCATACGTCGAGCCACGCGATCGCCATGTAGCGCTGATTGCCGCACTCGTGCGAGGTGAGCGGATCGACCGCCACGCCGATGAGACCTCCTTTTCCGCGCACCGTGGTGAAGAAGTCCTCATTCGCCGGCCACACCCCAGCGAAGCGGCCTTCTTTGACGGTGACGCCTTCCTTCGTGCCTGGATTGCACATCATCGGCACGCCGAGTGCGGCAGCGGAAATGGCGTGTGTCTTGATGGTCGAGCGATCAGGATTCGCTTTCAACAAAGGCACGCCGGAACGCAACCACGCCGCCGCGACACGCTCAGGATGCATCAAAACCATGCCGCCTGCCCAATGGCCGCCGCCACTGTGACCCCACAGTGCCCACGGCACCTTGGAGAGTTCGGGATGGCCGCTTTTCGCCCCGAGATCGACGAGGCATTTCTGAAAGGCGGCGCTGGAGCCATTGCGCGGATCACACCACATCTGGCAGTCCGCTTTCTCTGGCTGCTCATACGATGGCGCGAGCAAGGCGCAGTCGTGCTTCTTCGCCAATGCCTGCCAGTGCAGATCAAAAGCCCCCGTGAGACCCGATTTGCACGATCCCTCACCACAGCCGTGCTGATGCACGATCACGCCGCGCACTGCCTGCACACCCGGCGGCACCCAGATCGTGTAGTTCACCGGGAAGATCAGTTCACCCGGCTTCGTCGATGCTTCGTAGCGAACGCGGTAATAAGGTGCCTCGGCAGGCGGGAAGACATCATAGGGCGCCTGCTGGGCAGACAACGAAGTGACGAGAGCGAAGAAGAGAACGATGCAGCGCATGATGAGTGTGATAAGGAACAGCAAAGCGTAGAACGGGCGTGCGGCGTGCATTTTGCATGCGGCCAGATCGGACACCGCTTTTGCTGGCAGGTTTTGTGTGAAGGCCACGTTTTACCACGCGATTAATCATGAAACGACTCTTTTTCCTCTCGTCATTTGGCAAAGACGCCGGCAGCGCGAAGCCTCGCTTGGACTCCACCTGGGGGCGGGGCACAGCATAGTGAGGAATCCGGCTTTTAACGTTCGTCCGACTTCAAACGCGTTCAGCGTCACACTGCCAAAGACGCCCCAGCATTTGCTGGAATCTTTATGCGCGGGCTTCGTTTCACGCGGCACCATGCGCCGTCTTCTGCTTACCGCTCTGTTTGCATTTTGCTCTCCGCTCCACGCTGAAAAGAAGCCGAACTTCGTCGTCATCTTCACCGATGATCAAACTTACCGCGCCATTGGTTACAACAACCCGGTGGTAAAGACGCCGAATCTCGACCGGCTGGCGATGGAGGGGCTGCGGTTGAATCGCGCATTTGTGGCTTCACCGATTTGCGTGGCGAGCAGGGCGAGCATTTACACGGGCATGTTTCCTCAGCAGCATGGCTCGGTCGCTTTGGCTTCAGCGGGGTTCAAGAAGAGCGTGGTGGAGGAGAAGCGCTTCGTGACTTTGCCGATGGTGCTGGGGCAGGCGGGGTATCACACCGCGCTGTATGGGAAGTCGCATTTGGGTGAGCCGACGACGTTCGGCTTTGCTGAAGGTCGTGAGATCAAGGCCGCCAATGACGAAGAGACGTTTGCGGAGGCGGCTAAGTTCTTGGAACGCGAGTCAAAGTCGGAGCGTCCGTTCCTTCTCTGGCTGACGCCGCACAATCCACATGTGCCCTACACCGCGCCGCAGCGATTCAAAGACCTTTACAAGGACAGCGTCATCACGCTTGATCCGAACTGGATGGAATCGCCGCCGATGCAGAGCTTCTTCAATCAAGCGGCTCCTGGCGACATCGGCTTCCGCGATGGAAAGCTCTCGATCTATAAGAACGCACCTGCTGGCCAGACCTGCGGCCCACCGCGCTCGGCGGAGGCCATGAAGGAGGTCATCAAGGCCTACTACGGCGACGTGAGCATGCTCGATGAACAAGTCGGCACGCTCGTGGAGCAAATGATAGCCGCCGGTCTCTATGAGAATACGATCATCATGTTCCTTTCCGACAACGGCTATCACCTCGGCAATCACGGCCTCGGGAACAAGATCACCATGCACGAGGAATCGGTGCGCGTGCCGATGTTCATCCACTCGCCGCTGCTGCCGGTGAAAAGCGCGAAGAGCGAGGCGCTGGTGTCGTCGCTCGATGTGTTCCCGACGATCATCGACTTTGCAGGAGCCACGGCACCGCCGCAGCTCATGGGCAAAACTTTGCGCCCGATCATGAATGCACCCGACTCGACAGTGCGCGATTACGTCATCACGGAATGCGTCGGCCCGCCGGAAAGTCGGGTCGGCACCGGCCACCGCATGGTGCGCACGGATCACTTCAAATACATGCTCTCCACCGACGACGAGGAAGCCTTCTTCGAACTGCGCAGTGATCCCTATGAGATGAAGAACCTCATCGCCGAAACCTCCCTCATCGCCGAGATCGAGCGCCATCGCGCGATGCTGCGCGAGTGGTCCGTCAGCGTTGGCGAGAAGCGACTGCCGATAGACGAGGCCCGGACGCAGCCACGCAAAGGCAAGGCCAAAGCCGCCGCGAAGCCGAAGAAACAAATCTGAGCCCTTTTGCGCCCCATGAGACTGACTCTCGCCTTTCTATCCGCGCTGACATTCGCCTCACTGGCCGAACTTCATGCCACGCCCGCCGCAAAACCCAACATCCTCCTCTTCCTCGCCGACGATTGGGGCCGCAATGCGAGTTGTTATCGCGATCCGGCGCACCCCAGCGTGAATGATGTCATCGAGACGCCGAACATCGACCGCGTTGCGCGTGAGGGCGTGCTCTTTCGCCATGCCTTCATGGGTGTGTCGTCGTGCGGGCCTTCCCGTGCTTCGATGGCCACGGGTTCCTATTTCTGGCGTTGCGGCAAGGATGCGTTCCTTCAGCCGGACCCAGGTTGGGAGATCAACAAGACGCCGAACCCAGGCGACGCGCTTCCGCGCTTCGGCGCACTGCTGCAAGAGGCAGGTTACAAGACATCGATCTCAGGGAAGGCGCTGGAGTTGGACCAGCGCCCGCCGCGCATCCCGCTCGGAGGCGACGGGCTGCGGTTCAGCCTCTATGCGAGGAAGCAGCGCCTCGGACACGACGAGACCGCCAAGGTTTTCGAGCAAGTCGTGCGCGACGTGATGCAAAAAGTTCTCTCCACGCGCAAACCGGGCCAGCCCTTTTGTCATGTGCTCGGTCCGATCGGCACGCATCGGCCTTTTGCGGACGGCTCCGGCAGGAAGCTGTGGGGCATCGATCCCGATGCGCTGAAAGGCAAGATGCCCGCGTTCATTCCCGACGTGCCCGAAGCCCGTGAAGACTACGCGGACTCACTCGGTGAAGTGCTGGCGCTCGACTTGGAAGTCGGCGTCATGCTCGATGAATTGCAAAATGCCGGTGAACTCGACAACACCATGCTCGTCCTCACCGGCGACAACGGCGTGAACATGCCGCGTGGCAAGACACACTGCTACGACATCGCCGTGCATGCACCGCTCATGATTCACTGGCCCGCTGGCATCGCGAAGCCGGGCCGCGTCGTGGATGACTTCGTCGGACACATCGATCTCGCCCCGACTTGGCTTGAGGCCGCGGGCATCACGCCGCCAGCAGGGATGGACGGGCGTTCGCTGCTACCACTGCTGCAATCGGAAAAATCAGGCATCATCGACCTGTCACGCGATCATGTTGTCGTCGGTCGCGAACGCCACGAGGCCGGCACCCGCCCGGATTTCATGCCTTACCCCATGCGTGCCATCCGCACGGCGGACTATCTTTACATCCGCAACTTCAAACCCGACCGCTGGCCTTGCGGCGATCCCTACAGCGACAAAGGCCCTGGCGGCGATGCGAATCCGCAAGGCAGCGGCACCGTCGCCTGGATGGTGGCCCATCGTGAGGAAACGGCGGCCAAGCCGCTCTACGATCTGGCCTATGCCAAACGTCCGGCGGAGGAACTCTACGATCTGAAAAACGATACGGATCAGATGCACAATCTCGCCGCTGAATCCGCCATGGCTGATGTCAGGGCGAAACTTTCCGCGCGACTCATGGCCGTGCTAGAAAAGACGAATGACCCGCGCCTCACCGACGCCTTTTACAAGCCGCCCTACGTCGATCCGACGACGGCAACGCTAACGCAACCCAAGCGAGCCAATGCGCGCAAGAAGGCAAAGTGAACCCCGTTCGGCCTCAAGAAATCCCAACATGAAATGCAAGACCCCTATCCTTGTCGCACCCGCCGTTCTCTGCTGCTCGGCCACTGCTGATTTAAAGGCCAACATTGCGCTCCTCCCGTCATGAGACTTTACAGATCACTCCTGATCCTCACCTCGCTCATCGCTGCGACGCTCACCGCCTCCGCCGCCGCTGAGATAAGGCCAAACATCCTCTTCATCTACGTCGAGGACCTCGGCTACTACACCAGCGAACGGGCGGCGCGTGAGCCGAACTCGCGCATCCCAGGCTTGCAGACGCCCAACCTCGATGCGCTCGCCGCTAGCAGTGTGAACTTCACGCGCACGTTCTGCGGACAGAGTGTGTGCTCGCCCAGCAAGTCGGCGATCTACAGCGGGCTGCTGCCGCACATGAACGGCATCTGGCGCAACTGCCACAACACCCACCCGAAGCTCGGTGGGCCGGAGAAATGGATCCCGCTACCTGATCCGATTACCAAGGCGAACGATCCCACCTTCCTCGCCGCAGGCGGTATGCATGAAGGCATCCCGAACCTCGTGCAGATGCTCAAGGAGCGCGGCGTGTTTTGCGCACTCTCGGGCAAACTGCATCAGCAGCCTGCGCGGAACTTCCCGTATGACGCTTTCGTCGGCACCGGCGATCTCGATGTGGTCATCAAGGCTGCGGGCGACAAGCCGTGGCTGTTCTGGTGCAATCCCGGCGACACTCATGCGCCGTGGTGGAAGCATGTGCAAAGCAAGCTGGTGAACCCGAAGGACCGCAACTCCGCGCCGAAGGATGTGGACCCCGCTGCGATTCAAATGTTGCCGTGGCTGCCAGACACTCCCGCGGCGCGCGTGGACCTCGCGCAGTATTACTCGTGCGTGCGCAACATTGATGAGTTCGTCGGCGAGATGCTGAAGAAGCTCGAAGCCAGCGGTCAGGCGGGCAATACGATCGTCGTCTTCACGGGCGATCACGGCATCGGCTACGCACGCGGCAAGACGAGCGTGTATCCGGCGGGAACGCAGGTGCCGTGTTACATCAAAGGCCCCGGCATCAAGACCGGACGCACGGTGACCGCGCCGATCTCGCAGATGGATTTCAATCCCACGTTCCTCGAAGCCTTCGGCATTGCGCCGCAGCCGGTCTGCCACGCGAAATCGCTCTGGCCGATCCTGTCCGGCAAAGCGGACGCGTTGCCCGACCGCGAGACGATCATGACCGAGACGAACGGCGGCCTCGCCTCCGCGCCCAAAGGTCAGAAGCCCACCAAAGCCCGCGCCGTGTGCGACGGACGTTTCTACTACATTGGCAATGTGTATCAGGACACCTTCCACGGCCCCGTGGAACAGGCGCTCTCCATCGGCAGTGGCAATGGCGAATACGGCGACCCTGGTCCGCAATACAGCATTGATTTGCACGACGAAACGGTCCGCCACAAAGACGATCAACCGCTGCCCTACGAACTGCTGCGCCAGCTCTGCATGGCTGATGCACCCCGCGAAGAACTCTACGACCTCGACGCCGATCCGTGGGCGGTGAAGAACCTCATCAACGAAGCGGAGCACGCTGAGACGCTCGCGCTCCTTCGAAAGGAATTCACGACGTGGCGCACGTTCACCAAGGACAACGACCAGCCTTTCACCGTGCGCGGCGGCAAGGCGACGGAGTAACGACAAACCATCCCGTTAATCCCTGTCCACCATTCTTCACCCATCTAGCCATGCTCAATCGTCGTCACTTCCTCACTAAATCATCTGCCACATTCGCCGGAATCCAAATCCTCCCGCGCTCCGTCTTCGGAGCCAATGAGAAGCTCAACATCGCCTTTGTCGGAGCGGGTGGCAAAGGCTGGCACGCCGTCCAGAGCCTTCAGCAGAATGACATGGTGAACTTCGCCGCCTTTGCTGACGTGGATGAAAATCGCGCTGCCGAGGCGCGCAAGGCCAATCCCAGCGTGCCCTTTGTCTCCGACTTCCGCAAGATGCTCGATCAGCATGGCAAGAGCATCGACGGCGTGATCATCTCCACACCGGACCACACGCATCACTTCAACGGCAAGACCTGCATGCTCGCCGGAAAGCCGATCTACTTGGAGAAACCGCTCACCCATAGCATCGGTGAAGCGCGTGATTTGATGGCCTTGGAAAAGCAAACTAATCTGGCCTGTCAGATGGGCAATCAAGGCCACTCCGGCGGCGGCATTCTCATGCTGGAGGAGTGGGTGAAAGCTGGCATCCTCGGCGATGTGAATGAGGCGCACTGCTGGGCGGGTCCGATGTGGAGCCACACCAACGCGCGCCCAGCAGAGGAGCCGGTGCCCGCAGGACTTGATTGGAATCAATGGGTGGGTCCCGCCGCGATGGTGCCTCACAGCTCCAAATACCTGCCTGCGAAATGGCGCGGCTGGTTCGAGTTTGGCAATGGCACACTTGGCGACTGGGCCTGTCACAACATGGACGCACCGTATCACGTCTGGGGTCTCGACTGCCCCAGCCGCGTCGAGATTGAATCAACAGGACCGAGCAAGCTCTCGTTCCCATCAACCGTCAAGATCACCTACACCTTCCCCGCCAGTGCCACTCGCGGTGAGTTCAAGCTGCATTGGTATCACGGCAAAGATCATGCCCTGAAACGCCCGCAGGAACTCGACGCCGCGCGCGCCTTCCCCGATGGCGGCACGCTCATTCACGGCAGCAAAGCCACCGTCCTCATGGGCACCCACGCTGGCACACCAAGAGTCATTCCTGAGGTGAAAATGCAGGAACTCGCCACTGGCTTGCCCAAGGTGAACCTCAAACGCTCCAGCCACTGGGACAACTGGCTGCTCACCATCAAAGGCCAGGAAACCTGCCGCTCCAACTTCGCTTACGGCGGTCGCCTCACCGAAACGATGCACTTCGGCAACATCGCCCTGCACGTGAATCGGAATCTCACCATCGATCCAAAGACCCGCAGCATCATCGGCGATGAAGAAGCCACCGCCCTGATGCAGGGCCCTGCAGCGCGTGATGGATGGAAGGTATAACGTCCGAATGACCTCATCGATATGATCCGAACCTCACTCCTCCTTAGCCTTCTCTTTGCCGTCCTTTGCCCTTCTCTCAAGGCTGCGGACAAGCCCAACGTCATCGTCGTTTTTTGCGATGATCTCGGCTGGGCCGACCTCGGTGCCCAGGGCATCCGAAAGGACATCCGCACGCCGAACCTCGACGCTTTGGCCAAAGGCGGGCTGCTGGCCACGAACGGTTATATCACCGCGCCGCAGTGTGTGCCATCGCGCGCGGGCTTGAACACTGGGCGTAACCAGTGTCGCTTTCAGGTGGAAAGCAACGGCGACTCGCTGGAGGGCTTTGATGCGCAAAAAACCATTGCTTCGCGCCTCAAAGCGGCGGGTTACGCCACCGGCATGACCGGCAAGTGGCATCTCGGACCCACGAACGAGATCACCACGCATGGCTTCGATGACGTGTATTGCAACCAAGGCACGGGCGGCAAGGCGTGGGCGAACTTTGATCTCAATGGCAAGACCCTTCCTGGCTCGAACATCGACAGTCCAGAGTATCATCTGGAGGCTAACAGCTCGGCGGCCTGCGCGTTCATCAAGCGGCACAAGGCGGAGCCGTTCTTCTTCTATCTCGCGTATCGCGCACCGCATGTGCCACTGGATGCGACGAAGAAATACCTGGATCGTTTCCCTGGTGAGATGCCCGAACGTCGGCGGCAGTGCCTCGCCATGATGTCCTGCGTGGACGACGGCGTGGGGCAAGTGATGGAAACGTTGCGTGAGAACGGACTCGAAGAAAACACGCTCATCTTCTTCATGGGCGACAATGGAGCCCCACTGAAGATCACTCAAGAAGACGCTCCCGGTGGTGGTGCCGGCTGGGATGGATCGCTCAACTTTCCGATGAATGGCGAGAAGGGCATGCTCAGTGAAGGCGGCATTCGCGAGCCATGGATCGCGTATTGGAAGGGCCGGATCCCTGCGGGACAAGTTTACACGCAACCCGTGATCTCTCTTGATGTCGGGGCCACCGCGGTCGCGCTCGCAGGGCTGCCGCATGATCCACTGCTCGATGGCGTGAATGTGATCCCCTATTTCACCGGTGAAGCCAAAGGCGCGCCGCATGAGGCGCTGTTCTGGCGCTGGGAAGCGCAGGCCGCGATTCGCGAAGGCAAATGGAAGCTGCTCGTCGGCGGTCAGCGCAGCTATCTCTACGATCTCGAAGTGGATCCTGGAGAGAAACACAGCCAGCTCGAGCAGCAGCCCGAACTCGGGAAGAGATTGCGCACCAGACTTGAAGCCTGGGCCGCTGAACTACAGCCCCCCGGAATCAACCTCCGCCCCATGGCCAAGACTTGGGAGGAGTATTATGACTTCTACCTCGACGGCAAACCCGCACCCGAGCCTTCGGATGCGAAAGAAGAAGATGAAGGGGAAGGCAAGCCCAAGAAAAGGAAGATGAAGAAATCCGCTGAACCCAAGGAAGCCAGCAAGGCCACCGCATCATCCCCTGCGGACCTCTTCGAGCTGCGCGACGTCAACAAAGACGGCAAAGTCACCTTGCCGGAATTTCTCAACGGACGCACAGGCCCGACCGTTCCAGGTTTGGAGAAGCGTTTCAAAAGCTACGATAGCGATGGTGACGGAGTCTGGACAAAGTCCGAATAGCCGTCAGCATTCAAGCCTGAAGGCAGCAACCAATAACATTTCCCCATCCCATGAAACTCACCCTCGCTCTCTTTGCCGCATTGTTGCTAGCTCCCATCGCTGGACGAGCCGCAGTTCAGACACCTAAACCCAACATCATCTTCATCCTCGTCGATGATCTGGGCTGGAAGGACGTTGGGTATGCTGGCAGCACGTTTTTTCGCACACCGAACATTGACCGGCTGGCGCGCGGAGGGATGCAGTTCTCCCAGGCTTATTCGGCGGCCTGCGTATGCAGTCCGTCGCGCGGGGCGATTTACTCCGGAAAGAATCCCGCGCGCACAGCGCTCACCACGGTTTGGGGCGGCGGCGAAGGTCCGGACGACCGATTGTTTGATCGCAGCAAGAGGCAGCGCGGGACAAACCAGTATCTGGAAGCACCGCAGCGCCACGCGCTCCCGAAGAGTGAAACCACCTTCGCCCAAGTGCTAGCGGGTGCTGGCTACGTCACCGGATTTTTCGGCAAGTGGCATTGCGGGGAATTTGCCGGTTACCATCCCACCGATCGCGGATTTCAACACGGGCAAGGGTTCCGTCTGCCCGAAGCTGGCGGCCACACCCGAGGTCATTGGGGCAAAAGCTATGAGCCTGGTACACTGGCAAACCTGCCAGACCTGAAGCCGGACGACTACCTCGCGGATGTGTTGACTGATGAAGCGGTCAAATTCATCCACAGCCACAAGTCGCACCCGTTTCATGTCGTGCTTTCCCATTACCTGGTGCATGGCCCACTGCAGGCGAAGCCTGAGCTGGCCGCCTCCTATGACAACGCCAGGAAGACAGATCAAAACAATCCGAAATATGCGGCCTTGGTCGAAAGCCTCGACCAAAGCGTCGGCCGGGTCATGGACGCGCTCGAGCAGGAAGGCCTGGCCGAAAACACCATGGTCGTTTTCACCTCGGACAACGGCGGGCTGTCGCCCGGTCCTACGTCGAACTACCCGTTGATGGGTGGGAAGAGTTTTCCGTTCGAGGCCGGCATGCGCGTGCCGCTGGTCATCCGCTGGCCAGCCGTGATCAAGCCCGGCACGTCGTGTCCGCAGCGCGTGATCGGGATGGACTTCTATCCGACCTTTCTTGCGGCTGCCGGACTGCCGATGATGCCGCAGCAGCATACCGATGGTGTCAGCCTGTTGCCGCTCCTGTCCGGAAGCGGCAAGCTGCCCGAGCGCCCACTCGTTTTTCATTTCCCGCACTACACCCATGCCACGGGGCCGAACTCCGTCCTAGTCGAGAACGGCTGGAAGCTGATCCGGTTCTACAATGACGAGACCGGTCGCCACCTGCTCTACAATCTGGCGGAGGATCCATTCGAACAGCACGATCTGTCTGCCGCAATGCCGGACCGGGTGCGCACCCTTGATGAGTATCTGTCGCGGTTGCTCGATGAAATGAAAGCGCAGATGCCGCAGAAAAACCCGGCTTATGACCCGGAGGCCAAGGATCTCATGAACCGCAGCTTCACGCTGAACCTTGCGACTAAACAACGCGCGGCGCTTGCCGAGCGGATTAAAGCTTCGGAATAAACAAAGGAAAATGCCAAGACCGAACAGCGGAATATGAACGGCAGCCAAATTCTGAAAAATGCCAATGAAACAAACACTCATACTCCTCATCACCCTGCTGCTGCAGCACGCCGCTAACGCACAAAAACCTAACATCATCGTCATCCTCGCCGACGACCTCGGTTTCGGTGATGTGCAGTGCAACAATCCCGAACGCGGGAAGATCCCCACGCCGAACATCGACAGGCTCGCTTCGCAGGGGATGCGTTTCACGGATGGACACTCATCGTCAGGCGTGTGTTCGCCTTCGCGCTACACCTTGCTCACGGGGCGCTATCATTGGCGGACGAAATTGCAGAGCGGCATCGTCGGAGAGTTTGGCGAGCCTTTGATCGCGCCGGATCGCATGACCATCGGCACGCTGGCAAAGCAGCAGGGCTATCGAACCGCGTGTATCGGCAAATGGCACCTGGGTTGGGATTGGTCGATCACGAAGGAAGAGCGTTCGATGCTCTCGCCTTTGAGGCAGCCCGCCGATGAAGCGAGCAAGGCCAACAAAAAAGCCGCCGCTGCTAATGCCGTGGCCACCGAGAAGCAGATCGCGGCGTGGCATGACATCTTCTCCAAGCCCATCGGTGGTGGTCCGAGCACACGCGGCTTTGATCTCTACTTCGGCACAGACGTTCCAAACTGGCCACCGTTTTGCTTCATCGAAAACGATCACACACTCGGTATTCCCAGTGAGTTCCTGTCGCGTGAGTATTTGATCAATCATCAAGCAAGCAAGCAGGGCCCGGCGCTCAAGGGTTGGAAACTCGAAGGCATCCTGCCTGCACTTGGTGATCGCACGATCAAGTTCATCGACGAGTCCGTGCAGAAGAAGGAGCCCTTCCTTGTTTACATGCCGCTCACGTCGCCACACACACCACTCGCGGTGAATCCGGAGTGGCAGGGTAAGAGTAAGCTCAATCTCTTCGCCGATTTCGTGATGGAGACCGATGCCGTCGTGGGTCGCGTGCTTGATGCTTTGGAGAAAAGCGGAGCGGCGGACAACACCATCGTTGTCTTCACTGCTGACAACGGCTGCGCTCCCTACATCGGCGTCGAGGATCTCGAAAAGATGGGTCACTATCCAAGCGGTCCCTTGCGTGGCTATAAGTTTGACGCCTGGGAAGGCGGACATCGTGTGCCCTTCATGGTGCGCTGGCCCGGCGTGGCGAAAGCGGGCAGTGTTTGCAACCAACTCGTCTATCAAGCCGACCTCATGCGCACCTTCGCTGATGTGTTCGACGTGAAGCTGCCCGACACCGCCGGTGAAGACAGCTTCAGCCTCGTGCCCTTGCTCAAAGGCGAGGACAAACCCATCCGCGAAAACGCCGTCAGCGCCGCCGCCAGCGGCATACCCGCCCTCCGCAGCGGCACCTGGAAATACATCCCTGCACCTGGCTCCGGCGGCAAGGGCAAAGGCGGCGACCAATCGCAGCCCGTGCAGCTCTACAACCTCGCGGACGACCTCGGTGAAACCAAGAACCTTGCTGCCGCGATGCCGGAAAAAGTGACCGAGATGAAGGCACTGCTCGAAAAACTCATCACCGACGGCCGCAGCACGCCCGGCGCTTCGCAAAAGAACGATGTCGAGGTAGTGCGCTACCCGCGCGCAGTCACTCCAAAGAAGAAGGCGAAGCTCACGAAGTAAGTTCTTTATGAAACTCACCCTCACGATCCTCACGGCACTCCTCACCGCACCGCTTCATGCCGCTGGTGTGCCAGAGACGAAACCCAACATCATCTACATCCTCGCTGATGATCTCGGTTATGGAGATGTGCAGTGCCTCAATCCTGAGCGTGGCAAGATCAAGACGCCGTGCCTCGACAAGCTAGCGGCGCAGGGCATGACCTTCACCGATGCTCACAGCGGCTCGTCTGTCTGCACCCCGACACGCTATGGTGTCATCACGGGTCGCTACGCATGGCGCTCAAGTTTGCAGTCGGGTGTGCTCGATGGCTATGTCGAGCCACTCATCGCGGCGGATAGACTCACGGTGCCGGGTTTGCTGAAGCAAAATGGCTATCACACCGCGATCATCGGCAAATGGCATCTCGGCTACACCATTGAGGGCGCTAACAAGAAGAGCGGCAAAAAAGAAAAAGGCGAAGGCGCACCGACGGGCGCGATCACGCACGATGGCCCAGTGACGCGAGGTTTCGACGAGTTCTTTGGCTTCCATCACGCACGAATGATGAAGTCCGTGTTTGAGAATGATCGCGTCACGCAAATCATCGAACCCGTGGACATCCTGCCAGCGCTGGTGAAGCGCAGCAGCGACTACATCGCCGAGCGCAGCAAGACGGGGCAGCCGTTCTTTCTCTACCTGCCGCTGAACTCGCCACACACGCCCATCGTTCCATCAAAGGAATGGCAGGGCAAAAGCGGCCTCGGCGACTATGCCGACTTCGTCATGCAGACCGACTGGGCTGTCGGTGAAGTGCTCGCGGCACTCGACAAAGCAAGCGTGGCAGACAACACGCTCGTCCTTTTCACCAGTGACAATGGCTGCTCACCCGCCGCGAAAGTGGACAAGCTCGCAGCGCAGGGCCACTTCGCCAGCGCTGACCGTCGCGGCTACAAGGCGGACATCTGGGAGGGCGGGCATCGCGTTCCATTCTTTGCTCGCTGGCCGGGCAAAGTGAAGGTTGGCTCACAAAGCAACGAACTCATCTGCCACACGGATCTCATGGCGACGTGTGCGGAGATCCTCGGCACAAAACTTCCCGACAACGCTGGTGAAGACAGCCTCAGCCTTCTCCCCGCATTGCTCGGAAGAGCCACTGCCCCCATCCATGAAGCCGTCGTGCATCACAGCATCTCGGGTCGTTTCGCTATCCGACAGAGCCAGTGGAAACTGGAGCTCTGCCCCGGCTCCGGTGGCTGGGGAAAACCCGGCGATGCCGAAGCGAATAAACAAGGCTTACCGGATGTGCAACTCTACGACCTCAGCACCGACATCGGCGAAACGAAGAACGTCCAAGCCGACCATTCCGAAGTCGTCGCGCAACTCACGAAACTGCTCGAACAAACTATCACCAACGGGCGCAGCACACCAGGTCTGAAGCAGGCGAACGATGCACAGATCATCGTTAACAAACCGAACACCAAAGCGCCCAAGGAATAGCGCTGCCACCTGCCAAATCCGACATAGCATTTGCTGAGATGTTCGCGCAAGACCGACGTTTCTAGCGGGACCATGCGCTCCGTCTTTGCCACACTTCTTCTCTTTGCCATCAGCTCAGCACTCGGAGCGGCCACCAATCCCAACATCCTCCTCATCCTTGCCGATGACATGGGATTCTCGGACCTCGGTTGCTACGGCGTGGAGATTGCAAACCAAACTGGAAGCCTGGGCCGCTGATCGTCCACCTTCAATCCAAGAACGCCTCGGAGAAAGTGCGTTAGAGAATATCGGCTGCTAACCCCCTGTCTGTGGTAAACAAGATAACAAAAGGATGAACACACGATGAAACGTCAAAAGAAACTCTTTCCCGGCTGCTTCGCGGCCGGTCTTGCTGCGATTGCGCTGCTCTCAGGCCTGCCAGTGGCGCATGGCGCGGAGGTTGGTGCAGGGCTTCAAGCTGCGACTGCACCAAGACAGCTCAGCGGCGAGACGGTTTCCATTTTCAAGGTAGATCCAGCAGAGCAGTGTTTTGAGGGCATCGCCTCCACGGCGTATGACCCCACCATGAAGGAGGGAGAAAGCCGCGTGAAGGCCTATTGGGATGAAAAGACGCAATTCACCCGGGTGGCTCCAGTCGATGATTTCAGCAAAATCAGCGGGCCCGTCGTTGCGGATTTTCATTATATGTCGAAACCGGATGTGGATGCGGTCAAGGCAGGTCGCCCGTTTACAACTAAACTGGTGAGTATCTTTAGCGATGAGAGGAAGGCCACGGGCTTTACGCGAGACGACAAGCATTTAGTGGCAATGTTCACTCCCAATCGCGATGACAAGAAGCACACGAGTGGTTGGATTCATTTTGAAGGCAGAGACATTCCCTTTTCTCTGGGCCGGAAACCGGCAATTGCCATGATCTCGTCGGTAAAGGCGGACATCCTGCAGTCTGGATATTGGAGTGCGAGAATCTTCGGGAACTATGCTGGCAATCGTTTCCTCATAAGCCGTGCGGAACTAAGGGAGAAGCCAGATCCACGCCAAGGCGACGACCCGGCGCTTCCTCGCATCCTGGTTATCGGGGACTCGATCAGCATGAACTATGATGCGTCAGCAAAGGAGGCCTTGCGCGGCAAAGCCAACTATCACCGGATCGAAGCGAACGGCGGGTCAACAGGGCGCGGTGTGAGTTCCATCGATCTCTGGCTGGGCTCTTACTGGGAAAAGGGATTTCAGTGGGATATGATCCAGTTCAACCATGGGCTGCATGATTTGAATCAGCGCGGGTATGAAAAGGATGCCGTGTGGGGCGATTTCGCAGTCAACATCGAAGACTATAAGAAGAATCTGGAGCTGGAAATTCAGACCCTCAAAAAGACGGGAGCCCAACTGATCTGGTGCACAACCACGCCAGTTCCCGCCGACCCGGAAGGAAAGGCAACGCGCAAGCCCGATGCCGATCTGATCTTTAACAAAGCGGCCATGGAGGTGATGAGCAAGCATCCGGAAATCATCATCAACGACTTAAATAAAGTAGTGCGCAGTTCGGCTGTTTTTGATGAATGGCGGAAGGGAAGTAATGTGCACTTCAAGACACCGGCGGAGCTTTCTGCACTGGGTCAGTCGGTCGCGAGTGCTGTCCAGCAGGCGCTGGACAAGCGGAATGCCGACCGGAAAAAATAGAACCATGAACAACAGCATCGCCACTCTCACCGCCCTGCTGCTCGCGCCGCTGGCTGCGCTGCACGCTGCTGTGCTGGACCAGCGAATCTTTCGTGGACGTTTGTAAACGGTCGCAACCGCTACAATCCGGCAAATGCGCATGGTGAAGTTGCGTCAACGGACGCACCGGCCCTACCGTTCCAGGCTTGGCGAAGCGTTTCAAAAGCTACGATAGCGATGGTGACGGAGTCTGGACAGAGTCCGAATCGCAGTCGGCATCGAAGCTTAAAGGCAGCAATCCATAACAACTTCACATGGCATGATGACCGAGCCTTTCACTCTGCACGGTGGCAAGGCGACGGAGTGACAAGAATCGTCTGCCAGGGATCGACTGGTCATCCGCGCAGACCGGCATCATTACTGGATCGGGGAAAAGGTAGAGCGAAGGACCGAGCGTGGTTCACTGCTTCTTCTTGGCCTTTCCTTTGGCCTTGGTTTCCGCAGGCGGAGCGTCCGTGACGATGTCGCCCTTCCAGGCTTTTTCGACGGCGGTGCGCATTTGTTTGATGCGGTCTGCGTGGGCGGGATCGGCGGCGAGGTTTTGCCACTCGTCCGGGTCGGCGTGGAGGTCGAAGAGTTTCTCGGTGCCGTTGTTGGAGATCGAGTAGCGGTATTGGTCGGTGACCATGCCGTGGTCTTTGTTGGCGTGGATGAAGGCGGGGTGCGGCCAGGCGGCGTCAGGCTTATCCAGCAGCGGGACAAGGCTGCGGCCATCGAGGCGCAAGCCATCGGCGGAAGTGCCCGTGAGTGCGAGAAGCGTCGGATAAAGGTCAATGCTTTCGACGAGGCCCGGGCAGACTCCAGCGGCTTTGCCGGGAGCGTGGATGAGCAGCGGGATGCGGTTGGCGACGTGGTAGATGGTGTTTTTCCGCCACAGGCCGTGCTCGGTGAGGTGATAACCGTGGTCACCCCAGAGGATGACGATGGTGTTGTCGGCTCGGCCTGACTTTTCGAGCTCTGCGAGGATGCGCCCGACTTGCGCGTCGGAATACGACACGCTAGCGAGATAGCCTTTGATGAGTTCGCGTGCATCGTCGTCAGTCACGCCTTCGTTCCATTTCGCGGAGTCCTTGGCCACACCGGAGCCGAGATCCTCCTTAAACAGCTCGCGTTTCGCGCCCTCGGGTAGTTTTGGCAGCTCGATCTTGGCGTCCTTGTAGAGGTCGAAATACTTCTTCGGAGCGATCCAAGGCATGTGCGGTCGGCTGAATCCGGCGCAGATGACAAACGGCTTGTCCTTGGGGCGGTCGCGGAGATAGCCCGTGACGATGCTGGCGGTCTGGCCGTCGGTGAGGATGTCGTCGTCGCCATCCACGGCCATGGAGAGCAGCGATCCGGAACCGCCGCCGTTCTTGCGGAAGTCTTCGACGACGTCCTTCGGTCCGGCTTCGGCGACGACTTTCTTCATCAACTCGGGCGACCAGTCTTTGAAGTCGTTGCGCCACATTTCGCCGGGAACATCCCAAGCGGCGGTGTCCACCTTCGGCACGCTGCCGTGGTAGAGTTTGCCCGAGGTCGCAGTCCAGTATCCGGCTTTACGCAGAGTCGCTGGCCAGGTCTGCTGCAGCTGAATGAGGGTGCCGAAATCACGCTTCTTACCCGCGCCGGAGAAATCGATGCGGCGGCCAGTCAGCATTGAGGAGCGCGACGGCAGACAGAGCGGATAGGTCACATAGGCACGGTCAAAGCGCACACTCTTCGCGGCAAGCTTGTCGATGTTCGGCGTGACCGCGCGGTTGACGCCATACGCACCGATTTCAGGCCGCAGGTCATCAATGGCGATGAAGAGGATGTTGGGGCGTGTTTCCGCTGCAGGGGTCGATTGCGCCGTGCTCGCTGTGCTTTGCTTGAAGGGTTTGGCGATCACGACACGAAAGCCGAAGCGCGGCCCTTTGCCGGAGGGTGCCATTTCACCGATGTTGGTGATGGGTGAGGTGGCGGCGTTGTTGTAGAACGAACCACCACGTTTGATGCGTGTGTCAGCACCGGGTTTGCCCGTTTTGTCGGCTGGGAGCTGATCGAGACACCACTCCCAGACATTGCCCGTCATGTCATAGAGGCCCAGTTCATTCGGCTGCTTCGCGCCGACAGAATGGTGTCCATCGGATGAGTCCTCCTTCGTCCAGCCGACCTCTTTCGCGTCGCTGCCACCGGCAAAGGCATGCCCCTGGCTCTGCGTGCCACCTAGCGCCGCCCATTCCCACTCGGATGAGATGGGCAGACGGACCTCGTGTCCCTCAGGCAATGATTGAGACGAACGCAGTGAATCCGTCAATCGACGGCAGAACTCCATCGCGTTGTGCCAGCTCACGGTTTCCACCGGATGTCCCTCGGCCTTCTGCGTGCTAGGGTTCTCCGACATTGTGGCCTGATAAATCTCCTGGGTGACCTCATGCTTGGTCATCCAGAAGTCATTAGAGACGGCACCGCCCTTCTCCACCCGGACAAACTCCATGCCTCCAGCACTTAGGCCGGCGGCTGCTGCGGTGGACTTCTTGGGCTTTTCGCGATTCAAACCCGCACGGCTCGTCTGCATCGCCGATTGGAGTTTCGCATGAGCCGTCTTTGCCGCTCCATCGAGCGAGGCGAGATCGAGCGGCTTCTCCTCCGCTAGGTCAGCGGACCAGTGGTAAAAGCGACCGTCATCGTAGAGTCGGAAATCGCGATCAAAGGTGAACTCAATGACCTTGTCCTCCTGCGGATTGTTGCAGAACCATTCATAGATCCATTCGCGACTCGCTGCATCCTTCTTGCCCAAACAATGCGGCAGAAAGCTCTGTCCATCGCACGGAATGTCGTTCGTCAGTTTCGCTCCCGCGATGTCGGCCACCGTCGGCAGAAAGTCGGTGAAACTCACCAGCGCATCGCTCACCCCGACGGGCACGCGACCCGGTTGATTCACGATCAGCGGCACATGCACGCCGGTGTCGCTTGTATTGCCTTTGCCACCGTGATACACCGTGCCGTCTTTGAGCTTCATTTCGACAGAGTTCTTGCTGCCATTGTCGCCGGTGAAGAGAATCAGCGTGCGCTCCCGCAATCCCATCTCATCGAGCTTGGCGACGATGCGGCCCACGTTGGCATCCATGCGGCGCACCATGTTGGGATAGTTCGCCTTATCGTCCGTGCGCTGATCTGCCGCAGCATAACCGGGCGAACCAGGCACCGGACTCAGAGGTGCATGAACCAAAACCATCGGGTAGTAGAGCAGGAAGGGCTTGTCCTTGCTGCGCTCGATGAAGTCCACCGCGTGATCGCACACAATGTCCGGCCCATACTCGCCGCCGCTGTATTTCTCCACCTTCCCATTCCGCAGGATGTCCGGGTTCTTGTAGCGTGGCGAATCATTGCGCAATCCCTCGGTCACACAATGTTCGTCGAAGCCAAACTGCTCCGGCGTGGACTCCTTACTTTTGCCCGTGAGCTTCCATTTTCCCACGACGCAGGTCGCGTAGCCAGCTTCCTTCGCCACATCGCCAAAGGTGCGCTGATCGGCCTCCAGCGTCGAGGCGCGGAAGAAATTGCGCCCGTTGTGCTGTCCCGTCATCAGTGCGACACGGGAAGGTGTGCAAAGCGGCATTGAGAAGCAATTTTCAAAGCGCATCCCGCTCGCCGCGAGCTTGTCGAGGTTCGGAGTCTCGAAGTTCACCGCCCCGTAGCAGCCGAGGTTCCGATGGCTGAGATCGTCCGCCATGATGAGGACGATGTTGGGACGCTGTTCCCCAGCATTCGCGATGAATGACGAGGCAGCAATGAGCAATGGGGCGAGGAAGGCTTTCATGGATTTTAAGTAGTGGACATGGTAACGACCTCGCCGCAAGAAACGATATGCGGATGCCGCCAAAGGTTGTTATTATCCTGCCATGCCACGACCTGACCTCTACCGAGATTTTTTCGCCTCACTTGCCGATCCATCGCTGATCACGGACATCTTCAATCATTTGCCGGATGTCTTTTTCTTTGTGAAGAACCGTGACTGCCTGCTCATCAGCGGCAGCCAGAACCTATTGGAACGTCTCGGCGCTAAAAACGCTCGCGACATCGCGGGCAGGCCAGACAGCGACTTTTTCCCCGAGCACGTCGTGAAGGCCTTCCACATCGACGATCAGCTCGTATTCCGCACGGGAAAGCCGCTCATCAATCGCCTGGAAATCTGGTATGACGAACAGCGCACTCTGAGCTGGTTCCTCACCACCAAGGTGCCTCTGCGCGGCAAAGATGGCAAAATCGTCGGCCTCATGGGCATCACGCGGCGCGATGCCAACCGAAGCACCTACGAAGCCGAATCCGGCATTGCCACGATCACCGCCTATGTGCGCAAGCACTGCGACCGCATCCTCACCACCGCCCAACTCGCCCGCGCCTGTGGAGTGTCCGAGCGCACGCTGTTTCGAAAAGTGCGCCAAGCCCTGAACATCACGCCCTACGAACTCATGCTGCGCATCCGCGTGCAGAAAGCCGCAGAGGCATTGATTCCATCTGCCGACTCGATCCTCACCATCGCCATCGACCACGGCTTCTGTGACCAAAGCACCTTCACCCAACACTTCCGCAAACGCCTGGGCATGACGCCAAAACAGTTCCGAGTAAGACACCGCCAACCCGCTGGGTAAAACCTGCTAAATCCGCTGTGGCGTGGCGAATACATCTACCTCCGCACCTTCCGAACCACGGGTTCCTATTTCAAACAAACCAGCCACGCCCTTCGCCTGATCCCCGATGATGCCAAATAGAGCGGCGATGACTTCGATGAGCACCAATACCCACCTCGCCGTTCTGCTTCTGTTCGTCATGCCTCTCGGCCTTCTGGCTGAGGAGAAGCCCATCCGTGTGGCCATCTTTGATGGACCCGGTGTCGGCCCGAGCACCTTGCCCTTGATCGAAGATCTGCAATAAGCCAAAGACCGTCCCTTTCAGATCATCCGGATCACCGCAGCGGAGATTCAAGGCGGCAAGCTGGCCGAGGTCGATATCTTGGTTCATCCCGGCGGCAGCGGCGGAGGCCAAGGCAAAGCGTTGATATGGAAAGGGCCGCGACTTCTGCTTCAGCCCGCACCCCGAACTCACCGAAGGCCGCATCTCCCACGAACTCGCAGAGGCTCATGCCGAACAACTCTACGAAACTTTCAACAGGCGGCGCATCGCCGAGACAGCAGCGCAGCCGGATGACTTCGAGAAAGCCGTGAAACAACTGCCGCCGCCAAAGGGCGAAGCATCTCGCTGAGGTGCAAAAGTAGTCCTCACATTCCTGAAGCCAGCACTGAGACCGCTCCAAGTAGAACGATCGTTCTATGCATTCATTTGCCGAATTAGACACAGCATTTGCTGACATACTGAAGCAAGACCCACGTTTCACGGCACCCGCCATGAAACCCACCCTCACACTCTTAGCTGCATTGCTGCTAGCTCCCATCGCTGGACGAGCCGCAGTCCAGACATCCAATCCCAACATCCTCATCATCCTTGCCGATGACATGGGATTCTCGGACCTCGGCTGCTACGGCAGTGAGATTGCGACACCGAATCTGGATCGACTCGCAGCGGGAGGGCTGCGCTTCACTTCGTTCTACAATTCCGCGAAATGCGAGCCTACCCGCGCCTCCCTGATGAGCGGCCAGTATTGGCAGGACTGTGGACTCGGCGTGCAACGCGGGCTGACGATGGGGCAGGCGATGAAGTCGGCGGGCTACGACACGTTCGCGCTGGGCAAGTGGCACCTCGCTGGGAATCCGGTCGATCGTGGCTTCGATCATTACTTTGGGCATCTCGGCGGCGGTAGTGACTACTTCAAAGGCAGCCGCACGCATCGACTCGACGACAAGCTATTCGTGCCCGCAAACGACGGCAAGTTTTACACCACCGATGCCAATGCGGACTACGCGATCAAGTTCATCGGCGAGGCTCACGAGCTGAATCCCGGCAGACCGTTTTTCACCTACCTCGCCTTCAATGCACCGCACGCGTCGTTGCAGGCGTGGCCGGAGGATATCGCGAAGTATCGCGGCAAGTATCGCATCGGCTGGGACAAGCTGCGTGAGCAGCGGTATCAAAAGCAAATCGAACTTGGCATCACGAAAAAGGAATGGGCGCTCTCGCCGCGGCCCGAGACGATCCCGGCGTGGGATTCGCTGACGGACGCGGAGAAAGATTTTGAGGACGCGCGCATGTCCGTCTTTGCTGCGCAGGTGGACCGCATGGATCAGGCCATCGGGCGCGTGCTCGCGAAGATCAAGGCACTCGGCGAGGAAGAAAACACGCTCGTTATCTTCCTCAGTGACAACGGTGCCAGTCCCTATGATCACGGCAAGGTCACTGCTCGCAATATCGAGCCGCTGCTCGATGGCACCTCGAATCTCGGCTACGGAGTCGGCTGGGCCAATGCAAGCGCGACCCCTTTCCGCCACTACAAGCGCAACATGTTCAATGGTGGCAGTTCCACGGCTTGCATAGCTTCCTGGCCTGCCGTGGTGAAGCAACGCGGCAGCATCACCGACCAGCGCGCGCACATCATCGATCTCATGGCGACCATCGTGGATGTCGGCGGCGGCAAGTGGCCTGCGGAATTTGCAGGCGAAAAAATCGCGCCGCTTCCGGGCAGGAGCCTGCGTCCCATTCTCCTCGGCGAACAGCGCGCGCCGCACGAGACGCTTTACTTTCAGCTCTTCGATCATCGCGCCGTGATCGCTGGCAACCTGAAGCTCGTCTCCGACTGGGGCCGCCCGTGGGAGTTGTTCAATCTCGCAACCGACCGCACCGAACTTCACGATCTCACGAAAGCCCAACCCGAGCAGGCCGCGAGCTTGGAGAAGCTGTGGAACGGCTGGGCCGCGCACACGGCCACGCGAGTTCGCACCGCCGGAGGCGAGCCGATTTACCGGCATCAAATGGATGAGCACGAAAAGTTTGTCGGTGGCGGCACGGACACCGGCGACGAGGAAATGCAGAAGCCCAAGGACAAGAAGAAGGCCAAAAAGGCAGACAAGAAAACACCAGCAGCTGCACCAACGTCGGCACCAACGCCATCCCCGGCACCAGCACCTACCGCTAAGGTTAAGCCGATTCGCGCCCGCGTTGACACCACGCTCGTGATTGAAAACGGACAACTCGTTCTCACCAGCACCGGAGATAAACCAGGATTGACTTTCGATGCGTCGGACCTCAAAACCGCCGGCCCCTACACGCTCGCCTTTCGCATTCAAAGCAACGCCAGTGGCGATGGCGCAATCTACTGGACCACCGACGCGAAAACCTCGCTGCCCAAGGGCGGGCACCAAACCTTCAAGGTCACGCACGACGGCCAGTGGCACGACATCGTGCTCAACCTCGCCGAACCCAAAATCCTCCACGCCCTGCGCCTCGATCCCTGCGCGGGCAAGGGCGTCGTGCGCCTCGATTCAATGCAACTCAAGGACGCCACCGGCAAGTCCCTGAAACAGTGGCCTTAATCTCAGGTCGGCCTTTCCCATGAAATCACTCCAGATACTCTTCGCCTCCGTTTGTTTGTTCAGAATTCCGCTTGTCGCTGCTGAGACTGCCGGGGCCAAGCCCAACATCCTCTTCATCGTCGCGGATGACATGGGATTCTCAGATGCCGGTTGTTTCGGCGGAGAAATCCACACGCCGAATCTCGATCAACTCGCGGCGGACGGGCTGCGATTCACCCAGTTTTACAACACGGGACGTTGCTGGCCGTCGCGTTCAAGCCTCCTGACTGGCTACTATGCCCAGGCGATCCGCCGCGATGGTTTTAGTGGCAAAGGGGCACCGAAAAGCGAAGGCAAGACGGGGAGCGGTGGAGTCCGACCGCGTTGGGCGCAGCTGCTACCCGTGTATCTTCAGCCGCTGGGTTATCATTCCTACCAGTCCGGCAAATGGCATGTGGACGGACGGCCTTTGGACAACGGCTTTGAGCACTCCTATGAACTCGACGACCACAACAACTACTTCTCGCCCGCCAGGCACTCCGAGGACGGTCAGCCGTTGCCTGCAATCACGCCGGGCAGCAAGTTCTACACGACCACCTTCATCACCGATCAGGCGATCAAGTTTCTAAAGGGGCACGCGACCACCCATCCCGGTGAGCCATTCTTTCAATACCTGGCCTTCACCAGTCCGCATTTCCCCATACACGCGCTGCCGGAGGACATCGCCGTTTACCAGGATCGTTACAAATCTGGTTGGGACGCCATTCGAGCTGAACGCCACGCGCGCATGAAGAAGATGGGCATCGTCGATTGTGCGCTTTCACCACTCGATCCCAAGGAAGGCGGGAATCTGACTGCCGATGCGCGCGAGAAGATCGGTCCGGGAGAGGTCGGGGAAGCCGTTCCATGGGACAGCCTGATCACCGAGCAGAAGGAGTTCCAGGCCTCTAAAATGGCGGTTCACGCCGCAATGATCCATCGCATGGATATTGAGATTGGCCGTGTGCTGAATCAGATCAAAGCGATGGATTCACTCGAAAACACGATGGTCATCTTCCTGTCGGATAACGGCGCAACCGCGGAGCAGATCGTTCGCGGCAGCGGTCACGATGCATCTGCGCCGGTGGGTTCGGAGAGAACCTTTCTCGGCATCGGTCCGGGGTGGTCCAGCACAGCGAACACACCCTTTCGGCTGCATAAGAAGTGGAATCATGAGGGCGGCATCGCGACGCCGCTCATTGTGCATTGGCCCGCGGGTATCCAGGCCCACAACGAACTTCGCTCGAACCCCAGCCATCTGATTGACCTCGTGCCGACGGTGCTGGAAATCGTCGGCAGCAAACCGCCGGAGACTGTGGCTGAATTGCCCGTGCCACCGCTCCATGGCCAAAGCCTCACTCCCGCCTTCGCCAAGGACGGCGAAGTGAAGCATGACTACCTCTGGTGGAATCATGGTGGACACCGCGCCATCCGCATCGGCGACTGGAAGCTCGTGTCCTCGTCACCCGCGTGGGAACTCTACGATCTGAGCACGGATCGCTCGGAAACCAAAGATCTGGCCGTGACTTATCCTGACAAGGTCAAAGCAATGACGCAGGCGTGGACAGAACATGCGGAGGAACTGCACACGCTGTCACTGCAAGATCCGCCAGATGCCGCCCGGAGGAAAAAGAAGAAGGGCAAAGCCGCCGCGCAATCCAAGGCTGTCGGTCAATGAACTGAGAAACGCGCAGATCTGAAATCCATCCAACCTGAAACTATGACCAAGAAACTTACCCTCACGCTGCTGCTAGCCGCACTCGCATCCCCATTGGCATCCTTTGCCGAGGAAGGCTTCAAGCCGCTCTTCAATGGCAAAGACCTCACGGGCTGGGATGGCAATCCGGATTTGTGGTCCGTCGAGGACGGCTGCATCACCGGCAAGACGACGGGGCCGGAGCAGTTGAAGTACAATCAATTCCTCATCTGGCGGGGCGGGGTGCTGAAAAACTTCGAACTGCGCGCGAAAGTGAAGCAGGCGGGGAATAACACGGGCATCCAGTATCGGAGCCGCGAGTTTCCGGAGGTCGGCAAGTGGTCGGTCGGTGGGTATCAGTGCGACATTCACCCGGCGGCGGCGAATAACGCGATGGTCTATGGCGAGAAGTGGGGCGGCATCCTGGTGCAGAATGGACAGAGCGTGGTGATCGATCCCCAAGGCGCTAAGTGGCTGGTCGCGGAACGTGAGCCGGTGAACGTCGATATCGCGGAGTGGCATGACTACACGATCATCGCGCAGGGGAATCACATCGTGCATAAGATCGACGGGCAGGTGACGATCGACTTGCTCGACTTCGGCGTGAAGACACAGGCGCTGGAAGGATTGCTCGCGTTTCAACTGCATCGTGGCCCGGCGATGACGGTGCAGATCAAAGATGTGATGCTCAAAGAACTGCCGGACGCCCCGGTGCCCGCGTTTGATAAGAGCTTGACCGCCAATGCCAAGCCTGCGGACAAAGCTAAGGGCTACGGTAAAAAGAACGGCAAAGGCAAGGCGAAGGAGAATGCGATTTCACCGGCAACGGCTGCGCCAAAGACGACGGTGGGAACTTGGAAATGGCTGTGGAGTGAATCGCCAGAGGCGAAGAGCGCGGCGCGGCTGAAGAAGGAGTTCGATCTCGGTGACGCGGCAGTGAAAGAGGCCGTGCTGAGTGTGACTTGCGACAATGGGGCGAAGGTTTTCCTCAATGGCGAACTCGTGCTGACCAATCCAGACTGGCAAAAGCCGACACAAGCGAATGTGACGAAAGCGCTGCGAGCTGGGAAGAATGAACTGTTGGTCGAGGCCACGAACAAAGGCAGCGCAGCGGCTTTTATTGCATCACTCGCATTCAAGATGGCGGATGGCAGCGAGCGCACTGTTTTGACCGATGACTCGTGGTCCGCAGCGGCACCTGGCACAGAAGAATGGAAGCCTGCAAAGATCATCGCCAACTATGGATCGAAGCCTTGGGGTGAAGTCTTTGATCGCACGAAAGCGGGTAAGCCTGCTAAGACAGGTCGCGGCGCGGTTTCTGGATCGAGCGATGTGACAGAGCCAAAGGACATCAAGACGCTGCCGGGCTTCAAGGTGGAGATGCTGCACAAGGTCTCGAAAGAGAGCGAAGGCTCGTGGGTGGGCCTCACGGTCGATGATCGCGGCCGGTTGCTCGCCACGGATCAATACGGCGGACTTTTCCGCGTCACGCCGCCGCCGGTGGGCAGCGGTGACAAGGCACAGGTGGAGAAACTCAGCGCCGAGATCAATGGCGCGCATGGATTGCTGTATGCCTTCGACAGTCTTTACGCGTTGGTGAATGAGAAACCGAACGTCGCGGGCCTGTATCGACTGCGCGACACGAAGGGCACGGGCCAGTTCGATGAGAAGACGCTGCTGCGCGAGATCAAAGGCCAGGGCGAGCATGGCAATCACAGCATCACGCTCTCGCCGGACGGAAAGAGCCTCTACATCGCGTGTGGCAACGGCACCGCGCAGCCGACGATCGAGCACACACGCGGCTCGCGACCGTTTGCGGATGATCAAGTCGTGCCGCGCACGAGCAAAGGCGCTGAATTCTCCGACACGGAGCCGCAGGCCTTCACGTGCAAGGTTTCGCCGGATGGAAAACGCTTTGAGATGATCGCCGACGGCCTGCGCAATCATTTTGATACGGCCTTCAACGCGCTCGGCGATCTCTTCACCTATGACAGCGACATGGAGTGGGACGCGGGCACACCATGGTATCGGCCCACGCGCATCTATCACCTCGTCAGCGGTGGTGATTACGGCTTTCGCGAGTCGTCGGGCAAACTGCTCGGCTACTGCCCGGACATCATTCCGCCGCTCGTCGATGTGGGGCCCGGTTGTCCGACGGGCGTCGTCAGCGGACTCGGCGCGGCGTTTCCCGCGAAGTATCAACACGCCATCTACGCGTGCGACTGGACCTACGGCACGCTTTACGCCGTGGTGCTCACACCAAAGGGCGCGGGCTACGACGCGAAGCTGGAGGAGTTCGTCTATGGCAAGCCGCTGCCGCTCACCGATGCCGTGATCGGCAAGGACGGCGCGATGTATTTCTCCATCGGCGGACGTCGCACGCAGTCGGCGCTGTATCGCGTCACGTATGAGGGCAAGGAGAGCACCGCGCCTGCCGCTACACCCGCGGAGACACCGGAGCACAAGCTGCGTGTCGAGCTCGAACGCCTGCACGAGGAAGGCACTGGCCCCGAGGCCATCGACAAAGCGTGGCCGCATCTCGGTCACGCGGATCGTCTCGTGCGCTACGCCGCCCGCGTGGCCATCGAGCGCCAGCCTGCGAAGCTGTGGGCTGCGCGTGCTTTGAAGCAAAGCGAACCCTGGGCGGTGATCGAGAGCGGTGTCGCGCTTGCTCGCATGGGTGGAAAAGAAAATCAGGCCGCGTTGCTCTCGATGCTCCATGCGCTCGACTTTGCGCAGCTCGATGCCGCGCAGCAGCTCGCGCTCGTGCGTGTGTATCAAATCAGCCTCGCTCGCAACGGCCTGCCGGAAGGTGATTCGCTCACGAAGACCATCGCACGGCTCGATGCGTTGTTTCCCGCGAAGACGAACGACCTCAATCGCGAGCTGTCGCGAACGCTGGCGGCACTTGGTTCATCGGAAGTCATTGCGGAGACGATCCAGCTCATGCGCACGGCGAAGGACGATCCTGTGTCGTGGCTCTCCGTCGAGCGCATGGCCCGCAACGACCGCTACGGTCCCAACTTCCTCCGCAGCGGCGACGCACGGCCCAACCAACAACAGATCGCCTATGCCTACGGCCTGCGCTTTGCCAAGAACGGCTGGACGCCCGAGCTGCGCCGCGAGTTCTTCGCGTGGTTTGCCAAAACGGGCCCGTGGCTTGGCGGGAATCAGTTCCGCGGCTTCATCGACACCATCCGCAACGACGCGCTCGCTTCCGTGTCCGATGCGGAGGAGCGCAAAAAGCTCGCCGTGCTCGCCACGCCGAGATTCATCGCCATCAAGCCGGAGGCGATCAAGCCACCGAAAGGCCCCGGCAAGGCCTACACCGTCGATGAAGTCACCGCCTTGGCCTCGAAGGTGCAAAGCGGCCGCAGCTTCGACCGCGGGCGCGAGCTCTTCATCGCCGCTGCGTGTCAGGCCTGTCATCGACTCGGTAACGAAGGCGGCGGAGTCGGCCCTGATCTCACCGCCGCCGGCAATCGCTACACGCTGCGCGACCTCGTCGAGAACATCGTCGATCCCAGCAAGGTCATCTCCGACCAATACGAGAGCAGCATCATCGAGCTGAAGAACGGCAGCACCGTCATCGGCCGCATCACCGGTGAAGAAGGCGGCATCCTGCAAGTCGCCACCAACCCCGCCGCCCCCGGCCAGATCACCGAAGTCCGCAGTGCCGACATCAAGAGCCGCAAAGTCTCGCCCACCTCGCTGATGCCTCCCGGCCTCATCAACGCCATGAACTCCGACGAAGTCGCCGACCTCCTCGCCTACATCCTGTCCGGCGGCGACAAGCGCGGGAAGATGTTTCGGAAGTGAGGCGCCTTGCCAGATCCGACACAGCTTTTGCTGGCAGGTTTCGTGAGACGGTCGCGTTTATGCACGCGACCAACCATGAAACGTCTCATTCTCCTCTCGCTCCTTGCTTTCTCTGCCGCTTCCGCGCAGGACGGTTTTAAATCCATTTTCAACGGCAAAGACCTGACCGGCTGGGATGGCAATCCGGAGCTGTGGAAGGTCGAGAATGGCGAGATCGTCGGCAACACGACCGGACCGGAACAGTTGCCCTACAATCAGTTTCTGATCTGGCGCGGCGGGAAGGTCAAAAACTTCGAATTGAAGGCTAAAATCCGCCAGAAGGGCAACAACACCGGCATCCAATACCGCAGCAGCGAGAACACCGACAAAAAATGGTCCATCCGCGGCTACCAGTGCGACATCCACCCGAACGCGCCCTACCGCGCGATGATGTATGAGGAAGGCGGACGCGGCATCGTCTCGCAAAACGGCCAAAGCGTCGTCATCGACCCCTCCGGCGTGAAATGGCTCGCGACCGAGCGTGACCCTGTCGAGGCCGATGTTGCCGAGTGGCACGAGTACACCATCATCGCGAAGGGAAACCACCTCGTGCACCAAATCGACGGCAAAACGACCATGGAGCTCACCGACTTCGAAGAGGCCAAACGCTCGCTCGAAGGCCTCATCGCCTTCCAAATCCACCGCGGCCCCGCCATGGAGGTCCACATCAAGGACGTCATGCTCAAAGAACTGCCCGAGGGCGGTGTGATCGACTTCGCCACCCACCCCATCCCCAGCGACGCACAGATCATCGAGGCGAAGGCACCAAAGAAGAAGGCCAAAGCCAAGTGAAGGGCGCTTAGCATCGTTGTCGGAGTGGTGTGGTGAACACGCGACGGGGGCGGACGATCCGAAAAAACTCAAATTCGTGCTTGCCCCCCCCGGTAAGTGCTAAAAGGTGAATTCCTTTCCGCTTCCCCTATCATGAATGCCTTCCGTTATCTCAAGATCCCGGCCATGATAGCGCTGCTTTCCGCTGCATCATTCACGACGCCATGCTCTGGAGCCGTGATCTTGACCTTTAGCCAAGTAGGGTCGGATGTGGTCGGTGCATATGTGGGAAGCATCAATACATCTGGATTGGATTACCAAGGCGACGGCAGTGTGATTAGCTCATTCATTAACCCAGGATACGGTATTGTGTCTTCACAGGGGAGTTCTCCTAGCAGTAGCATTTATATAGCGTACGCTGATTTATATGGAGATGATGTCTCTACGGGTGCGTCGCCGGAATGATGTAGATTAAAGCGAAGAAGCAGACGGCTGGGAGTGCTGTTGCCAGAAGTGGTTCCAGCGTGAGGGCGTCAGGTAAAGCGCACGCAAAGAGATCAGCGCATCGCTC
>NZ_JBJXFV010000112.1:0-58577 GCF_046154365.1 Prosthecobacter sp.
TAACTTGGTGGTAAAAGATTGGGGGTAAAAGATGGGGAACCATTGTTTTCTGATCTTTTACCCACCATCTTTTACCAACGGAAAGTTACTCCCGCCTCCACACTTTAGCGCAGCGGAGTTCGGTTACTCCCGAATAACTTCTGCGGACGACCAGAAACTCAGAAAAGCTCCAGCAGATTCAGGGAGGCCAGCAGATTTTTCAGAAGCCAATCTGCTGGCCTCCCTGAATCTGCTGGAAGTTACTCTCCGTCCCAAAATCAAGCCGCCTTGAGTTCAGGTGCTCTGCGGTATATTGGTATTGAACCGCAGAGGATGGACGGTCGCAGAGGAGAGCCGGCTCACTGAGTTTCCTCTGGGGTAAAGATGTCTGAGGATGTCCCCGGTCCTTTGAGAAGACACAAAAAAGCCGGGCTGGAGTGAACCAGCCCGGCTTTGGAGTTTAGCAGGGACGTGCCCTGCGTGGATTAATGTTCGTAACCCGCTTCACCGTGATCGGTGAGGTCGAGGCCGGTGGCTTCATCTTCCGGTGAAGGGCGCAGGCCGACGAGAACCTTGACGATGAGGGTGATGACGACGGTGGCGACCACCGAGAGGACGATGGTGATGCCGCAGGCTTTGAGCTGGTTCATCAAAATGCCACCCTGACCGCCGGCGTCGGCGATGAGCTTGGCGAGATCCTTGTTCACATAGACGTTCGCGGTGGTGAGGTTGCCGTTGATGCTGCTGTTGGCGAAGATGCCGGTGACGATGGCTCCGAGGGTGCCGCCGATGCCGTGGACGCCGAAGGTGTCGAGGGCGTCGTCATATTTGAAGATGGGCTTGAGGATCATGACGCCGATGTAGGGGATGACACCAGCGAGGACGCCGATGATCATGGCCGCCTTGGCATTCACGAAGCCGGCAGCGGGGGTGATGACGACGAGACCAGCGACAGCGCCGGAGCAGAAGCCGAGGACGGAGGGCTTGCCTTTGTGAATCTTCTCAACGACGGCCCAGACGAAGCTGGCGGTGGCGGCGGCGAGCGTGGTGGTCATGAAGGCGTTGGCGGCGATGCCGTCAGCGGCGAGGGCGGAACCGGCGTTGAAGCCGTACCAGCCGACCCAGAGCATGCCGGTGCCGATCATGACGAGGACCATGCTGTGCGGGGCCATCTTTTCCTTGCCGTAGCCGGCACGTTTGCCGAGCAGGAGGCAGAGGACGAGGGCGGACCAGCCGGAGGACATGTGAACCACGGTGCCACCAGCGAAGTCGATGGCAGGAACGGTGGAACCGGTGTTCCAGACGCCGTTCATGAGGCCGTCGAAGCCCCAGACCATGTGGGCGAGAGGGAAGTAAACCACGAACATCCAGAGGGTGATGAAGAGCATGATGGCGGAGAACTTCATGCGCTCGGCGATGGCACCCACGATGAGGCCGGGGGTGATGATGGCGAACATGAGCTGATACATGGCGAAGACGGACTGGCTCGGCCAGCCGGCGTAGTTGGTGTTCGGAGCAGCGCCGACGCCTTCAAGGAAGAAGTACTTGAAGCTGCCGAGGTAGGGAGCCCAGGAGGGAGCGGCCCAGTCTTTCGGCGCACCTTCAGGGGCGAGATGTTCGCCAAAGACGAGCGAGTAACCGACGAAGTACCACAGGATGGTGACCAGGCCTGCGCAGCCGAGGCATTGGGCGAGCACGGAGAGGACGTTCTTGGAGCGAACGAGGCCACCGTAGAACAGGGCGAGGCCGGGGAGCGTCATGAAGAGCACCAGCGCAGCGCAGATCATCATGAAGGCGTTGTGACCGGGACCAGCGATACCGGTCAACGATCCCGCAGGAGCCATGTTGTTGAAGTACTGTTTGATGTCAGCCACATCCTTCGTGACATCCTCAAGAGTGGGTGCGGCAGCAGCGGGTGCTGGAGCAGGCTCCGCAACAGGGGCTGGGGCGGGGGCGGGAGCTGCCGCAGGGGCAGCCGGAGCAGGGGCGGCAGCGGGTGCCGGAGCCGCAGTCTGACCTCGGGCGTCGCCGGGGTTGAATGCGAGTGAGGTGAGGGCGACAGCCGCAGCAATTGCCATGCTGTGCCAGGTTCGAGTGTGGTTGAGTTTCAGCATAAGTCAGGTGTGTGGATTTTAACTCCGACGCAGAACCAAGCATGGCGCGTGCCAAGTTTGGGGATGATTTTTTGGTGAGGAGGCGTGTGCGGCATTCCGTGGGCAAAAAAAAGAGGCAGGTGGATGTCCACCTGCCTCTGGTGAAGCGCCGGGAGGGCGCGACGTGAGTTATTTCGTGAACGGGCTGGTGGCGAGCTGCCTGACCACGGCCGCGAGCTTGGCGACGGCGTCTTTCGGGCCGGTGAGCTTGATGAAGACGTTGTTGTCACCGGCAGGGATGATGGCACCGAGGAGGGTGTGGTCTGCCTTGGGAGTTTTGGCTCCCATGGGCGGGCCGTCGTTGTAGGTGCCGGTGGCGGTGACAAGGGTGACCTTGGTGCCACCAGCGTCGATTTCCTCGATCTTGGACTCGGCCTTCGGCTCGGGGGCGAACTGGCCGAGCCAGCGATCCACGTTGGCCTTCACACCACCCGCAGCACCGAAGCTGAAGAAGGCGACTTCGAGGGGTTTCTCTACCCCTTCGACCTTGGCCTCCAAGGTCGCGACGCGCATCATGCTGGCGGTGGCGGCCTTGGTCCAGGTGGCGGGATATTTGAAGGTCAGGCCGGCGACTTCCAGCGGGGTGGTGTCGGCAGCATGCAATGCGGCGGCAAGGCCGAGTGCGAGGAGGGTGGTGGTGAGGAGATGTTTCATCGGTGCGGGTTGAGTGAGGGGGATTATTTGGTGATGTGCATGACACCGCGCATCAGCATCCAGTGGCCGGGGAAGGTGCAGATGTAGGGATAATCGCCGGCTTCGGCAGGGGCGGTGAATTCGATGGTTTCGCTGGCGTTGGGCTGCACGAGTTTGGTGTTGGCGAGGATGTCGGGCTTGGCGGCCTCGGGGATGTAGCTCTTGGCCATGCCCTGGGGATCGGCGAGCATGGCGTTGGCGAGTGCGCCGACGGCGTCCATTTTGCCGGGCTTGAGCAGGAGGAAATTATGCGGCTGTGGAAGGATGCCGCCGGTGTTGTTGAGCGTGAGCTTCACCTTCTGGCCGGCTTTGACGGAGAGTTCGGTCTTTTCATAGGCCAGCGGGCTCGAAGGATTCGCGCTGGGCTTGAGTTCGATGGTGGCGACGGTCGCATCCTGTGCGAGGGCGGGAAGGGTCAGTGTTGCGAGGGCGGCGAGGAGGCGGCGGGTGTGCTTCATGTTTTTGTGGATGGGTTTTGCGGGGGAGACTCTAATCGGGCCTTGTCGTCCCTGAATTTCAACTACTTTCGCCGTTGCGAGGTGATGGCTGCCGTCGGCTGGCACGATAGTTTCTTTCCAGCCTCATCGTAGTCCCTTTGTATGAACGAATTTCGCGAAACCGCCCTCGCCGCCCATTCCCTCAGCCGCCGTCATGTTTTGCGGGGGCTGGGTTCGTTGATTTCACTGCCGTTTCTGGAGTCTTTCGGCACGCGTGCCTTTGCTGCGGCCAAACCTGCCGCGAAACCGATGCGCGCCGCGTGGTTGTACATTCCGAACGGAGTGAACGTCGAACAATGGATGCCGAAAGGGGAGGGGGGCGGCTATGAGTTGTCGGTGTCGCTGAAGCAGATCGAGAAGCATCGCGATGATTTCATGGTGGTCTCGGGGCTGATGCAGGATTTCGCGCGCAGTCATGGCAATGGCGGCGGCGATCATGCGCGTGCGACGGCGACGTTTCTCACCGGTTGCATGCCGAAGAAAACGGCGGGTGCGGACATTCACCTCGGCATCTCGGTGGATCAGATTGCGGCGCAGAAGATTGGTCATCTGACACGGCTGCCATCGTTGGAGCTGAGCACGGACGGTCAGCGCAGCTCGGGCAAGTGCGATTCGGGTTACTCCTGTGCTTATCAGTTCAATCTGGCCTGGAAGAACGAAACGATGCCGATGGCTCCTGAGATGGATCCACGGCTGGTGTTTGAGCGCATGTTCGGCCTCGGGGCGACTGCGGGCAAAGGTGCGGAGGCTGCGCGTGCGAAGCGCATGCAGAAGAGCCTTTTGGACACCGTGCTGGAGGAGGCGAAAAGCCTGCAAGGCAAGGTGAACCCGAGCGACCGCCGCAAGTTGGACGAGTATTTTTCGTCCGTGCGCGACATCGAGCAGCGCATCGAACGTGCGGAAAAGTTCACGGCGCAGATGCCGGAGGTGAAAATCCCGGAAGGCATTCCCGATTCGTATGAGGAGCACATCCGCACGATGTTTGACCTGATGGTGCTGGCGTTTCAGACAGACACGACGCGTCTTGCGACCTTCATGCTCGCGCATGATGGCAGCAACCGCAGCTTCCCCGAACTAGGAGTGCCGGACGCGCATCACTATCTTTCCCATCACCAAAGCGATCCGCAGAAGCTGGAAAAGATCGCGAAGATCGACCAGTTCTACCTTCGCCAGTTCGGTTACTTCCTCGACAAGATGAAAGCAGTCAAAGAAGGCGACACGACGCTGCTGGACAGCTCGATGATCGTGTTCGGCGGCGGCATCGGCGATGGCAACCAGCACAATCACGACAATTTGCCGATCCTGCTGGCCGGACGTGCCGGCGGCACGCTCACACCGGGCAAACGTGTGGTTTTGCCGGGCGAAACGCCGATGACAAACCTGTATCTCTCGATGCTGGACCGTCTGGGCGTGCCTGCTGAGAAAGTGGGCGACAGCACGGGCAAGCTGGAGGTGAGCTGAGGCTCACGTGTTGCACGTTGCGGTTTTTTGCATCAACGCCCGGCTGGAAGCGGGCGCTTGATGGTGGAAGGCAGGTTGGGATTGGATTTTTTGATGCCTGGAGGAGGGGTGTTGACAGACTGGCTGCTGGACTTGCCACTGACGCCGTTTTTTGAGATTCCTGGAGGCAATTCTTCTCGTTCGAGGGCTTTCTGCGGTGTGGAGATGGGTCTGGGTGCCATCGGCAGCGAATACCAGTGCATCTGCGGCACCGCGCTGAGTTCGACCCATTGCTGAGAGCCGAGTTTTTTCCATTCGAGTTCGACCACGGCCCAGACGTGGGTCTCCCAAGGCAGGCGGGCACGCAGTTCCTGGGCGAGCGCAGTCTCTTTTTCGAGGAAGACCGACGCCTGGAAGGGGTTAGGCGGTGCCGGGCTGACTCGGAAGGCGTCTTTGCGATCCAAGTTCGGCACGCCATCCTCAAAATAGTGATGGCGGATGATGCCGACATGGAAGCGTGCCGGCCCTTCCTGATAGGTCTGGAAAAACTTCTCCAGCAGGCGGTCTTTGAATTCGACAAAGGCGAGCCAGTCCACCTTAAAGCCGTCAGGCTGCTCCTCCAGCATCACTGGAACCGGGAACTCCCAGGTTTTGTTTTCAAGATTGAAGATGCAATGCTTGCCGGAACCGAGTTCGGGATTGGGATCCATGCGGACGAACTGAATGCGATCCACGATGACGGGGCCGTCGGACGAACGCGTGTAGTAGCGTTCCATCAGCGGCTTCATGAGGTCAGCACCGAGGGTGTGCTGGAGGCGTTCGGCGAGAGAGCCTGCGGTGAGGAATTTTTTGAGCGCTGTCACAGCGGGTTTGGCCTCGGGCGGAGCGTCGTCTTCTTCGAGGGTCTGCATCTGCGTCAGGCCGGTGGGCGTGGCAACCGTGGGAACGGGGGAGGCCGCATTCATTGCAGGCGTGGAGGGCACTTCGAGAAGTGTTGTGCCAGATGCAGGGGGCATCTTGGGGCTGGAATCCTCCGGCACTGCGCTTGTGATGGTAGGTGTTGCGGCGGTTTCCCCGGGCGTGGCAGGTTGTACCTTGGGTGGAATCGCCTCGGTGGGATCAAACCCGACAGTCACCGGCGCCGGCATGGTTTTGGTTTCTGCAACCGATGGTGGAGAAAGTTCGAGAGGGATGCCTTTGGTGCCGGCACGGTCGGATAAATGAGGGGATGCGTCTGGTGCCGGGTGTGAGAGGAGCGGAGCAGGTGTCGTTGTTGGAATTTGAGCATCTTCCTTGGTGAGCTCCGTCGTTTCATCATGATGAGCAAGGGTGGGGAAGATGCCCGGGAGATAATCTTTCAGCAGAAAACCAACGAGGCCGAGGAATCCCAGCAGGAATATGGCAGCGAAGGCAAGGCGGATGAAATTCGTTCCGCGCGGCGCACGCAGGCTGGCGATGTTGCGGCCGGTAGGAACAGGCGCGGCGGGCACTTCATGTCCGAGCGCACCACCCAGGCTGAGTGAGGGAACTTCTCCTGAATGAAGTGGCATGGTCATTGGAGAAACGGGTGCAGGAGGCACCTCTCTGCCGAGGAGTGATGCTCCTAGCTGCATGCTGGTCATACCTGCGGAGCCGCCTGCGGGCAGCATGTTCGGTAAGGCGGGCGCGCCGGGAATAAGACGCGAATGATTGGGCAGACCGCCACCTGCGCCGCCTGCCTGCGCCTGAAGAAAACCTGATGCTGGCATTCCTGCGGGTGCCGCCGGGGTAGAGGACCAAGGCATCTGGCCTGCGGCGCTGCCAAGTGGAGCGGTGAGAGGGGGCTGTCCCGGAGCACGCTTCGGCGGTAATCCAGCGCTCGGCGTTGGAGCTGACAGGCTTGCACCTGCCATTCCCCCCATGGGTGGAGATGATGACGGCGGCGGTGACCAAGCCGGGGCAGATGGGGCGGGGGCTGGAGCTGCCGCAGGCGCTTGAGGCCACTGGGGAGCCGGTGGCACAGCAGATGCAGGCATGGGTGAGGTGACCACTTGTCCACAATGGGGACATGGACCTGAGACACCGGCCATTTGCGCAGGCACTGTCAGGACGGTGCGGCAGAAACCGCATTGGAACTGGAGCATATCTGGGTTCATCCCATCAAATTATTATGGTCAATCAAAGCAATTATCATTCAAGGATTGGTTTTGACAAATCGAAGTTCTAAAAGTCTAGGCTCAATAGGGCAATGCGCCGCTTAATTTCATGCATAACGGGTCATGCCCCCTCCTCCGCCGGTAAAAGCACCTCCCAACCGCGGAACGGTTTCAGGTTCTGGGAGGATCCAGACACGATTTTGCCGCCTGAGCCGACGATACCGGGAGATTTGGCGGCCTGTGATTCCAGTGACCCCGAGCATCAGCAGGCCCGCAGAACTCCAAATCATGATGGTAACGACGCTGGCGGTACTTTGAGTGTCTGCTGTCACAGCAGGTGTGACTTCGGCGAGAAGTTGATCTTTGTCCGTCTCAGTCGCGGGGTTTGAGCTAAGTGCGCGTTGCAGCCAGAACAGGCGTGTCGAAAGCTGCACGGCGTAGCGATGCAGTTGATCGTGGACATCGCTGGCCTGCAGGGCTTCGCGCAGGCATGCTTGGATCGTTTCAGCGAGAAATGCGGCGGAGGTCTGGTCATGCACGGACTTGCTGACAAACAAACGTGCCCGCCAAGGTTCACCCAGTGGGTAAACCAGCAGGCAGGCATCTGTTTGTTGCAGACTTCCCCCAGCGATTTTTTCCAGTTCGGCCCGCTCTGGGAGCTTGCGGTCATGAGCGATGATCAAAACGTGCAGTTTGATGCGTGCATCGCGGGCGTGGAACTCAAGAAAGCGCATCATGTCATGATTCTGCATTTCCGGCACGAGCAGATCAGGGTCGATGAGGTATTCCTTCGGCAGAGTTTGTGTGCTTGCGGCTAGGAATTCAGCGGTCACATCCTGCAGCGCCGAAAGCGGGGTGGGCAGGCGTGCGCTGTTTGTCTCGTTTTGCGTTGGCAGACCGAGAATAGATTCGGGTAGAAACAGCCGCATGTCCTCGGGTCGCAGGCGGGGGGAGATTTCTCCGCCCGGCTCGTTGAAAAGATGATCCAGCCGCGGGCCGCTAGAAACCGGCGTGCGGAGCAGCTCGTTGATGTCGGTGATCGGTTCGCCATTTTCAGGAAGCAACACGCCAGGGCCGCTCGGTGCAGGGCGGCTTTCGCGGAACGCCCTGAGTTCTTGCTCGCTCCAGCGCGGCAGCGGTAATCCCCGTTCATCAATTTTCTCTGCTGCCTGCTGAGACACCTCGGCGGATGCGCCTGCGCAGAGCAGTGTCAAGAGCACGAACCCGAAGGCGCTACAGTGCTGTTTTGCACCCGCTGTTTGGCTGGAGGCTGCGGTGGTCATGGCCTCGTATGGGAGTATCCCGCAAGGGGCCGTGATGTCGATTTATGGCCCCCGCGCAGTGGCTGTAAAGCCATGTCGGGGGGCGTGGTGGCATCTGGCTGCCATTCCATGCTGTGTGCATGTTTGCGCAATTGTTCGGCACTGCGGGAGCAGGCATTTTCGATCGCCATACCGAAGGCACCCCTATTGAGATGACTTCCGGTAGTTTGCAAGATGCGGCTGATAACACCGTCGCTGAACCATTTTTCAATGGCATACCCCAAGGTGATGCTGACCGTCTGGGCGGCAGGATCTGCGACGAGCACAATCCCATAGTCATTGCGCCGACTGACAGAGTGGGTGTTAAACGCTCCTTGGTTCAGCAGCCAGAAACCCAGCTCCGCGACCGTCAGACCATTGGGCAATACACCTAGGTAGGCGGCAAAAAACGCTTGTGGAAAGATTCGTTCAAAATCGTCCAAAATGACTTCGGCGTTTCGCATGTCTTCCAACCGCAGGCAGTGGGCAGCATCCGTGATGCGTTCTAGCCTAACCCATTGATTTCCAAGGTAGTTATGCAGCAACGCGGCAGAAAACCCACACGCATGACAGGTGTTCTGTAGTGGGGAAACACTGGTGTTGCAGCGTGGACACTTCATTGATTTAAATTATATGGTAATTATAACAAATCAAACTGTATTTCATTGTATTTGGCACAGAAAATATGTTTACATCACAGGGCCTTTGTGGTGTAAATGTTACCGATTTAACAAATAAAAACGAACGCCAATTTTTCCTGGCTTTCCAACACCGGATTCAAGGCCCCCCAATTTCCCTCCAACGATTATGAAGCTCACCTCCACTATTGCCATCCTCGTCAGTCTGCTGACAGCAGATTCCCTTCACGCGAAGTGGGGGCGTATTCCTGTGATGCAGGAAAAACCGGTCAACATGGCCGTGAAAGGCGCGAACACCGGGACCAGCATTGACAGTTCCTCGGGTGTCGGCCAGGTGGACAACCTTATCGGTGCGGATGTCGCCGCCACCGCGGCCTTGGCTGCGGGGAAAAGCTTTTTCGTCATCAGCTTTGCCAAACCGGTCATGATTAACACCTCTTCCTTGGCCAATGATGGTATCGAAGGAAAAATAACGCTTTCTGCCAGCGCTGACAAACAAGGCTGGGCGGTGCTGCAGGAAAAAGTGGTTTCAGCGGCGGATCGTGACATTCAGTTCAAGTTTGCGGGCATTCAGGCCAAGTTCTTGAAGTTCGAGTTTCTCCTCTCCAAAGGCGGTTCTGTTCGTGCCTTGCAGGTGATGGGTGGCGTGACGGATCGTGGCTATGCCCTTAAACAAGATCCGAAAGGTGAAAAGGGCAAGCCTATGAACTTTGTTGGCGGGCTTGGAGGTGCTCGCTTGATTTATGCCGCGCCCAAACCCACCAATGGCCTTGATACGGCCGCCAACTTTAACAAGTTTGAGTTCCCCGAGTCAGACGAGAAGTACCGCACCCTCATTTATGACTTTGGCCAAGTCCGTATCTTGAACGAGTTTTCCTCGGTGCATTCACCGTCTCCGGTGCGGTTTGAGGTGTTCTCCTTTGAAAAATTGCCTGAAAAAGAAGACTGGAGAGGACGCCTAGCTTTCGATCCTTCGGATTTTAATCTCAAGCAACCCGTCGTCGCCGTGGAAGACAATGTCGGTACGGGACATATCAAAGGCAAGCCTGCCAGCCCAGTGAAGACAAGGTATTTGGCCCTGCGCTGGGAGCCAGATTTTAACCCTCCGGCTTTCATTATTTCTGGCACCACCGTGACGGGAAATGTCAGTTCGGTTACAGGGCCTACGACAACCACGACCACAGTTAATGGGCAGACGGTAACCGTGACGGTTGACCCGGGTCCTGCGGTAGGAGCGGGAACGAGCGAGGCTCAGGCAGTCGTGACGATCTCCACCACCGGACCGGATGGTGCTACAAATTCGGTCACTTACAGCGGTGCCGGGGTTACAGGCGTAAATATCACAGGAAACAGCATCCAAATTGTGACGGGTAATAACCCGAACACGGCACCCGCAGGAGATACTCAGCCTACGGTGGCAACGGTCAACATCGCAGCAGGTACTGGTGCCATTTCGACTGCCCCGAGTCCGGTCGGGTTTCTTCTGAATGTAGCGCCAACTGGGTCATCTGGAGCAGTGGTTAACAACCCGACTCCTCCAGCAGGCGCGTCCGCTGATACCTCGGGCACGGCCGCTGCCGTTGTTGCCGCTGTGATGGGAGTTTCCACGGATCAAGCGACTGCCGCAATCAACACAGTGGCCACTAACAGTGGTTCAGATGCCGGAACAATTACCGCAGCCGTCCAGACCACAGTTGCAAATACCCCTGCGGGCGGTGGCGCCCCTGCGGGCGGTGGCGCCCCTGCGGGCGGTGGTGCCCCTGCGGGTGGTGACGGTGGCACTAGCGGCGGCAATCTTGGTGGTGGTTCTTCATCAGGTGCCGCAGGCGATGGCGGTGCCTTGAGCGGTAGTGGCGGCGGTGGCGGCGGCACTACACCGCCTGCGGTGAGATCGCCGTAATTTGCCTCGAAATCCTTTAACCAAATCCCCGTTCTGAAGACAGAGCGGGGATTTTTTTTGTCCGCGTGGCCTGCCACCCCATGTATTTCTGAGAAAGTTCGCTGGTTACGCACAGGCTGGACACAGCCCGTAAAATTCCAGCTCATGGTAGAGCTTGCGGAAGCCGGACTGCTTCTCAATCTGCTTCTCCAAGGCCTCGACCGGGCACGCGATGTCCAGTCGCTGAATGCGGCCGCATTGCGTGCAGATAAGGTAATCGTCATGATGCCCGGCTTGGAGAATGGTGTAATACGCGCTGCGATCATGCAGGCCCAGGCGACGGATGAACCCCAATTCCTCCAGCTTCACCAGCACACGATAAACCGTGGCTTTGTCGGCTCCGCTTGTAAGATCGGGCGATTCGGCAATGTCCGCCAGCGATAGCGGTTGATGGGAATGTACGAGAATCGAAAGGATGTTCTCCAGCGCCTTGGTGCGTCGCAGACCGGCCTCACGCGCGCGCACCAGCATTGTGGCCGCAAGCTCACGCGCCGCATCCGCATCATGATGCTGGCAGGTGGCGGAATGATGATGGTGCAGCATTACTTGGCGGCCGGGTTGGGTTTCTTCTGCTGAAACAGCCACTCATGCAGATCCGTTCGTGGATAAACCAGCCCCGTGATGCCATGACCGGCCCCTTCAAGTTCCGTGTACTTCATGAGTTCGCCCCCCGCCTGCTTCACCGCTGCCACAATCGCCCGCGAACGCTCGACCGGCACCATGTCATCTTTGTCGCCGTGGAAGACCCAGAACGGCGTCTGCTTCAAAATCTCCGCGCTTTTAACATCACCACCACCACACAGCGGCACGCAGGCCGCAAACACCTGCGGATACTTCGCGGCAATGCTGAAGGTGCCAAAGCCGCCCATCGACGAGCCGGTGAGGTAAAGGCGGCTCTCATCAATCGGCAGATGCTCCGTGAGATCGGCGATGTGCGCGAGCAGGTTGTCCGCCACCTGGTTCTTCCAGCCGATGTCAGCGGACGGACACTGCGGTGCGAGCAAAAAACACGGCCTCTCAGCCTGATTGTCCTCGCTCGTCCAAACTTTGGGTGCCCCACCAATCTGCGATTCATTGTCGGTGCCGCTCTGCCCTGAGCCATGCAGCCAGATCACAATGGGATAACGCTTCGTGCCATCCAGCTTGGGATTGCCCCAAAGCTGGTAGTTCAGCCCCTGCTTCGAAACGCCTTTCACAAACTGCCCTGTCACCTTCTCCGCATAAACACCCTCCTTCAGCCCTGTATCACGGCGTTTCTCACGCAGCAGGCCGCGAATGTAGTCTCGATCCTCCTTCGAGAGTCGGTCCAGTGGCAGACGGTACTGATTGAAGTCACTCCTGCGGCGAATTTTGACCTCCTTGTCGGAAAATTCGATGAGATCGCCTAGAAATTTCGATTTCCCATCGCTGGAGGTCCATTCACGTGGTGGATTGGCGGCTTGTGCGCTGGAGAACAGCAAACCGAGGGCAAGGAGGCGGAGAAAAGAATTCATACCCCATGCTAAGCCGTGCCTGGCCTCAGCGGCAAGAATTTTGCTGGCCCACTTTTAGGGCGTGATGCGTGCCCCGGCCTTCTTCATCTCGTCCACGAGCTTCTTCGAGGCATCATCGATGGCATTGCCGTCGATGAAGATCTGGCAGTACGGCGCCCATTCACGCGCACTATCGTTGTCCTTCTTCCACATGCGGTGCAGCGGCGTGAGATCGGTGATCTTGTTGTTCTCCAAAAACAAAAACTGCAGTTCCGTCAGCGGCTCCAGCGGCGCGATGTCCGTCACACCGTTACCTTTGAGCGACAGCATGGAAAGCCACTTCATGCCGCCGATGCCCGCGAGGTTCGTGACCTGGTTGCCTTCGAGATACAGCGTCCACACCTTCGGCAGCTTGAACAGCGGCGTCGCGTCCTTGATCTGGTTGCCCGCCAGATAGAGCGACGTGAGCGCAGGGATGCCGCCGAGCGCGGAGACATCCGTCACTTTGTTCCCGGTGAGTTCGATGTATTGCAGCGCCTTGCACGCCGCCAGTGGCGCGATGTCGCTGATCTGATTGTTCGACACATCGAGGAACTGCAAACGCTCCAGCCCTTTGATCGGTGCCAGGTTCGTGATCTGGTTTTCCGGCAGCGTCAGCGACGCCAGCACGGTGCATTTTTCGAGACCGGCGAGGTCCTTGATGCCCGCCTTCTTGCCCTCGATGATCGAAACCGTCGCCACGTCCTCTGCCGTCAGCACCTCCTGGTTGTCACGCTTCGCGAACACATGCTTCCGCACCGCCGCTTCGAGCGCTTTGTCAGGAAAAACCGCGACCGGCTTCGGCGGCGGTGGCTTGGCGGCAACTGCGGGAGCGGGGGGGGCAGGCTTTGGGGCTGGAGTCGCAGGCTTGGCTGGAGGTGTGGCCGGTTTTGCAACGGCGGGTGCTGGCGTTGCTGTGGCAGGTTTGGCGGGCGCTGTGGCAGGCTTCGTTTCCGGTTTTGCCGGAGGAGTGGCAGGTGCAGCAGCCGGTTTCACTTCCACCTTAGCCGGGGCTGCTGGAGCGGGCTTGGCTTCCACTTTGGATGTCGCCGCAGGCTTGGCATCCTGGGCGTGGAGGCTGAGGGCAAACAGCGCGGGAAGGACGAGACGGAGTTTCATGGCTGGTAGATGTTAACGTCATCATACGCAGAACGCAGGTTGCATGTTCAGCAAAATTCGCCTCCCTCTAGCGCCATGGTCAACGTCATCGTCATCCTCGAAATCGATCCGCTCAAGATCGACGAATTCCTCGCCGTCATCCTCGCCAACGCCGCCGCCTCGCGTCTTGAACCCGGCTGCCTGCGCTTCGAAGTGAGCCGCGACAACACCCAGTCGAATCTCTTCGCCCTCAGTGAAAGCTACGTCGATCAAGCCGCCTTTGATCTGCACTACACGACTCCTCACGTCGCCAAATGGCGCGAACAAGGCCCCGGCTTCGTCCTCAAGCGCTGGGCGGTCAAAGGCCCGGTATATTGATCACTTCCCACCACACGCATCAATGCGTGCTGCGCCTTAGTGGTCCATGATGAATCCCGTGGGGCCGCCGTTGAAGTGTTCACTTGGCATTCTCATCGTAGCGGTGCAGCGGTCGCACCCAGATGTTGCGGTAGCGGGTCGGGTTGTGATGATCTTGGAGCGCAAAGCCGAACTCCTGCACCTTCGCCTCAAGCTCAGCAGCATGCTGCACGATGACGCCGTTGTGAATCACGGTCATGCGGGCTGGTTGTAGCACGGTGCCTTTATCATCGAGCTTCGCGCACTCGCAGATGATGTCATAGCTCTGCCACTCGCCCGGTTTGCGACTGGCATTCACCAGTGGCGGATACTTGCTGTAGATCGCCCCGGCCTGACCATCGGGATAGGTGTCGTTCTCGAAGGAATCGAGCACCTGCACCTCGCCCCAGCCGTGAATGAGCACGCCGCTGTTGCCACGGCCCTGGCTGCTGCCCTTCACCTCAGATGGCGTGGCCCATTCGAGGTGAATCTGGCAGGAACCAAACTTGTCCCGCGTGTCGATGTCGCCGCCTTTGGGCGTGATTTCGGCGTAACCGCTCTCAATCTTCCAATTCGGCACGTCGCTCTGATCCTTGTCGTCCCTGCGCGGCTTGCGGCTGAACTTGGACAGGTCTTTGCCATCGAACAGCACGATGGCATCGCTGGGCGGTGTGTTTTCAGAGGGCGGCGTGATGACCGTGGGCCGCGGCCGCTGCATGTCGCCCTGCCGGTAGATGCCGCCGGGCGTGAAGGGCTTTTCTTTTTTGGGTTCAGTGTTCTTTGCGGGTTCCGCAGCGGTGAGAACCGTGGAGATAGGAAGAAAGAGAAGGAGGGGATGAATGCGAGGCATGGGATTGATGATGAGGCAACGAATAGTCTGAGCTGGGTGTTTCGACAGCTTGTTCTAAATGCAAAGAAGGCCGACGGATCGTCGGCCCTCCATGAACCAGTTGCACAGCAACTGGGCTACTTTTGAAATGCCTTGTCCTTCGCGTTGCCGCCGCTGACGAGGTAGGCGATCAAATCGAGGAGTTCGTCTTGGTTGAGGGAGTTGATGAGGCCGGGGGGCATCATGCTGACTTTGCGGGTGCCTTTTTTGGCGATGTCGGACTCGTTGATGGCCATGTGGTCGTTGGGGGCGAAGGGGTTGGTCATGAGGAAGACTTTTTCGTTCTCCTCGACGACGATGCGGCCGATGAGGATGCTGCCGTCTTTCTTGGTGATCTCGTGGCTGTCGTATTGGTCGGAGATGACCTTGCTGGGGTCGATGATGTTCTCCAACAGGTCGCGCAGGGTGTAGCGGTTGCCGACGCCGGTGAGGTCGGGGCCGATGCTGCCGCCGTCGCCGTTGAAGCGGTGGCAGGTGGCGCACATGATGCTGCGATTCATGGCCTCACCGTTGGCGAAGTCGCGGCCTTTGAGGCCACCGGCGGCGAGGGCGAGCACTTCGTCGATGGTCCACGCTTTGCCGGGGCCTTTGGGGGCGACGTAGTTGGGCATGGCGGTCATGGCTTCGACTTTGTTGCTGAGCGCATCAAGGGTGGCGAGTTCGGGCTGCGGCACGAACGTGGCGAGGGCGTCTTTGCGGATGTTTTCGATGAAGCCTTTGAAGCTATTGCCGCCTTTCCAGGTGCGGGCGCGGGGGAACCAGGAGAAAAAGGTTTGGCGATGCTCGGAGGTCCAGCCGGCGGTGGCGTTGCGCAGGGCGAACATGTAGTCGATCTGCTGCGCATTCGGGCGGCTGCCGGCGGCGGCGCGGGCGGCGCTGGCATAGCCATCGTTGCGGCTGAGGACGGCATCGGTGGCGACTTCCTGGAAATCGTCTTTGGCGGTGGCCATCAACGCGAGCGTTTTGGAGACGACTTTGGGTGAATCGATGGCGACGAGGATCTGGCAGAGCTCGCGATTGGTTGCGGCATCAGCGGCGGGATATTGCGCGTCGAGTTTTTTGGCGAGTTCCGCGCAGGTGGCGGCATCGGGCTTGCCGAGACGGATCAAAATGAGCTGCATGGCACGCAGGGCGGCGAGTTGATGATGCGGTGGCACTTTGGCGGCGTCGAGGGCAAGCAGCATCTGCTGCTGCAACGCGGCATTTTCAGGCGCAATGCTGCCTATCGGCTCGGACGAGGTGCCGGTGGGCTTGGCGGCGGGTTTGCCGCCCTCATGGTTGGATTTGGCTCCGGTGACGCGGGCGAGGGCGATGATGCCTTCGATGAGTGCGACAGGATGTTTTTCATTCAGCGCTTTCTCTTGCCAAAGCGATACGGGGAGCTTTTCGATGGCGACGCGGGCGGCGTAGCGCACATGGCGGTCGCTGTGGCTGAGGTAGCCCCAGGCGGTGTTGAGAGCTTTTTCAGCTTCGATCTTGCCAGTATGGTAGCTTTCGAGCGCGGCGCGCATCTTGAATTCCTCATCAAGCGGCAGCGCTTTGGCGGGCGCGGTGGATTCATCGCCGACATAGGTGACGCGATAGACGCCGGACTGTGTTTTGCGACCGCCGACGGCGAAGTACATGGCACCGTCCTGCGGGTGGATGACGAGATCGGTGAGCGGCAGCGGTTTGCCGAAGACGAATTCTTCCTTCGTGGCGGTGTAGCTTGCGCCTTTCGATTCGAGGTGGATGGCCCACATGGTGCCGTAGGTCCAGTCGTTGATGTAGATGGCGTGCTGGTATTTTGCGGGGAATTTGGCTCCAGTGCCGGCGACGGTGCCGGTGGGGCTGCCAGGGCCGATGTCGAGCGTGGTGGGCAGTGAGTCGGCGTAATACTGCGGCCATTTGCCGCTGCCGCTGCGCCAGCCGTAGTCGGCACCGCTGACGCAGTGATTCACGCGTGTGGGGCGGTACCACGGGCTGCCGATGTCCCACTCCATGTCGGCGTCGTAGGTGAAGAGTTCGCCCTGGTCGTTGAAGCAGATGTCGAATTCATTGCGGAAGCCGTAGCAGAAGAGTTCAAGGCCGCTGCCATCGGGATTCATGCTGCAAACGTAGCCGCCGGGGGCGAGGATGCCGCGCGCGTGGCCATTCGCGTCCCACAGGCGCGGGAGGACGTGGTCTTCGCCCCAAATTTTTGCCGGGCGGCTGTCTTCGAGGCCTTCGGGCAGCTTGGTGTGATTGCCGCAGTTGAAGTAGATGCGTTTGCCATCGGGGCTGACGACCATGCTGTGAAGGCCGTGCTCGCCACCACCTGCCATGGTGTGGAGCTTGGTGATCTTGTCGTATTGATCGTCGCCATTGGTGTCCTGGAGGCGGTAGAGGCCGTTTTTACCGCCGTCTTCATTGACCATGACGTAGAGGCTGTCGAAGGCGGCGAGCAGGCCGTGCGCCTTGCCCATTTCGATGGTGAGTTTTTCGGGCTTGAGGTTCTCGGTCTTGCCGATGGCGGGAACGCTCATGCGGTAGATGCTGCCGTACTGGTCGCAGGCGATGAGGCGGCCTTTGGGATCGACGGTGAGGGCGACCCAGGAGCCTTCTTGGTCTTTAGGCACATTGTAGAGCTTTTCCACTTTGAAGCCTTTCGGCACCGTGACTTCGCTGGCAGCGACGGTTTCGCCAGGAGCATTGTTTTTGCCACCACCGGCTTTGCCATCGAGCGCGAGACCCCACGGGCCTTTGCCGTAGTTTTCGATGACGAGAGCGGGTTGCCAGGCTTCGGTGCCGGTGGTGGTGGCTTCCCATTTGCCGCTGGTTTCGATGACGATGTTCGGCCTGCCCTCTGGCAGTTTGAGCGTAAGACGCGCGATAAGCGCAGCGGTGCCGCCTTTGTTCGTGGCGTTGACGATGATCTCGTTGCTCTCGCCGCGCTTGATGTCCTTGCTGACATCTACCTTGCTGGCTTCCTGCCAATCGGGGTTGGTGAGGACTTTTTTGCCGTTGAGGCTGGCTGTTGCGCCATTGTCGCACGTCAGCTCAAGAGTGGCGAGTTGCGCATTCTGCGGAACGTCAAAGCGGTAACGAAAGGTGACTTTGCTGTCTTTATTGCCGTCTTTGGACAACCAGATCCACTGGGGAGCGGCCTGGAGACTGGTGGCTAGGAGCAGGGAGAAGATATAAAAATAGCGCATGGAGGGCAGCTAATACGCCGTGCCTGCGCATTCTTAGCAGCCAAACTAATCGTGTTTGCCGTTCACCGTTTGACTGCCATTGAGCACATGGTTGCCATTGGGCTTATCCAGTGCTAGCGCCGCCACCTGAGATTTTAATTCCTTGCTAGGCTTGAACCGGACCACGCAGCGGTCAGGAATCATGAACTCAGAATTTGGCTGCTTGGGATTACGGCCAATTTTGCCACGGGCCACCCGCAGGTCAAAGGTGCCGAAAGTGCGCAGAGTGACTTCGTCACCCTCTGCTAAATGCTTTGAAACCAACGCCATAAACGACTCCACAAACACCAACGTGTCGGCGTGTTTCACACCGATCGCGTCGCTGAGTTCACTTACCAACTCCTTTTTCGTGATAGTGGCCATGACTCCTTGAGTATCAAAACGATTACATGGGTGCAACTAAATTCCACATCAAATTTTTTTCGGTTCCTATGATGTATAAGATTATTGCTAATAATGCTATTCTGCCCAAAACCTCGCCAGCAGTTCGGAAGTGCAGCTTGCTCAGAAGCTGTAGAATCTCCCCGCCGTGCTTACCTACCAATGCCGCCGCGTTTTGTTTCACGATTGGCGAAACTCCTTTGGGGAGTTCGATGCCTAAACGTTGGCTTTGCGACTTCAGCCAGCCGACAAAGGTCTCTCTTGCAAGGATGGACGCCGCCGCTACTGCGGGATCGCTTTCCGCCTTGGTGCGCTGCACGAGTTCGATGTTTTGCCCGCGCCGCTGCATCGCACGCTGGAGCACGGCGGGATTGGCGAACTGGTCGGAAATGGCGCGAGGGCAGTCCGGCACACGCTCCAGCAGGTTTTCGATGACCTTCGCATGTCCCCAGGCCAGCAGGCGGTTCAGGTTGCCGAATTTCTCATACAGCTCGTTGTAGCGCTCGGGTTGAATGGAAATCACCTCCCACACGAGGCCGCGAACGTTGCGAATGTCGAAGGCGATCTTGGCGATGCGCTCGTCGCTGCCGATGCGTTTGCTGTCCACGGCACCGATGTCGCGCAAGCGTCGCGCCACAACAGGATCGACATACACACCGGCAATCACCAGCGGTCCGAAGAAGTCGCCTTTGCCGCTCTCATCGACGCCGATGTGTGGCTGGAACATTTCCGGGTGATGCACCTCCTCGTAGCCGAGTTTGGCTTCGCCCAGCACCTCAGGTTCGAGGAGGTTGGTGACGAAATCCTCGGTCTCCTTGCCCTGCACGAGCACCTTTGGCCCCTTTTCATAGACAAGCACGTTCACCTTTGCCTTGGCTGCGGCGTAGAGGCAGTACGGCTTCGTCATGAACTCAAATCCACGCTCCTCCAGCAATGTTTGCAGCTTCTCCGCCTGCGGGGCGGTAAGCGCGTGCGTGTAGCTGGTCAGGGTGGGCATCAGAATGACATAAACGATAAAGTTGTCGAAAGGCTCATGAAAAATGCGGGCACCTGTTCAAAGTTGGTGAACGATGCCTTCCAAAGCCGCCCAACCTGATCCCCAAGCGATAGCCGCCGAGCTGGTGAACTGGTTTGGGCAGCATGCGCGTGATTATCCTTGGCGGCGCACGCGTGATCCGTATGCGATTCTTATTGCCGAGGTCATGCTGCAGCAGACGCAGATCGCGACCGTGCTGGATCGTGGTTATTATACGCGCTGGCTGGAGCGGTTCCCAGATTTTCCGACGCTTGCTGCTGCGCGTGAAGATGATGTGCTCAAAGTCTGGGAGGGCTTGGGCTACTACCGACGAGCGCGGAATCTCCAGCGACTCGCCCGCGAAGTGATCGCCAAACATGGCGGTGTGTTTCCTCAAGACCCCGTTGCGATTCTCGCCCTGCCCGGCATCGGACCTTACACGGCGGGTGCGGTGGCCAGTTTTGCCTTCGGTCTCGCTGAGCCAATCGTCGATGGCAACATCACACGTGTGCTCGCGCGCATTTACAATGATGCCACGCCAGTCGATTCCACCGCAGGAACGAAGTTGTTGTGGGCGCGTGCGAAGGCGCTCGTGCAGACTACCGAAGATCCACGATCGCTGAACGCGGCCCTTATGGAGCTCGGGCAGACGCGCTGCACCCCGACGAAGCCGACGTGTGATCTGTGTCCGGTGCGCGCCCACTGTCGCGCTACTGAGCCGGAAGCACTGCCGGTGAAGCATGCGCGGCCCGCAATCACCGCCGTCACCGAGCATGTCGTCTTTCTGCGCACCAGTGAGGGCGTTCTACTGGAACTCGAAACGGGCAAGCGCCGCACCGGCCTCTGGAAACTGCCCGCATTGCATCCCATGCAGGTGGATGAACCGCCGCCTGTCCTGCTGCGCTCACATTATGGCATCACACGCTACAAGGTCACGCTGTGGGTGCATGAACCGCAGGCAGAGGAAAGCGTGTGGCCGGACACCCATCGCATCATCCCCTTTGGCGAACTTGAGTCCACGCCCATGCCAGCGCCGTATCGTCGGGTGCTGCGTGAATTGCTTGAACGTGGCGAGTTCAGGCTCCATGCCTGAGCATTCACCGCATTTTTGCCATTTACATCACCCGCTTTTCAGGCTGCTATCCTCCATCCTCATGAAACTCCGTATCTTCTTCTCCTGCCTCACGCTTTTGCTCAGCGCCTGTAAACCCAGTTCGACTGAACCGGCTGCTGATGCTCCTGCTGAAAAAGTTGCGGCTGCTCCTGCCAAGTCTGGCAAACCGCAGGTGCTCGTCGCCAATTACCCGCTGCAATACTTCGCACAACGCATTGCCGGTGATGCTGTCGAGGTGCGCTTCCTGGCGCCGAAGAATGAAGATCCCGCGTTCTGGCAGCCAGTCGAGGCCGCCGTCACCGCGCTTCAAGGCGCCGACCTCATCCTCATGAACGGAGCCACCTACTCGAAGTGGGCGGACAAGGTCACGTTGCCCGAATCGAAAGTGGTCGATACCTCCAGCGCTTTTGCCAATAACTTCATCCAGATCACCGATGCCACCACTCACAGCCACGGCCCGGGCGGCGAGCACAGCCACAACGGCACCGCCTTCACCACCTGGATTGACTTCAAACAGGCATCACTCCAGGCGCGGGCGGTGAGTGAGGCATTGATCAACCTTGTGCCCGCCGCCAAAGAAACGATGGAGAAAAACGCGGACGCGCTCAAAGACGAACTCGATGCCCTCGACGATCGCATGAGCGCACTCAGCCGCCGTCTGGTGAACCAACCGCTCGTCGCCTCGCATCCGGTCTATCACTACCTCGCCCGTCGTTACGGCATGAATTTGAAATCCGTGCTCTGGGAGCCCGACACCGTGCTCGACGACAAGTACATGAGCGATCTCAACTCGATCCTCGCCACTCATCGTGCCCGTTGGATGATCTGGGAGGGCGAGCCTACCAAGGACAACGTCGAAAAACTCGCCGCCCTCGGCCTCCAAAGTGTGGTCTTCGAACCCTGCGGCAACGTGCCGGACAGCGGCGACTTCATGACCGTTATGAAGGCCAATCTAGCAGCGCTGGAGCAGGCGTTTCCGTAGCCATGAATGGTTATAGGAGAAAATGAGCCGCTAAAAACAGGTTGGCTAAGAAAAAGTTTAAACTTGCTGTTGACGATCTAGGGATCATCGACCACTATCTGTCACCTTCACAACTCGTCATGAAAACCAACCGGACACAAGCTAACTCATCCAAAGCGCTCTTGGAGCGTCAGGGGGAGATTCTGTGTGGCGGTTTTGGCTATCGTATGGTCCCGGCACATCCAAGAAAGGATTGGAGTCTCCCCATTACCCGATACAGCGAGCAGGACGGTCCCACGTCCACATAGGCCCTGAAAGGCCAGTTTTCCAAGGAAAGCCCTGCTCGCCGACTCCAAGGCAGCAGGGCTTTTCGTTTTCCAGCATTTCAAACTCAACCCTCGTATCCACGAACCAGATATATCCATGCTCAACCGTCCCGGTTGATCCTCACATCACATAAAAACCCCGGCATCCGCGCTAACGGACACCGGGGCAAGGCCGGCCTGGCTGACTCCTGGTGGAGTCGATTGAATGACCGCGGCAGAACCTGAACACAGGTTTGCACCCCTCCACCCAGATGTCAAGAATGGCAGCCCATGAATACAGAATACTCCTATGCCAAGGCGAGGAGTTGGGCGAATTGCGCCCACATTTTTACATCACGAAACGGCTTCCCTGGGAGGTGTGCCATAAACACCGAAACATCCGCCGTGAAAAACCTGCGGGTACGACGCCAGCGATCGAGTGACCTTCACTCCATCCCGTGCGTGGTAGCGGTGTTCGTTCTTTATAAACGATGGCAGATCGATCCAAATCGATCTGCCATCCAAGGGCACAGAGCGTGGCGCGACCCTGGTTTGACTCTGTGGGAGAGAGTGGTGATGCGCGCCGCCTCTGTGTCCTTGGATGGTAGAACGTTTTTCAATGCGGCGGTGGCAGACAAGCAATGCGCAGGATTCCAGACCCTGAAGATGTGGGCGCGATACCCACCCGCCGTGCCAGTTTCCAATCAAGAACGCGGCGGTAGCCCGCTAAAGAGGCGGTTTGGACTGTAACCCCAAAGGTCCTAGGCCCCGCACGGAGCATTACCGTGACGCCGCACCATTTTTCAAATGCAGGGAGAGCCAGCGCTCCAGCACGTCTCATAAGCATGCTTTGCCGGTGCAACTCCGGCCCCTGCGTCCATTTCATGGTCCGTTAGCTCAGCCAGCAAGAGCACTCGCCTGCCGAGCGGAAGGTTGCGGGAGCATAGCCCGCACGGACCGCCAATTTCAACGGGCTCGTAGTGTACAAGGCGCACAGTTGGTTTGCACCCAGCGAGAGACGGAGCGTTACCGTCCGAGTCCACCCCCTTTCAAAATCCTCGGTGATCTAACAGTAGGATGCCGCTCTGTTAAAGCGGACGCGATGGTGCGAATCCATCCCGAGGAGCCAGTTTCAGCCCGCAAGGTGTAACAGCATTGCATACGCCGCTTCTAACGGCCGTGGTTCCAGGTGCAAATCCTGGTGCGGGCACCAATTCAACGGAGCACGTCCGGCATAGACGAGGAAACGGTCCTGAAAACCGCTGCGCCCCGCCAAGGCGTCCAGAGTGCGATTCTCTGGTGCTCCGCCAATTTTTTAGAGCGTGGTACAGTCCTCTGGACTGCCTCTTTAGACTCAGCCAAGACGGCTGAACCACACTTTCATCCCTCCGTAGCTCAACAGCAGAGCAGCCGGTCGATAACCGGCAGACCGTGGAGCGTCACCACGCGGAGGGACCACTTATTTAAAGGAGCGCGAGTGTGTCGGCAGACCTCTCGCCACTTTGGCTACTGCGGTAACGAATCGCCCAAGAAGTGGCGAGTAGGCTTCGCCATACTCGCGCTCCGATCACGCTGGATGGCTCAGACAGATGAGCGGCGGGTTGAAAATCCGCAGAGGTTGGCGCGCTACCAACTCCAGCGACCATTTTTCCATGCGTCATTGATGTAACAGCAACATGCGAGTCTTCCAAACTCGATACGTCGGGGCAGCTCCGACATGGCGCACCAATTTCCAAAGCTCCCGAAGTGTAAGAGTCGTGCATACCGCCGTGCGAAGGCGGAGGATCGAGGTGCAGCGCTTTGCGCGATAGCGCACGATCACGAGGCGCGGAGCAGTAGAGGCACAGCGGCAGGAGCCGCAACTCCTCGCGGGAGCACCATTTCATGCGGTCATCGTCCAGCAGCAGGACACGGCTATGCCAAGGCTGAAACGCCGGTGCGAATCCGGCTGACCGCACCATTTCCATGTCTTCGTGGCCGACTTAGAAAGGCACCGATCTCGTAAATCGGATCATGTGGGCGCGAATCCCACCGAAGGCTCCATTTCAAACACCCTGCATATTGTAACAGCAGCATTCCTCGTTGTGAACGAGGCGGTGCCGGTGCGAATCCGGCTGTGGGAACCATTTTTTCATCGTGCGCAAGGCAAAGAGCCGAGCCAGCGGTCCGCAAAACCGCGTTACCCAGTGCGAGCCTGTGGCGCACGTCCACTTTTCATCGGATACGAGAGAGCCAGAGAACTCGCTTGGTTTGGGACCAAGACGCGCCCGGGGCAGCACCGGGGTATCCGACCACTTTCAAATTGGTCTGTAGCTTAACAGTCAGAGCGTCGGGCTCATAACCCGGAAGATGCTGGTGCAACTCCAGCCGGACCGACCAATCACAACAGCCTTGTAGCTCAACAGTCAGAGCATCCGCCTTTGAAGCGGAGGGTTGGTGGTGCGAATCCACCCGAGGCTGCCAGTTCATGCCCATGTAGTCCAACAGCAGAGACAACCGTTTCAGATGCGGTCGAGTGCGGGTGCGAATCCTGCCATGGGCACCACTTCAATGCTCCCGTAGCTCAATCATTAGAGCACCGCGCTTCGAACGCGGAGGTTGAGGGTGAGATTCCTTCCGGGAGTGCCATTCCAAACAAGGAACGTCAACCGGACCAGCGTGCCGGGACTCGGTGCTAACGAGATCGTGCCGCCATCGTGCGGCATGAGGAGCATGTCCTCGGCGTTCCGCCATTTTTGTGCCAATACTCATAACCAACATCAAGTCATGAAACGCAAACTCGCCTCCATCCAGACGGTTCTCGCCATCGAACCCATTGCCAATGCCGATGCCATTGAACTGGCGCGCATCCAGGGCTGGCAGTGCGTGGTGAAAAAGGGCGAGTTCGTCGCCGGAGATGCCGGTGTGTTCTTTGAGATTGATGCCGTGCCTCCGGATGAATCCCGCTACCAGTTCCTTTGGCGTCCCAAAGATGGCGCGGTGCGTGCGCAGCCCGCGAATTTCCGACTGCGAACCATCCGCCTGCGCGGAATGCTTTCGCAGGGCCTTCTGTTACCGCTCTCACATTTCCCCGAACTTCCTCCCAGGTTGCCCACTGGCACCGACGTCACCGAAACACTTCACGTAACCAAATGGGAGCCACAAATTCCGCTCAATGACGAGGTGGACGGCCCCTTTCTCCCCGGTGTGCCAAAGACGGACGAGATGCGCGTGCAAAGCGTGCCTGAAGTCCTTGCCGAGCTGGCGGGTCGCCCCTACGTCATCACCGTGAAGTGTGATGGCACCTCCGTCACCTACGGTATCCATCGCCACACCGGCGCATTCACCGTCTGTGGCCGGAACTGGAGCATCAAGCGTGGAACCAATGCTTACTGGCATGCGGCGGAGAAATATCAGCTTGAAGCTGCTCTCACACAGCATCCTGAAATGGTGGTGCAGGCGGAACTGATCGGCCCTAGCATCCAAAAGAACCGTCTTGGTCTCAAAGACATCCAGCTCGCTGCCTTTAACGTCTATGATCAGAAAGCATGCCGCTTCCTCTCGCACGATGAAGCCGCCGCCTTCCTCGCATCCATCGGTGTTCCGATGGTGGAGGTGCTTGAGTGCGGCGAAGCTTTTGAGCACGACCAAACGTTGCTTTTGGCTCTCGCTGAGGGCTTCTACGGAGGCACCCAAAACGAGCGCGAAGGCATCGTCATCCGTCCGCAGGCGGAACGCATCAGCCAGGTGCTCGGCGGCCGGCTTTCGTTCAAAGCCATCAGCAATCGCTTCCTGCTCAAAGGCGGCGAATAAGCGGAGCGCGAGTGTGTCCTCAGACCACTCGCCACTTTCCCAGGCTCGCGAAGCCGTGGGACATCCAAGTGGCGAGTAGGCTTCGCCATACTCGCGCTCCATTTCAATGACCCTGTCGTCTAACTGGCCAAGGCACCCGACTTTCTATCGGGTTATTGCGGGTTCAAATCCCGCCAGGGTTGCCAATATCAATGCTCATGTAGCCCAACAGCAGAGGCACGACGTCGAGAGCGTCGCAAGTGCAGGTGCGACTCCTGCCATGAGCACCATTTCCGGGCCTGAAACTTAGACAGCGAAGTAACCGGCTTTTAACCGGTTTAGCAGGGTGCATGTCCCTGCAGGCCCACTTTTCCTCGCAGCTTCGACTGCCAATCGAATCTACTTCCCGCCTGTTGGTGAAACAGCATCACGTCTGGCTTACATCCAGAAATCGGAGGCGCACATCCTTCACGGGCGACTTTTCACCGCGGATCAATCGCAGCGGACCTCACATTCGCCGCAGAGGGGCGGAGGAGCAGAGAGGCAAAGGTTCAAACTCTGCTTCTCTGCCCCTTGGCCCCTCTGCGGCAAAACCAAACGGCCAAGGGAACACCTTCGCCTTCCATCTTTCATTCCAGCGGCAGCACCCGCGCCTGACCGTGTCCATTGAGGCACCAGACGCGGGCGGTTGCAGTGTGGTGCAGTCCTCTGGACTGCATCTTTACTCTCCGCCGCTGGAGGCAGCGCCATCGCGGTGACATTCAGTCATCGCCGTGGCGCTGTTACCCTTTTCAACCTCTAACCCACATCAACCCATGAAATACCAGCCCACCTAGCCAGCGCATCTTCCCGCTGGCGTCATCCATGTTTGGAAGATCGCTGTCACATCCGTCCAGCGTGCCCGCTCGCGGGCAGAAAGCACGGATGATGATTCGATCATTCTTCTATGAAACTCGAACATCTCGAACGCGCGTTCACATCCATCGGAGCACGCCTCCACGTGGAGGTTCGGCCACCCGCTCGTCGTTGGGACGGTGCTGTCATGAGCACCGGTTATTCCCTCGACATCGGCCATGATCGTCATGGGCAGTTCTTCGCCCTTCGTGGCGATGACACGAGCCTCGCGGAGGCGGAGTTCTCCCTGCTGAACAAGCAGAAGGACGACCGCCACCTGCTCCTCCTCGTCAAAAACGAGGACGGCAAGCGCAAGGATCGCTTCCTGTGCGGTCATGACGAGCGTGAGTGGTTTGTCGCAGCCATTCCTGGCCCCGCATCCACCGTGGTGCAGGCCAAGGAGGCGCTCAAACCCGCTCCCGTGCGTCAGGCGCAGGCTCGCAAGAGCCTGAATGCCCGCCAGGCCAACACCCGCCACAACACGGCCTTCCGCCGTCAGGGTGAGTGGTTCTTCGTGCCCATGGACAAACCATTGGCCGTCGATCCGAAGCTCATTCTGCGTCACGAGCCCATCTCACGTGGAGGCGGCAGCAAGCCGCACCTCGTCGAGCAGCTCTACCGCACAGGCGGAGAGGTCGTGTACGTCAACCGTCAGCATCCTCGCGGCATCACGCAGGCTCAGTACAACAAACTGATCCAGCGCAATCCCGCCGCGAAGAAGCTGATCTGGCAGACCATGCGCCGGAATCCCGGCGTGTATGCCCGTGGCGCGGTGCGTCATCCTGACCACGAAACCATCGTGCTACACGACTGGTGCCGTGTGCTCATGAATGAGGAGCATCTCGCTCCCTCACGACGCAACCTGGCCTTCCTCGATTGATTCAAACCAACGCGTTCACCTACTCGCGCGTGCGGCATGCTGAAAGGTGTGTCGCGCGCGTCTATGAGCTAATCCTTGCCCTGTATCTCGTAAACGAGGTCATCGAAATCACCGTTGAAGATCTTGAACGCAAGACACCTTGGCTTCCCCCGCAAAACCGTGAGTGTGATTGAATCAGTCATTCCTTCGTGTGATCCTCCATCTACGGTCACGTTTCTCAGCTCCAAACGCACCTTGAACACATCTGGGATGTGTTCGACTTCCCAAGTGCCATTGAACGAAACATAGCCTCCTCTGAAGCGACCTTGGCTCTCGTCATCTCCGTGAACACAGCAGGCAGGCAATCGACTGGCTCCACAAACTCCATTGGCCTTTAAAATGAGCGTGCCCATGAAATCACTATATCCCGTGCTCGACAGCCGTCGCTTCGCCGCTTCTGAGATCTTATAAGTGCCTACCAACTCTTGTGGAGCAACTTCCGTTCGCTCATACGGGTCGCCAAGCCACAGCATGAGACAAACGAGGCCGAGCGAACCAAAGAAGATCAACCAGACTTTAAGTGTTCGCTTCCATTGTCCAGTCACCAAGGACACCAGTAGCCGCGCCAAACAGTAAATGCCTCCTCCAATCATGAGCAGGCCGAAAGCGAGGGTGAAAATGTTCATGGTGGCATTTCAGCTCAACAGACCAGAAAATCAACGGCTGCCCCCAACGCTTTCCCAAGAACGAACACCGCCACCGGGACCCTCGTGCCCATTTCCCATCTTCCCTTTCCCCATCTCTCCAACCCTCCATCCTCACCTCCATGAAACCCAACGATCTCATCCAACTCGGCGTGCCGCAGGGCGCGGCGATCCAGTCTGGCATGGACTTCATCGCGAAGTTCATGGCGCAGGGTGGGGAATCGGCGCGGCTAGAAGAAGAGCTGGGCGCTGTCATCGCAAAGCCGGAATCGTTTCTCGGCGATCCGCTGCGTGAGGTGTTTGCACGGGATCTTTATGCTCCGGCTTACAAACAACGCGATGCGCTGGCCCCTTGGGCGCAGTGGGGCTCCGGCCTCGATGCGGCTGCGGTGCAGCAGATGGCGAACGCTTGTGCGCTGCCGGTGGCGGTCGCGGGAGCGCTGATGCCGGATGCGCATGTGGGCTACGGGCTGCCGATTGGTGGCGTATTGGCCACGGAAGGCTGCGTGATCCCGTATGCGGTCGGTGTGGACATCGCGTGTCGCATGCGACTGAGCGTGTATGATCGCAAGGCGGGCACCATCGCGGGTCAGAAGGACCGTTTGGCGAACATCCTGGAAAGCGAGACGAACTTCGGCATGGGGGGAGCCTTCAAGGACAAGCGTCATCATGACGTGATGGACGAGGACTGGGCCGTTTCGCCGATCACGCGACGCTTCAAGGACAAAGCCTGGGCGCAGCTCGGCACCAGCGGCTCTGGGAACCACTTTGTCGAGTTCGGAGCCATGGACGTGAATGCGCAGCAGTCCGCCGCGCTGAAGGAATCCGGCTTTGACGTGCCACCGGGCGAGTACCTCGCGCTGCTGAGCCATAGCGGCTCTCGCAGCACCGGAGCGCAGGTTTGTCAGCACTACAGCCGCATTGCCATGGATCGTCGCTACGATTTGCCGAAGGAGATGAAGCACCTCGCGTGGCTGACCTTTGAGGAAGAGGCAGGCCAGGAATACTGGGCCGCCATGAACCTCATGGGCCGCTACGCCGCTGCGAATCATGCGCTCATCCACAAGCACATCGCGAAGAAGGTCGGCGCGCATGTCATGCTCGACATCGAGAACCATCACAATTTTGCCTGGAAGGAAACGCATCTCATCGAAGGCACCGAACACGAGGTCATCGTGCATCGCAAAGGCGCGACGCCTGCTGGTGAAGGCGTGCTCGGCATCATCCCTGGCTCCATGGCCACGCCCGGCTACGTCGTGCGGGGCAAAGGCAAAGCGTCCTCACTTTCCAGCGCCTCCCACGGTGCCGGTCGCGTCATGAGTCGCTCCGTGGCCAAGCAAAGCTTCACCTGGGGCGGCGTGAAAAAGCAGCTCGCCGCCGCCGGAGTCGAACTCCTCAGCGCCGGTATCGACGAGGTGCCCGGCGTCTATAAAGACATCCACAGCGTCATGGCCGCGCAGACCGACCTCGTGGAAGTCCTCGGCCAGTTCCAGCCGCGCATCGTGAAGATGTGTCCCGAGGGACCGGCGGAGGACTGAAGAACGAACACCGCAACATGGAGCGCGAGTGTGTCGGAGACCACTCGCCTCTTTTTTCGGCCAGCGCTCACGAATCACCACCTCAACTGGCGAGTAGGCTTCGCCATACTCGCGCTCCGACAAATCGAACACCAACAGACCATGAACTCACATCTCACCAAAAGCACCGTTCTCGTGCTGAACCGGCACTGGCAGGCCATTGACGTGAAAACGCCCATGGAAGCCTTCAGCATGGTCGCATCCGGTGCGGCCACAGCGCTCGACATCGAAACCGGCGGCCACATTCGTCCGGTGACATGGAACGAATGGCTCACGCTGCCCGTGCGTGAAGGCGACAACGTGATCGGCACCGTGAAAGGCGCAGTGCGCGTGCCGTCCGTGCTCGTGCTCGCGCGATTCGACAAGGTGCCGAAAAAGCGGCCCAAGTTCGGTGCTCGTGGCATTTGGGAGCGCGATGGCGGTGTGTGCCAGTACACCGGCCGCAAGCTGCGCCCACACGAAGGCAACATCGACCACGTCGTGCCGCTTTCGCGTGGCGGCCCCACGTCGTGGGCCAACTGCGTCCTCGCCGACCGCCGCATCAACAGCCGCAAGGGCAATAAACTGCCCGAAGAGGCCGGTTTGAAGCTGCTGCGCCGTCCTGCGGTGCCGCGTGAGCTGCCTGTGTCGCAGTTTATTCGCAACACGCATCAGGTGCGGGACTGGGAGATGTTTCTGGGATGATGAACGCCGTCGGAGAAACCCGGCGGCGTTATACTTGGAGTGATCAAGATTGGTGATTTTGCCGCAGATTCAGGGAAGCCACAGATTGTTTTTTGTCTGGTAATCTGCGGTTTTCCTGAATCTGCGGCCAATCCTCCGTTTCACAAAATGTGATGACGCGCAGTATATTTTGCCTGCCGGGCGAAACAATCTTGCCACTTGGCAAAGCGCCAGGACTCGCCAGCATAGTTGTCCAACATCAAGGAACGAGCACCACGCGTGTGAAGTCCTTCGTGCCGAAATTCCAACCGTAGGAGCTGTGCATGAATGAATTGTTGACGAAAACGACCGTACTCGTGCTGAATCGGCACTGGCAGGCCATCGACTCGAAAACGCCCATGGAGGCTTTTAGCATGATGGCGGCAGGCAACGCCACGGCGCTGGACATTCTGGGCACCGGTGACATGCGACCTGTAACCTGGGAAGACTGGCTGACGCTCGACGTGCGTGAGGGCGACAACCGCATCGGCACCGTTCATGGCCCGGTGCGCGTGCCGTCGGTGCTGGTACTGGCACGTTTTGACAAGGTGCCGAAACGCCGCCCGAAATTCTGCGCAAAGGCGATTTGGGAGCGTGATGGCGGCGTGTGTCAGTACACGGGCCGCAAGCTCAAGCCGAACGAGGGCAACATCGATCACATCGTGCCGGTGTCGCGCGGTGGCGCGAGCAACTGGGAAAACTGCGTGCTGGCGGATCGCAAGATCAACAGCCGCAAGGGCAACAAGCTGCCCGAGGAGGCCGGTTTGAAGCTGCTGCGTCGTCCGGCGGTGCCGCGTGAGGTTCCTGTGACGCATCTCATCAAGAACCATCACAAGGTGCGTGATTGGGAGATGTTTTTGGCGGGTGGGACGGGTGTGTTTGAGGTGTAGGCGGAGCGCGAGTATGGCGGAGCCTACTCGCCACTTGTCAGACCCAGCGCGAACAATCACCATTAACCAAGCTGATCGTGATAGACGTTCGCTTCTTGGACTTCGGGCGCGGCAGGAAAGTCAGGCGAGTAAAATACTCGCGCTCCCTCAACCCAACTTCGCGCCGAGGCGCTTGAGCATCGCTTCGAGCATACGACCGTACTTGATGTAGCTGTCGTATTGCTCCTTCGCTTTCTGTTCGGGAGAGAGATCGTCAGCGGCACCGGCACCGTGGAAGACGACGGCAACGTGCGGCTCGATACTGATGTAGCCGCTGTAGCCGGTTTCGACGAGATCCTGCATGATGCGCTCGGTCTGGCCTTCGCCTTCACCAGGGAAGGTATAGACGGCGTCGTTCTTGGCTTTGTCCCAGATGCCGTCTTTGACGTGGACGTGGGCCATGAAGGGCTTCACGGCCTGATACATCTCCCACGAGTCCTGCTTGTGGCCGGGCTTGTCGCGGTCGTCGATGAAGACGGGATTGCCGGTGTCAAAGACCCACTTCATGCCGGGCACGGCCTCGGCCATGCGCTTCACATAGGTGGGGCTCATGCCGCCCCAGTTCATGCAGTTTTCGTGAACGACCGTGAGGCCGGCGTCGGCGAAGCGCTTGTTCACTTCATTCATGCGCTTGATGCGCTCGGGAGCGAACTGCTCCGCGTCGTCCTTGCCATCGGTTTTGCACACGGCGTAGCTCATGACGCGGATGAGTTTGGCACCGAGACGCTGCATGCGCGGGATGGCGCGGCTGATCTCGGCCTCGGTGATGCTGAAGTCGTCGGTGATTTTTTTGGCCCAGTTGCCGATGAGCGAGCCGAAGCCGCTGATCTTCATGTTTTTCTCGGCCAGGCGTGCCACGACCTTCTCGAACACGGCGTCGGGGATTTCGTGCAGGTTGCCCTTCACGCCGTCGATTTCGACGCCACGGGACTCGATGCTGTCCCAGCCGAGTTCCTGGTGTGCCTGGATTTGCACATCAAGCGATGCGCCTGCTTCGTCTGCGATGCCGGTGAGTTTGATCATGATCGGGGAAGGGGATTTGGGTGGAGTGATGGATTAGTGGATGGTTGGAGAAGTGTTGCAAGGTTCGGCTTTGACAAAACACACCGCCCCGGCGGACGGTACCGGATGTCTGACGCGAAATCATCCACCCGACGCCTCGAATTCCTGCTGCTGGGAGGAACGCTGCTGTTTTATGTCGTCGTCACGTTGCTTGCGCATCGGCCAGATTTGATCTGGGATGAGGGCCGCTACCTTTGGTTCGCGAAAAGTCTGACGCAGGGCAGTTACGTCACGCCAGAGAAGCCGGATTTGATCAACGGGCCGGGCTATCCTCTGGTTTTGGCCGGTTTGCTGATGGTGAAGACACCGCTGATCGGTCTGCGCATGTTCAATGCCGTGTTCATGGCGCTGGCGGCATGGTTCAGCTTTCGTGGCGTGCTGCCGTATGCCGGTAAACGCTGGGCGCTTGGCATTGCGCTGGTGACGGCGCTGCATCCGAGCCTCGTGCGCACCGCACCGTATGTGATGACCGAGGCTTTGGCCGTGTGCTGCATCGCGGGATTTGCGTGGGCGATGAGTGCGGCTTTGCGTTCGGCGAACTGGCGTTGGAGCACGGTGTTGGCGGCAGGGTTTGCTTTTGGGTGGCTGATCCTCACCCGCGTGTTTTTTGGCAATGTGCTGATGGCAACGACGGCATTGCTGGTCGTGCTGCTGCTCGTTTGGAACAGCCAGCGAGGCAGGCTGCTTCGGGTGCTGGCTGTCATGGCGCTGTCCTTTGCCATGTGCGTGCCGTGGCTGGCTTACACAAAGGCCAAGACGGGTGAAAACCTCTGCTGGTCCACCGTGAGTGGAGAGTTGCTCTATTGGATCACCAGCACGAACGAAGGCGAAAACGGTCACTGGTTTTCCGTGGAGGATGCACAGAACAAAGCCGAACTGCTGGCGAAACATCGCGATTTTTACCTGCCCTATTATGATCTGCCGGTGAAGGAGCGTGAGACGCGGTTCAAGCAACGGGCGATGGAGCAATTGCGGGCGAATCCGCAAGGCGTCTTCAAAAACTGGCTGTGCAACTGGAGCCGTCTGCTGTTTGGTTTTCCACGTTCCTATCAGCCCGAAGAACTCACCACTGTGATCTTGATCGCCATCAATGGTCCCATCGTGCTGCTGACCTTGATCACGCTGCTGGTCGGTTTGAAGCAACGGCGCACGGTGCCGCTGGAGATCGTGTTGCTGGCAGCGATGATCTTCATCTACCTCGGCGGTAGCAGCCTTGCACCAGGGTTGCCGCGTTACACGATTGTGATCTGGCCCTGGCTGGGACTGGTGATAGCAGCCGTGCTGTCGAAGAACCTCAAAGTTCGCCTCGAATAATCACGCCAGCGGCTTGCGGGCGATGACTTTCATCTCGCCGATGAAGAGCGGCACGATCCATTGACGCAGCTTTTTCGGGATGATGGCGGAGGCGAGTTTCATCACGCGGTAGATCAGCGGATTGAACTCGATGAACTGCGTGAGGCCGTAGTCGTAGGTCAGGGGTTTGAAGGTGCGGGCCACGACGACAGGCTCCAGGCCGACTTTGATCATCAACTGGCGGATGATCGCGTGGTCGAAGTAATGCAGATGCTCCTCGGGAATGTAAAACCACCAGCGTGAGCCCATGAGCTTGGCAAAGATGCTCGATTTGTCCGGCATCGTCAGCGCCGCATAACCGCCGGGTTTCAGCCGTTTGGCGATGTCTTGCATGAAGGTCAGCGGATCTAGCACATGCTCCAGCACGTCAAAGGCGGTGATGCAGTCGAAGCTCGCTGTGTCTTCAACATCCTCCAAGCCACCGCAGCGCACGGGCAGGCCGGCCTCGACGGCTTGGGCCACAGCTACGCTGGAAAGCTCCACGCCTTCCGCCTTGGCTCCGCTGGCAGCGGCTTCACGCACGAAAACGCCATTGGCACAGCCGACGTCGAGCCAGCGTCCCTGCGGCTTGATCACCGGTGTGATTTCCTTCAACCGCTGCTTCGCGGTCATCGTCTTCATCTGTTCCGCCGAGGTGAAGGTCTGGTACATGCCGCTGTCGAACTGCGAGTCGTAGTAGGCCTGTAGTTCCTGCAACGTGGGGAGCGGCACCTGTTTTTCGAGGCCGCACTTCTGGCAGGCCCAGAACTGACGGCCCTTCTTTTCAAAGAGCCAGCGCAGGGAAACCTTCCCACAGACGGGGCAGGAGACTTTTTCATCGGTTTGAGCTGAGGAGCGGCGGTCAGACATGCGGTACGCTCCGCTAAGTTTCATGTATGGCAATTACGATGTAATCGTCAAAATCAAGCAATTGAGCTGAAAGTCTCAAATTTAAGGAATTATCACGAAATAAATCGCATAAAAGATAATTTTCATAATTTTGACTTGCCTGCCGTAAATGGGGGTTTATCATGGTAATTATGAAATTGATCACCAATTCCGGTTTCAAGCCCTCCAAAGTCCTCGTCTGCCTCGGAACCCGCCCGGAGCTGATCAAGTTTGCTCCCATGATCAAGGCGCTCGAAAATCGCGGAGCCGGTCTTGTCACGGTGAACACGGGGCAGCACACGGACCTGCTGGAGCCGCTGTTTGATCTCTTTGGCATTCGTCCACACCATAATCTGGAAGCCATGAAGGCGGGGCAGAGCCTGAACGCTCTCGGCAGCCGCTTGCTGGAGCGCCTAGACCCGGTCATGGAGGCTGAAAAGCCCGATCTGGTGCTCGTGCAGGGCGACACCTCGTCCGCCGTCATGGGTTCGATGGCCGCCTTCAACCGCCGCATTCCCGTGGGGCATCTCGAAGCCGGTCTGCGCTCGGGAAATCCGCTCAGCCCGTTCCCGGAGGAGATGAACCGCCGTTTGGTGGGCCAGATTGCCGCGTATCACTTCGCCGCGACGGAGCGCAACCGCCGCACGTTGCTGGATGAAGGGGTGGCGGCTGATTCCATCCATCTCGTGGGCAATACGGTCGTCGATGCCCTGCGGCAGACGTTGGCGACCACGCGTCCGAGCAAAGCGGTGGAGCTGATGCAGCAGTGGGCGGCTGGGAAACGCCTGGTGCTCGTCACCACGCATCGCCGCGAGAATTTCGGTGAGACGATGAGCCAGCATCTGCGGGCGCTGCGTGAGTTCATCGAGAGCCAGCCGGATCTCTGCATGATCTTCCCCGTGCATCCGAATCCGAATGTGCGTGCCGCAGTCGCTGCCGAACTGGAGCATCATCCGCGCATCCGTCTGACCGATCCGATGGGCTACCGTGACTTCGTGCATTTGCTGTCCGGTGCCTGGCTCATCGTGTCTGACTCCGGCGGCATTCAGGAAGAAGCCACGGCGCTCGGCAAGCCGATGATCGTGCTGCGCGAGAACACCGAGCGTCCTGAAGCCGTGGAATGCGGTGTCGCACGTCTCGTGGGTGAATCACCCGAACGTCTGCGTGAAATGCTGCGCACTGCCTTGATTGACGAAGTCTGGCACGCCAGCGCCAGCCGCTCCCGCGACGTGTTTGGCGATGGTCAAACCGCTGAGCGCATCTGCGACCTCCTGCTCGGAGCCAAAACGGCCAACGCTACTATCGAGCCGATGCGTCTCGCCGCCTAAGCACTCACTCATTTTCGCGTCATGAAGCCTGCCGCCAGCATCTCGCTCGATCTCGACAATCTCTGGAGCTACCTGAAAACGCAGGGCGCTCCAGGTTGGGAGAGCTATCCGAGCTATCTGGACCAAGTCGTGCCGCGCATCCTCGACACGCTCGACCGCTGCGGCCAGCGCATCACGTTTTTCGTCGTCGGCAAAGACGCGACGATCGAATCCAACCGCGCGGTGTTGCGCTCTATCGCCGCTGCCGGGCACGAGATCGCGAATCATTCGTTCATGCATGAGCCGTGGCTGCATTTGTACAATCGCGAGCAGCTTCACATGGAAATTGGCGATGCGGAGAACGCCATCGCCGCCGTCACCGGCAAAACGACACGCGGCTTCCGTGGCCCCGGTTTCAGCACTTCGTCGCTCGTGCGTGATGTGCTCGCCGAGCGCGGCTATGCCTACGATGCCTCCATTTTCCCGAGCGCTCTCGGTCCGGTGGCACGGCTGTTCTTTTTCCTGAATTCCAAGCTCTCCGCCGAGGAAAAAGCGATGCGCAAAGGTCTCTACGGCAAGTTCAGCGACGCCTTCGGCACCTTGCAGCCCTTCGCGTGGCCCAACGGCCTGGTGGAACTGCCTGTGACGACGATGCCGCTGCTGCGTCTGCCCATTCACACGACTTATCTGATGTTCCTGGCGCAAAAGTCGGAACTCCTCGCGCAGCTCTACTGGAACACCGCCATCACCCTCTGCCGCGTGCGTGGTGTCGCTCCGTCGCTGCTGCTGCATCCCACCGATTTCCTCGATGTGCAGGACGTGCCGGAAATGAGCTTCTTCCCCGGCATGAAGATGTCTGCGGCGAAAAAAATCGCCCTCGTCGGGCACACCATCCGCAGCCTGCAGCAGCACTGGCAGGCCGGCACGATGAGCGAACACGCCGCCACTTTTGCCACCGCGAGCACCATGCCCGCACGCCTTTCCACCCAGACCGCCTAACTCATACACACCCGCATATAGCCATGAAGACACCGACCCAAGTCAACGAAATCGCCATCGTCCTGCCCGCCTACAACGAGGAGAAGGATCTGCCCACCCTGCTCGAAAACATCCGCACCACCGTGGGTGCGATGCCGTTCAAATACACCGTCGTCGTCGTCGATGATGGTTCCAAAGACCGCACCGCAGAAATCGCCCGTGAATACGCCAAAACAATGCCGCTCAAGCTGGTGCAGCATGAGGTGAACAAAGGTCTCGGTGAAGGCATTCAGACCGGCCTGCGCGAAGGCTGGCTCATTGGCGATGCCGTGATCGTCATGGATGCCGACAACACGCACAATCCCAAGTACATCCTCGACATGGTGAAAGTCATCGAAGCCGGTGATGCTGATGTCGTCATCGCCTCACGCTTCCAGGCCACCAGCGTCGTGCAGGGCGTGCCGTTCTTCCGTCAGGTGCTCAGTTGGGGCTGTTTCGCCATGATGAAGACGCTGCTGCCCTACCGCAACGTGCGCGACTACTCCACCGGCTTCCGCGCCTATCGCAGCCTCACGCTCGGTCGTCTCATCAAGACCTCCGGCCCCAAATTCATCGAGGAGTCTAGCTTCGCCTGCATGCTCGAACTTCTCTTGAGTCTGCGCTGGGTCGGTGCCCGCGCCGTCGAGATTCCCTACACGCTGCGGTACGATCTCAAAGTCGGTGTCAGCAAGATGCGCATCATGCGCACCATCCGCCGCTACTTCAATGTCATCGGCAAATACTGGGCCAAGGATGTGCTGCCTGCCGCCGAAGAACCCTCTTTGCACGAACTGCGCACCCAGGTCCGCAGCCGCGCCTGATGCCGCCCCGAAGTGCTCAGTTCTCAGTGCTCAGTAAAACTGAGGATCGAGACTGAGCACTGAGCACTGAGCACTGAGCACTTCATCCCCCCCCGCCACCCCCAACCTCTCAAAGCCCCCCCCCGCCATGTCCGCCTCACCCAAATCAGTCGCCGTCCTCGGCGGCGGCATCTCCGGCCTCACCTGTGCGCTGCGAATCGCGCAGGAGGGCCATCGCGTCACCTTGATTGAGGGCTCGGAGCAGCTTGGCGGGCTCGGCACATTCTTCGAGCATGACGGCCGCACGTTTGAAAAATTCTACCACTGCATGCTGCCCAGCGACGGGCCGCTGCTGCGCGTGCTGGAAACGCTCGGCATTCGCAACGAGGTCTATTGGAAGCCCACCACCTTTGCCTATGCGCATCAGGGCCGGTTCTTTCCGCTCAACACTGCGCTCGATCTGCTGAAGTTCGCGCCGCTGCGTTTCATCGACCGCATCCGCGTCGGCATCACCGGTTTGTATGGCCGTCTTGTCTCCGCCAAGGGCCTCGACAACATCACCACCGTCAAATGGCTCACCCGGCTCAGCGGAGCACGTGCCTTCGCGAAATTCTGGCAACCCATGCTCGAAGCCAAGTTCGGCGACCGCTACCACGACGTGCCCGCCCTCTGGTTCTGGACCCGCTTCAATCGCGAGAAGGGCGAATCATCCGGTGAGTGCAAAGGCTACATCAAGGGGGGCTACAAACACATCACCGACACCTTTGCCCGCGTGCTGCGTGCGCTCGGCTCCGAAATCCGGCTCAACACCACCGTGCAGAGCATCGATCTCGATGCGGATGGCCGCACCATCGTCACCACCGCCGCTGGCAGGGATGCATTTGACCAAATCGTCATCACCCTGCCCACGCCGCAGGTCCAGCAGCTCATTGGTCCCGCCTTGCGTCGCGAAATGCCCGCGCTCGACACCAGCACTGATTACCAGGGCGTCATCAACTGCCTCCTCTTTCTCAAAAAGCCGCTCACCACGCACTACTGGGTCGCCACCCCAGGCAGCGAACATCCCTTCGACGGCGTCGTCGAAACCTCCACGCTCACCGACACCGCCGACCGCGGCAGACGCCACGTCGTCTATCTCACCAAGTACCTGCATCGCAGTGATGAACGCTTCGCCGCCAGCGATGACTGCGTCCGTGCCTACTGGATTCCCGCGCTGAAACAACTCTTCCCGCAGCTTCAGGACGACGACATTGAGGCCAGCCACATCTTCCGCGCTCCATTTGTCGAGCCCATCTACAAACTCGGCCAGATGCAGCTCCGTCCGCCGGAGGAGTTGATCAAAAACAAAGTCTATCTCGCCAACACCGCGCAGGTCTATCCCGTCGTTACTTCGTGGAACGGCAGCGTCATCCAGGCCGAATGCACCCTTGCCACCATGGGCATCGGGCCTTCCGCCCGTCTTCCCGCAGAATCCACCACCATCAGCTCACGCACCGCCACGTTGAAGCTCGCCAGACCCCGCGCTTCTGCCACACCGCTGCGTCCTGTTGTGGCAAAAGTTTGACGTCAGATGAGCAGCGCGGAGGCGTTGCGCCACTGAATGGCACGCGTCTGTTCGTCGTTAAGAGCGGATTCCTGCATCTTCAAACGTGCGGAGTCCCAGTAAAACACCGGCGCGAAGGAGCCGAACACGAGCCGCTCCAGCGGCCAGGTCTTCAGCAGATTCTCCACACCGCCCACGCCCTCGATCATGGCAAAATCGAGCCAGGTGTTCGGGCAGTCCTGCAAATGTTTGAGCGCCATCGCGGCGTTGGCGTTGAGCACCATCACACGGGCCTCTTTTATCTCTTTCATGATCGCAGGCAACGGCTGGAGATCGACGGGTGCCACACGCACTTGCGGGTGCTGCGTGCGCTCATCCTCCATCTGGGCCACGATTTGCACCAGCAGGCGATGTTTCACCGCCAGCGCGAGCAAATCGCGAAACGCAGGCGACTTGAGCTCATAGCCGTGGTAGTTCGGGTGCAGCCGCAGCACGCGCATGCCGTGAACTTCAGCGCAGCGTTTCACATCGTCCTGCCAATCCGGTAAAGCGAGGTTGATCGTGCCGCAGGGACGCAGAATCGCGCTGGCTTGGCAACGTTGCGCGAGCTGACGGTTCACCTCGGCCACATCGCGATGGAGCAAACCTTCAAAAGCACCAGCCCAGGCTTCGGTGACGGGTTGCTGCAAAAATGCCTGCTCGTCTTCAAGCTGCCGAAAGGGATGCTGGCCGAGATAGACGTGGCAGTCCGTCAGTCGTGCGGCTTCCGCTGCCTGCAACGATGAGGCGGCCAGCAAGGCGCTGGAGCGAACCAGGAAATTCCGGCGATTCATACCGCCATCATGTGCGATTTGCCGCCGACTGGAAAGCATTTCCTCACGCCTTGCGTCATGGCTGACGCGTGATAGCCTTGCGCCCGCAGATGAACTGGTACATCAACAACGCTGGAGCCGCTGAAGGGCCGATGGATGAAAGCGCCATGGCCGAACTGGCCCGTGCGAAGAAACTGGCGTTGGATTCTCTCGTGTGGCATGCCGGACTCGAAGCGTGGCAGACCGTGGCACAGCTTTCGCCAGCATGGTGGGCCGGGAAGCCTGCCCAGGTCGCAGAAAAAAAACCGGCGAAGTCCAAGGACGATGCCTCAGCACGACGTTTGGCCGGCCCGAAGGCACCGACCAGCGAAGCTGCCGAAGCGAAGGAAGGTGGCGGCTTCTTGAAGCGGCTGTTCGGCTTCGGCAAAAAGAAGGAGTAGGCCGGGTGTGGCGATAGCCCGCCCGACTTCCAGCGGGTCGCAGCCATTGGTGTTTGCAAACGTCCTCGGAGTCGGCCGAGCTTCGGCATTCGTCATTTTGGTTTCGTCATTGTGATCGAGAGGTCACGCCTTGATGCCCTTGGCATTTAAGATCGGCAGCATGAGCCCACGCAAGTTGTCGCAGAAGATCTTCTGCTTATCGGCAGCGCTGATCTGCGCGCCATGAACCTTCGCAAGCTGGCTGGCAAAGCTGCGGCCGCCGCAGTCGCTGCCGTAAATGACGCGTGAGGCGCCGAGTTCGCGCACCGCCATTTCGGTGATGCCTGCCGTGGGATCGGAACCCGCGAGATCGGCATACAGATTGGTTTGTCCGCGAATGGCGCGGATGCCGAGTTCCCAGTTGCCGCCGGTGTGACCGCAGATGATGGACACGTCGGGAAAACGCTGCGCCAGCGTCACGAGATCATCTGGCGTTGATTCGCCGGGGTAGTTGCCATTCGTTTTGAACCAGGTGTGCTGAAAAATCACCGCCTTCAGCTCTGCCGCACGACGAACGATCGCGTCAATCGCCGGAACCGTGCAGTGTTCCGCCACCCACAGCTTCACACCCACCATTGGGCCGTTGGCGATGCAGCGTTCGAGTTCGGCTAGGCTTTCTTGAGGGTGTTTGGCGCTCAAATAAACAAAGCCGAAGGCGCGGTCCGGGTATTTCGCGATGGCACGCAGCACTTCGTTGTTTTGCTGCACCAAGTCGGCAGGAGAGGGGTCTTGCGACCATTTCATGCCCATGTACACGCACAGCCGCTCGATACCCATGCGGTCGGCATAGACGAGCAGGGCTTTGAGGCGTTCCTCCGGCGTGAGGCCGGGGACGCCGGAGAGGTGGCAGTGCAGATCCCAGATGCGCATGCGTGGATTGAAGCGGAAGGCGTTCTGCGCGGCAATGTTTTCTTTGCGGGCAGATGGGGGCGCTTCATTTTGCCGCATGCCCCACCCCAAGCCCACCGATGTCCGTGTCACTGCCGCTGAAGTCTTTTTTATTCCCGTGACGATGCGAGTGCCGCTGAAATTTGGCCCAGAAACCGTCACGAATGTGGTCTGCTTGCGGGTGCGTGTGACGGTGGCTGACAAGAACGGTAAAACCGCGCAAGGCTGGGGCGAAACGCCGCTCAGCGTGTCGTGGGTGTGGCCTAGTTCTTTGAGCGTGGCGGTGCGGGCGCAGCGCATGCAGGAGTTTTCCACGTTGCTGGCACAGCGCCTCGTGGAGAGCGGGTTCAGCGGCCATCCGATGGAAATCGGCCAGGACTTCATGCACGGCCCGCTGGCGGCAACTTTGAAGGAGGCCAATGCGCAGGCCGGTGGCGATGCCATGCCCTACCTCGGCTCGCTGGTGGCCTTCAGCGCCTTCGACATCGCCGTGCATGATGCCTACGGCGTGCTGCACAATCGCGACATCTATACGACGTACAACGCGGACTTCATGAACCGCGATCTCGCCGCCTACATCACGCCGGAGGAGGGCAGCGGCATTGATTTCACAGGTCGTTACCCGCAGGACTACCTGGTGATGAACGCACCGAAGCAGTTGCCAGTCTGGCATCTCGTCGGCGGTGTGGATGCGCTCGAAGCTGCTGACTTGAACGGTACCGAGCCGAACGATGCGCATCCGCTGCTGCTGGCCGACTGGATCAAGCGTGACGGCCTGAAATGCCTCAAAGTGAAGCTGCGTGGCACCGATGCGGCGTGGGACTTTGAACGCATGCAACGCGTGGGCCGCATCGGCCTCGCCGGTGGTGTGACGTGGTTCAGTGCCGACTTCAACTGCACCGTGAAGGAGCCAGCTTATGTGAATGCCATCTTGGATCGTCTGCTTGCCGAGGAGCCGGAGATTTTCGCCCGCACCTTGTATGTGGAGCAGCCCTTCCCGTATGATCTCGAAGCGCATCAGATCGACGTGCGCAGCGTTTCTGCCCGCAAGCCGCTGTTCCTCGATGAAAGCGCTCACGACTGGGAATTCGTGCGCCTCGGCCGTCGTCTCGGCTGGTCCGGCGTGGCCTTGAAGACCTGCAAAACTCAAACCGGCGCGTTGCTCAGTCTCTGCTGGGCCAAAGCGCACGGCATGCCGCTCATGGTGCAGGATTTGACGAATCCCATGCTCGCGATGATCCCGCATGTGCGTCTCGCCGCGCACGCTGGCACGATCCAAGGCGTGGAGTGCAACGCGATGCAGTTCTATCCCGATGCGTCACTGCCGGAGCAGGAAATTCATCCCGGCTTGTTCCAACGTCGCGGCGGCATTGTGGACTTGAGCACGATCCAAGGCCCAGGCTTCGGCTATCGTGCCGATGAAGTGACGCGGATGCTGCCAACGACATGAATGCTTGAAACATCTGCGCTGAAACGCTAAGCTCGCGCCCATTCAAACTGACATGCCTCCCGTTGTTCTCCAGAACCTTCCCGGCCATGCCGAAGCGATCACCAGCCCACCGATGGTTGGAAACAAGCTGCTTTCCGCCGAGGAGTTTGAGGCCATGCCGGAGTCAGGCGATCCGTGCGAACTCGTTAAAGGCGTCATCCAACCACATATGCCCAACAATGTCATTCACTCTGAGATCAGCGCGGCCGTCGCCTATTTGCTGCGTGAGCATGTCATCAAGCACCGACTGTCCATGCGTATTCTTAGCGGTGAGGTGGGTGTTCACACAGTGCAGGGAGCGGAAACCACCACGCGGGCCGCTGATCTGGCGGTGATTTCCAAAGAGCGCCTGCCGGTGCTGCCGGAGTCAGGCTTCCTGCGCGTCATGCCGGAGCTGCTGGTCGAGATCATCTCCGGCTCAAACACCTGGACGGACACCTTCGAGAAAATCTACGAGTACTTTGAAGGCGGGGCCAAACTCGTATGGATCGTTGATCCGGCGATGCAGGAGGTGCGCGTGTTCCAATCCGCCAAAGACAACGACCTGCTGCGTGCCAGCAGCGGTGATGCCCTCACCGGTGGTGACGTGCTGCCGGGTTTCAGCGTGCCAGTGGCGGATGTGTTCGCGGTCTGAGGCCGCCCTGACTTACTGCAGCTCCTCAATCGTGATCGTGAAGTGGTGCGGGCTGTCCTGGTGGCCGAAGGTGAGCCTGTTTTGACCGACTTTGAGCGGGGTGGAGATGCAGCCGGCATCGACGCAGACGTGCGTGCCGTCCACCCAGGTGCCGAGCTTGCTGCCGCGGTCGCGTAGGATGAAGTGGCCGTGCTCGTAGTCGATCTCGCAGTGGTTGCGTGAGAGCTGATAGGGATGTTCTTCCTCAATGGAAAGATCGTTGCGCGCCAGCGATGACACGGCGGTGTCAAAGTAGGAACGGCCGATGCGGAAGGGCAGCTTGGTGATCGTTTTTTCCACCGGTGCATGCTCCAGTCCCGCTGCGTCATAGTTCGAGCGTAGTTTGACGCGATAGACCGGTTCCTTGGCCGGTTTGGTCTTGGCAACGAGCGGCACGGTGGCGTTGGTGGTCGAGGAGAGCAGCAGGTCGGTCTTGCGGATGCGCTCGAACAGCGTGGCGAGATAAACGTGCAGGCGGTCGGGCCGTTGGATGATCTGCTGCTCGAACTCATCGTCGGCGATGGTCTCGACTGCGGTGTTCTCCAGCGCGGTGGCGGTGGCGGAACGCGGGCGATCCATGATCATGCCCATCTCGCCGAAGATTTCTCCTGGTCCCATTTTGGCCAGGGACTGGACGCCATGGGAGGTGTTGATCGAGATTTCGATGAGTCCGGAGACAATGAAGTAAGCCTCCTGGGATTTGTCGCCTTCACGGAAAATGATCTGACCTCGTTGGAAATGCTCGGTTGCCATGTGGCGGAGAGTACCGGGTGGCCTTCAGAGGTCAAGCGTCCAATCTGGCCGGTTTACAGTCTGCGGATGATCACGTCGCGGATGCGTGCGTGCGTGGCATAGCTGGCAAAGCCGAAGGGGGCGCATTTTTCGATGTCACCGGCGCGCAGGCCGAGCTGGTGGCCTTTGGTGCTCACATTGACGAAGAGCTTGCCGTTGATCCACGCCCGCAAGTCGTCATCACGCACTTCGATGCGCACCTTGTGCCATTCGTAGTTTTTGAAGAAGGCGTTGCCGGTGGTCGTGTTCTCGCTGGCGTCCAGGTCGTCGATGCTGGAGATGCCCACCAGCGTGCCACCCCAGCCGCCGATGACGAGGGAGACAAGCGCGTCGTTCACCGGAAACGTCACGGTGCCGAAGAAGTCATTCCCTTCGACGCGCATGGCCTCGTATTCGATGGAATAGCGTGAGAGCGGCAGTTCGGCGGTCTGCCATGCCTCAAACCTCACGCCGGTCATCGGCTGGCCTGGGTGCAGGGTGATTTCACCGTCTTTGATCGTGACCTTGCCTGCCTCGGCAATGCCAGCGGTTTTCCATGATGATGCGAATTCGGCAGTGAGCAGCTTCCGCTCGATGCCGCGTGGTGGACTGCATTGCGTGAGGATCAGCAGCACCGTAGCCACGCTCGCCAGAGCGTGGAGGGCGGGTGTTTGCGGATGCGTTCTCCGCGTTCCCATTCTCCGTAGCACTGCGATGGATGAACTGGCGAACGTGGCCACGGCATGCACAAAAAAGAGGCAGAGCCGTGCGGCCCTGCCTCCAAAGCATGTGATGATCTGCTTCATCAGCCCTTCACATCGTAGCAGGAGATGAACTCCTGATCACGCAGGTAGAGCTTGCCGCCGACGACGACGGGGTGGGTCCAGATGCGGCCGTCTTTGGCGCGCTGGGAGGTCTGGGCTTCGAGCTTGAAGCTGCTGACCATGTTCCAGCCTTTCTTGGAGGTCTCCACGAGGGCGATGGTGCCGTCGTTTTCGGACTGGCAGTAAAGCATGCCGTCGGCATAGGCCACGGCACCTTTGCCGACGCCTTTGTCCTGCCACACCACCTCGCCGGTCTTGAAGTCCTGGCAGGTCCAGCCGCCGTTGTTCGAGTGGCCGTAGAGCAGGCCGTTCACGAGGACCACGCCACCGTGATGATTTTCCATGTTCTTGTTGGCATAGACTTCCTCCGCGCTGCCTGCACCGAGCTTCACCGCCTTGCAGCCCACGCCGTAACCGGCGGTGACATAGACCTGGCCGTCACTGTAGATCGGTGTGGGGATGACGGCGGTCTGGCCGGGGAAGTCGGTCTGCCACAACACCTTGCCTTCTTTGGAGACACCGAGAATCGTCTTCATCAAAAGCTGCACATACTGACGCTGGCCACCGTGGTCGATGGGGATGATGGAGGAATACTGCGCGTTTTCTGTCACGTCCTTGGTCTGCCACTCGACCTTGCCAGACTTCGTGCTCAGCGCGGCGATGGCACCCTGGCCACCACCGGGGGTGACGATGACGAGATCACCTTCGACCAGCGGAGATTCGGTGTAACCCCAGCCCTGCACCTTGCCACCGAGATCTTTGACCAGGCTCTTGGACCAGTCTTGCTTGCCGGTGGCGGCGTCGAGGCAGACGAGATCGCCATTGCCGCCGATGGCATAGACTTTGCCGCCGGCCACGGTGGGCGTGCAGCGCGGGCCGTCACCCCACTTGTTTTTGTAGATCGCTCCAACAAAAGAGTCCCACACCTTCTTGCCCGTGGCGGCGTCGAGGCAGACGACCTTCTCCTCGGCGTCGTACAATCCCATGGTGTAAATCTTGCCGCCTGAGACGGCGAAGCCGGAGTAGCCGAGGCCGGCTTCTTGACTCACCCAGGCGCGCTTGGGACCGCTGGCGGGCCATTTCTTGAGCAAACCGGTTTCCGTGGAAACATCATCACGGTTCGGGCCGCGCCATTGCGGCCAGTCGCCTGCCGCAGCACCGCTGCCGCCTGATCCGCCGCCGAGCAGCGCCTGGTCCGCTTTGCTGAGGCTGGTCACGGGCAGGGTGATGGTCGTGCCGTTTTCGCGTTTCAGCGTGACCTTGCCGCCCTGCACGCCGACGAGTTCGGCTTTGATTTCATGCGTGCCGGAAGCGTCCTTCCAGATGCGGATTTCGGCCTGCACGGCAAGCGTGAGGCACAGTGACAACAGAATGGTGGCGGTGGTCTTCATGGTGGTGCGAGATGGTAGCTGTTTCTTCCAAACGAGCAATGGCGGGGTGCTTTTAGCGTGAACCGCGGCTTTCTGGAGGATTGATTCCTCCACATCAGCATGCTATTCCCCGGTCATGCCGGAGCTTTCGCGATTTTATGGGATCATCATTCGGATGTATTCGGAGCCGAATGAGCGCCATCACGTCCCTCATTTTCACGCCTACTATCAAAACAGCACGGCGGTGTTTTCCGTCTCGCCAGTGGAACTCATCACCGGTGAGCTGTCGCAGCGGCAACGCCGGCTGGTGGAGGCATGGGCGGAGCTGCATGTGGAAGAGTTGCTGGCGGACTGGCGGCTTCTGCACGATGGTCGCAGACCGCAGCCTATCCTGCCGCTGCAATAATTCGCGCCATGAACCATCCCATTCACCGCATCACATCGTTCGAGCGTGCCGGCGGCTATTCCTTGCTGCTGAGGTTCGCTGACGGTTTGTCGCGCGTCATTGATTTCGAGCCGTTGCTGGAAGGCGAGCTATACGGACCGCTGCGCGATTCGTTGGTGTTTTCACGAGTGATGATCGATCCCGAGGTTCACACGATTGTGTGGCCGAACGGCGCGGATTTTGATCCGGCGACGCTCCATGACTGGCCGCAGCATGAAGCAGCGTTTCGTGCCGCTGCGCAGCGGTGGAAACTGGCCGAGTTGCAGCAGCTTGAACTGGTTTGAGGTGCCGCCTCATCCTCCCATGTCCTTGAGCATGGCTTCAACCGCGGCACGGGCCGGTTGATTTTTGTAGGCGTCGTCTTTGAGCACTTCACGCAGCAGTCTGCGGGCGGCATCGGCTGTTTCGGCGCGGCGCAGCATCTCGGCGCGGTACAATTGCAGGCGAATCAAATCCGTGACCTCCCGCGTGGCGAAGCCGGCGTGTTCGAGGAGGTCGATGGCCTGCGGCAGTTTGGATTGCAGCGCGGAGAGCAGGGCGGTGAGTTCGAGAAGCGGCGTGCTTTTGCGTTTCTCGGCGAGTTCAGTGAGCGCAGTCTTGATGTGCGCGTCGGTTTCTCCTGCGAGGCGCAAGGCCATGCCCTGATAGAGCGCGTAATCGCGGTCGGCACCTGCGCCGAGCTTCGCACCGATGCCTTTGCCATACGGGCGATAGAGCGGGTCGCCGAGGACGACATTCATCCACGACAGCGCGGGCGTGGCGTTCCAGGCGGCCTCACCGACGGTGTAGCCTTCGAGCAGGCGCTTGTTGAAGACATCGAAGTGCAGCGTGAGCGAGAGATAAGGCTCAAACACGTTGCCGAAGGTGACGGCGGCACCTTTTGAGAGCAGGGGGCCGACCCAGGCCTTGTCGTGAGCGCGGATGATGCTGGCGCTGAACGAATGCAAGTGGCAGGCGATGGCGCCGCGCTTGAATTGAAACGCGGGTGAAGCCAGTGCGCCGGTGATGTGATCCGTGTACCAGCCGAAATACAGAATCGTGTCGGGCAGCGGCCAGGCCTCTCGCAGCACGGCTTCGGAGCGGTCGATGAAGACAGGAATGCCGGCACGTCGGTAGGAATCGGCGCTGTTCTTGAGCCACCCCTCACCCTCCTGATACGCGCCGGATTTTTGGGCGAGATCAATGACGGCGCGGCCGAGCAGTCCGGTTTGCTCGGCGTGAATCGCATCGTCGATCATGCGTTTCACGGTTTTGTCATCGGGACCATCGAGTCTGCCGACGATCAGCAGCCCGGTGGAGCTCTGAGAATGCGGGAAGCGTGCCTGCTGGTCGAAGTACGGATTGCGCAGGCCGCCTTTGATCGGCGGCTTGTTGAGGCCGAGCACGGTGAGTTCCGAATCGACACAGGCTTCGTCTTCTTCGGACTGTTTTGGGTTCTGCGCTTCACGGCGGATTTGAAACGGCACGCCGCGCATGAGCACCAGCACGCGCACCTGCGAAGACAGAGCCATGGGCGAGCGGATGCCTTCACCGGTGAGCGGTTTGCCCGGCAGCGGCGGCGCGGCGACCCACCAGTGCTTGGATTCGAAGTGCTTGAGCAACGGCTCGCGCAGCAGCGAGTCGAACTCGCCGCGTGACATGGAGTCTTCCTGCGGACAGCGCAGGCCGATGACCCGCTCTTTTGGAATGTGGCGTTTCTCGGCGTAGTGGTTCGCGAGTTCTTGTGAACCGGGAAAGTCGGGATTGAAAACAACGGCGGTTTCAGCCGCCGCATCCCAGTCGGCCAGGAGCTGGGCATGCATCGGGGTCACGCTGAAGCAGGCGAGAACGATCAGCAGCAATGACGAATGATGAATTCCCGAATGACGAACGAATGACGATACCTGAATGACGAAAAAGGCCGTCATCCGCCATGGGTTGTTCGCGGACATGCCGTGGGTTTTGTCATTTGGCATTCGGATTTCCTTCGTCATTCGTCATTCTGGTTTCGTCATTGGCCTCAATCACGTCCACTCCAGCCTCAGGCCGTCGTAGGCGATGTTCACGCTTGGGGGCAGTTTGGAATCTTCGACCGCGTGCATGATTTCGCATTGGATGTGGGTGAACCAGGTCTGGCGTGGCTGAAGTTCGCGCTGCACCGCCAGCGTTTCCTCAAAGTTCATGTGCGTGGGGTGCGGCGTGTGGCGCAGGGCGTCGATGATGAGCGTATCGACACCGCGCAATGCTTCGAGCGACTGCGGCAGCAGTGTTTTGCAGTCTGGGATGTAGGCGCAGAGTTTTTTGCCGCCGCGTGAGAAGAGAAAGCCGATGGTATCGACCTTGCCGTGCTGGACGGGCAGGGGAGTGATGGTGGTCTCGCCGAGATGAAACGGGCCGTGAATCGGTTTCGGGAATGGCTTGAGGTAGCCGCGGTAACGGTTCTCGCCATCGAAGGCATAGGCAAACATGCGCTCCAGCACCGCGAGGCATTCCGGGGTGCCGTAGATCGGCATGAAATGATCCGCCTCGACGGTGAATCGCCGCAGATCGTCGAAGCCGGTGAGATGATCCATGTGCGGATGCGTGAATAGCGCGGCGTCGAGCGTGCGGATGTTTTCGCGCAGGCACTGCATGCGGAAATCCGGCCCCGTATCGACCACCCATGCGGCCTCCGGCGTCTGAAGGTAAACCGAGCAGCGCAGCCGCTTGTCCTTCGCGTCCGTGCTGCGGCACACCGAGCAGTCGCAGCCAATCACCGGAATGCCGACGGAGGTGCCGGTGCCGAGGAAGGTGAGCTGCAGTTGCATGTGTGGGTGGTTCGCGGGTTTGGAATGAGGCGGGAACTTCGGCCATGCTGGCGGATTTTTCACCGTGGTTTTATTGAAAAGGCACCTTCAATCCATGCCACCGCCCTTGTTTGAAGCCTCGCCCTGTTTGTCTCGGGTGATTGTTCCATAAACGCCAACCAATTTTCGGATGGATCTACCGCAGATTCAGGAAAGCCGCAGATTGAATGCATGATACTTCGTGCGAAATCGCGACCACACTCCCAAGCAGTCGGGCGCTGCTGCGAAAATGCTTCCTGAAAACCATCGGCGCAGCAGACACCCAACCTACGACCTGACCGCAATGCATCAGGCTGTTCACTATCGGCTATTCGCGTCAGCGAAACGTCAGCGCTCCGCCAACAGAAAACGCTTCGCTGCTTGCAGATGCTTTTTCTGCTCCGGCGGCAGCTCGGGATACTTCAGTTTCATGCTCTGCATCTCCTTGAGGATCGCGGCGCTGACGATGAGGCGCATGTTTTTCTTGTCGTCAGCAGGAACGACATACCACGGACACTCCTCGGTGGCGGTGGCGTCGATGGCGTCTTCGTAGGCGGCCATGTAGTCCTTCCAGTGACCGCGTTCGCGCACGTCGCCCTCCTCGAACTTCCAGTTCTTGCTGGGGGTGTCGATGCGGGCCAGGAACCGCTTCTTCTGCTCGTCCTTGGAGACATGCAGGAAAAACTTCACGATACGGATGCCGTTGCGGTGGCTGTAGCTTTCAAAGTTGCGGATGTCCTTGAGCCGGTCGGCGAAGAGTTTGTCCACATTCTTCGTCGTCTCCGCAGGCAGCCGCTGGATCTTGGTGACGATCTCAGGATGCACCCGGCACACGAGCACCTCCTCATAGTAGCTGCGGTTGAAGATGCCGATGCGGCCACGCGGCGGCATCACGCGCGTGGTGCGCCAAAGGAAGTCGTGATCGAGTTCATCATCCGTGGGCCGTTTGAAGGCCTGCACTTCCACGCCCTGCGTGTTCACGCCGCTCATCACATGCTTGATGGTGCTGTCCTTCCCGGCGGCGTCCATCGCCTGAAACACCAGTAGCAGCCCCTGCCGGTCCTGCGCATACATTTTCTGCTGCAAGTCGTCGATCTCCGTGCGGAACTCGGCGATGAGCGATTCAAAATGCGCATCATCCTGGTACAAATCCTTCACCTTGGTCTTCGCCTTCTTGATGCGAAACGGTTTGCCATCGGGCACGCGGAAGTCGTCGAGATCGAGCTTGAGTTTCATGAGTGATTAACGGCAGGATTACCAGCAATGCGTCACGATGAACAGAACGAACTGCAAGAAGGCGGCGACGCCGCGAGTTTTTTCGGCCTCATGCACCTCCCGCGCATCCTTGGCATCACTCTCCTGCTCAGCGCCAGCGCATGGGCGCAGGTGAGTGGTGATGTGTCGGATTTGCAGGCAGGCCTGGTGGCGAAGTGGGATGAGGTGATGCCGCTCGACACCGAGAAGATATTGCGGCTGCCGGCTGATACGGAGGGAATGAAGCTGGAGGACTTCGCGGTGGCATTCGCGTTCCAAGTCGAGAAGGCACCTGACATGGAGCATGGCAGCCACATTCTGGCTCTGATCAATGAGTCAGAGAGCGGGCTGCTGGACTGGCATCTCGGCACGACTGGTTTTTCCATCAAACTCGAAGGCCGTGGCTTCGGACATCCAGTTTCCGTCTCGCAGCCCATGGAGGGTCGCTGGTGGCAGGTGGTGCTCAATGTGAAGCGAGACGCCCGACAGGCGCTTTCGGGCATCTGGGTGAACGGCGTCGAGATGAACTCCTGGCGCGAGGCTCCTGGTCCCATCTTCCTCACCAAGGCGTTGTTTGATCCGTGTAGCCGAGGACTTGGTGGCCAGATTGCCAATCTGCGGCTCTACAATCGCGCTTTGACTCGTCCGGAGATTTTCGAACTTGCCGCGATGCCGACGATGGCGAGTTTGAAACCGAAGCTGTCACCATTTCCAGGCTCCATGAAGCTGATGACCGAGGAGGGCATCGCCGTGCTCGGCGGCACGGAGGCGGTGGTGGTGATGGAGGATGGGACGATGGAGGCGCTGATGCTGACGCAGTTTCCAGGCAGCCGCGTGAAGATGCGCAGTCTTGCTTGGGAAGCAGACACGGTGTTTCGCCAAGATCGTCCGATGAACTTTGGCGGCTTGAAGCAGCAACTGCTGCGCTCTGGTGCCACGGCGGCGATGCTGATGTTTGGACGGCAGGAGTGTCTGGAGCGCGGAGAGGCCGGACTGGCGGAGTTTCGTGCGGCGCTGGAGAAGCTGGTGACGTTGTGCGCGGAAGTCACACCGCGACTGGCGCTGGTGGAACCGCCAGCGTTTGAAGCTGAGCTGTCGAAGCACAACGCGACGCTGAAGAAGTATGCAGCGGTGATGGCGGAGGTCGCGAAGGCGCATGGGGCGTTGTTTGCGGCTCAGGATGGCGGTTTGAAGCCGGGATCGACTCGTGATGGACTGAATCTGACTTCCACGGGCGCGGCGCAGCTTGGGATGAGTGTGGCGGCGCTGTGCGGAGGCGATGTGAAGGCACCGGATGGGCGATTGAAGACGCTGATCGGCGAGAAGAACAGGCTGTGGCATCGCTACTGGCGTCCGGCGAACTGGGCGTTTCTGCATGGGGATCGCACGGCGCAGCCGAGCAGCCGGGATCATGTGGATCCGACACTGCGCTGGTTCCCGAGTGAGCTGGAGCATTTCAAACCGCTGATCGAAGCGAAGGAGAACGAGCTATGGAAACTGGCGAACGATCTGGGAGGGAAGCTGCCGTGAGAAAAGTACTTCCGAGCTTCAGCTCGTTCTGGTTGGCATGGCTGTGCACGACGTGCATTCTCGCCCAGCAATCGAAGAAGAAAGGTATCTCCGTCGGCGAACCGCCGCCGGATCATTCGCCGGAGGCGGAGTTGAAGTCGTTCAAGGTGCTCGACGGCTTCGAGGTGAACTTGTTTGCGAGCGAGGCGGACGGGATTCCGAATCCCATCGCGATCCGCTGGGATGAGCGCGGGCGCTTGTGGGTGCTGCAGACGAGCGATTACCCGCAGGCGAAGCCCGGGACGGTGTCGGACGACAAGATCATCATTCTGGAAGACACGAATCACGATGGACGTGCGGACAAGCGCACGGTCTTCACCGGCGGGCTGAGCCAGCCGATGGGCATGGAGCTGGCCCCGCGTGATGCGGGTGTGAAGTCGCCCAACGGGCACTCCGTGTATGTCGGCGAGGGCGAGAAGCTGTGGCTGATGCACGATGACGATGGCGATGATCGCGTGGACCGGCGGGAGGTGGTCTTCAGCGGCTTCGGCACGGGAGACACGCATCAGTGCCTGAACAGCTTCATCTGGGCGCCCGATGGTGCGCTGGTGATGCATCAGGGCCTGCACTGCTACTCACGCGTGACGACGGTGCATGGCACGAAGACACTCTACGGCGCGGGCTTCTGGCACTACTACGCGAAGAGCGGGCGGCTGAATCCGTATCCGACCGGCATGCCGGCGAACGCCTGGGGCACAGCCTTCACGAAATGGGGCCAGCCGATCATGGTGGCGGGCGCGGCAGGCATGTTTTGGGCGCGGCCGATGGAGGTGAGCACGTCGCTGGAAGAGGACTCGCACGTTTCCAATCGCCACGGCATTCCGCATTTCCTGCTGGAGCGTTTTCAACTGCCCTACAGCGGCCAGATCATCAAAACGGACGGCCTGCGGAAGTTCTGCGGCGTGGACATCGTGGAAAACACGCACTGGCCGGAGTCGATGCAGGAGGAAGTCATCACCGGCGGCTTCTTTGAGAACGCGGTGTATCGCCACAAGCTCATCCCGCACAGCGAGTTCCCCAGCGGCATGGAGGCCGTGGAGCAGCCCACGCTCATCACCAGTGACAACGTGGCCTTCCGTCCGATCGATATTCGTTTTGGACCCGAAGGCGCGCTCTACATCGCCGACTGGTATGATCCGATCATCGGCCACTACCAGGCGAGCTTCCGGCATCCGAACCGCGATGCGACGCATGGGCGGATTTGGCGGATGGTGGCGAAATCACGCGAGTTGGAGAGGAAAGGCGGGCGCTGGGCGGCCTATCAGCAGCATCGTCAGACGGGTCCGACAGGTCCGACGAGTCTGACCAATCCGACTGAAATCGAAAAGGCCACGCAATCCTCCATAGCGCTGGTGCGGCTGGAGGCTGTGGTGGCAGCAGCGAAGCTGAAATCACCCGAAGCCATCAAAATAGCTTTGAAGGTACTCGACAAGCCGATGGACAGCTTCATTGAGCGGGCGTTGTGGCTGACGGTGCATGCGACGGCTCCGCAGTGGAAGAAGCCGCCGTTTGAGATTTTGAACTCGTTACCGCCGAAGCATTTGGCGTTCTTGGTAGAGAAGGAGGGCAGTGCGGAGCTGCTGGGTGTGGTGCGCACGATGCTGGCGCAGAAGGGTGAGTCGATGCCGCCTGAGACGCGGCGTGGCTTGCTGGTGGCGCTGGTGCGCAAGGGCGAGCCGGGTGACATGCTGATGGCGCTGAAGCTGGGCGTGCAGGATCAGGAGGTGCTGGAGGATTTGGCCGCGGCAGCGGCTCAGCGTGGCTTCAAGACACCGGAAGGCGCGGAGCCGCTGCTGCTGGGCGTTTTGAAGGAGGGAAATGAAGCGCAAAAGGCGGCGGCGTGTGCGCTGGTGGGTGCCTGGCGGCTAAAAAGTGCCGAAACAGTGATGCGCGGGCTTTTGGAGGCCGATGGCGGTGTTTGTGCTCCGGCTTTGATGGCGCTCGCGCGATTGGGCGAGCCTGCGGAGACTTTTGAGAAGCATGCGAAGGATGCCAAACAGTCGTGGGCGGTGCGCACGGCGGCTTTGACGGTGCTGGCGGAGAAAAAACCAGTGTTGGCAGGGCAACTGGCGGCGGTGTCGCTTTCGAGCATCCCTGATGCGGAGACGATGCGGGCGTGGCTGGTGCCGTTGTTGTCGCGTGAATCGGCGCTGGGCGCTTTGGCGAAGGCTTTGGATGCCAAGCCGTGCTTTGCGGAAGCAGCGAAGCTGGCGATGACGACGCTCACAGCGGCTGGGCGAGGTGATGCGGTGCTGACGACGGCGTTCGGGAAGATTTTGGGCGTGAAGAACACCGTGCCAGCCTACGATTCAGCCTGGGTGGCTGCTTTGGCGACCGAGGTGAAGGCGCATGGCGATGTGGTGAAGGGGAAGGCGGTTTTCAATGCACCGCTGTCGGGCTGCGTCGCGTGTCACAAGATCGGTGGGCAGGGCGGCATCGTGGGGCCGGAACTAGACGCGGTGGGCCGTGGTGTGCCCGTTGAGCTTTTGATTGAGGCGGTGGTGTGGCCGAACCGGCAAATCAAAGAAGGCTATGTGGCGACGACGTTGACGCTGAAGGACGGTCGCAAGCTGCAAGGCTACAAGGTGAGCGAAGCGGGCGGCGAGATGCAGTTGCGCGAGCTGGCGAGTGGTCAGACGAGCCGATTTACGCCAGCGCAGATCGCCGAGCGTCAGGAAGCGGGCTCGCTGATGCCGGAGGGGCTGATCATGAACATGACGCGGGAGGAACTGCGGGATTTGATCGCGTATCTCGCGGGGCTGGGCCGCTAAAATAAAAAGGGCGGCTCGAAGCCGCCCTTTTTGAAACTGTCTTTTCCCTTCGCCTGGTTAAGCGGGAGAGGTGGGAGCGTCGCCAGGAGCGCCGGGGGCCTTTGGAAGGGTGAAGCGATAGCGGATCTTGCCACGCTTGGCGGCGGCGCGGGCCTTGCGGCGGGTGCGCTGGATCGGGGTCTCATGGGCGCGCAGGCGGCGGACTTCTTCAAGGATGCCGTCCATTTCGAGCTTGGTCTTGAGACGTTTGAGAGCGCGGTCAACGGGCTCGCCTTTGCGGATCTGAATTTCGGTCATAAACGGGTCTGGGTGGTTTGGGAAAAGGGCCGGAAGAGTAGGGGAATGAGGGCGGGCGTCAAATGGAATGTAGGGGTGGTTTCAAGGCTCGTTCTCGTTCTCGATCTCAGCGGGTGGTCGAAGCGTATAAGGGTCGAGATTGATGTGCGGAGTGTGCTGGTGGTTTGGTGGCGATTTGGCTGGCGGTGCGGAAGGATCGAGGACGAGTAGGAGAACGAGGACGAGGACGAGGACGAGGACGAGGACGAGGACGAGGACGAGGACGATTCCTGGGGACTACGCCACCAGGGTCTGTTCACGGTCTGGGCCGACTCCGAGGAGGCTGACGCGGGCTCCGGTGAGTTCTTCGAGGCGCTTGAGGTAGTCTTTGGCCAACTGGGGGAGGTCGGCGAATTTTTTGATGCCGCTGAGGTCCTGCTTCCAGCCTTGGTGGGTTTCATAGACGGGCACACAGGCGGCGAGGTCGGCGGCGGTGCTCGGTGGGTAGTGGATGGTCTTGCCGCGCAGAGTGTAGGCGGTGCAGATCTGGATGGTTTCGAGGCCATCAAGGCCGTCGAGGTTGGTGATGGCGAGTTCGTCGGCACCGTTGATCATGACGGCGTAACGGACGAGGACGGAATCCAGCCAGCCGCAGCGGCGGGCACGGCCGGTGGTGGCACCGAATTCGCGGCCCATGTTGTGCAGCATGTCGCCGAGGGCGTCGTTTTCAGTGACGAAAGGACCGCTGCCGACGCGGGTGGTGTAGGCTTTGCCGACGGCGACGACTTTGTCGATCATGCGCGGCGGGACGCCGGAACCGGTGCAGGCACCGCCGGAGGTGGTGTTGGACGAGGTGACGAAGGGGTAGGTACCGTGGTCGATGTCGAGGTAGGTGCCCTGCGCGCCTTCAAAGAGAAGGTTTTTGCCGGCTTTGATGGCTTCGTGCAGGTACACCGTGGTGTTGGTGATGTGCGGAGCGAGCGTCTTGGCGGCTGCGAGGATGATTTTGACGGTTGCTTCGACCGGGACGATCTCGACGCCAAGGGCTTCGAAAGTGGCGTTGTGGCGGGCAAGGCGCTCGCGGAGTTCTTCTTCGAGAATCTCGGGCTGCGTCATCAAAATGGTGCGCAGGCCGTCGCGTTCGACTTTGTCGGCATAAGCGGGGCCGATGCCGCGGCCGGTGGTGCCGATTTTTTTATCGCCACGCTGAAGTTCGCGGGCTTTATCAAGCCCACGGTGGTAGGGCATGACGAGGTGGGCGGTTTCGCTGATGAGGAGGTTCTCCGGCGTGATGGTGACGCCCTGGCCGCGCAGTTTGGCCATTTCTTCAAGCAGGCCGATGGGGTCCATGACGACGCCGTTGCCAATGACGCAGACTTTGTCCTTCCAGAGGATGCCGGAGGGAATGAGATGCAGGATGTATTTGGTGCCGTTGCTGATGACGGTGTGGCCGGCATTGTTGCCGCCGGCGGCACGCACAACGACGTCGGTGCCCTCGGTGAGGTAATCGACGATTTTTCCTTTTCCTTCATCGCCCCACTGGGCGCCGACAATGATCGTGTTAGACATGGGATTTTTTTCTTGAGATGACGGCGCGAAGGGCCGCAGGGGGATGGGTTCTGGACGCGCAAGCCTCACGATCGCAGCCGGAAAGGACCGCAGGATCGCTCCGTCAACGGAGCCGGGTGCCGCGAATGCGTGCGTGATGCTGGCTTAGGATGCGCCCATTTGCGTTGCGAAATAAACCGCCGCGCCGCAGGCTGCGAGGGCGACGATACCGAGGAGCGTGAGCAGGCCGCCACCGGGATTCTTTTCCTTTACCTTTGGGCCAAAGCCATGCCGCAGCTTGCCATTGTAAGGATGGCTGCCGTAGCCGTTGGACGGGGTGGAGACGGTGATGGTGGGGGCGGTGTAAGCGGCTTCTTCGCCATCGCCGACGAACACGCAGTCCACATTGCCGAGTTGAAAGGCGGTGCCGTGATCTAGCGCGAGGCTCTCGACACGATTGCCACCGACCTTGGTGCCGTTGGTTGAGCCGAGATCGGTCAGCGTCCAAGAACTGCCGTCGTAGGCGACTTCACCGTGGTGGCTGGACACCGAGTCATCGGCCAGGATGAGCTGGTTGTCATCGGCGCGACCGAAGGTCATGCGTTCGGCGTCGAGTTCGAGCGCGCCGGTGGCTCCAGCAGGAGTGGTGAATTGAATGCGAGGCATAGTGCCGGAGTTTTAGCAGGCCGGGGCAGGGGAGGCAAGGGGGGATTCACACGGCTGGCTGCGGGCTTGCGCGGGCGGGTGTTCTCGCTAGGAAGACAGGCAACCATCCCCGCCACCGCTGTGACCCATTTTTTTGAAATCCTCGGCAAGTTCGACACTGAGAGCGACTGCCACAAGCTGCTCTACGCTCCGCACCCGCTGCCGTTGAAGTATCGTGAGGGTCGTTTGTATAAGATCGAGTTCGAGGGCGACGCAGAGGCGCTGACGGCCTTTGTGCAGCGCGTGCTTATTGACTCCATCAGCCAGGAGGCCCGCACCGGCGGCCAACCGGCGTTTGAAAAGGCCGCCTTCGTGCTCGAATACGGCATGAAGGGCGCGGCGCTGGATCTCGAGAAGGAAATGATCCTCAATTACTACCGCAGCATGCCGAATCCCGCCTTTGAGCTCAAAAAGCTCACGCTGCGCACCCGCATCTATGTGTTTGGAGAAGGCGCCGAGCCAGCGCAGTTCGTGCGCGACATCGTGAATCCGGCGATTCACACGCACGAGGTGCTCAAGGTGGCGTGAGGTGTTGTTGATTGCTTTGTGGTGGCGGGGCATCGGTGGGCTTTTGTTGCCGTGTTGCCGAGTGCTCAGTGCTCAGTTGTCGAAGGTCTGGCGTTTTGAGCTGAGCGCTTGGCACCGAATCAAGCTTGTCAAAAACTCACCCTCCAAAAAACTCTCCGCCTCTGCGACGATAGCCAAGCGGCGTTTGCGGCGTTCTGGTTCACGCCATGAACCCGACCACCACCAATCGTCTGCTCTCCCTCGATGCATTTCGAGGTTTTATCATGCTGCTGATGGCCTCCTCGGGCTTCGGCATCGCGCAGATGGCGGCGGCGAATCCAGGATCATTC
>NZ_JBJXFV010000123.1:0-94482 GCF_046154365.1 Prosthecobacter sp.
TGGCTAGCAGGTTTTCAGGCAATGGCTCGCGGGTGATGACGCCGTCTTTGCTAGTGCCGCGCTTGATGATGGTCTTCTGCGTCATGAGGCCGATGACATCGCCTTTGTCACTGAGCACGAGTCCGCCGACGGCATCGGGGTCACGCGGTGCGTTGTGTTCGAAGTAGAGCGGACCGTTCGCAGCGCTGAGGTTGGTGATGGTGCCTTGGGTGACGATGGCGTCTTCGAGTGACTTGGCATACTCGCCGTGTTTGAGGCTCAGGAGCGTCACGGGTTGGCCGAGTTCGAGCGGTTTGCGCGGTGCGAGGCGCATGGCGGTGGTAGCGGACTTCGCCGCGATGATGGCGATGCCGAGATCGCTGTTGTTGGCGACGACGGTGGCATTTTCGAGGTCCTTGCCGAGGTCCACGACGAGGGAGTTGATGCTGACGAGCAGTTTGCCGTCCACGAGAATGAGTCCGCTGTCGCTGATGGGATAACCCAGGCCGCGCACTTCGATTTGCTCGATCATCGGCTCATAAATGTCTGGCGGACTGCTGGAGGCGGCCAGAGCCTGATCGGCGGTGAGCGCAAAGCTGCGCACAGGAAAGGCGTCGCCCTGGAGCGGATGCAGCGTGCGATTGCCTGCGAAGAAGAGGAACTGGTCTTTGAGTTGGGAGCCCTTTTTAGCAGCGGCTGCGGCTTCGCCGACGAGGAAGAACTGCTCGCCTGCAAACATGAGCGGATCCGTGGCCTTCATGCGTGTGAGTGGGAAGCGGCAGAGTGATCCGCCGCCGTAGTTCAGCGCCACCTCGAAGGCCTGCGGACCCAGTTTCACCGCGCCTTCGTTCAATGCCTGCGCGGCTTGCGCATAACTTTGATCTTCGGCGCTGAGAATCTTCAGCGACACCGTCACCGGCTGTCCATTGGCGGATTTGACGGTCAAGGTTTCGCCCGTGACTTTGACAAATTCACCGGGCAGAGTGCGACCATCCATGCTGTGCCAGTCACGAGCTGCAACAAGGCCGATCGCGGCGAGGAATGAGACAAGAGCGAGTGTGGATTTCATGGCTCACGGAAAGTCAGGGAGGAAAGGATTCCCACGGTAAGGTGGCGGGCCTTTGCCTTTGGATGCTCCGGGACCGCCGCGACGACCTGGGCCACCAGGACCGCCGCCGGGAGGTGGGCCGCGCTTGGCAAAACTCTGATCCGGCGTGCCTTTCCAACTGCGCGGCACAAAGGGGAACGCCGTGGTGATGCAGTAGTAATAGGTGCCTGCGGGATATTCGGGTGTGATGCCGGTGCGGCCGTTGTTTTCGTCGAGATCGCCGCTGCCTTTGACGAACTCGAAATCCTGCGTGAAGCGGCCGTCGTAGTTGCCGCCGGGGCCGCCTTCTTGTGCGGGGCGTGCGCCAGATTTGAGTTTGTAGCTGGACTTCATCACACGGAGTTCACCTTTGGCATCGGTGGCTTTGTCATAGGCTTTGCTGGTGTAGATCGGGAAGCCATCGGCGGCATAGCCGATGTGCAGCATCTTTTTATCATCGCCGCCGAGCCGCTCGATGAGTCCGAGCGGCATCGCGTGATAATGATAAGCCCCTGTGGGCTGCACATGCGCGTTGTGTTCGTCGAGTCCGAGATTCATGAAGCCGGTGGCGGCCTCGTAGCGCCAGCCGGACTGCGGATTATTTTGCCATGTTTCGGCGGTGCCTGGCTCAAAAGGCACGCCATTGAGTGCCACACCCCACCAGCCGAAAATGCGAGACGGCTCCGCAGCCGCGACGGGCTTCTGCGGCACGCGGAAGGTGTAACTCTGCGGGCTGGCGCTGTTGGGATTGCCCTTGCGCGGAAACTGCCCCGGTTCGTGATCCGGCCAGCCGTTGGACTTGATGAAACGAAAATCGCCCTCGGTGGTGATGTTGACCTGATGCTGAGCTGACGCGGGCTTGGTCGCGTTTTGCGCGAAAGCGGCGATGCATGCCGAGCTGACGAGACCAGCGAGACAGAGAGCGAATTGGCGTGGGCTCATGGGAGTTGGGGAGTGGCTTTGTGTGCAAACTAGAACGATGCCTCTGGCTCGTAAACTGGTGGAGCGATTTGGAAGGCCGCTCAACGGAGGCTTGCTTTACGGGACGGTGGGGATGGTTACGCGGTAGAAGCCCTTCGATCCGCTCAAGCGTGTTTGATCGGTTTCGGTGAAGTTGGCGGTGTTGCCGTCACTCGTTACGGAACCGACGTCGGTCCAGGTGCTGAGGTCGGGGGACCATTGCAGGGTGTAGGTGGTGCCGGGGGTGGCTTTGAAGTCGAGGCTGATGAGGTTGTTGTTGCCGTAGCGGGTGAAGCTGGCGACGGCGAGGTCTTCGACCTGGTTGTTGACGACGACGAACTGGCCCATGAGGCCTTCGTCTTCGTGGTTGGCGAAGTGGCAGTGATACATGAAGGGATTGGTGTTGCTGGCGAAGTGATCGAACTTGGCGAGGAAGGTGACGCTGCTATTGCGCTGCACATAAAGCGTGTCCTTCCAGCCGACTTCATACGACGCGATGCCGGTGACGCTGGCGGGGTTGCTGCCGTTGGCGCTGACGCGGGAGATGAGATTGAACTGGATGTCGTGAATGTGGAACGAGTGGCTGAAACCGGAGGTGTTGGTGATGGTCCAGCGCTCGACGGCGTTGAGGTTGATGGTGTGATTGAAGACGGTGGGACTGAAGAGGTCGTCGCCGTCGAAGAAGAAGATGCCTGGGGCACCGCCAGTGATGGCGAGGGTGCGTGTGGTGGGGTTGGTGACATCGCCGTTGGTCCACAGAGCGTTGGTGGTGAGCGTGGTCGGGCGCGTGAGCACGGGGCTGGCGGTTTGCGCGGCGATGTTGATGCGCAGGACGTTGAAGTCGAGGTTGTTCAAGAGGCTGCCGAACTGGCCGGTGGTTTGCGGTTCGCCGCCGGCGTAGCTGTTGGAGAGCGGTGTGCCGAGGGAGGCGCTGTTGTTGAAGCAACGCAGGTCGAGGGTGCCGCCGAGGGTGTCGTTGGTGAGATCGACGAGGATTTCATAACGCTCGCCGACATGCATGACCACGCGGGTCGTTGCGACGGGGGCATCGACGAGGCCGCCGTCGGTGGCGATGACCCAGAAGGTGCGATTGTCGCTGAAGCCGAGGTTCAAGGAGCGCTCGATCTCGGCGTTGAGGATGCGGAGGCGGACGTATTGCTTCGGTAGGCTGACTTGGGGGCTGATGACGCCGTTGACGAGCATGACATCGCCATAGGCGGAGGCGGCGGTGACGATTTGATTGGTGGTGAAACGTCGGCTGCCGAGGGCGAGCGGGATGTCATCGACGCCGTAGGTGCGTGGCAGGGTGAGCGCGGATTCGATGGGGTCGCGGATGATGATCATGCCGACTCCACCGCGACTGATTTGCTCCTGCGTTTTCTCATGCAGATGCGGGTGGAACCAATAGGTACCGGCGTTGTTATCGACGAGCCAGGAGGGACTCCAAGTGGTGCCTGCGGGGATGACTTGATGCGGGCCGCCGTCCATGATGGCGGGGATGTGGAAGCCGTGCCAATGCGTGGTGGTGGTATCGACGGGCAGGTTGTTGGTGACGTGCATTTGCACCCAATCGCCTTTGTTCATGATGAGCGTGGGCGCTCCAAAGGGCATGTCGTTGTAGGCGTTCGTATTGGTCGCTGCACCAGCGAGGAACTGCTTGCTGTTGGGCTTGAGCGCGAGATTGAAGGTGGTGCCGGTGATGATGTCGGGGATGATGAGCGGATTGAAGGTCTGCGCGGTGGTCAAGGTGACGAGCAGCGGCGTGGAGCTAGTGGTGTTGCCTGCGTTGTCGATGGCGAGCGCGGTGAGGCTGTTGGTGCCGAAGCCGAGTGGCACGGTGATGGTCCAGGTGGCAAAGTTGTTGCCAGTGGTGGCGGTTGCGCCGTTCACGGTGACTTTGCTGATGCCGGACAAGGCATCGCTGCTGGTGCCGCTGAGCGTGATGGTGTTCGTGGCGGTGCTTTGTGTGCTCGATGGTGAGGTGATGGCGACGATGGGCGAAACGTTGTCCTGCGTGCTGCTGACGACACTGCTATAGCTCGATGAGCCGACTCCGTTCGTGGCGAGCACTCGGTAGTAATAGGTGATGCCGTGGGCGAGGTTCGAGAAGCTGCCGGTGGGTGTCGTCAACGTCTGCGAGCTGAGCACGGTGGCGAAGTTACTGGTGGTGGAGATTTCCAACGTGTAGCTCGTGGCACCTGCAATCGCTGGCCAACGCACGGTGCGTGCGGTGCCTTGGCTGTAGGCTGGCAAGGCGGTGATCGCAGGTGTGCCGGGCACTGTAATGCTGCCAATGATGAGGCTCGCGCTGCGGGTGGTGTTGCCGCTGTTGTTGCTCGTGTTGGTGAAGCTGATGGTGTCGTTGAAGGTGCCGACGGCTAAGGCGTTGGCGTTCGCGGTGTTGATGCTCGCGGTGACGGTTGTCGAGGCACCAGCGGCAAGTGTGCCGCTGGTGGCGGAGAGATTGAGCCAAGTTTGTGTCTTCGCTGCGGTCCAGCTCAACGAGCCGGTGCCGGTGTTGCTCAGTGTGTAGATTTGGCTCGCGGGCGAGTAGCTACCGCTGCCTGCGGTGCCGCTGGAGTTCAATGCAGTCGCTGGTGTGACAGCGAGCACGGGTGATCCGGCGATGACGGTGTAGCTGCTGGCGTTGTAGTCGATGCCGCTGGTCGAGTCGGTGGCGATGACGTTATAGCTGACGGTGGTGGCGGCGGCCTGCGCTGGGATGGTCCCCGTGTAGTTGCCGCCGCCGACTGATGTCATCGTGATCGGAGCAGGCGCGGCAGTGCTGGTGGTTACGACTTTGATGTCGTCGAGGCTGATCTTGGATGCGGGGTTGGTCGCCCCATTGCCTGCAAACTGGAAGCGCAACTTGAGTGTGCTCACGCGCTCACCTGCGGTGAGGTCGTAGTGGTAGAGCGTGTAGCTGAGATTGGTTCCGGCCACGTAGGCAGGTGTGGTGGTCCTGGTTGTCCAAGTCGTTCCATTGGTGGAGGTCTGAAAAGCCCAGCCGTTGGTGGCCCCGAGATTGGCGGTGGCGACCCAGAACTCGACATACGCCGACGCGCCCGTCGAGGCGTCGATGTTGTTGGTCGTGGTAATGTGGTTGTCGGCGAGGTTGGGCGTGCCGCGATTCATTTCCAAGCCGTAGGCGTTGCCGGTGCCGTGGTTGGCGGTCGTGGTGAAACTAAAGGGATTGGGCGGACCAACAGCTGAGGCAACTGTCCAAGCGTTGTTGGTGCCAGTGTTCGTCGCTGTGGTGAAGGCTGCTGCGGCGGTGCCCATGGTCTCGGTGAAGACGGTGGTCGTGGTGGCGGCACCTGTGCTGTAGTTAAGCACGACGCTGGAGAGTGTTGCTCCAGTGGCGGGCGTGACGTTGGCGGTGACATCGACGCTGTCGTTGTTCGTCGGTGTCGTGGGATTGAGCGTGACGCTGTTGATCGTCGTGGGCGCGGTGGTTGAATAGGTGCCGAGGTCGGCGAGCAGTTGATAGTAGGCGGTTTGTTGCGTCGGCGTCATCGAACCCACTCCGCCTGCGATGAGATTCACGGCTTCATAGGGGTCCACTTGCAGGTCGTAGAACTCGGCGGTGCCGGTGTTGAAGCGAATGACCTTGTAGCGGCTGTCCCGCAGTTCCTCACCGCCGCTGGTGGGCGTGGCGGTGTCGAACAACTCGCTGTAAGCGAACGGACGAGTGACGGTTTGATTTTGCAAAACTGGCAGCAGGCTCTGGGAGTCGAGCGTGACGCCTGCGGTGGTGGTGGCGACGTTGATGCCCGCGAGTTCGAGGATGGTGCTGTAGAGATCGACCGAGTGAACGAGCGTGTCCGTGGTGCGACCGGGTGAGATCACATTTGGCCCGCGGATGATGAGCGGCACGCGCACGCCGCCTTCATAGAGGGAGCCTTTGGATTTGCTGCTGGAATAAGGCGACTGCGCGACCTGCGTGTCGGTGCCGTTATCGCCAATGAAGATGACGGTGGTGACGTTCAAATCGACACTGGCCAGCAAGCGGCCAATCTCCGTGTCCATGGCCTGCACGGCGGCATTGTAATAGCTGAGCCGATTGGCGGTGATGTCACCCGCAGTGCCGCTGAGGTCGATGTAGGCCTGCGTGGTGAGCAGACTCGTCGGCGGCTTGTGGAAGGGGAAGTGCGGTGCGTTCAGTGCCACCCAGGAGAACCAGGGCTTGCCTGCGGTGGTCTGAGTGTTGATGAAAGCGATCGCGTCATTCACGGTGTCAGTCGTGGCATACGTGGTGATGCCTGCGGTGCTCGAAGTGCCGCCTGCGGTGCCGTCCGTGACGACCTTGGTCCAGTTGTAGTAGTCCGCGACTTCGGCGCTGAGTGGTCCGGCATACGAGGGCCAGCCTGCGACTGTCACGGGGCTCATTTGCGCGGCAGTGCTCGATCCGTTGATGAGGTGATATTTGCCGAGGTGCTTCAATTGATAGTTGAACGCTGCATTGGCCGCGAATGCATCCGGCAGTGTGAACTCGGAGGCTTGCAACGGGCTGCCAGAGTTCGGCGTGACGACATCGCCAGTGCCGGTTCTGAAGCCGTAGCGGCCAGTGATGATGGACGAGCGCGTGGGCGAGCAGACGGTGTAGGCGTAAGCGTTGTTGAAGCGCACCCCGTTGGTGGCGAGCGAGTCGATGTTCGGCGTAGCGGCGTTATTACCGGCTGGATTGTAGAGCTTGCAGGCATCCAAACCGAAGTCGTCGGCGATGATGAGCAGGATGTTGTTGCGCGGCGTGGTGAAGGTGCCAGTGACGCTATAGCTAGTGCCTGCACTGTTTGTCGCATAGGCGGCGAAGGTGTAGTTGACGCCCAATGTGAGCCCTGTGGCACTCACAGTGAAAATGCCGGTCGTTCCGCTCGCGGTGAAGTTCGTGACGCCGCTGCCGCCGAGCTGTGGATTGCTGTTGGTCGCTGTCGGTGCCAACACGATGCCGCGTGCGGTGATCGCGGTGCCACCGTCGTTGGTGACATTGCCACCGAGAGTGGCAGTCGTCGTGCTGAGGCCAGTGGCAGTCGGTGAGGTGACGATGGGAGTGCCTGACGCGCGTGTGACGACCATGGAGTAGGTCTTCACCGTCGAATCGAGGCCGGTGACGACGATGTCGATGGGATTGCTGCCGATGTTCAAGGCAACCGCGATGGGGCTGCCGGAGCTGACAGGCACGGAGTTGACCGTGATGGTCGAGGTGCCAATCAAAGCCGTGGGCGTGACATTAAGGCTCGAAACTGCATTCCCAACGCTCGCCGTGTAGCTCGTGGTCGCGCTGCTGAAGGTCGGCGCGAGCGTGCCTGCGCTGATGGTGAGATTGGAGAGATCACCACTGAGGCTCACGGTGCTAAAGGTCGCTGCGGGTGTCGTGTAGGTGATGCCGAGGCTGTTCGTCGCATAAGCCGCAAAGCTGTAAGCCGTGCCTGCGCTGAGGCCGGTGGCATTGACGGTGAAAACGCCCGTCGTGCCGGTGCCGACGACATTCGTGACGCCACTGCCACCGATTTGCGGATTGCTGTTCGTAGCGGTCGGAGCGAGCACGACGCCGCGTGCGGTGATGGCCTGGCCGCCATCACTGGTGACATTACCGCCGAGTGTGGCTGATGTTGCAGCGATCGAGGCGGATGTGGGCGTGGTGATGAGCGGTGCGCTCGGTGCAGCGCGTGTGACGGTGACGGTGTAAGTCCTCGTGCTCGGTGGCGTGGTCTGTGTGCCGACGACGGTGATTGTATTGGAGCCTACATTGAGCGTGATCGGCCCGCTGGCGGTGCCCGGCGTGACGGCCACCGTATTGACCGTGACAGTCGCTGTGCCGCTGACCATGGATGGCGTCACGGTGATGCTGCTCACCGAGTTCGGCACGCTGACCGTGTAGGCGAGAGTGTTTGAAGCAAAGGTCGGTGAGAGCGTGCCCGCACTGAGCACGAGATTCGACAAGCTGGAGAGCGTGACGGTCTGGAACACCGTCGCCGGTGTCGTATAAACAGTGCCTGAGGCATTGGTTGCGTAAGCTCTAAAGGCGATGGTTTGCGGGGCGGGGGTGGTGAAGCCAGTTGCATTCACCGTGAACACACCGGTCGTGCCGGTGCCCACGACGTTGGTCACGCCGGTGCCTCCGATGGTTGGGTTGGAGTTGGTGCCGTTCAGCGCCCACACAACGCCGCGTGCGGTGATCGTCGCACCGCCATCGGCAGTAACGTTGCCACCGAGGACGGCCGATGAGTTCAAAATGTTCGTCACCGTGGCCGAGGTGATGGTCGGCAAATTGGCCGTGAGCGTCGAGAAGGAGCCCGTCGTGCTGTAGGTGGTGCCGACGCTGTTCGTGGCATACGCTTTGAAGGTGTAAGCGCTGTTCGTGGCAAGTCCGGTGGCATTGACCGTGAAGACACCGAGCGTGGCCGAGCCGGTGATGTTCGTCACGCCAGTGCCGCCGATGATTGGATCGCTATTCACCGATGTGAGCGCCACCACGATACCTGAGGTGCTAACCAACGCACCACCATCAGCCGTGATGTTGCCGCCGAGCACTGCCGAGCCGCCCGTGATGCTCGCGGAGGTCGGTGTCGTGACGGTCGGTGCCACCGCAGTGCCTGTGAGCAGGAAACTCGTCATGCCCGTCTGTGCCACCGTGACCGCGCTTTGCCCCGCTGAATCAAAGGTGGCCAACGCCGTGCGATTCACACGCGCATACTCGGTGCCAGTCGATGCGAGTGTCGCATACGTCGTCGTCGCCGAGGTGCTCGATGCGACAATGCCGCTCGCCTTTGCCGTCCACGCCGTCTGATTGAGCGATGCGTCCGCTGAATACGTGCCGCCCTCCACCGCGCTCCAGGTGAGTGTGACATTCGGAGTCGAGACGCTCGCATTAACGGTGATGGCCGTGTTTGCACCGCCAGTGAAGTGGCGTGTGAGCGGCGTGTCGGCATTCATCGTCGCCTCATTGGAGGCACCGCCGGTGGCGTTGCCATAGAACTGACGGCCCGTGGTGTAGGGGAAGGCCGGCGTGTTGTCGGCATTGATCGTGGTAAAGTAGGCCCAGGTGCCGCTCGGAAACTCCGGTGTGACGCAGAACCGGACGTTATACTCATTGAGATCGTAGTTCCCCAGCACGAAGCCGCCGACGGAGTTCGAGCCCTTGGTTTGCACCCGCCCGGCGAGATCACCCTGATAATCGAAGTCCTCGATGTAGTGGCCGAGGAGATACGTCGCATTCACCGCAGGGCCGTATTGCGCCGAAGTCAGCGTGGGTTTGTTTTGCACCCGTTGCGCCCATGCTGGCAAAGCCTCACGCACCGTGATCGCTGTGGTGCCATTGCTGCCATCACGCAGCGCAAAGCCCGAAATCATGCGCCGCACTCCGCTCGCCGCACTGTCGGGGTCCGAGTAGCCGTAGGGTCCATAGACCGGCAGCCCATCCTGCGCCCAGCCGACGATGGGCGAGTGCTGCGTCACGGGCGCAGTGCTCTCGGTGTAGCGATTCGTCGTCGCATTGTAGTCCACATGATCGCCCAGCTGATAACGCAGGCCGATGGGCTGCCCGTGGTTGTGGTAGGTGTTGCTCGCCTGATGCGCACCCGCCGGGTCAAAGGTCGGCCCCTCATTGTGATCGCCGTCACGATTCCAAATGCCATCGCCCGTGAAGGCCGTGTTTGGCCGGGCATCCGCCGCATTCGCCGTCGAGTACGAGAAAGCATCCCGGCTATCATAAATGGCCACGCCATTGACCATGCGCCCCGTTGCGCCGAGCCCCGTGCCCGTCTTCGTCCCCGGAATCGTCGGCACTCGCGGGATGCGGTAAATCGTGGCCGTGTTCGTCGGGAAGCTCGGGAAATTCGTCGGCCAAGGCCCCATCGTGTAACTCGCCAGCCCCGTCGTGCGGATGTAAATCCAGTTCGGCGAGTAATTGATCTCCGTCACGCCTGAATACGTCGGCAGCGCCTGCGTCGTCGTCCCGCGCGACCAAGTCAGCGACTTCGTCCCCGCTGTCTCATCCGCCGCACTGGCATAGATGCGAGCGTATTTGCCGGAGTTCGCCGTGAACCACGACGAAAGCTGCGGGTTCCCCTGAGCAAACGCTGTGACAGTGGTGAAAAAGAGAGCGAGGGCGATCTGATACGGCTTCATGACTATGAGTGAACTAGCGGGCGAACCTTTATGGAAGATGAATGAGCTGGGGAAAAGTGTGAACAAGAAAACCTGTGCATACCCCAGTCCATGACTACGCTACCCCCAACCTAACGCTCCAACATGGAAACCACCGTCATCAGCACCGAGGAACTGCTTCGCACAAATCCAGCCTTGAAAGCCTTATGGGAGAATGATCGCCAAATCCGCTTGAGTCAGCCCTTGCGCACCTCCGAGGAGTTTATCGCGCAAGCCCTGGAAATGAAGAGAGTGGCTGGTTTACGCGCCTCGAATGGGCACGTGACTTCGGCTGCCTTGGCGGAGAACATGAGCTGATTCGCGGTGGACCAGCGGATGGCGTCGAACGAGTTAGATGAGATCGCCGACTACTTCGCCGCGCGCGACTTTGCACCGTTGCCGCATTCGCAGGACGCCTACTATCGTGCGTCAGATGACCTCATCGCCATGGACGCGCATCAAGCCAATCTCGTCCTCACTGGCGAAGGCATCGCGCCCATCGACATTCCCCATGTTTCGCAGCAGCGCGGATCGAGACATCGCGCAATGGCTGCGTCGTGTCGGCGTGTAGATTGGCACCGCAGCACGATGCCGTAGCAATTCACGCTGGATTAAGGTCGCTACTTCACCATCGTAACACTCCATGCGCCTCCTTGTCGTCGAAGACGAACCTCATCTGCTCAGCAGCCTCGCCGAGGCGCTACGTGAGGACGGCTATGCCGTCGATGCAGCCAGCGATGGCGAGGACGGACTCGCGAAAGCGATGATGTGGGACTACAACGCCATCGTGCTCGATGTGATGATGCCCGTGATGGACGGCTTCCAGGTGCTCGAGCGACTGCGTTTGCACAAAAAGACGCCCATCCTCATGCTCACTGCCCGCCACGGCACCAAAGACCGCGTGCGCGGCCTTGATGGCGGCGCGGATGACTATTTAGCAAAGCCCTACGAGTTGCCCGAGCTGCTCGCACGCATCCGCGCCCTCATACGTCGCAGCACCGGCCATGCAGCGGCCATCGTGACCATCGGCGATGTCTCCGTGGACACCGTCGGTCACACCGTCACCAAAGGTGGTGAGCCGGTCACACTCACCGCGCGGGAGATCGCTTTGATCGAGTATCTCGCCCTGCATCGGGGGCGCGTCATCACGCGCGAACGCCTCTACGAGCAGCTCTTCGACGAAAACGAAAGCAGCCTCTCCAACCTGCTCGATGTGTATGTCTCCAACGTGCGCCGCAAGCTCGGGCATGATCTCATCGTCACACGACGCGGACTCGGTTACGCCATTGAATGATGTTCCCCGAATCCCTCCGGCTCCGCATTCAGCTCTGGCATGGATTTCTCCTCGCCGCCGTGCTCACCGGCTTCGCGGTCGGCGCGTATCGGTATCAGGCCGCCAATGAAATTCACCGCGTGGATATTGAGCTTCGTCTGCGCGTGCGTGCCTTGACCGACTCGATGATCGCACCGCGCGGTCAGGCCGGGCGACCGCCGCCGGGTGTGGAGCGTGAGTTCAAGCTCGCACCGGCGCGTGCGGGCATGTTTGAAGGAACCGATGGCGCAGAATTCTACTACGCCGTGTGGCGACGCGACGGTGCCGAGTGGGCCTGCTCTGCAAAGGCCCCGTTGCCCATCGAGCGACCTGAACGTCCCAAAAGTGACGAACCGATGCAAGGCGAGCGCACACGCGGCGATCTCCGCGAAGCCTTCACGTTCACACCGCCTGGAGAATGCATGCTCGCCGGTCGCTCCATCGCGCCTGAACTCGCCTCGATGCGTGATTACTCGCGCTGGCTCGCCGCCATCGCCACATCGGTCCTCGCCTTTGGTCTGGTCATCGGCTGGTGGGTCACCTCACGCGCCATTCGGCCCATCGCCACCATCGCCGACACGGCAAGACGCATCGCCACCGGTGACCTCAGCGAGCGCATCCCCGTGCGCTCCGCGAGCAGCGAACTCGGCCATCTTTCCACCGTCCTCAACGCCACCTTTGCCCAGCTCGAATCCTCCTTTGCACGACAGGCACGCTTCACCGCCGACGCCGCGCACGAGCTGCGCACACCCGTCGCCATCATCCTCTCCCAAGCCCAGCGCGTGCTCACCCGCGAACGTGATCCCGCCACCTACCAGCGCACATTGGAGGCCTGCGTCAGCGCCGCCCGCCGGCTCAATCAACTCACCGAATCCATGCTCACGCTCGCCACCCACGACGGCGATGCGGTCACCATCAAACACGAGCCCTGCGACCTCGCCACCATCGCTCACGAAACCGCCGCACCGCTGCAACCCCTCGCCGAAGAACGCGGCATCACACTCGAACTCGATCTCTCCCCTGCACCCTGCACAGGCGATGCCCTGCGCCTCTCCCAGATCATCCTCAATCTCCTGAGCAACGCACTGGATCACACACCTGACGATGGCCGCATCACGCTCAACACCACGACCGAAACTGGGCGCTCTGTTTTCACCATCACCGACACTGGCTGCGGCATCGCTGGAGCACACCTGAAGCACATCTTTGACCGCTTCTACCGCGCTGACGAATCCCGCACCCGCACCACCGGCGGCGCAGGCCTCGGCCTTTCCATCTGCAAAGCCATCGCCGATGAACACAGTAGCACTTTGGAAGTCACGAGCGTCGAAGGCCAGGGCAGCACGTTCACCTTGCGGCTGCCACGACTTTAAAATCCTTGGGGTGAATCGCGCTACTTCCCCTTGCCCATTCCTTTGCCTTTGCCCTTCGGTCGGCCTGGTGGGAACTCGCCACGTTCCAGCGCCGCAAAGGCTGGCTCGCCTAGCCCTGAGCGGATGTGGGCTTTGAGTTCGGTTTGGAGCTTTGTGGCGATTTCGGGCCGCTGTTTCGCAAGGTCGCGGGTTTCGCCGAGGTCGTTGTTCAAATCAAAGAGCAGGCCTTCCTTCGTGTCCCAAAAGTAGAGCAGTTTGTAGTCGCCCATGCGGATCGCCGACTGCGGATGCGCGACTTCGACGGCCTGGTGCCAAACGAAGCGGTCAATCGGTCGTTTCACGGCCTCTTTGCCACCACTGAGCAAAAGCGGCTTCCAACTGCCGCCTTCGACACCTTTTGGCAGCGCAAAACCGGGTGATGCGAAATCGAGCACGGTGGCCATGATGTCGTAGCTGGTGACAGGCGTGGTGCAGTTCACACCGCCTTTGATGCCGGGACCACGCACGATGAGCGGCTCGCGGATGCCACCCTCGCCGAGATCGCCTTTGCCGCCGTTGAGGATCTCGGTGCGTCCACCATTGTCGGAGGTGTAGATGACGAGCGTGTTGTCGGCGATGTGCAGTTCGTCGAGCTGTTTCAGCACCGCACCGACGCAGGTGTCGAGATCCTCGGTCATCGCTGCCATCACGGCACGATCACCGCGTCCACCTTTCGCAGCACCCATGCTTTCGTATTTTTTGAGCGTCGCGGCGAGCGCCTGCGGTGCCTGATGCACCGCGTAGTAGGAAAGCTGCAAAAAGAACGGGTGCCCTGACTCCACCTGCGTCTTGATGAAGGCATTCGCACGACGCGTGATGCCAAACGACTGCTTCGGATTCTCGGAATCGGTCGTGTCGCCGTCTTCATTCATCGTGATGCCATCGCTGGTGTCGTAACCCATCGACTCCGGCGTGTGAAACCACTGCCACTTGCCGAAATGCGCCGCCTGGTAGCTGCGGTCGGCCTTTTTGAGCGTGTTGGCGAACGAATCCGTGACCGGCGCACTCCAGTTGCGCGACATTTTGTCCGGCGCGTTGAGCGTCGTGGTCGTGCGCCCCATCTGAATCGCCGCGCGTGAGCACTCGCATTTGCAATGCGCCGCATACGCCTGCGAGAACGTCATGCCCTGCGCGGCAAGCTTTTCGAGATTCGGCGTGCGAAACTCCCGGCTCGCGCTGCCTGGCTCGTCCGCCTTCATCCGCACGGACGTGCCGCTCCATGATTGGTCGTCGGCAAGGATAAACAGGATGTTCGGCGCTTTGGCGAAGGCGCTTGTGACGAAAACAAATAGTGCGGCGATGAGGATGAGTGAATTCATTGTTGTGGCGCTCCTTTCACGTCCAGATCAGGCTTCGTGTTCCAGCGCTGCTTCCACTCGGGTTTCTCAACCTTGGTGCGGAAGATGACGGTGTTGTCGAGCGCGATGTCATCGGTCCAGATGAACTTCGCGCCGTCGAAATCGTTGTCGAAATACGGCTGCTTGGGATCGACTTCTTCGACGGTGTATTCCTTGGCCTGCTTCCAGGCTTTGTCATCGAACTCCACAGCCCACCAGTTCGCGGGCAACGGCTCCTGAATGACCTTGGGATTCGCAGTGTCGCCATTCACGGGACCGTGGAAGAAGTTTTTGGCCTTCCATGACGCATTGGTGACCGTGCCGTCGGCAAACTTTAGGCAGAAGCCGGCGTCGCCAATATTCGTGCCGTATTCCATGCCGGTCTTCGGATCGGCATTGTCCTTGGCGAGTACGGCGATGGTCATGGGATACTCAGGCAGAAAATCGACACTGACGACATTGTGCGGCGTGAATTGAATGGGATCGACGGCGACGAGGCGGCCATTCACATAGAGCATGAACCAATTGTCGGCATAGACGTTGAGCTTCATTGTGTCGGCGATGCTCGGCTTGATGAGTCCGGGCGGGCCTCCTTTCTTCTTGTTGTCGCCCGCAGGAACTGCTGGCGGAGATCGGTCTGATCCAACCGATCTATCCGATCCGACCACTGCACCTGAAGTATGCACCACGCGCAGCGATGAACTCGCGAGCACCTTGCCCTTCATCGCAGCGATGAGTTCTTCGCGACCGGGCGTGCCGCTCACCTCCAACGCAGCGGAGAGCGCATACAGCGTGAGCACATAAGTCTTCGCGCCAGGCCCTTTCGAGTGCGGTGGCTCGTAGCCCATCTGGCCTTTGAAACCAGTGCCGATCTTACCAATGCTCTGCGAGTCCTTCGGCAGGCCCGTGGCGCTCGCCGGGATGTCATAGAGGGTCCAATACCACTTCTTATCACCGCCGGGAGCGACGTGATCCATGATCAAGGCATAGCCCTGGGTCGAAGCCGGTGCGCCCGTCCATTCCAAGGGCGGACTGATGCCAGCGCCATCACCGGTGAACTCGACAGGCAGATTCTTGAGGTCTTCGACGACGGCACTGTTGAGCATGAACTTGCCGTCACTGCTGCGGGGTTGATCGGGCAGGGCGACAAATGCCCCCTGCTTGCCGCCGCGACCACCGCCCTCACCATTCTTCATTTCTTCGCGTGCGGGAGGTTCCTCGCCACGCGGCTGCGGTGGACTGCCTGCAGGAGCATTGCCAGCGAGTTCATCGAGTTCGGGTGTGTCGAGCTTGCCGTCACGGTTGTGATCAAAGGCATTGAACTGCGCTTTCGCCTTCGTCATCGCATCGGCGAGCGAGGTGCCGCTCTTGGTGGCCTGCGCCTTCGCGTTGTCGGCGAATTCCTGCGCGGTCACGACTCCATCGCCATTCACGTCGAGAATGCCCTGCACCGCCGCCTGCGGGCGCGGCGTCGGCCCATCGCCAGGACGCATCTCGCCGCCCTTGCCTTTCCCTTTGCCCTTTCCCTTACCATCGCGCGGAGGACCACCGCCACCGCCTTGCCGGGCCGTATAAACTTCCGTCGTCTTACCATCGCGGCCATTGTCGAACTCGAAGGGATAGGAGCCGTCCGCATTGATTGTGTAGGCGATGCTGCGTTTGTCACTGCCGACGCTGTAGCTCAGCTTGTAACTATTCGCGCCCGTGCTTTCAAAACCGATGATCTCAGCACCACGCAGAGCCTGGAGCGCCTCACGCACCCCTTGGGCACGCGGCTGCGGATCGACCTGCTCGCCGGCCTCCACGACCTCGCCATGGAAACCGCCGATGACATACGGATACTTCATCGACGCATGATAATGATAGCCGCTGGCCGATTCGTGACCGTGGCACTCATCAAGCTTGCCCACGAGCGAGCCATCCGGCTCCGTGAGGCCGTAGATCGAATAACCATCGAGCGCGTACGCCACCGGCATGCCCTTGCCCGCTTGTGCCTGCAAATGCAGCGGCGTGATGTGGTAGTGATAATCATCCGCACGACCGCAATGGCCGCCCCACTGGTCCAATTCGCCGATCTCATAGCTGATCTCGCCACGATTATTCTGCGGATTGAAAATTGGGATGCCATTCACCGCGAGCGCGATGGCTCCGCGTAGGAAGCGGCCTTTGATCATCGCCGGCGTCTGCGCCGGCACCGGATGCAGGGGGATGCGCCACGCATTGTCGCCGGTGTAGTTCTGCGGCAGCGGCACCTGCTGCTGCCACGCGGTGATGCCGATCATCATGTTGTGGTCCGGCAGTCCATTGGAGCCGACGAACAGGAAATCCTTGTCCCATTTCAGTTCAAGCTTTGAGAAAGCCAGAAACGGCTTCGCGGCGGCAGGCGCATTGGCCGCATTCGCGACGGCTGCTACTGCCATGGTCAAGGTAGAGGCCGCCGCTGCAATATTTACCGGCTTGATTTCGCCCACGGTGGGCTGCGCATGCTCCTGCATCCATTCGTCCAGAATGTGCTGTCGCAACGCCTCCTGGTTGTCACCATCGGTGGCTTTCCAAGTGTGCGCGCATCCCAGAACCGTGGAGAACGCAATGATAGCAGTGGTGAGCAGAGAGGTTTTCATGATGCCTCATCCAAACCGGCCCAACATGACTCGTCTTCATGAGATTTGATGACAGTCCTGTCATTTTCAAACCATTGGAGCGCCATCTTCCGTGCGCCGAAGTTTCCTGGCCCACATGAAGCAAACCGGCGTCACGATCAGAATGTGTACGAGACTGCTGACCATGCCGCCGATCACGGGCACGGCGATGGGCTTCATCACTTCCGCGCCGGTTTGGGTGCTCCAGAGCACGGGGAGCAGGCTGGCGATGATGGTGGCGACGGTCATCACTTTCGGGCGGAGGCGGAGGCGTGCGCCGTCTTTGATCGCTTGGATCAAATCACCGCCTCGGGCCACGGATTCTTCGAGATAGACGACCATGACGATGGCGGTCTGAATCGCCGTGCCAAAGAGCGCGATGTAGCCGACCCACACCGCGACGCTGAAGGGAATATCGAGCGCCCATTGCAGCAGAAAGCCACCGCTGAGGGCGAAAGGCACCGCCAGCAGCACGTGCGCGGCTTCGGCGGCGCTGCGGTAGATGTGATGCAGCAAAAGGAAGATGATGAGCAACACACAGGGCACGATGAAGAGCAGCGTGCGCTGGGCGTGCTGCTGGTGCTCGTAGTCGCCGCTGTAGCCGATGGTGATGCCGCGTGACAGACGCGGTGTGATGTCGGTGGTGATGCGTGACTGCACTTCTTCGACAAAGGAGGCGAGATCGCGGCCTTGGACGTTGGTTTGCACGGCAACGCGGAGTTGGCCGTCTTCGCTGGTGATCTCGTTGGGGCCTTCGACTCGCTGGATGGTGGCGATTTGGCCGAGGGGCACGTTTTTCACCATGAGATCACGCAAGCGTTCGATGTCCTCACGCTCGCTGCGTTGCAGGCGCACTTGGATGGGAACGCGGGCGCGACCTTCAATGATGACACCGGCTTCTTTGCCACCGAGGCCGGTTTCGATCACGTCGAGCACTTCATCGACCCGCAAGCCGCGTTGAGCGAGCGCATCGCGATCTGGCTCGATCTGGATGTGTGGGCGGCCCTGAAGGCGACTGGCGGCCACGCCAGTGGCTCCAGGCACGGTGCGCACGACTTTCTCGATCTCGAAGGCCCATTTCTGCAAGGCGTCGAGGTCATCGCCGAAAAGCTTGATGCCGAGTTGCGCACGGATGCCGGTGGCGAGCATGAGCACGCGGCCTTCGATGGGCTGGATGAAGCCGGGGATGCTGCCAGGCACTTGTTTGAGCCGCTCGGTCATCTCGGCGATGAGTTTGTCGCGTGTCATGCCATCGCGCCATTCGTGCTCGGACTTCAGCGTGATCGTGGTCTCGATCATCTCGATGGGGGCTGGATCGGTGGCGGTGTCGGCGCGGCCGAGTTTGCCGACGGCGATCTGCACTTCGGGGAAACTGGCGAAAACCTGGTCCTGCCAGGCCATGACGCGTTTCACTTCGGTCAACGAGGTGCCGGGAACGAAGGTGGGCATGAACAGCAGGCTGCCTTCATTCAGCGGAGGCATGAACTGGCTGCCGACATTCCGCACGAGCATCAATGACGTGGCCAAAACGGCTCCGGCGAGCACCAAGACGAGTCGCGTGTGTTTCAGCGCGAAATCGAGCACCGGATCATAGAGGCGCAAAAGCACGCGCATGAGGTGATTGCGATCTTCCGCCGGAAACGGGCCGCGCATGAGCACAGCGCACAATGCGGGCACGAGTGTGATGGAGAGCACGGCGGCGGAGAGCATCGCAAAGGTCTTCGCAAAGGCCAGCGGATGAAAAAAACGGCCTTCTTGGCCGGTGAGAGCGAAAACGGGCACGAAGGCCAAGAGGATGATCGCCATCGCAAAAAAGATCGGACGGCCAACTTGCTTCGCTGCGGTCAGGATGATGCTGAAATCAGGCTTTTCGGCCTCAGAGCACCGGCGGATGACATTTTCCGTCATCACGATGGCTCCATCGACGAGCACGCCGATGGCGATGGCGATGCCGCAGAGGCTCATGATGTTCGCGGTGATGCCAAACTCCTTCATGGCGATGAAACTCACGAGAATCGAGATCGGTAGCGGCAGCGTGACGATGAGGATGCTGCGGAAGTGCCAGAGGAACAAGATGTGCGCGAGGATGACGAGAATGATCTGCTCCGTGAGTGCATTCCTCAGCGTGCCGAGGCTGCGCTCGATGAGCGTGCTGCGGTCATAGAAGGGCGCGATGACGACTCCTTCTGGCAAGCTCGGCTGGAGCTGCGCGATCTTTGCTTTCACCGCATCGATCACCGCGCGGGCATTTTCGCCGCTGCGCATGACGACGATGCCGCCGACGACTTCGTGGCCGCCTGCATCGAGCACTCCGCGCCGGAAATCACCGCCCACTTCGACTCGGGCGATGTCTTTGAGCAGCACGTTGTCTTTAAGCACGATTTTCTCGATGTCAGCGGCTCCACGCAGCAAACCGGTGCCACGCACGACGAACTCCATGCCGTTCTCCTCGATGGTTTTGCCGCCGACGCTCGTGTTGCTGCCTTCGACGGCTTCCAGCACCATTTGCAGCGTCACGCCAAGCGAGCGCATCTTTGCGGAATCGACCTCGATTTGATACTGCTTCACAAAACCGCCCACGCTGGCGATTTCGGCCACGCCGGCCACGCTGGCGAGTTGCGGGCGAATGACGGTGTCCTGCAGCGTGCGCAGCTCACCGAGATCATGCGGGCCACTCGTGGCGATGAAATATTGATACACCCAGCCGAGGCCGCTGGCGTCCGGCCCGAGCATCGGTTCGGCAGGAAGTTTGCCGCGCAGGGCATTGAGCCGCTCCAGCACCTGCGGCCGAGCTTTGACACCGTCTTCAAAGATCAACTGGATGAGCGAGAAGCCGAACATCGACGTGCCGCGCACGGTCTTCATGCCCGCGAGGCCTTGCAGACTCAGCGAAAGCGGCTGCGTGAGCTGCGTCTCGATCTCCTGCGGACTGCGGCCCGGCCAGTCGGCATAGACGATGACTTGGTTCTCACTGAGATCGGGAATCGCATCGACGGGCATCGTCAGCATCGCGCGGAAACCGAAGGCGGAGAGCAGCAGCGTCGCGCAAACGACGAGCAGGCGGTTCCGCATCGACCAGGTGATGATGCGGGCGATCATGAGGAGCCTTGACCTGAACTTTTAGACTCCCGCCGCGACCCCTTTTACCGCCGCAAGAACACGGCGAGCCACGGGTTTGGGGAGCATGATGCTGTTCCGATTGCCAAGAACGCCAGTGAAGTGCTTTTCACCTTCGGCGTCTTTGTTGAGGCTTGCGATGAGAGCGGCTTTCTCTTCGGGAGTGAGGAGGTGGAGAGGCTTTAGCATCTGTGTTTATAGTCTGGGACAGCGTGAAATTCAAGAGGCTCGGCGTTTTGTTTCCATAAATTCAGCCATGCTACGGATGTCTGTGGTCTCGCAAAAAAACTCATCTTTGACCTGCCGGTTGAGGTGATGTGCATAGAACGCGGCTGAATCACGAGTCGCCTCCCCCCAAATGCGCTCACAGCCCAGATGACTGGCGATGATGCAGATGGAGCGGAAAATACTGATGCCGACGTTGCGCACTGCATGAAGTTTCCCGCTGATGGCCGGATGCACAAAGAGCAGGTCAATCATGAGATGATGGCACCAAGTCCTACGCACCAAAGCACCTCCGAGGATGTCGGGGAACCAGTCGGCGGTGACTTTGAGGTTGAAGCAAAACTCTCCCTCGGCGTCGGTGGCGATCATGCGCTGGAGGGAAACGAGGCTCTCGGCGGAGGTGCCTGTTTCAAAGTAGTGCTGCCAGCGCTTGGCGGCGAAGCAGGCGAAGTCACAGGCATCCGCTGCACGAGCCTGCATGGCTGAATCATTCTCCAACTCAAGCGGCACCTGCCAGCGTGTCACAGCCTGCACATCGGCGTCGCTGGAAAAGTCGAGTGTGACGATGGCTGGCTCTTCGCCGCGAAACACAGCGAAGGAGATCGGGATGGGTGGTGGCATTTCAAGCATGCTGCTCAGGGGTTGGTGTGATCTTTGAACTTCAACCCTCAAGGGCCACCAAGCGATCCGACACGATAGTCTGGTAGCGGGCTTTGGCTTCGTGGGAGAGGAAGGAGCGGGTGATGAGGTTTTCAACTGCCGCACGTTCGGTAACTAGACGCTTGAGAATGGCTTCGGCGCGGCTCTCCTGAATGCCGAAGCGGGAGGCGAGTTCGACGAATTCAGCGCGTTTGGCGAAGCCGTTGGCCTCGAAGCTCGGGGTGGTGAAGTCGGCGAAGAAATCCAACGCGGTGCGGCTTTCGGTGGGCAAATGGAGGCTGGTGCAGAGGAGGTCGTAGGCGGGACTGAGGGCGGAGTCGCCAAAGGGTGTCTCCAGCAAGGAAAAGTTCTTCAGGTGGGCATCGCCGTTGCCGCAGAGGTAGTTGCAGGCGATGAGCGCAAAGAGCCGCTCGGATTCGATTTTCCAGGCGGGGCAATAGCGGCGGAGCAGGCGGCCGAGTTCCTCATGGCTGCCGTCGTATTTGTAGTTCTCACCGTGAGTGGCGCGGCTCTTGCCGGCGAGCTGGCAGAAGTCTTCCTGGGCGAGCTTGCGACCCGTGGCGGCATCGCGATCAAAGCGGCGAACGATGTAGGCGGGCTCGCCGTCAGGAAAAAACACGAGCCCGCAAGCTGCCGTGCGCAAGCCGAAGACCTGGCTGGCGATCTGCATGGTGACGTGCTCGTTGGCGGGCACATCCGCGACGAGATCCAGCGTGCCAGCCAGCGCACGCGGCACGGGCTTGAGGATGAACTGTCCATCCGTGTCGGTCGGTGTGAGGCGGCCATCGACCAGCCGGAGCGAGATTTTGTCCTGCACGCCGGAGATGGAAATGCGTGGCGCGGCCTCCCGGCGAAACTCGGCAAACACTTTCTGCTCGAAGGGCAACATAGGCGCGACACGAATGCCACCCCACAGGCTGCGGATGGCTGCAGCGGAGTAAGGCTGGCCACGCGTGGAGCGCAGCGTGCTGAGGCAGAGATCGGGCGGGAAGCTCATGCGGGCACCTCCTCGACGGTCACCGCGCCGATGACGTCGTGACGGGTGGTTTTGAGCAATCGCGTGAAGTCGTCATCGGGGTCGATGCGATGCAGGCGGCATTGGAGTTCCTTGAGATTGCCTTCGGCGAGCAGGCCCGAGAAAAAGGGGAACAGCACGGGCGACTCGAACTCGGCCTGCTGCAACGGCAGCGTGAGACTCACGGGCCGAGCATGGGGTTTGGCGAGGTAGTCTGGGCGATAGTTGAAGGCGTAGTGACCCTCGTCACGCCGCTGGACTTGGCCGGCGAGTTCACCGCCATAATAGACATTTCCGATGCGGCTCATGCGCCTGGTGGATTGGCTGAGTCGTCCAGCCTCTGGGGTTCGATGGTGCATTGAAGCCCGAGGCAGAGTAGCAGGCGCTCGATCACATCGAGTGATGGGTTGCCTTTGCCTGATTCGATGTTGCTCAAGGTATGCACGGAAACAGTAGCCAGGCTCGCCAGATCCTTTTGCAGGATGCCCAGCGTGCGGCGGCGTTCGAGCAGCCGTGCGCCGATGGTGAGGGCTAGATTTTTGTCACCGAGTTTCATTATAGTGCAAATATCTCTCTCGAATCGGTCGAGTCAACGGCCTTGGCCGCTCCATTATTCACTATAATGAATCATGGATCATCAACTGCGCCTGCCCGTCGATGAGCATGTTGCCGCTGGTGACGACGTGCTCGCCGAGTTTGAGGCCTTCGAGGACTTCGTAGTCGCTATCGCCGATGCGGCCGAGTTTGAGGGTTCGTGGCTCGAAGTGGCCGGTGGCTTTTTCAACATAGACGCGTGGCATGTTGCCGGGCCAGAGGACGGCGCTGCGGGGGACGGTGAGGGTTTCTTCGGCTTCGATTTCGACGGTGCCCTCGGCAAAGAGGTTGTTCTTTATTTTGCGCTCGGGGTTTTCGAGAATGACGCGAACGCGGGCGCTGCGGGACATGTCGTCGAGGTTCGGCGAGACGCTGTAGATGCGGGAGGTGAGAGTGACGCCGGGGAGCGAGGCGGTGCGGAGTTTGACGATCTGGCCGGCTTTGATGAAAGGCACGTCCTGCTCGGGGAGCATGGCGTGAAACCACATCTTGGTGAAGTCGGCGACTTCGAACATCTTTTGGCCTGCTTTGACGGTTTGACCTTCGGCGACGTAGGACTTCACGATGGTGCCGCTGCGCGGGGAGAGCATGCCGAAGTAAAGGTCGTTGGGCTGGCGCTCGGGGATGGTTTTGATCTGCTCCCACACGAGGCCGTAGTGCTCAAGCTTGCGCTTCGCGTCCTCCAGCGGCGGTCCACCGGCGGTGAAGGCGTCTTTGTAAATCTTCGCAGCAGCGAGCAAGGTGGGGCTGAAGATCGTGGCGAGCGGTTGGCGCTGCGTGACGGTCTGGCCTTCGTGATTCATCGAAAGGCCGTCCACACGGCCATCGACGGGTGCGCTGATGATGCCGTGGCGAGAGTCGTCCTCGCCGATCATGCCGGAGATGCGCAGCGTGCGCTGGAGTGGCTGTTTTTTGACCTCGGAGGTTTTCACACCTGCCACACGCACACTGTCAGGCGACAACAAAACCAGCGCGGCAGCAGCGGTCGGCGGCATCACGCCGCACATGGCACCGCTGACGAGATTCATGCCGCAGAGCGTGCAGCGGTCCTGCGCACGTCCACGCACGGCGGGATGCATGGGGCATTGGGCTTCGGGAGGCGTCGCCATTGCCTCGGTAGCAGATTTTTCCTGCCGAAAGGCGATGCCTACAATGGCGAGCATCGCGATGCCGATGGCGAGTGGAGCGGACTTCATGATGGAGAGGCGTGAGCCGCTATGGTGCCGTGATCGTCGGCACTTTCACGCGGTAAAAACCGCGCACACCTTGCAGCCGCGTCGTGTCGGTCTCGGTAAAGCTGGCGCTGTTGCCGTCGCTGGTGACGGAGCCGACATCGCTCCATGTCGCGAGGTCGGGCGACCACTCGAGTGTGTAGGTGGTGCCAGGCGTGGCATTGAAGTCGAGCTGGATGAGCGAGTCATTGCCATAGCGGGTGAAGCTGGCGACGGCGAGGTCTTCGACGGCGTTGTTTTGCACCACGAACTGGCCCATCGCGCCTTCATCCTCATGATTGGAGAAGTGGCAGTGATACATGAAGGGATTGGTGTTGCTGGCGAAGCCGTCGAACTTGGCGATGAAGCTCACGGTCTGGTTCTGGCCGACGAAGAGTGTGTCCTTCCAGCCTTCCTCGAAATTTTTCACGCCAACATTGTTGCCGCCGGTGCGGGAGATGAGGTGGAACTGCACATCATGAATGTGGAAGCTGTGACTGAAGGCGGAGGTGTTGGAGATGTTCCAGCGCTCGACGGCGTTGAGGTTGAGCGTCTGGTTGATGACGGTGGGGGAGTAAACCACGTTGTCGAAGCCGAAGGGGATGCCGCTGCCGGGGAAGCCGTTGGTGAAGGTCACGGTGCGGGTGTTGGTGACATCGCCGAGGCCGTAGAAGGTGTTGGTGGTGAGCGTGGCGGGTAGCGTGGTGACGGGGTTCGCGGTGGCGGCACCGACGTTGATCTTGAGCACGGTGAAGGTGGTGTTGTTCAAGAGACTGCCGAACTGGCCGGTGGTGCCGGGTTCGCCGCCGGGGAAGTCATTGGCCTGACCGGTGTTGAAGGCCTGTAGGTTGAAGGTGGAGCCGATGGTGTCGGCGCTGAGATCGACAAGGATTTCCGCACGCTCGCCGACTGCGAGCACGAGGCGCGTGAGTGCGACCGGCGTGTTCACGAGGCCGCCGTCGGTGGCGATTTGATAAAAGGTGCGGTTGTCACTGAAGCCGAGGTTGTAGCTGCGCTCGATTTCGGCATTCAAGATGCGTAGGCGCACGTATTGCTTCGGCAGCGTGGTCTGGGCCGCGAGCACGCCGTTGGTGAGCATCACGTCGCCATACGCGGAGGCGGTGGTGACGATTTGATTGGCGGTGAAACGGCGGCTGGTCAGCGCGAGCGGGATGTCATCCACGCCGTAGGTGCGCGGCAGGTTCAGCGCGGACTCGATGGGATCACGGATGATGATCATGCCGCCGCCGCCGAGAGAGAGGTGCTTCTGCGTGAACTCATGCAGATGCGGGTGATACCAATAGGTGCCGGCGTTGTTATCGACCTTGAAGCTGGGTTTCCACGTGGTGCCGGTGGGGATGGTCTGATGCGGGCCACCGTCCATGATGGCGGGGATATGGAAGCCGTGCCAGTGCGTGGTGGTGGTCTCGCCGAGGTTGTTGGTGAGGTTGATCTGCACCCAGTCGCCTTTGTTCATGATGAGTGTGGGGCCCCAGAACAGCATGTTGTTGTAGGCGTAAGTGTTGGTGGCGGTGCCGGTGTAAAATTGCTTCGTCGTGGTGTGCAGGTTTAGATTGAAGGTGGTGCCGGTCATCACTTCGGGGATAATGAGCGGGTTATTCGTCTGCGCGGTGGTGAGCGTGACATTCACGGGCGCGGTGGTGGTCGCATTGCCTGCGGCATCATAGGCAACAGCGGTGAGGCCATTGCTGCCAAAGCCGAGCGGTGCGCTGACGCTCCACGTAGCAAAGGCGTCTGCGGTAGTCGCTGTGACGCCATTGACGGTCACGCGGCTGATGCCGGAGAGCGCATCGCTGCTGGTGCCAGTGACGGTGATGCTGTTGGTCGCTGTCGATGTGCCGCTGGCGGGTGATGTGATCGCCACCGTCGGCGCGATGTTGTCCTGTGTGCTCGAAACGACATTACTATAAGCCGAGGAGCCGATGTTGTTCGTCGCGAGCACGCGGTAGTAATAGGTCGTGCCGCTGGCGAGATTGGAAAACGTGGCGCTGGTGCCTGTGATCGTCTGTGAGGCCAAAACGGTGCCGAACTCGGCCGCCGAGGCGATTTGAGCCGTGTAACTCGTCGCACCAGCCGCAGCGGGCCAAGTGATCGTTTTGGCCGTTCCTTGGCTGTAAGCCGATAGCGCGGCCAAAACGGGCGCTGCGGGCGCGGTGGTGAAATTAATGGTCAAACTGGCTCCGCGCGTCGTGTTGCCGGTGCCGTTCGTCGTGTTCGTAAAAGTGATGGTGTCGCTGTAACTGCCGCTGGCGAGCGAATTGGCCGTGGCGTTGATCGAGGCCGTCACCGTGGTGCTCGCACCGGCGGCGAGCGTGCCGCTGGCGGCGTCGAGCGTGAGCCACGCGGCGGTTTTGGCGGCGGTCCAGTTCATGCTGGCGTTGCCGGTGTTGTTCAGTGTGTAAGTCGCACTCGCGGGCGAAAAGGGGCCGCCAAAACTGCCGCTGGAGCTGAGATTGCCCGCTGGCGTCACGGCGAGCACGGGTGCGCCCGCAGTGACGGTGTAGGTGTTGCTCGCGCTGGTGGTGGTGACCGCTGCGCTGTCGGTGGCGGCGAGGGTGTAGGTGACGACGGTGCTCGTTGGCTGCGCAGGAACATTGGCGCTCCACACGTTGCCGCTGGTGTTGGTCATGGCGACGTTCACTGGAGTGCTCGTCGCGCCAACCGTGACTTTAATGTCGTCCACACGAACGGTTGGCGCTGCATTCATGCCACCACCGGCAAAGCGGAAGCGCAGCTTCAAAGTGCTGACACGTTCGGCAGCACTGAGCGTGTAGCTCTTCTGCGTGAAGCCGTAATTGGTGGCCGTGGCTTCATTGATGCGCGTGGTCCATGTCGCGCCATCGGTGGCGGTTTGGAAATCCCAACCCTGTGCTCCGGTGATGCCCGTCGTCGAAACCCAGAACTCCACCGTGCCTGAGGAGCCGGTGGCGTTGATGTTGTTCGTCGTGGTCATCGTGTTCTGGGCGATGTTGGGTGAGTTGCCAAAGACCTCCATGCCGAACTGATTGCCATCTCCGACCGCTGTGTGATTGCCCGCTGCGGTCTGCCGGAAGGGCGATGACGGCGGGCCGGCGAAGGTGATGGTCCAAGGATAAACCACGCCTGCACCCACCCACTGAGTGACTGCCGCAGTCCCCATCGTCTCATTGAAGATTACCGTCGGCGAGGTGCTGCCGTTGTCATAAGTGAGCACGGCGGAGGAAATGGTGCGGCCTGCGCTCGGTGTCAGCGTGGCGGAAACGGTGACGACGTCCACGCTGGTCGGTGTGCTGGGGGTGATGGCGATGCCGCTGATGGTCGGCGCGGTGGGCACGACGGTGAGGGTGAAGACGCTGATCGCCGTGGCCGCGCCATCGCTCACGGTGAGAGTGATGACGGCGCTGCCGGTTTGGCCCGTGGCGGGTGTGAGCGTCACGGTGCGACTCGCGCCGCTGCCGCCGAAGACGATGTTGGCATTGGGCACCAGCGTGGTGTTCGCCGAAGTGCCGCTGAGCGTGAGCGAGGCCGCGCCGGTGTCCACATCACCCACCGTGAAGGCGATGGCGCTCGTCGCGGTGTTTTGATTCGTGCTTTGGGCACTGATGCTGCCAATCGTCGGCGCAGTGTTGGTGCCGGTGACGCTGAGCGTGAAGGTGGTGCTCGTGGTGACGATGCCGTCGCTCACATTGATCGTGATGACCACGCTGCCGGTCTGACTTTGCGCGGGGGTGATGGTGACCGTGCGGCTTTCAGCGCTGCCGCCGAAAATGATGCTCGCATTGGGCACCAGCGTCGTATTGGCCGAGCTGGCGCTGAGCGTGAGGCTTGCGGCGGTGGTTTCCGCATCGCCGATGGTGAAGGCGATCGCACTGGAGGCCGTGTTCATTGCCGTGCTTTGCGCGGAGATGCTGGTGAGCGTCGGCGCGGTGTTGGGGATGCCTGCGGCGTTGTAACTCGTGCTCGTGGTCTGTGCGACGGTCGCTGCGGTCATGCCGTTGACATCATAAGTGGCCAGCGCCGTGCGGTTCACACGGCCATACTCGGTGCCGGAGGCCGCCAGCGTGGCGTAAGTCGAAGCGGTGGAGATGCCGGTGGCGACGAGGCCCGTGGCTTTGCTCGTGAAGGGTGAGAAGCCTGCATTGGCCGACGCATCGACCGAGTAAGTGCCACCCTCGACGGCACTCCACGTCAGCGTCACATTCGGTGCCGCAACGACCGGCGTGCTGATCGTGATCGGCTTGCTGGGGCCGCCGATGAAGTGCTGCGTGAGCGGCGTGTCCGCATTCATCACGGCGGCCGACGATGCGCCGCCGGAGGGCGTGCCGTAAAACGCGCGGCCAGTGGTGTAAGGATACTGCGGCGTGCCATCCGCATTGATCGGCGTGAAGTAAGCCCACGTCCCACTCGGGAACTCCGGGGTGAGGCAGAAGCGCACGTTTTGCTCATTAAGATCAAAGCTCTGCACGGTCGCACCAGTCGTCTGCGTCTGGCCCAGGTCACCGCGATAGTCGAAGTCTTCGATGTAGTGGCCGAGCAAGTAAGCGCTGCCGACCGCTGTGGTGACGGCAGGACCATATTGGTTCGCCGCCAGTGTGGTGCGGCTCTGCACTCGCTGTGCCCACAGTGGCAAAATTTGGCGCACGGTGATCGCCGTGGTGCCGTTGGTGCCATCACGCAGCGTGAAGCCAGAGATCATGCGCCGCACACCACTGCTGGCGTTGGTGGGATCGCTGTAGCCGTAAGGTCCATAGACGGGCAGCCCATCCGCCGCCCAGGCGACGATGGGCGAGTGTGCGGTCGGCGCAGCGGCACTCTCGGTGTAGCGATTCGTCGTCGCATTGTAGTCCACATGATCGCCGAGCTGATAACGCAGGCCAATGGGGTGCGCGTGGTAGTGGTAATTGTTCCCAGCTTGATGCGCGAGGCCCGGATCAAACGTCACGCCTTCATTGTGATAGCCGTCGCGATTCCAGATGCCATCGCCCGTCAGTCCATTCACCGGCGTGGCGTCTTGCGCACTCGCATTCACATACGAGAACGCATCACGCGAATCAAACATCGACACGCCATTGACCATGCGCCCAGTGGCCCCGAGTCCGGTGAGCGTCTTCGTGCCCGGAATCACCGGCACACGCGGGAGGCGATACACGACAGCGGTGTTCGAGGGGAAATTCGGGAAGTTTGTCGTCTTCGCCGCATCCAGATACCACGGCCCCATGATGTGCGAGGCGAGACCGGTGGTGCGGATGTAAACCCAGCTCGCCGAGTGGTTGATCTCATTCACGTCCGCGTAAGTCGGGTTCGTCTGCGTGCCCGTGCCACGGCTCCAGGTGGTGGAGGTGGTGCCCGCCGTTTCATTCGCCGTGCTCTGAAAAATACGTGCGTATTTGCCGGAGTTCGCCGTGAACCACGACGTGAGCTGCGGGTCCGCATGAGCTGCGGAGAGGCAGGTGAGTAGGGCGACGAGGATACAGCGTTTCATAGTGGTTGGAGTCTTACTCATTCATAGCCAGTCGAACCTTACGGAATAATGAAGTTCTGATGAATTTGTGTTTATTTTTGGGCGATACCTCAGCGTGAACTAGACATTTCTCCCTGCACGAACGTCCCCCAGGCAGTATTCGCCCCAAGACATGAAGAAGTGAGTCTGGAGGAGCTCGTGCCGACAGGAATGTCTGCATCACACTCGCTCACTGCCCCGTCACTCGCACGCGGACGAATTTCTTCGCGGCGCTACTCATCGCGGGCAGCACACGCACGGTGACGGTCTCGGTGATGCCATCGGGGTTGGCGATGATGCTCACGGTCTCACTTGTTGAGCCGGGAGAGGGCCAAGTCGTGAGGTCATCACTGATTTCGACGGTGTAGATCAAATCGAGGGCTCCGATGCGGCGTGGGTAGCTGACTTCGAGGTAGCCGCTAATCGCGGTGCTGTGTACGGCTTCGGCCTCGTGGGTCTGCGGGTTGGTGTTAAAGGCGTATTCGAGGAGGTTGCAGCGTCCATCGCGGTCGATGTCGCCGAGTGGGCCATTCGCTGGGTCGGTGTTGATGGCGATTCCATTGGCGAGCTTCCAGGTGTCAGGCACGCCGTCGTTTTGGCTGCTGACGGGCTTGATGACGGTGAGGGTGCCTGCGCCGCTGGTGGCGGTGCCGTTGGCGCTGCTGACGATCACGTCGTAGCTGGCGGTGATGATGCCAGGCAGGGTGAGCGTGGCCATGAAGACGCCGTTCACATTCACGCCTGCCTCGGTGATTTGGTAGTAGCTCGTGGCACCGCTGATGGCTGTGCCGTTCTTCCGCCACTGCACGCTGGGGACTTTGCCATAGCTGGTGAAGGGCGCGTAGAGCGTAATGCTGTTGCCTTGCTGAATGCTCTGCGTCTGTGGTGCTTCACCGATGTGCGGCGGATAATTCTCGGGAGTGATGTCGGTGATTGCGGTGGTGAGGGTGGTGATGATCGTGGCATACGCGGCGTTCGCGGCGAGGTCGGTGGTTTCATAGGGATCATCCGTCATGTTGAAGAGTTCATTGGTCACGGGCGGGCCTTTGGTGCGGATGAGTTTGAACATCTTGCTGCCGCCGAGCACGGGATCGGTGAAGGTGTTGAGCGCGGCGGGTTTACTTACCGCCGTGACGAGCGTCGATGGGCGCGTGACGCCATTCGGATTGCCGCTGTTAATCGACTGCAAGGCGGGCCAGAGATTGAGGCCGTCGAAGGCTTTGGTGTTCTGCGGTGTGACACCGGTGGCCGCGCAGAGCGTGGGGAAGATGTCGCCGATCCAGACATATTGATGGCTGATGACGTTGGTGGACAGCACGCCGGGCCAGCGGATCGCAGCGGGCGTGTGGATGTTGCCGCCGTCGTAACTGTCCTGATTTTTGCTGCCACGCAGCGGATCATTGATGGAGCCGGTGGGTTCATTGCCACCGTTGTCGCTCATGAAAACGACGATGGTGTTGTTGGCGATGCCTGCGCTGTCCAGCGCACCGAGCACGCGGCCCATGGCGACGTCCATGCAGTCCACGGCGGCGCAAAGTGTGCGCCGTGCGGTGTCGGTGACGCCGAGGTTTTGATACTTCGTGATGTAGCTCGCTGGTGCCGCCACACCGGCATGGACCGCATTGAAGGCGAGGTAGAGCAGCATGGGCTTCGAGGGATCTCGGCTTTGAATGAGCGAGACCGCTTTATCCGCGAGCAAGTCGGTGGAGTGACCGCCGTTGCCTTGCAAATCGGTCGTTTCGTTTTGTGTGATGCCATTGAGCCACCAGTCCACGTTGTTGTTCAAACCGGGATCGCTGGTGCGATGGGTGAAGTAATTGATCGCGCCGCTATACTGCCCGTAGTGAGTGTCCCAGCCGCGATTGTGCGGCAGGTAGGCGGGGCTTTCCTGATTCACGGTGATGGTGGAGCCATTGAGCGTGGTGGTGGTGTTGTTGTTCGCCCAACCACCGAGGTGCCACTTGCCGCACATGTAGGTTTGGTAACCCGCCGCCTTGAAGGTCTGTGGCATGATGTGTTCACTGAGGTCGAGGCCGCGATTGTTGCCTGTGGCGGTGCGGATGGTATTGCGCCCGGTGAGCAGACAAGCACGCGAGACACTGCACACGGGCGTGGTGTAGAACTTCTCCAGCCGGATGCCGTTAGTGAGAAAGCCATCCATGTTCGGCGTCTGGATCGGCACCTGACCAGCGGCTGTGTGATAGCCGACATCGCCCCAGCCTTGGTCATCGGTGAGGATGATGACCACGTTTGGCGGCGTGGTGAGTGCGGTGGTCGTGTAGCTGCCAGCGTTGGTGATCGTCGTGGTTTGGCCATTGCTGTCGGTCGCGGTGATGGAGTAGGTGACGGCGGTGCCAGTAGCTTGTGCTGGAAGAGTTGCCGTGAAGGCACCGCCGCTCGCTGGGCCGCTCATCATCACTGGAGTCGGCGCTGCGCCTGAGGTCGTGACGACCACAATGTCGTCGATGCTCACGCTCGATCCCGTGGGACCGCCGACGCCATTGCCGACGAAGCCAAAGCGCATCTTCAGTGTGCTCGTGAGGTCAGCGGCGAGCAGATTGTAGTGGTAGAGCTGATAACCGTGGACGCTCGCGGTGAACTCCGACACCCGCTCGGTGAAGGTTGTACCGTTTGGCGCGAGTTGGAAGCTCCAGCCGTTCGTTTCCGTGAGTCCGACGGTGCGCACCCAGAATTCGACATAGTTCGTTGTCGTCGATCCACTGGTGAACGTGCCCGTGGCGTTGATTGCATTCGTGGTGGTGACCATCGTGCGTGTCGGATCTGTGCTCGACGCCAAGCCTTTGCCAAGCACGACTCCGCAACTGCCCGTGATGCCCGTCGTGTGATTGGAAGTGCCTGCGGTTTGCTTGATATTACCCGCACCGTCGAGCGAGGTCGGCGTCCAGGCATAAGTCGCGCCCGTTCCATCCCAACCGCCCGTGGCGGTCGCGGTGGTGGCCATCGGTTCATTAAAAACGGTCGTGGTGGTCTGCGTGCCGGTGCTGTAGCTCAAGGTGGCACTCGTGATGGTCGCACCAGACGCAGGCGTGATCGTGGCGCTGATCGTTGGCGTGTGAGTATTGCTCGGAGCAGCGGGTGTCCGCGTGATGCTCGTGATCGTCGGCGCAGGCACCACACCGGTGCCGGTGAGGCCGATGTCAAAGGTGATGTCACTGCTGGCGATGTACAGTGCGGCGGATTTTGCTCCGGCACTGCTCGCGTTGAACTGCACCACGAGTGTCGTATTGCCACCCGCAGCGATGCTCGACGCGGGCGAGATCGTGACGGAGAACAGCGCGGCGTTGGCTCCATCCACCGTGACACCACTGATCGTGAGCGCGGTGCTGCCGCTGTTGGTGAGCGTGAACGTCTTCGACAGCGTGCTGCCGACATTCACATTGCCATAGCCAATGGTGCTGATGCCATCGGTCAAGGTGGTGCCAGCTTGCGTGACCACGAGCTGCGTGGTGACGGCTGGAGCATCACGCACGGCGAAAACGGGATACGTGCTCGCATACGGCTCATAGCTGGTGATGCCTTGTTGGTTGCGCGATGGTGATGCGGTCGTGGTCACGCCAAAGTCCACAAGCCATGCCTGCGTTGGCGTCCCACTCTTCACCGAGGTCGATGACCAATACGCAGTGCCTGTCGCCGCCGGAAACAGCACGCGATTGATGCACGGATTCGTCGTCACTGCGGATGCTGTGGCTTTCGGGATGTCTTGCAGCGATTGCAGCTCTTTCACATTCGGCAGACGCCAGTCGCTGAAGCCCGCAGTGGTGAGTCCTTCGGCATACGTCAGCGCGTTCGCCCATGTTTGCGCCGATGCAGGCACCTGTGCCCACATGAGGCCAGTGTCGAGATCGGTGACGGTGCCGTCGTTGTTGTTGACGTAATGATGTCCCGTCGTCGGCTTGGTGCCGCGCACATAGCGTGCGTGATGCCGATTGGCTCCACCTGCGCTGATGGTCGCGGTTTTGTTGTGTGGCCCGAGACCACCACCAGTGTTCGTACACCAGACTTTGGTGTTGTCGCCATAGAACAGGTCGCTACTCCAGAAGTAGCCCGGTGTGCCCCCCGCGTTGTTGACGAAGTAGGTCGGGTTCAGCGCGGGGTTGCGCTCGTGATCGAGGATGAGGAAGGCTTCCTGCGCCGTGGGCAATCGCCAGTCGGTGTAGCCTGCGAGTCCGAGTGACGTCGCGCCGGTACGAGCACTGTCCCAGGTCATCTCGCCACTGTCGGTCTTTTGCCACATCAGACCTGTGTTGTTATCGGTGATCGTGCCGTTGCCATTGTCGGTGAACGACGGAGCATTGCGTGTGTAGTCGCTGTCTTCGCCAAACGTGGCCGTGGCGCTCAGTGTTTGGCCGGTGTCCGGCAGTTTGGCCATGCTCCAGGGCGCGAGCGGGTAGTAGCTGAAGCGAGCCGCGCTGGTGTAGGTCGCGTTCGTCGTACCGCTCGCACTTTGCGTGCTCACCGCGACCGTGTGAGCCACGCGATCAATCGTGTAAGTCACATGGTAAGTCGTGCCGCTCAGCGTGTAGGCCAGGTCATATGAATCCACCGCTGACCGCGTGAAGCTCGTGATCACCGCACCCGCCAAGGGTGAGCCAGCAGGCGCAATGGAACTCGCGGTAGGCTGTGGATCGATCTGGCCACCAAAGTTCACCACCGCGCCATGCATCGCATTCATCAGATACGGACTCTGCGGCCCCGATGCGACGGAACCCCGTGCATGATAATGATAGCCCCACCCGCCGTGATCATGCCCGCCATCCACATCCAGCGCCTGCTGAGCACTGCCATCCGGCTCCACATAGCCGTAGATCGGATAACCATCGAGCGCCCAAGCACAGGGCTTGTCCGGCGTGAGCACACTGTAAAGATGCGTCGGCGCGATGTGGTAATGATAGTCGTCCGCACGGCCGCAGTGACCGCCATAAGCATCCAGCTCGCCAATCGCCTGCGAGAACTGCCCCGTGTTGTTGCGCGGATTGAAGATCGGAATGCCATTCGCTCCCAAGGCCACCGCCCCACGCAAAAAATTACCCGTGAGCGAGATCGGCGACGCCGCAGGCACCGGCACGAGCGGGATCTTCCAGACATTCGGCTGCCCATAGCCCAGCGATCCCGTATCCGGCTCTGGATTCGTCACATTGCTGAAATAGCCGACAGGAATCGGCAACTGCTGCTGCCACGCCGTGATCCCCACCATCGGCGTCGGCATCAGCGTCGCATCCGGCATGGAATCGCACTCCACATAAAAGTAGCTCGCATCGTTATACACCCGCACTCCCGGTTTGAACGGCTCAAACGACGAAAACATCAGCGCCGCATTGCCCGTGCCCGGAACCGTGGCCGAATACGCAAACAGCGCCGCAATATCAAACGCCCCCAGCGCCGCGACTTGCGTCTGCTTAGCCACCACCGGCTCCTGCTTCGCCAAAGCCATCCGCTTTGCCATGAACTCATCCGCGATGTGCTGTCGCAGCGCCTCTTTGCTCAAAGGCAGGCCGCGGGAGTCGGTGGTATGCGCCGCTGCGTTTACCGCGAGGAGCAGCAGGACAAGCGCGGAGCCGCAAAGGGTGAGTTTCATGGTTGCCTCATCGAAACCCGGCGACGTGACTGCGTCCTCCACGATTCGATGACAGAACTGTAATTTTTGCCCCAGTGGGTTGTGCAGAGACTCGGAATCGGACAGCTTGGCAGCGTGAAAGTGCTGCTTGTCGAAGATGACCGGAAGATCGCCTCCTTTGTGACCAAAGGCTTGCAGGAGCAGGGTTTTGTCGTGGATGCATGCCGCGATGGCGATGCGGGCTGCGATCTGGCGCTGGAGCAGCCTTATGATGTCATCCTGCTCGATGTCATGGTGCCTGGTCGCGATGGCCTGAGCATCCTGCGTCTGCTGCGTGAAAAACAAATGCGCGTGCCAGTGATCCTGATCACGGCACGCGGTTCGCTCAACGAACGCATCGAAGGACTCAACCTGGGCGCGGATGACTACCTGCCGAAGCCGTTTTACATCGACGAACTCATCGCCCGCATGCACGCGGTGATGCGTCGCGCAGGCGGCGACTCTGTCAGCGTGCTGCGTGCCGGTGATGTGAGCGTGAATCTGCTCACGCGTGAAGTGAAACGCGGCACGCAGAGCGTGGAGCTGTCCGCCCGCGAGTACGCGCTGCTCACCTGCCTGATGCGCTCACCCGGTCGCGTCTTCACCCGCACGCAGTTGCAGGAGCGCGTGTGGAATTATCACCACGACCCCGGCACCAATCTGGTGGACGTCTATGTGCAGCGTGTGCGGCGGAAAATCAGCGATGATCCCGAACAGCCGCTCATCGAAACCCTGCGTGGTGTGGGCTATCGTTTTCGCGCGTCATGAAAAGCCTGAGCTTCCGACTCCAAATCGCGCTGCTGTCCGCGGTGCTGACCAGCACCCTGCTCGCGGCCTGCGGTTACGTGTTCTGGCAGGTGAACGAGCAGATTCATCTCAACCGTCTCGATCGTGAGCTGCGCAACCTCGGCTCCGCCAACCTCGATCGGGTATTTCGCAAGGATCACTGGGAGCGGCTGGAAAACGCGCTCGATTTCATGGCCGGGCCGCAGTCTGGCCGCTACATCATGCTCGTGCTCGAACGCGATGACACGGTGCTGCACCGTTCCGTGAACTGGCCGATGTCCCTGGACGCACCTTCGCTTCCCGTGCTCGCCAAAGAAGCCACGGAACAGCCCGAGGAACTCGATCCCGCCAGCCGCCTGCACCGCGCACCACCGCCTGCTCGTCCTGGAGAGCCGCTGACACGCAACAACCCACCGCTGCCGCGCAAGCAGCCCATTCTCACCACCCGCAGCATCGCAGGCCGCACCTGGCGCATCGGCGTGATGGGCAATCCGTACACCACGCTCGTTCTCGGCGCCGACATGGTCGAAATCGAAGCAGGCATGAGCGAACTGCGCCGCGCTTTCATGATCGGCCTGCCCATCGTCATGCTGTGTGTGGCCGTAGGTGGCTGGTTGCTCGCCGGTCGTGCGCTGCGGCCGGTGCGTGTGCTTACCCAGGCCGTGGAAGGCGTTCATGCCCACGATCTCGATCAACGTCTCGATCTCGCCGGCCACGACAGCGAGTTCCGTCGCCTCGTCGAAGTTTTCAATGCCATGCTCGCACGCTTGGAGACGAGTTTTCATCAGTCCAACCGCTTCACCGCCGACGCCGCGCACGAACTGCGTTCCCCGCTCGCGATTTTGCAAGGCGAGCTGGAGCAGGCCTTGCAGCACTCGCCTGATGACTCCGCCGAGCAGCGCCGCATCGTGCCGCTGCTCGATGAAGTGCAGCATCTCAAAGCCATCGTCGAAAAGCTGCTCCTGCTCGCCCAGGCCGATGCCGGCAAACTGCCGCTCGATCTGCAGCCGGTGAACGTGAGCGACATGCTGCATGAAGTCATCGCTGATGCTGAAATCCTCGCCAACGGACTGCGCATCGAGCACGACATCGCATCAGACTGCGTCGTGCGGGCAGATTCCATCCTGCTACATCAATTGCTGCAAAATCTCGCCGCCAACGCTCTGCGCTACAACCAGCCCGGCGGCTTCGTGCGCTTCACGCTCGCCCAAGATGAAAAATCACTGCGCATCACCGTCGCCAACAGCGGCCCTGGCATTCCCGAGGCAGATCGCATAAAAATCTTCCAGCGCTTCCATCGTGCCGACGCCGCCCGCAATCGCGCCGAAGGCGTCGGCCTCGGTCTTGCCATCGCCCGTGAAATTGCGCGGGCACACGGCGGTGAATTGGAATTGCTCAGCTCTGCCTCGGACGAGACCTGTTTTGGCCTGACGCTGCCACTTTAACGCTTCAATTCGTTCAACATCTCCAGCAGGTTCTTGGTGAGAATGACCGAAGTGTCCTCCTGCACGTTGTTCGTGCCGATCCACGTCTCATAGCCGCCGAGCTTGTGCTGTTCCGGCGTGGGCAGGTAGCCGTGACGACCGTTGGCGAGGCCGATGACCATCGTTTGCGGGAACGGGCTGCGTTTTTTCAAATCGAGGCCGATTTCGACGAAGGTCTCGAACGGAATGGCACACACCGCAAGATCGCCGATGCGGATGGCCTGAATTTTGACGGTGATGGTTTCCTCCGGACGTTCAGCGGCGCTCACCACGCTGCCAGCGTAGTTTTTGGCGAGACGCGGCAGTTTCTCGATGGCCTCCTTGTCCTTCACCGCCAGCACCGCCTTCGCCTCGGCGACTTCCTGGTCATTGGGACGACGATACTTCAGAGTGATCTCGCGCTGGAGCATGCCGAGGCGCGCTGTGGCATTGTGTTTGCCGATTTTTTGATGCGCAAACCATGCTGTGTCAGCAGCTTTGGCCGCGACGAGGCGAATCTGCTCAAACGGCTCACGCGGAGGCCGCGTGACACCGAAGGGGATGTTGTTGATGTCGCCCGAGGTGCCGTTCGACATCATGGCGACGAAGGTTTCATCGCCACGCACGCGCGAGGGTACAACGCGTGCGAACTCGCCGAAGTAATCGGCCGACATCTGGCCGTCCGGCGCACCGCCGACATAGTGCAGCGAGTAGTTCGCGAACAACGCCAGCGGCTGCCGCTTTTCGCCCTGCACGGAGATGATCGTGATGTCGGGGTCAGTCGGTCCGGCGGGATGATCCAGCACATCGGGACTGGTGCCGGGATTCATCTTCACCGTGTCCATCCTGCCGAACGGATTCAGCGGCATCTTGCCCGGCTTCAGATACCAGCGACGATTGAACACTTCGTCCGGCAACGGGTGCGAAGCTGCTCCGACGGCGGCTGGCTTCAACGCCGCATGCGCCTTGGCGATGGATTCGGCCACGCCCTCGACAAAGAGTTTGTAGTAGGCCGCCGCAGCCTCGCTGCGGGTGTTCAACGACGGCCCGCTGTGCGTGTGCGTGGAACTGATGAGCATGTTCTCCGGCTTCATGCCCGTCTTCGTGGCAGCCAGCGCCTTGGCTTCATTCAGCACATCGGGACCGGCACCCAGATTGTCCACCACGGCCATCGCCAGTGTCGTTTTGCCGTCATCGAGCACCAAGGCGCGTGCGTAGAAGGGATCATGCGCCTTCTCCGCCATGTTCGCGCTGAATCCACCGGGCATGTTCATCGGAAATTGCCTCGGCGTGATGTCCACTGCCGCAGCACCGGCGCGGAGCGTGGATTCTTCGGCAGTGCAGAGCGTGGTGGAGACAAGGATGAGACCAAGCGTGAGGCATTTCATGGTGTGGAGTGATTAGTGGGAAAGAAGTGATTCAACCTGGATTGCGACCGCCTCGTCATGCTTCTTCAAAGCATCACGCAGCTTGTCTTGATCGCTGCCGAATCGATGGATGAGAGCCTGCGCGATGGCGAAGGCAGATTGAAACTTTCCATCACCGTCAGCGTCGATCCAAATGGGATTGGTGGAGCCAATGACGCGTGGCGTGAAGATCTTGCTGCTTGGTTGATACGGACGCGGAATCTCCCAAAATGGCTCGGTGACACCCGGCCCCGTGGCGATGGCCACGAGATGCACGTCATGCGCTGGCTTCGTCAGTTTCCATGTGATGCGGGTCTTTTCGCCGGCTCGATGATCGTCCGTGATGGACTGCTCGCGAATGCGAATGCCATTCGCGAAGAGTTCGACACGATCCGCTTTCACCCACGCGGGACCGCTGACCACAGCCTCGACTTTGACCTGCTCACCGAGGCCAGTGGCGAGATCGCCAACAGTGAAGCGGTCATCGACCTTGAGCGTCGTCATCAATCCCAGGCTGACGAGCAAACGCCCCTGCTGGTAACTACGCCAGACCGCATCCAGATCCAGTTTCGACGGATCAGCATCCTTCGCTGCCACATAAGTGCGCCCCTGGCCCAAAATGAAGCGGTTCACGTCATGCGAGTCGCTCGACGCCACCGCCGCGATGCGATGGCCGCGATTCAGCAGCGCAAACCAGTCACGGAACAGCAGAAACACATCCGACTGCATCGCCGCCGAGGTCACCACCTCCAGCGCGTCAATCTTGAGCGCATCACCAGCGCGATGTTTGCCCGTCTTCGGGTTGAACTGCACACCGCCGAGCGGAATGAAGCCGCTGTGCAGATCACGCGGATGATTCAGCGTGATCACCTGCACGCCCGGTGTGGCACGGATGGCCGGAATCAGCTTTGACCAGTCCTGCTCGTTGAAATCGACCACCTTCGCCCCCGGAGCGATGGGGAAGGCATTGAAGTGCCCATGCTTCGTCGTCACCTCGTTGCCGATGACCGGCGTGAAATGCTGCGCCACGCCCGTGCTGGCCGCGATGGGCGCGTAATCCGTGTGATGATTGTGATCCGTGGCGATCGCCAGCTCGATTCCTTCGCCTGCGATGGTCAGCATGCGCTCCTCGATCTTCGCATCGCCATGTCCGCTGTGCGTCAGCGTGTGAATGTGGCTGTCCGCCGCGATCCATCCCCGCGTGTCCACCTCGTGCCGCAGCTTCACGCTCACGTCTTTGGCATCACCCGCTTTCAACGACAGTTTCACACGCTCCACACCCCATTCAAAACCGCGCCCGGCATGCAGCACATACTCACCAGGCGGCACATAAATCGTCACACGGCCGTTCTTCGTGTAAACCACGCCTGTCCGCACGGCCACGTCGCCCACAGGCTCGGCACGCAGCGGCTGCAAGGTGCCATCCTTCCGCGTCAGCGTGAGCCGACTTGGCAATTCGTCGCTACTCACCGTCACACTCGCACCACCGATCACCTCAATCACCGGCCTCGCATCGAGAAACACCGGTCCCACCTCGATGTCATCAAGTGCGGCAGGCGCGTCAATGATCAAAACATTCTCTCCGTCACGTAAAGCACCCGCAGGCACCGCCAGCACGCATTCCAACGCCGTTTCCGTCGTCGTAAGTGCTCCGAGGCGACGGCCATTCAGCATCACCGGCCAGCCAAGCTTCACATCACTCTGCCAAATGCGCAGCGTGTGCTCCACTGCGTTCACCTTCGCCTCAAACCGCAGCTCCAACCTCTGCGCATCCACCGGACGATCTTTGAAGATCTCCCACTCAAACTGGCCCGCCTTGCCCAAATGCTGACGCTTGGCCTCCAGCGTGATCTCCTGTCCGCAAACAGCACAACAGGTCGAAACCACCCACGCGGTGAGAACACGAAACAACCTCATGCCAAAATCTCCTTCACCACCTTGCCGCCTTGCAGGCCGGTGAGGCGGATGCGGCGGCCGCCGCTGACAACGGCGAGGTTTTCGTGATCAAGGCCGAGCATGTGGAGGATCGTGGCGTGCAGATCGCGGAAATGCACCGCGCCATCGACGACGGTGCTGCCGTCGTGATTCGTCTCGCCATGCGCGTGACCGGCTTTCACGCCGCCACCGGCCATCCAGAAGGTGAAGGCACGATGTTGGTGACCGGTTTGATCCTTGTCCTTGCCCGGTTCGAGGCCTGGACGGCCAAACTCACCGCCCCAGACGACGAGCGTGTCCTCCAGCAGGCCACGCTCATCCAGATCATCGAGCAATGCGGCGATCGGAGCGTCTGTGGTGGCGCAGTTCGCGGTGAGATCGCGCCGATGATCCGTGTGCTGGTCCCAACTGCCGTGCGTGATCTCGATGAAGCGCACGCCCGCCTCGCAGAAGCGACGTGCCAGCAGGCACTGACGGCCGAAGTCGGTCGATTTGCAGGTGCCTGCGCTAAAGTTTTTGCCCACCCGATAACGTTCCAGCGTCGTCTTCGACTCCTGGCTGATGTCGAGCAAACCCGGAGCCGCCGCCTGCATGCGGAAGCCGAGTTCCATCGTCTGAATCACACCGTCGAGCTGCGCATCGTCGGCACGGATACTGAGATGTTCGCGATTCATCGCCTGGATGAGATCGAGCTGACGACGCTTCACATTCAGCAGCAGATGATCGCCACGGATGTTGCTGATCGTGGCCTTGCTCATGTCCTCGCCATTCACACCGATCGGTGTGCCGCCAAAGACGGACGGAAGCTGTGCGGCTGAGTATTCGGCAGGCTTCGCGGTGTTGAAGCTGATGAAGCCGGGCAAATTCTGATTCTCCGTGCCAAGACCATACGCCACCCACGCTCCCATGCTCGGGCAGGGCCGTAGCCGGTCACCGGTGTGCAGTTGCAGCATCGACTGCGCGTGGATGCTCGTGTCCGCGGTCATCGATTTGATGACACAGAGCTTGTCCGCATGCCGTGCGATGTTCGGCAGCAGTTCGCTCACCCACAGGCCGCTCTGTCCGCGACGCTTGAACTCCGCGATGGAGCCCGCATGCGGCTTCTGGCCGATCTGCGGCTTGCAATCAAACGTGTCCATCTGCGCCGGACCGCCCGCCATGTTCAAAAAAATCACGCGTTGCGCCCTCGCACGAACCCGCGGAGGCCGTGCATCCAAGGTGGCTCCCGCGATGCCTGACATCGCGAGATAGCCGAATCCACACGAGGCGGAGCGGAGCATCTGGCGGCGGGAGAATGGATTCATCGGCGCAGTCATACGCTGGGTTCAGTCCACATATCGCAGCTCGTTGCTGGCCAGCAGCGCCTGGCAAAAGGCAGCCCAGGCATCGCTGCGGCGTTTGTTTTCATTGTTCTGCGACGAGACGAGCATGGCATCGGCCTCACGCAGGAAATCACGAGCGCGTTGCACCTCGGCATCTCTGGCATCACGGCCCAAAGCGCGGCGATAGGCGATCTGGATGCGTTTCGTGTCATCCGCGGCCGTTTTTTGCAGCAGCGCGGCGAAGCGTCGGGATTGATCGACGATGAAGGCATTGTTCAGCAGATAGAGCGGCTGTGTGGCGAGCGTGCTGCGGTCGCGCCTGCCGGTGATGGTTGTGGCATCGGGCAGATTGAAGGGCGTGAGCTCCGGCGGCATCGAGTTGCGCAGCATGAGCAGATAGACGCTGCGATGCGTGCTTGGCTGGTGCAGCGGCGGCAGCTCGTTGATGAGCACGTCGCGATGCTGAATGAGCGATCCGCTGGCAGGCTGCGGATTCAGATCGCCGGTGGCGGTGAGCATGGCATCACGGATCGTCTCCGCGTCGAGACGGCGGCGTTGATGATGCGAAAACAACGGTGCATCACCGCTTTGCGTGGCGAGTTGATAGGTGCGGCTCAAGACGATGCTGCGGATGAGCTTCTTAACCGACCAGCCTTCGCGCATGAAACGCGTGGCGAGGTGATCGAGCAGCTCAGGGTGCGTGGGGCGCTCGCCTGACACGCCGAAGTCGTCCGGCGTGGGCACCAAGCCTTCACCGAAGAGATGCAGCCACACGCGGTTCACGATCACACGAGCGGTGAGCGGGTTTTGCGGGCTGGCGAGCCACCTTGCCAGTTCCAGCCGGCCGCTTTGCTTCACATCGGCCAAAGCGCCGCCGCCACAGGCGCTCAGAAAACCGCGGGGAATGGAGGCACCCAGTTTCTTCGACTCGCCGTCGATGTTCAGTTTGCAATCCTCAATCTTTTTGGCCTCGCTCATCCCCATGGCCAGAGGCGTGTCGGCTGCGTATTTGAAGCTGGGCTTCGCGGGCGGCCGATGCGGCGGGTTGGCCTTGATAATCGCCTCCACCTCGGCGCGAGTCGTGACTTTGGCGGCGGCCTTCAACTCGTGCAGCGGTGTCTGCGGCGCGGTGAGACCTTGATGCGCAGCCGCGCCCCACATCGTCTCGCTGCTTTTGAAGATGCCGGCCAGCGCGTAGTAGTCGCGAGTCGGTATGGGGTCCGTTTTGTGATCGTGACAGCGGGCGCAGCCGACGCTGAGGCCGAGGATGCCGCTGCCGATGACGTTGATTTGATCGGCGACGACATCCATCTCGAAATTGTCGTTCATCGCCTTTGCAGGCTTGGCACCGAGTACGAGCAATCCTGTGGCGATGAGCTGGCGGTCGCGCTGCTCAGGCGAATCGGCAGGAAGCAAGTCGCCCGCGAGCTGCTCGGTGATGAAGCGGTCATAGGGCAGGTCTTCGTTGAAGGCGCGGATCACGTAGTCGCGATAGCGCCACGCATGCGGGAAGCTCGGATTGCGGCTGAGACCGTCGTTGCCGTTCGATTCGGCATAACGCGCCACATCCATCCAATGACGGCCCCATTTTTCGCCGAAGTGGGGACTGCTGAGCAGCGAATCGACGTAGTCGGACAGGTCTGACGTGTCGGACAAGTCGGACGGTGGGAGGCCGATGAGGTCAAACGAAAGGCGGCGCTTCAAAACGGCCTTTTCAGCATCGGGGGAAGGTTGGATGCCTTCTCCCTCAATCTTGGCCAAAACGAACGCATCGAGGCTTTCGCGTGGCCAGACGGTGTTTTGGACTTTCGGCGGCTGGGGATTGGCAACGGGCTGCAAGGACCACAGCGGCTCCTGCGGAGCGCGTTGCGCGGTTTTGGGCAGATCCGCACGAGGATCGGGCGCGCCCATCTTCACCCACTCGATGAAATCATTCACGACATGATCCGGCAGCCGCTTCTTCGGCGGCATTTCGAGGCCGTCGTAGCGCACGGCCTGCACGATGAGGCTCTCATCGGGTTTGCCTGGAATCAAAGACGGTCCCGACTCGCCACCGACGATCATTTCCGAAGGCGCATCGAGCAGCAGCTTGCCACCAAGCTTCTTCGCACCCTGCGAGTGGCACTCGTAGCAATGCTTCACGAGCACCGGACGAATCTTGCTTTCGAAAAAGGCACGCTGATCAGGTGTCATATCCGCGGCGCGGGCGGTGATGACAGAGACAAGGAGAATAAGACCGGTGAGGCGTGCCTGCATGAGCTTCGCAAAGTACGGTCTACAACCGGTCACCTTGCGCTTTCATCATCGCCTCATGGTTCTTTTAGCCGGCGATATTCAGCCTCAACCAGCGCCTCCAATTCGCGCATCTTGGCTTCCCTCATGCGCCGTGACAAATCTTCCAAAGTCTCCGAGGGTGACATTCCTTCCAGCGGACCGCTCCAGCCCTGCATCACACGATCATCGGGATGGCGGGCGATCAACTCCCGCAACGCCAGCCGTGCGATGGTGCGCACCGGGTAAAACTTCTCCCGCAGGGTGCCGCAGCCGCCGTTGACGACGAAATGGCCGTCGTCCATCGCGTCGAGGAACCATTCGAAGGTCCGGCGGTCCTGGAGACGACGCAGCGTTTTCGCCGCGCTGATGCGCACGGCAGGAAAGTCCGACCAGATCATCTGCCTGCCCGCCGACTCAATCGAAGCCTCATCACCGAGTGCCGCAGCAATCACGGTGAGCATGCCGCGCATCTCGTCATCCACCTCCTGCGTCATTTGCCTGCGCACGTCTGGCAGCAGGCTGGTGCCAATTTTGCGACAGTCCTCGATGATAGCCTCACGCTTGCGCTCCGTCGGCATGGTGCGCTGCGACCAATGATAATCCGCCTCCGGGTTCGCCGGATCGCACTCATGCCGCAGCCGGACGAGAATGCCTGCAAACGCAGGAATCGGCCTCTCGTTCCAGTTCAGGACTAAACCGGGCACGAGCACGAACAGCAGGGCAATGATAAAGCGGTCGTGACTCATGCCTGCTGCAACGGACAGGTCTGCGCCGACATTAGCCTGCGTTTACTCACTCCATCTGTGGCGACGCGTGGTTGTAACGCGGAATTCTGATTCCGCGACGGTGCCGACTCGGTATCGGAATACCGAGCTACAACAAGCGCATGGCAACACGCTTCAGCGCTGCGGATTCTCATACCACACGACGCCGAGCTGGTCACGCTCCTCGCAGGTGATGACATCAAGATCGCCATCGCCGTCGAGATCGAGCGTTTGCACCAGGTCATACTTCAGAGCCTTCGAGCCGCCGAGCGTGTGCCATTCAAATCACCCAGCTTCACGCCATCCGCACCACGCGAGGTCTTGTCGATGGTGTGACGCTGCCACGGCGTGCCAGGAACGGTCACGACTTGTATGGAAAGCGGTTCTGCGGCCCAGATCGGTGTCGAAACGGCCATCAGGAAGATCAGTCGTGTATGCATGGGCATGGGAGAACGACTCTGGCAGAGACGACTTCCACGGAAAAGCCTGCGGAAGCAGGAAGGTTGCTTCCAACACGATCCAAGCAAGGCTGGCAATCCCAGAACGTTGAAACTCGGTCCTCATGCACGCTCGCTCCGCCACCATCCTGCTTTGTTTTTCCAGCACTGCCGCTTTGGCCGTGCCTGAATCGTTCCCGGTCAATGTGAAGCCGTTGCTGGAAACACACTGCGTCGAGTGTCATGGCGCGGACGTACAGAAGGGCAAATTGCGGCTCGATGGCGAGGTGAACATGAAAACCTGGATCAAGGTGCATGATCGGCTCGCGGCAGGCGAGATGCCGCCGAAGAAGGAAGAGCAGCCGCCGCAGGCGCTGCGCGATGAATCGGTGAAAACTCTGCGCGAATCTCTCCATCTCGCGTCTTTGGAAAAGCAACGCACGCAGGGCCGCGTGCCGGTGCGCCGCCTGAACGGCACCGAATATGAAAACACGGTGCGCGAACTCGTCGGCACGCGGGCGAAGCTCAAGGAACTGCTGCCGGAGGAAAACAGCGCGGGCGGCTTCGACAATGTCAGCGCCGTGCTGGACCTCTCCTCGACGCATCTGCTGCTGTATCAAGAGGCCGCGGAAAAGGCGGTGAGCTCCGTGATTCCGGTGCATCCTCACCTGCCGCTCAAAGATCGCCGCACTGGCCGCCAGATCGCGGACACCGGCAGCAACTTTAAACAGACGCTCACACGCAGTTGCTTCCTCAAAGGCGACGCGCTCGTCGTTTACAGCAAGCTGCCGCGTTACGGCCTCGTGTGTACGCCAAACGTGCAGGGAGCGGGTCGCTACAAGGTCCGCATGTCCGCCAGCGCCGTCGGCGCGGTGAATCTGCCCGTGCCTGTGGCGTATTGCACCGTGGACCGCGGCCGTGAACCGCCTGTGGTGCGTGACACCGTCGATTTTCCGCCTGGCGCGCCACGCTTGATCGAAACCGAGATCGATCTCGAAGCGGGCGAGGCGTTTGTGCTGCAGCTTCAATTGAACTGGGACATCCGCGCCACCAAGAAACCCATCGAGGACTATACCGGCCCCGGCTTCGTCATCGAATGGCTCGAAATCGAAGGCCCGGTCGATCCTTTCCCATCGCAGGCTTTTCGCACGATGTTTGACAATTCCGAGCTGATGCCGCAATCAGTGGTCAAAGCGAAGGCGGAGGGCCGCAAGCCGCAGGACTGGAGCAAGCGCACGAACATCTACCAGTGGCTCAATGATCCGCTCGAACCCGTAAGCGCCACGCCGAAGGAGGACGCCGACAAACTGCTGCGCGCCTTCATCCCACGCGCGTTTCGCCGTCCGGTGGATGAGGGCACGTTGAAGCACTTCATCGGCAAGGTTCATGCCAAGCTCGATGCGGGTGAAAACTTCGTGAACGCGATGACCTTCGGCTACAAGAGCGTCCTCACCTCGCCGCAGTTTCTGTTCTTCATCGAAGCACCGGGTGAGCTTGATCGACATGCGCTTGCCAATCGTCTCGCGTTTTTCCTCACCTCGCTTCCGCCCGACGCGGAACTGCTCGCCGCCGATGTGACCAAGCCGGATGAGTTGCGCAAACAAACTGAGCGGCTGCTGAATTCGCCACGCGCTCGCGGCTTCACCGAGAACTTCACCGGCCAATGGCTCGAACTGCGCAAAATCGACGCCACCATCCCCGATCCGAACCTGTACGGCGACTTCGACGGCACGCTGCTGTGGGCGATGCCGGAGGAGACGCGTCGTTTCTTCGACGACGTGCTGCAAAACGACCGCAGCGTGCTCGAGTTCGTCGATTCTTCGTGGACGCTCGTGAATCGCCGCCTTGCGGAGCACTATGGCATTGCGGAAGCCTTTGATGCTGCGGCGAAAGACAATCAGACAGGGAGACAGCCAGACAAGGAGATAGCTCCAATCTCCCCGTCTCATGGTCTGATTGTCTCATTATCTTCCGCCCCCCAGTCGGAATTCCGCCGCGTGAATCTCCCCGCTGGCTCGCATCGCGGCGGTGTGATGACGCAGGGCAGTATTTTGAAAGTCACCGCCGATGGCACGACGACCTCGCCCGTGCTACGCGGCAAGTGGGTGCTGGAGCGCATCCTCGGCAAGGCGCCGCCACCACCACCGCCGGACATTCCCGCCATCGAGCCGGATATCCGGGGTGCCACGACGATCCGCCAGCAACTCGACAAGCATCGCAGCATCGAGAGCTGCAACACTTGCCATCAGCACATCGACCCGCCTGGCTTCGCACTCGAGTCCTTTGATCCCATCGGCGGCTGGCGCGAATTTTACCGCGCCTCCGCCCGCACGAAGGCCGGCATCGTGCAAATCCCCGGCTTCACCGGCCGCGCGTTCTATCGCGGACCCGATGTCGAGAAAGGCGGCGTCACCCACGACGGCAGAGCCTTCACCACCATCGAGGACTACAAACGCATCCTCCTCGAAAACCCGGATCAAATCGCCCGCAACCTCGCCGAGAAGCTGCTCACCTACGCCACCGGTGCGGAGCCACAGTTCGCCGACCGCGAGGTGATCGAACAGCTCGTCGCCAAAGTGAAGACCAAGAATTACGGCCTGCGCACGCTGGTGCATGAAATCGTGCAGAGCCGTCCGTTTAGAAACAAATAAGCCGCCACACCGCCATGCCACGCCACATCCTCGACCGCCGCACTTTTCTCCGTTCCTCAGGCATCGCCATCGGGCTGCCGTTTCTCGATGCGATGATGCCTTTGAGCGCCGCAGAGGCGAAAAAAGCCGCCACGCAGCCGAAACGGCTGCTGTTGATCGGCCGGCCGCTCGGCATGCACGCGCCGAATTTTTTCCCGGCAGACGCGGGCAAAAACTACACCCCGAGCCGCTACCTGAAGCTGCTGCAGAGTCGCCGCGATGACTTCACCGTTTTCTCCGGTTTGTCGCATCGTTACGGCGCGGGGCATTACGCGGAGGTGGGGCTCTTCACCGGCGTGCATCCCGATTTCATCCGGCCGAATGACATCAAGAACAGCATCTCGCTCGATCAGGAGGTCGCGTCGCACCTCGCAGGGCAGACGCGTTTCAATTCGCTCGTGCTCGGCGGCGGCAGCGCGGCGTGGAACCGCCGTGGTGTGCGGCTTCCGGCGGAGTATCGCGTGAGCGCGGTGTTCAAGCAGCTTTTCATCCAAGGCACTGCGGACGAAACCGCACGCGAAATGCGCCGCATCAAGGACGGACAGAGCATTCTCGATGATGTGCGCGATCAACTCGGCAGCCTGAACGCGACACTCGGCAGCGAGGATCGCGAGCGGCTCGATTTGTATGTCTCCTCCATCCGCGAAGCCGAACAGAAGCTCCAGCAGGATGAAACTTGGCAGCTCACGCCGAAACCGCAGGTGAATATGAAGCCACCGCAGGAACTGAGCAGTGCGCAACTCGTCGAGCGCAGCCGCCAGTGGTATGATCTGGTGCATCTCGCGTTTCAAACCGACAGCACGCGCGTCATTTCATTGTGGTTCGGCTCGCAGGACAAGCCGGAGATTCAGGGCGTGAACATCGGCCACCACGACGCCTCGCATCACGGCCAAGATCCGGGCAAGCTGGAACAGCTAGCGCTCATTGAGGAGACGGAGATGAAGGTCTTCGGCGAGTTTTTGGACAAGATGAAGGCCAGCAGCGAAAGCGAAAGCACGCTGCTCGACCGCTCGTCAATCATCTTCGCGAGCAACCTCGGCAACGCGTCGAACCACGACAACACCAACCTGCCCGTCATCCTCGCCGGCGGCGGCTACAAGCACGCGGGACACATGGCGCACGACAAGCAGAACAACACCTTCCTCTCCAACCTCTTCGTCCGCATGCTCCAGCAAACCGGCATCGAGATGGACAAGTTCGGCGCGAACTCCGGCGTGCTCAGCGAGGTGTGATGAGGTAGGGCGGACTGTCCTCAGTACATCGCGAACGTCGCTTCACCTCCCCATCACATGCTTCAACGCGGCCATCAAATCGAGTCGGCGGAAGGTGAGGCCGGAGGGCTTGTCCGCCACCTCCACGCCGGTGGTTTTCATGATCTTCAGCATCGCCGTGGCGATGTCCGCGCCGTCCTTCCTCCAGTCGTAGCCGAATTTCTCAATCGCCTCACGCAACAGCATCACGGAGCCGCAGAGAATGGCATTCGAGGAACTCGTGGCCTTCGCAGGCACCAACAGATCAATCTTGGCGCTGCGGTCCAACGTCACGACATCCTTCCCCGGTGTCACTGCACCGATGGCGAAGCAGTTCGGCTGTGATGCGGGCCACGAGATGCCCTTGGTGAAGTTGTGGTTGCCCGCCGGAGCGCTGACCCAGATGCCGAGTTTGCGCAGCTCGGCAAGTTTGGCGTCGATCTCCGTCGCAACCGGCCCCGCATGTTCCAGATCATCGACCGGAGCCAGATTCACGGTCGTGATGAGATGCTCCGCGTGATGGTCGATCACCCATTGCAGCGCCCTAGCGAGCGAAACGCTGTCAGCGACCTTCCAATGGCAGCATTCAAGGCTGCGCACGACCGCGAGCTGGTTGTTGTAGGCCACGCCGCGTTTGCCCGCGTAATTCACAGACGACGGGATGCCGATTGTCGAGCCGTGGTAGCCCTTGCCTTCGTGCTTGGGATCGTTGTCACCATCCACGGCATCAAAGGTGACGCGCACCTTCGGCACGCCGTCGATTACAGACTGCCATTCCGGCCTCGCCATGGTGCAGCCATCATCCAGCAGCGCGAGCGTCTGACCTCTGCCGAACGTGAGCACGTCAGCATAGGTCTTCCATGCTTGAATAATGCCTGCGTGCTCGAACTCGGCAGGTTGAACAGGTTCCTGGGCAGCGGCAGACGCAATGAGGACAAGGCAGAGTAAAGGCTTGGTGAGCATGGAGCGGTGTTGGTAATCAGCGCCTTCAAAACGCTGTTCAGCCGCCAGTTTCAGCAATCATCCAAGCTCTCCAGCTTCCCGCAGCAGCGCTTCCATGGCATGTGCCTTGAGACGGTAGCTGCCACGTTCGTCGAGCAGGTCGAGGGCGACGTTGAGAGATGGAATCAAGCCTTGCAGTTTCGCTTCGAGCAGAATCGCGGGCAGCGCCAGGCAGGACAGGCCGCGAGATTCCGCCTCGCGTTTGCCCTTGCGGTCATCGAGAAGGATCGCGTCAGCTTTTAATTCCAGGGCCAGGCAGATGGCCTCCGCTTCGCCTGCATCGATGGTCAGGGAGACGACCGGAAGCAGCGGATGCGCATCTGCCTTTCGGACCTCACACCAAGTGGGAATGCTGGTGTGAAACTGTCGCAACTCGTGAGCGACCATTTCTGGTATGATGACTGTGCCGAACAGACGTTCCAGCACGGACTCCAGGCCGGCTTTCATCAACGTCGTGAGCGCGGTGGTGTCACTGACGACGATCACGGCTCAGGCGGACATCGCGGGTTGCTTGGGAAACAGCCGACGTAGTGTCTTCAGATCGCTTTCAACATCCTTCTCGTCATACGGCATCGGAATGCCGCGCTGGCCTAGAAGCTGCATGAACTCTGGCTTGGAAAGACCGAGCGCATTGCCCGCCTGCCCCAGCGTCAGCCTGCCATCCATGAACAGGCCGACGGCGAGGCCAAAGAGCAGTTCCTGCGAGCTGCACCCGGACTGCACGGCGAGTGAATCTGGAATCTGGAGAGTCATGGGCAAAGACTACACGGCTCAGATGGCTTGAGCAAGCTGCTCGGCGGAAGTCATAAGCGTGGGGTCTCCGTCAAAAAATCCAGCAGATCGCGCAGCTCGGCATCGGTGAGTGACATGACGAGGCCGGGGGGCATGAGGGACATTTTGATTTCGGTGCGGCTGATGACATCGGCTTCGGGGAAGGAGCGTTCTTTGCCGGTGAGGTCGCGGAAGACTTCGGTGCTGGAGGAGCGGAGGAGGATGCCGGTGAATTCGGTGCCGTCTTTGAGCTTCACGAGTGATGGGTAGAACTGCGGCGCGACTTCGCGGTGCGGCTCCAAGATGGAGCGCAGGATGGCAGTTCGGTCGCCTTGTTGCGCGATGAGAGTGAGGTCGGGGCCGACGACGTTGCCGCGACCATTGTGGCGGTGGCAGGTGGCGCAGATGGCGACCTTGGTGTTGAAGAAAAGGCGGCGGCCGTTTTCGGCGTCGGGTTTGCCGGGAAGTGTGTCGAGAAGTTTGAGCCAGGCATCGGTTTGATCGAAGGGCGGGCGATTCGCTGCAGGTGTGAAGCCATCGGTGAAGCGGAGGGCGCGTTTGGCCTCGTCGCGGATGGTGGTGTTGTCACTCGTGGCGAGTTTTTGCAGCAGCACGGTGTCGTCGGTGCCGAGGATGGCTTCGGCGCGGAGTTGCAGGCTGCGTTGGTCATCGGCGGCGATGTCGGCGCTGGCGCGGCGTGCAGCGAGAGTACGCACGGCTTCGAGTTGGAGGACTTCGTCGGCGCTGTTCGCAAACTCGCGCAGGAGTTCGAGCGTGAGGGCTTTGTGAGTGGGCGGAGCGAGACGCAATGCATAGCCTTTGAGTCGTGCGGGTGTTTTCAGGTTCGTGATGCGCTCGACGAGGACTTCGGGATTGGTGACGCCTGCGCCGGGTTCGCCACGCAGCGTGTTCCAGGTGGCGAGCACGGCTTCGAAGAGTCGGAAGTCGAGCTTCGGATCGGAAAGCATGGCTTCGACCTCTGGCATGAAGGTTTTCAGCACTGCGTCGGCGGTCCAGCGCAGGCACTCGAAGCGCATTTCGGGATCCGCATCGGCGATGAAGGCCCGCACCCACTGCTCATCGTTCAAATCGACACGACGCATGGCGACGAAAGCCCAGACGCGATCTTGTGGGGCAAGGGCTTTGATTTGCTCGATAGTCAAACCGGCGCGTGAAAGCGCGGTGAGGGCGGCATCGGAGAGGTATTTGTCGGTTCCACGAGCGAGTTCGAGGAGCTTGGCGGTTTCGAGCTTCGTTCCACCAGTGCGCAGTTTTTTCGCAAGCTCAGCCTCGGCGGTAATGGGTTGTTTTTTCGCGATCCAAGGCGCGTCAGTTACTTCGAGCTTCCAAAGTCTGCCGCGCCCGTGAATCGGGTACGAACTGAAGACCCAGTCGTTGAGATAAAACACGCCGTTGCCAGCGGCGACCATGCAAGTAGGACGGAAGAAGTCGCTGCCTTTGACGAGCGGGATGCGTTCAGAGGTGTAGCCCGCGCCTCTTCGTGTGAGCGGGAAGTAGTCGATGCTGTGATCGCTCCATGACGGAATCATCACGCCACCGCCGAGTTCGACGACGGCGCAGGGGCCTTCGCCTGATGGATGCACCATGCCCAGTGTGCCGCGCAGCTCGCCATTCCATGCGACGAATGGATGCACGGGTGCGCTGCCATAGACCCACTGGAAACCGTAGTCAGCACCTTCGACGATGTTCAGCAGACGGCACGGCGGACGGCTGCCGGGATCGTTTTCGGCGGCGAAGATTTCGCCATCTTTGCGCACGAGCAAGCCGAAGGGATTCCAGAAGCCGCGAGCGATGCGACGCAGACCTTTGCCATCGGCAGTGCAGCGGAAGACACCGCCTTCACCGCGTCCGCTGACTTTCGCGCCATCGGTGCCGGTGATGGTCCAGTCTTTGCCGAAGTTTTCGCCAAGCGAGAACACCAAGCCGCCATCAGGATGCCAGGCCATGCCGCTGAGGCCGTTGTGCGGATAATCCGCGAGCGTATTCATCGTCGCGAGGTTCTCTTCCAAGTCGCCGACGCCATCGCCATTCGTGTCCTTCACGCGCAGGATGCGATCCCGCTCGGCGAGATAAATCCAGCCATCCGGGCCGCATTCGACATGCATCGTGGCGTCGGTCTTGTTGTAGAAGACGCGGCGGTTTTTGCCGTCCTTGTCGAACACCAGAATCTCATCGTGCTGCGGACCAGCGTAACCTTCAGGACGAAAATGGGTGTGGCACGAGGCCAGCCAAATTTGTCCTTTGTCATCCACATCAATGCCCGTCGGCGTGACGAGATCAGGATGCTCGGCCAGCAACGTGAGTTTGACGCCGGGTTGCAGCGTCTCGATCTGCGGCGGCAAATCCTTCGGCACATCAGGAGCTTTCAGCGGTCGACCCGATTGCGCGAATGCGGCGAGCGGGAGGAAGATGAGCAGGCGTTTCATGAGATTACTGGGCGGTGGCGCGTTTCAGAGCAGCAGCGATTTCCGTTTCGATGACGGACAGCGGGTTCAGCAGCGTGAGAGGGTTTTCGACCGGCGTGACTTCGTTGGTTTGCGCATTCCAGTTCACCGGGCCGAAGCGGCAGGGCGCGGGATTGCCGGTGAGGATGTGCATGCCGGCGTCGTCTTTGTCGAAGTGCCAGAACTCGAAGGGGAAATGGATGAAGCCGTGCTTCTCCATCATCGCGCAGATCTCCAGGCGTGTGGCGACATGCTCGGGCGCGACAAAGGGCGAGCGCATGGGCGTGCATTCGCTCATTTCGAGATACGGATAGCCGCGCCAGACCTCGGTGCCGTCGTCGCGGCGGAAGACCGAGATGTCGATGGCGGAGCCGGACATGTGCGCACCCATCTTCGGCATGTTCGCCGTCAGCACGATGGCGCGGCGGAACATCATCTCTGGTGTGGGAATCTCGCCGCCGAGCTCCCACATCGTTTTTTTGAGCACAGTGTCGAAGACCGACGGCTTGCGCACGAGCTGTCGCTGCATTTCCAGCGAGCGAAAACCGTCCTCAATCTTCAAGATCCAGCCGCGCTCGTTCATTTCGCGACCGATGGTGATGACATCGCGCACAAGGCTCTCGCGCAAGAAGTAAACGCGATCCAAGTCGCCCGCGATCTTGCTGGTAGAGAATTGCATCTCCACATTCGCAGCAGCAGCGGCTTCAGGAATGGAGGCGAAGATCTCACCGCATTCGTTGACCGGAAACTCGATCAGTTTCTGCACGATCGCGTAGCCTTGTTCCATTTGGTCGGCCCAATAGGCGCGACGGGCGGCTTCGTCGTTGTTCATGGAATGAAAATCAGGTGTGTTTGCGCACGGCGACGGCTTCGACTTCATATTTCAGCGAGGGCGGCAGGCAATTCGTGATCGTGGTGCGCGCAGGCGACGGCTGCGGGAAGTATTCGCGGTAGAGCTGGTTGTAGAGCACCACGTCTTCGGCATCGCGGACGTAATTTCGCGTCTGCACGACGTGCGCGAGGTCACTACCAGCGGCTTCGAGCACCTTGCGCACGTTTTCGATGCTGCGGCGGAACTCGCCTTCAAAGGTGTCGCTGACGATGTTGCCCGCTTGATCGACGGAGGCCTGGCCGGAAACGAAGATCAGATCTCCCACGACCACGCACGGGCTGAACGGGAGATGCGAGGTCGGTGTGTCGGGGAGTTGTGGGTAGGAGACGAGTGGGTGTGTCATGAGGAGTAGCATAGCCTTTCTAGGCTGTGGAGTGATGAGGACACAGGCTGGAAAGCCTATGCCACGCTATGGGGCGGCGAAAACTTTGTTGGGTGATTCATAGGTTACTTGCAGGCCTTTCAAATACACCTCGGCTCGGGGGACGGCGATCATCTTGTTCAGGTAGAGCACCTTCTCGGGCAATTCGATGATGAGCTTGGTGAACCTCAGCGGATACTTCACCACGCCGTCTCCAGTGGACTTCCAATTGCAGTTGGCGGGCCAATGGTAGCCTTCGCCGTCGTATTGACCGGGGAGCGGGAACTTCAGGTAACGCCAGCCTTCGAAGTTGATGCGACTGCGTTGCCAGACGTCGTTGGTGTTCCAATCGCTGACCTTCATGGTCTTCATCGCAGCGAGTTCCTTCTCGCTCATCCAATCCGCCATCCAACGCGTGGCCTCGCCCTTCATCGCGGCTCCAATGCTGGTCCAGCGCTGGCCGCTGGCATCGGTGAGTTCGAAAATGATGCGACCCCAGCCGCCGTTGCCGTTCACCATGAGGCCGATCTCGGTGGGCTTGCCGGGAAGTTCGATGGGCTTCCTCAAGCTCAGCTCCGAATACATCGGCAAGTGCGGCGAACCTGCGACGGGCAGCTTTGGCTTCACGCTGAGCACTTGCTTCTCGCCTTCAAACTCAGCCACCTCCACGAACTCGAAGTCCCCTTTGCGGCGTGGGCACTCGAAGTTGAACCATTCAAGCTCGGTGTTCGGCTCGGATTCGATCTGCCACTCGGTGAGCTCGGCGAGCGAGGAAATCACCACCGGCTTTGGGCTTTGAGGAGCAACCGGGCGTTTTGTGGTGGCAGTGTCACCATCGCCCGGGCGTTGGCTCTTGGCCAGTTCGACGCGCCCCAGAGGACCTTCGCCCAAGATGAACACGGGGTCGGGAGTTAATGCGACGGTCGTCTGCGCAGCGATCGCATTTCCACTGCTGAGCGATATCGTCATGCGCGTGGTTCTGATGTCGCTGGTGAGAAGATCGTTCCCCATGACGTCCAGCGCAGTGGCCACATTTGGGCACTTGATCCATTGCTCACCCCGCAACGTCCAAGCCACCGTCACAAAACCACCTTCCCTCTTCGCAAACTCCACTGCATAGACCACCGGCGATCCGGTCTCGATCACACGGCTAAACTTCGCACCATCAAGTTGTCGAGTGAGCGTTGCCATCGCGACATACGAGGGTTTGGGCGAAAGCTCGGGCTTGGCAAAGCAGAGGCCGCAGGAGCCCCAGTTGCTGAACTGATAGGAGTTGCCCACATCGCAGATGCACGACGGACGAATGACAGGAATGCCCCACACAAGCGAGTGGATCATGTGCCGCACGTAGTAGCTGGCTTGCGTCTTGAGCGAGAGATTGCCGGGGTTCGTGCTGGGGTAGCAGACCTCGTAGCATTGGGTGATGGGCTTGTCCTTGTAGCCGTAGTGATCGAGGATTTGGCGATCCATCCAGAGGCTGGCGTTGTTCGCCACGAAATCAAGCGGCTGCGTCTCCGGCATGCGCATGAAACTGCCGGCTTCGTTGCCGCGTGAGTCGAATAACTCCGCCGGGAACTTGTGCCGCGCGAACTCCTCCATGAGATGCGGATTCCCATTGCCAAAGGCGAGCTTGGCCTGCGGAAACTGCGCTCGCGTAGCCTTGGCGATGTCGAGCGCTTCCTTCCACATCGCATCAAACTTCGTCTGCTCCGTGACATCCATCTTATAGGCTGGACGACCGGTGAAAACATCCGGAGTGCGGATGATGTGCGGGCCGCTGATGGCGTGCTCGTGGAAGATGAGCACGTTCTGCGGCATCAGCGGGTCATCGGCCGTCTTTTTCGCGAGCAGGTCGGCGCTCTTGGACTCGTGACCGTTCAGCACGCCGTATTTCTTCCGCGCCTCCGCGCTGTAGTTGAACATACCATAGCGCAAGCCCGCCTTCACATAGAGCGGGCCGACAAGATCAGGATCGCTCGGCGTGAAGTGCGCTCCGCCGAAGTCCCAGGTGCCAAAGGGCGACTCATCGCGATGCTTGCGCGTGTCCGTCGGCAGCATGGCAAAGGTCGTCTCACGCCGCAGCACCTCCGTGCGGCCATTCATGAGCCGGATGCGCACTTCGTGATAGCCACGACGCTTCACTGGCAGCGTCATGTGTTTGCGCAACTGCACACCCACCGCCATCTCAAACTCCTCGGTGGTCGCCGTGACCGTCTCGCCATCGAAAGCGGTCGCCGTGGCTTCGAGCGTCAGCTTGTTGTTCACTCGTCCCACCCCGCGCAGATCGACATGAAACGTAGCCTTTTGCGGCTCCACAAACACGTGACCGACTTCATCGCTCGTCACTTTCATCTGCACCGGAGAGCGTGCGAAGGTCATGCCAAACACATGCACACCACTCGGCGGACCGATGGGCCGGTAATTGAAGCGACAGGGATCAGGCGCACGCACCGCGAGTTGCAGTTCCTTGGTCACCTCCACATCCAGCGCCCATTCATCCGTGAAATCCTGTGCCATGGCCAAACCCAGCGGCACTTTGATCAAGAACACATTCCCTGCGGGTGTCGCAATGATTGTGCTGATCCCTGCAGCCTTGGCTTCATCAAAGCGCGGCACTTTGACCGAGAAATCATGCAGCGTCACCCGCCGCGCTCCATCCATCGCGCCGATGCGAAAGCTCACCACATTCGACAGCGCTCGGTCATTGTCGCAAGCCGCCAGCAAATACACCGCGCTGTAATCCGCGACCGGCACCTTGAACATCGGCCGCTGCGGATCACCCGCCACTGCAGGCCCCTTGTCATAGTCGGCGGTGTATTTACTCGGGTCTTCCTTCCAGTCCGGCCATGCCGCTGACTTCAAGAAGAAGTTGTCCGCTCCTGCCTTTGTCACGAGATCAAAAGGCACATTTGCCACCGTGACATGCGATTCGGCAAATCCAGCACCCGATTTGTCACTCGCATAGCCATCCAAGCTCACCGGCACATAAAGCCCCGACGCAGGCACTTCACCTTTGCGCGGTTGTAGCGGGTCAGCTGCATGCAGGAGCGCGCAGATGAAGAGTGGGCCGATGATGATGTTCAAGAGTTTCATGGGAACAGCAGCTTCACAAAGTCATTGTTATCGAGCGGCAGCGACAACACGACGGTCGTGGGTGTTGTTTGCTTGAAGCCGATCTCGCCGTGAGTCGCTGACTCAGCTTTGGCAATCGTGCGTGGCACATTGATCGTGAGCGTGAGCTTCTGGATCGGCTCCAGTGTGTAGTTGGCGAGTGGGATGACGATTCCCTTCTCATGCGGCATGAACACGGCATCAACGAGGGCGTGATCGCAGAGGATTGGCTTCGTGATTTTCGCCGTGGGCGTGAGAATGATGTCGCGCAGGTCGGAGGGGAATTTCCAGGGGTTGTAGCTGCGCTCGATGAGTTTGGCCTCATGCTGCTCGTCTGCGGTGAGGGTGGTTTTGTCATCGATCTTCTTTTGCAACGCCGCGCGGGCATCGAGTGCAGACTTGATGTAGCTCAGTGCAGGCAGGAAACCGCAGCAGGTGATCTGTCCTTGGCCTGCGCTGCCGCGCACCATCGCTGCGCTGCCGTCTTTGTGCTTGGCGAGCGTGGTGGAGCCAGCGTTGGCAGTCAGTGGCTGCTTGATCGCGAGCACAGACGCCTTACCGCCTTCCCATTGGACTTCGTCTTTGGCTGCGAGGGTGTTCAAATAGCGCCCCGATGCCACAAAGGCCTGCAAGGGCATCACTTCACTGCGAGTGGCGGGCAAAATATCGTCCAGCACGTGCAATGGGCGATTGAACTCATCGCGCGATGCGGCACCGGCAGTGAGCCAGAGCGTGCCGCCGGCTTTCACCCACTGCTTGAGCTTCGTGGCGGCGGCGATGGTGAGATTGGGGCCGCTGAGGTAGCAGACGCGATAGGAATCGAGCATGTCACGTTCCGCTTGTTGCTCAGAGATGATGTCCACGGGCATTTGCGCGTGAGAGAGCGCCATCCAGGTGTGCATGCGGTCAAAGCCATACGCGTTGGTTTCCTCCACCGTCCACACGTCACTCGCGGTGCTGTAGAGCAGCGCGACCTTGGCGGGCGCTGGCATGGCACTGAGCACGATGTCCTCCACCGCACCGATCTCGCGTGTGATCGCTGCATTGGCCGTCCAAGTCTCAGGTTTGCCCTGCCACACATGCGAGCGCCAATACGGCCCGCCCTCATGCGTGGCCCACGTGGGACCGTAGCTGAAGTTATTGAAGATCTTCACGCCTCGAGCCACCTCACTCGTCGCCTTCAGTTTGATGTCCCAGGCCTTGCGATTCGCGTGGGAGACGAGGTGATGAGCAATGATCTGTCCGCGCTCGCGTGTGGCCGCACGCATGAGGTCGATGTTGAAAGAGGCGCATTGATACGATGACGATCCATTCGCCCAATCCTCGCCCCAGATGGCGTTTTGATCCGGTGAATCGAGAAGCTCGAAGTAATCCACGCCCTGGATGTAAAAGTTAGCGCCATACACCGCGCCATCGCTGAAATTGGCCAACACAGGAAAGTCGCCGCCATAGATCTCCTTCGCCATCGCGCCCTGCGTGGCCATGAAATCGCCCAAAGCCCGCGTGCGGAAGCGCTGCGAGTAATAGTAGAGCGCTGGCGACTCGGCACGTTGCTCGCGCGTGACGATCTTCACGGCGTCCCAGTCCTTCACCAGCAAATCAGCAGGTGTTTTGCCCAGCTTCTTCAACCACGCTCTAAACGGCTCCGCGTAGGACGGCTCCTTTGAGATGAAGTCGAGCGGTTGACCCGTGGGTTCATCCGTCAGCTCGCAAAAAACGATGTCTTCGACCTTGCCGCCCTCCTTTTTGAAACCTGCTGCCGCTTGCTGAAGCTTGGCGCGCATCTTCTCGATATCAGGACTGCAGAACGACTTGTCCTTCATCAGCCACGCACCGCCGATGTGTCGCAGATGGCTCGAGGTGAAGCCAAAGTAGTCGAGGGTCTTCTGCTCGCGTGCTCTCACCGCTTCACTGGGTGGCGTGAAGCTGTTGTCGATGTTGGCGCTCACGAAGAAGGGGAACTTCGACAATGGCTTACCGTGAGTCGGCCACGCATGTGCATCCGCCAGCTTGCCAGTGGCCTCGGCGATCTCCGCATCCGTTTTCATCAAGGCCAAGTTCTCTGCCGTGAGCAGATTCGGCGGCATGAAGATGCCCACGGTGCCGGGTTTGTTATCAAACTTCATCGTGCGCACGATGGCCTTCTCATCAGGCGCGGTGGCAAACTCGAACGTAGCCCGCAAACTCTCGGCATACTCAGTGTAGGCGTGCCGCGCCGTGACGTGCAGCATCGCGCCGGAGTCCTGGTAGATCGTGGGCGTGAGGTTGCACCACGCCGTGCTCTCGCCGGACTTTAGGAAGTCTTGTTTTTTGACGGTCACACTCGCCACCGCACCTATGCGCCCCAGGGAGTAATGATCATACCAAGGCGCATGAAAGTGATCCGCGAAGATGTGTATGTAGGCTGGCTTCTCGTAACCCGCACCCAACGTGACTCGCACAAAAGTCTGCGCACCGAAGTGCAAATGATTGGGCACCAGTTTGCCATCCATGGTGAGAAGCAGGCAATCAATCTGCCGCGACGCACCGCCTGAGTTGAGGTTCTGGTGCTTGCCAAGCTTTAACGTCACCTCGCCCTCCGGCAGATCGAGTTCAAAAGACTTCCAAACTGGATCTGGCTTCGTGCGTTGGCCTGCAAATTCCGTATCGAACAGCGCATCACCCAGCACACGCTCTCCCGTCATCGCCGTGACATGAAACGGCCCACGCCACTTCGGATGACTGCTGTAGCGCACCCACAAATGATAATGCCCAGCGTCCTTGATGCTCACCGTCGTCGTCGCGATGCCATCCTTCGCATCGCCAGCACCACCGAGCATCGCCAGCCCCGAAGCCGCCTTCGCCTCCGCTCCTTCAATGATGGTCCATCCTCCCGTTGTTTTGAATGACTCCGCTTCGATGAAGACTTCACCCGCTGAAACGATGGACGCGAACAACAATGCCAAAGAGATCGAAGCGTGGAGTTTTGAGGTCATGGAGAGAGTGGTTGGGCCTTATCAAGCTTCAAGGTTCATCGGCGATAAGCTTCTTCGTCGCATCCATTGGCAGGATGATGAGACCCGCCAGAACGAAGGCACCGGCGAGCGTGAAGAAGACGAGTGTTTTGCCGTCGCCACCGCCGATTTTCATGAGCCAAGGCACGAGCAGGGCTCCCGCGCTGGCGCCGAAGTTGCCCCACATGTTGCCCCAGCCTCCGGCGGCTGCGGTGGCGCGTCCGCCGACATCGCCCATGAAGGACCACACGGCGGGATTGGCGAGATCGGTGCAGAAAGAAACGACGGCGCAGCAGGCAACGAGCATCCAGGTGGATTCGACGAACGGGCAGCAGATGTAGGCCGCCGCGCAGACGAACATGGAGCTGGTCATGGGCAGCAAGCGGCCCGCTCGCAGGCCAAAACGTCGCGTGGCCCAGTCGCAGTAGTAACCACCGGCGATCTGGCCCGCCATGCCGAACGCGAGCACATAGGTGAGCATCTTGCCGCCTTCGATCTCGCCCACGCCGCGCTCTTTGACGAGGTAAGTTGGCAGCCATGTCACGAGGAAGCCCCAGCCGATGTTTTGCAGCATCTGAGCGGCGGAGTTGCACCACAAGCTGGTGCTTTTGCTGAAGCTCCACAGCGCGCTTTTGAGTTCACGCGCACTCAGGGGCTTCTCGATCTCCGGTCTGCCGATGAGTGCAAGTTCCGCCGCATTCACCTGCGGATGCTCCTGAGGATTCGAGCACACCGTTTTCCAAAACACCAGCGCGATGATGAGGCCGACCGCACCATCAATCCATAACGAGGTGCGCCAGTTTCCCATCGTCACGATCATCCAGATCGTCAAAAACGGTGCCAGCGTGCCGCCGATGCGCCCCCCGAGCGCCACCATGCCGCTGGCACGCGCACGACCGGTAAGTGGAATCCATTTGCGGACCAAAGCCATCGACGTGGGATAGGCACCCGACTCTGCAATGCCACAGAGCAGCCGCGCGATGAGCAGTCCGGCAAAGCCCGTCATGAAACCTGTGAGCATGGTGCAAAGCGACCACAGCACGATGTAGAGCGTCAGCATGGGCCGCGCACCGAAACGATCACTCGCCCAGCCAGCGGGCACTTGAAACAAAGCGTAGGTGAAGAAGAACGCGCTGAGGATGCTGCCGATCTGCTCCTGCGACAGCGCGAGATCCTTGTTGAACGACATCGACTTCACGATCTCGCCCATGCAGATGCGGTCGAGATACAGGATGAACGCCATCAGCATCGTGACGCCGATGATGCGATGCCGAATGGTGGTGGGCCGTGCTGGAGCGTTCATGAGGAGTGCGGGAGAACGGAACGGCATCTCCTTGATTTCGATGACATGATTTTTTAGGTGTTGCGTGTTCCTGAATTGCCGGGGCGGACACCTTGAGGCAATGGAGTGAGGTGCTTCATGGCCGGGTGCCTGCGGCTGGTTGGTTAAAATGGAAGTCCTTGAACGCCTCCGGTTGCAGGCCGATGCCGCGCTTGATGAGTTCCGGGTTGGTGGTGAAGAAGGCATCGAAGTCCGCTTTGAACGTGGCGTCCATCATGCGGTCCGGTCCGTGGCCTGATTTGTCAGCGGGGTTGCCTTTGACCCCGGGATCGCCTGCGAACTGGGGATCGGCGAAGAGCGGATCGAAGACATGCTCGGTTAGCTGGCCGACCGGCTTGCTGCCATCGAGAGCGCGCTGCTCCAACGGAATGCAGTCGCGCAGGAAGTAGCAGTTGTTGCGATGGAAAAACGACTCAATTTCGCCGTCGCAGCAGAGCAGGCCGATGTTGAGCTTGGCCTTCTTCTCCAGCATGTCGGTGAAGATGCAGTTTTCCATCGTCGCCATTTGTTTTTTCTCGTTGCGGTGCACAAAGGCCTGGAACATCGGCGCGACGGTCACGCAGTTGACGATACGCAGATTGGGGCAGCGCCACGAATACATGCCGCCAAACTTGAAGGTGTTGACGCAGTTTTGCAGTGTGAGGTTCTCAACAAAATGCGCCGACACCGGGACGGCTGAGTAGCCGCCGCGACCTTCGGAAAAGCAGCGGGTGATCTCGATGTCGCGGCCCATGTAGAGATGAAATTCGCCGCAGTTCGTGAGGTTCCAACTGTCGTTTGGAAAGAGATTGAAGCCGGCAAAGTAGAGTCCATCGAACTTCAGATAACTCTTCCCGCCCGCGACGAACGCGGTGTTCAGCGCCATGTCGTTGCCATTCATCTCGACGCGCTCGCCGGGCATGCAGCGGAAGGTGATCGGCCGGCCCGCCTCACCGGTTGCACGCAGGCGCACACGCTCGAAATATTTGCCGCCAGCGATCAAGACGGTGTCGCCGACGTTCACCTTCGCGGCGGCTTTACGGATCGTTTTCCATGCCTGCTGCCGGTCCAATCCCGTGCGCGTGTCGTCGCCATCGTTGGCGACAAAGTACGTCACTGGTGCTGCATTCTGCGCGGACGTGGTGAAGGCGATGGGCGTATCGTTGAGTTCCACGCTTTGCGGATCGGTCTTCGGCAGCATGTCGCCCGGAGTGGCGATCTGCTTGATGCGAAAGTGATAGCGCTGATTGGGCTTCAGTCCGGTGAGGCTGTAGGTGCCGAAGCAGTTGACGTTGAAGCTGAGGACATGCTCGCACGCGGGAGTCTCGCCCCATGCGAGCTGGCAGGTGGCCGGCTGTGAGGTCATCCATTCGATATTGGCGGTGGTGGCGCTGACGGAATGCACGACGGGGGCAACGACCATGCGCATTTCCTTGCGGCGCGGGCCATGCTGATACGGGCCGATGGGGGTGCCGAAGGGTCCGCCTGCGGAGATGCTGGTGCTGCTCGCCAGGGCTTGCGATTGCTGATCATGCCGCGTCTGCACCTCGGCCAAGGTTTGGCGCGTGCCGCCGACTTCCCACGCGGTGTTGGCGCTGCGATAGCCGTTGTAGTTCGAGTAGCTCAGCGTGGCTGCATGGTCCATGCGCACGATGCCGCTGAACAGGTTGCCGCGCAGTTCGATGTGGGAGCACTCGATCAATGACAAATCAGCAGTGAAGTGACAGTGCGACACGTTGCAGCCAGCGACGCCATGGATGCTCGCTGCGGTGAGTTCACACTGCTCGATGCAAACGTTGGTGGACTTGTCCACGCGAATGCAATCGCGCAAGCGCAAGCGCTCGAAGTTCACATAGCGGCTGTCGCTGACCCGAAGCTCCCCCTTCAGCACCACGTCGCCGGTGCCACGACCGCGCAGGGAGATTGGCGCTGCCTGCGTGCCTGCCGCATGCACTTCCACGTCCGCCCCATATTCACCCGGCTCCAAATAGAGGGTGTCGCCTGCGCGCAGATTGATCACGGCACGCGCCAAGGTTTTCCAGGCGCTCGTCATTGCGAGGCCATCGGCTTTATCGTCGCCTGTGGTGCTCACGTAGAAGATATTGGGCGCGTATGCGAACGGGCCGCTGTCTGTGCGGCGGAACTTCGAGGTCGCTTGCAGGTGATAGTCGTGGTGCGCGGGATCAGCGAACTCCTGGTTCAAATCGAGCTCTGCGTGCTCGCTGAGGAGCACGTTGTTGATCCGCGTGTCGTTTTTGCCGCCGACCACGCGGCCCATCAGGCACTGCTCGACGTGCGTCATGCTGCACAAACCCGCACCCAGGCTGCCACGCACGAGGTGATGATACTCGTAGCCGGTCTTGATCTTGAGATCGGCGGTCTCGTTGCCCCAGGCGAGATTGTTCGCGAGCAGGCTGCGGTTCTTCGGCTCGTTGCCGCCATCGTCCTTGTAGTTCGGTGCCGCGCCGCCGGTGCCATAGATGTTGATGCCATACATGCCGTTGAGGAAAGCGGTCGAGTCGCGGATCACATCGCGACGTGCCGCGAAGACCGTGATGCCGCCCATGTCGCCATTCGCAAAGGCGGATTTGTTGGCCCATGCGACGCAGCGCTCGATGACGTTGTCACCACTGCCAGGAGGCCCTGATTGCATACCGATGCCCCAGGCATTCAGGTAGGCGCGGCAATCGCGGATCACGCAATCCTTGCCATGCACGATGAAGATGCCCCACACGCCGCCAGCGGTTTCCTCGCGATAATGCACGAGACCCATCGCGCTGAAGCCGGTCACGGCGATACCCTCGATCACCACCCGGCGCGGCCGCAGCAGTTGCACGCCGGTCATGGGGATCACCGACACGCTGTAGCGATGCTCCGTCTCGGGCTTGTAGTCGGAGCTGGAGACATAGATTTTTCCCGCCGCCGGATCGTGGGAAAAGGTGCCAGGGATGAACTCCAGCTCGGAGCTGTTCGGCATTCGTTTCAAAATGGTGAGCGTGTCGATCTCATTCACCACGGGTACGTCGCCTTTGAAATCGAAGTCGGCTTCATAAACAAACCGATGTCCCGCGAGAGGACGAAATGCCGGTGCCGGCACATCGCCGCGCAGCAGCACCGTGCCCGGAATCTCCGCGCGGATGATCGTCTCCTTGTCGAGACTGCCGAGGTCGGCGCGCTTGATCGCCTCATGATATTCTCCCGGGCCGATGGTCAGCGTGTCGCCGGGCTGCAACACATCGACCGCCTTCTGAATGCTCGCCTTCGCCGCAGCGCGAGAGGTGCCGGAGTTGCTGTCGCTGCCTTGCTTGGTGACAAAGTAATGTGCGCCATGCAAACACGGCGCGAGGAGCAGCAGCGAGGCGAGGAGGAGTTGCTTCATCATGCAGTCAGGTTCTCACTTTTCTTGGTTGGGCGTCTTCCACAGGATGCGCGCAGCATAGACACTGTTGTCCGAGCCGTAGGAGTTCCCCGGCGGCAGGATTCCCTTCGGGCCTTGCATCCACTCGGCGGTGGTAACCCACGTCTCGTTCTCGCTCACCTCGGTCACGCCATAGCTGTTGCCGAGGCCGGCGCCGCGTTCGGGGATGAGCACGCGCTCCGTGCTTCGGATCACCTGCAGCTTCTCGGGATCCACCTGCGCGATGAAGATCGGCGCACGATGGCGGAACACATGATCATTGTTCGCCCCCGTCCGCGTGTAAACGAGGAGCAGTCCGTCGCTGTGCGTCACCCAGTGCTGCTGCGTGTTCTGGCTGCCGAGATCCGCACCGTCGTCGAAGCGCCAGCGTCTGACCGGCCCGAAATGAAGCCCGTCCTCCGAGGTGGCGACATAGGCCGCGCGATCGTTGCGCATGGTCAGGTAGTAGCGTCCGCGGTGGCGCGTCAGCGATGGCTCGAAGACGCCCGTCTGCCGGCCGCCGGGCAGTTTGTAAACCACGCCCGGCTCCTCGGGCCGCGACAACTCATCGCCATGCTCCACATACGCGAGCTTGCGGCCATCGAAGGAGCAACGCATCACCGCCGTGTGGTAGGGACTCTCGCCGCTGGTCTTGAAATGGAAGGGCAGCAGGATTTGTCCGTCCGGCAGATCGACGCGCTGGCTCGCGCCCACGGTTGCGTAAAAGAACTTGGGCGTGTCCGGCATGACGATCATCTCCCACGGCGTCCACGTGCGCTGCCGCGGATCATAGACCGACCACGCCGTTCTCGATGACGCCTCGTTCTGGCTGATCTTCACCTCCGCGCCAGCGGCGTTCTTCTTGTAACGAACCGTCGGCCCGGTTCCCAGCAGCTTGCCCGTGCGCGCGTGCCACTTCGTCGTGAAGTCGCCGATGACGATCTCGATGCCGCCGGGTTCCTTGCGCCTGCCGAGCGTCGCGTGTTCGACGGGCTTCGACCAGGTCCGGCCCATGTCCTCGGAGCGCATCTCGTTCATGTCGAAAAAAATGTCGCTGCCAGACAGCAGCAGCTTTTGCATCGTGAGGACGAGACTCGGGCTCGCTTCCGCGACCACGCCCACTCGCGGAGCCACCCAGCACGTTTTGCCATCGAAACCCGAGGTGATCGTGTCGAGCTTGATCGAGTAATCGAGAATCGCTGGCTCGGCGGCGCGCAGATTTGCGGGACGTGGTGCCAGCGCAATGAAGCAGGCGATGAAAACGGCGTGTGGGAGTTTCATAAGCGCGAGTGTTTCATTTTTCACCGAGTCCGTCCTTCGCGCCCCAAGGCTCGATTTGCCTCAGCTTCTTTGAAGCCAGCAGCCTGTAGCAGTCTGCCAGATCAAACTGCAGCAGCATGCCGGGCAGCATTGCCGCATATGGCCAGCGATAGTCCTCTGCCTCCGCCACTTCAGCAAAAGAGCGCAGCGCGTGCTTCAGCGTGACCTGCGCGATGTTGGTGCCGAGCATGGCCGCAAAGGTCGCGGCGAGCGCGCCCCAGCCTTTGGCAACGAGATGCACTTCGCCGTGTCCTTGGGCGGCAAGCCACTCCAGCACCCGCAGCACATCGAAGACCTTCTGCCCGAGCAATGGTCGGTCGAGCATGAGGCAGTTCGCTGCGAAAAAATAGTCGCTATCAAACGGCGCAGCGGCCCCGAGCGGACTAGGTTTTGATTCACCGATGCCGCGCACATCGCAGGCATAGAACGCGGCGTTTTGCTCCGCCTTGAGCAATTCAGCCACCAGCGGCTCCTCACGCAGCTCCATATCCGCCGACTGATGAGATACATAAAGCACCGCCCGCTTCAGTCCCTGCGGCGGACGCGACATGAGCCTGTCGTCGATTAATCGCGTTACAATCGCCTCCACACCAGGCTCCGTCGTGACCGCATAGGTGCAGTAGCCTTTCGTCGTGTAGCGATCACGTCCCGCGTTGCGCAGGATCGCAAAGTCGGGCACACCGCTCACAGCGGGCATCTTCAGCACGGCTCGCACGGCTTTGCGCAAGACATCGCCTTCGAGCGCCGGTCGTGTTCTGGCCAGCATTTCGCTCTTCTCCCGAGTGAAGCTGAACAGCGTGCGCGACTTCTCAAAGGCCACATTGCCGCGCGCAGTGCACCACAGCGTCTCGTCCTGCTCGATGACGATCGGCTTCTCGTCAGGCTCCGCTGCGATGCCGGCGGCGGCATTGAACAGGCGACACGTCGCCTCGCGATTCGCACGCGGATACGAATGGTAGCCTGGCCCGATGTGGAGCCGGATATTGTCCGGCTTGCCGAGCAACGTGTAGAGCTGTTTCAGCCGCGCATAGGCCTCCTCGGTGCCGCGCACGTCAAAGAAGTCCCTCTCCTGCGCATGAAGCATGACCGGCTTCGGGGCGAAGGCCGCGATGAAGTCGCTTTGATCCAATCCAAACGCGAGCACGCGCGGCAGGCACTGTTCCGTGTCCTGCGTCAGTTCGTTCTGCGCGTTGCGCCGAATCGTCGTCACCCAGCAAGACGGTGCCGCCATCGTCAGACGCGGCTCGAGGCCGCACAGATACGTTGTCTGCATGCCGCCGCCGGAGTTGCCGGTCACGCCGACGTGCCGCGCGTCCACTTCGGGTCGCGTGAGCAGATAATCCAGCGCGCGCACCCCGTCCCACACAAACCACGCGCTGCTCGTCTCGCCCACGAGCACCATCTGATTGCCTGCCTGCGCGTGTTCATAAGTTGCATGTCCGTAGCGCGACTTTAGCGCATCATTCGCCTCCAGATACTGATAGCGCTCGCCCTGTCCCGGCGGATCAAACACGAGCACGACATAGCCTTGATGCACCAGCTCCTGCGCTACCGCATTCTCGGCCTCCGCACACTTGCTGTTCTCCGAGTGTCCGCAACACACCAGCACCGCCGGCCTCGGTCCTGAGCGCCCCATCGGCAAATACAGATTGCTCGTGACGATAAATCCAGGCCGACTCTCAAAGATCACCTTCTCGATGCGATACCCCTCACGTTCCAGCACGCCTGTCACCCGCGCCTGCAGCGGCGTCCGCTCCGGCTCCGGCCCAAAGCACTTGCGAATCCGCTCCCGCGCCCACCCCACATAAGCCTCCGCATCCGCCTTCGTCTTCAGCGCCGCACGACGCGCATTCCCCTCGGATTCGATTTCATTCACCCGCAGCATGAGCCAGTCCTGCATCATTCGTGGGAACCGGTTTAGCGGTGCCAAAAATGGAGCCGCCGCCGCCGCCTTCGCCCCAGGATCAGCCGCCGCAGCCTGCCCGGTCACGAGACGGGGCAGCAGCGCCGGTCCCGCAAAGCCAAGGCCGACGATGCGCAGGAACTCTCGTCTCGGTGTGGGTGGTTGGGTTGTCATGATATGGAATTCAAATGCAACGGAATCATTGTCGCCGATTCATCTGCTACGAGGCGAACTCGGTGACCGTGTGACTCATGCAGCTAGGGTTGCTTTGGCTGCACGGACTTCAGCCGAGCCTTTTCCTCCGCCTCGCGCTTCACCAAGTCTTTGGGATGTTTTGAAAACGATTCAAACACATCACCAACCACGCGATCTGCGAGCACGCCGAGCTGTTTCAAGATGATCGGCTCGGCCTCGGGTTTGAGTTTGGACATGTTCGGCTCATAGCCACCGACCTTGTAGGCATCTTCGGTGGCGATGTAGCCGATGTTGCCGTTTGAATAACCCACGATGATCGGCGTGGCTCGATCCGCGATGGCCTGCTCCAGTTTGAAGCCGTATTCGACCATCGGCTCACCGGGCATCGTCAAAAACAGAAATGGACCGACCTTCATCGCCATCAGTTCCGATGGCACCAGGCCTTCTTTGCCGGGCAGATCGACCACTTCACTCGCCACACGGATCTGATAAAACGATGCGCGCTTGCGCAACTGCTCGCGCGTCACGCTCAACGCCGCCGCGCGTGCGACTGCACCACCGAGATCGCGGCCCGCCCACTGAATGTCCGCCTCATCGGCGCAGCGATACGGATAGCCCGGTAAATTCGGCCGGATGTCGCCCGCGCACCCTTGCATGAACATCGCCGAGGTCTTTTGACCATAGACCATCTCAACAAAGGTCTGCGCCTCGCCGGGAAAGTCCGCCGTCATCTTCGGATAGCCTTTGGGATAAGGCTGCGTGCCCTTGTCGCCCCAGGTGAAAAAGCACGGATGGCACACCGCATGCATCATCACCGCCATCGGTGTGAGCGACTTGCCGTCGTCGAAGCGCAGCACTTTCACGCGCGGGTCGTTCAGGCCTTCGGCATTCAAACGCACCACCGCACGGCCATCGATGGTTTTGCGGCGGTTGATGCCAAAGCCGATGTGATCTTCGCCATAGCCGATGTTCACCGTGCGCATGCTGCCTGCCGCTTCCTTGGCTGCTGCCGTGAGCTTTTTGATCAACTCCGATGCCCAGCGCAGATTTTCCACATAGCCCGGCCCGGAGTGATTGTGCGACGCACAGACCATGATGTTCGCCGCTGGCACGCCGGTTTCTTTTTCGATGTTCTGCCGTGCGAGCTTCACCATGTCCTCCCATGCGCCGATGGTGTCCATCGTCACGATGGCGGCCTTCGTCTCGCCATCATCGAGAATCAAAACACCCGCACGCAACGGATCGCGCACACCGGAGACCTGCCGCACATGCCCCACGATCTTGATGGCTGTGGTATCCGTTGGCGTGATGTCCACTTTAGCCACACCTGCACGCAAATTGGAGGTGACGGCGAACTGGCCGTCTTGGACCTCCTGCGCGTGAGCCAGGGAGAAAAACGCCAACAACACGAGGAGAGGAAGAGCCGGATGAATTTGCATGGCTCTTCTACGCACTCAGTCTGGTCAACTCATCACGCGATCAGCTCAGGAATCGCACGTCCGTTCTCCACGATGTGTACCGGACGACCGTTGAGGTCGTTGAGCGTGACCTTCGAGTAGTCGATGCCGAGATGGTGGTAGATCGTGGCGAGGAAGTCGCTGGCGTTGCAGGGGCGCTCGACCACGTCTTCGCCGCGTTTGTCGCTGGCACCGATGATACCGCCGGTCTGGATGCCACCGCCGGCCCAGATGTTGGTGAAGGCACGCGGCCAGTGATCGCGGCCCGGTTGCAGCGTGCCGGTCGGGCCGCTGGCATCCCCCGCGCCGGTGCTGCGGTCGAAACTGATCTTCGGCGTGCGGCCAAACTCGCCCGTGACGACGACGAGCACTTTTTTGTCGAGCCCACGCGCATAGATGTCCTCGATGAGCGCAGAGACGCAGCGGTCATAGGTCGGCATGCGGAAACGCAGCGCTTCAAATTGATGCTGGTTCACCGCGTGGTCGTCCCAATTGTTCACGCGACCACACAACGGCCCGCTGAGGCTGCTGGTGACGATTTCCACCCCCGACTCGACGAGACGCCGCGCCAGCAGCAACTGCTGCCCCCAGCGATTGCGCCCATAGCGATCCCGAACTGCCGGATCTTCCTTGCTGAGGTCAAAGGCATCACGCGTCTGCGGATTCGTGAGCAGCGTGGCCGCCTGGGATTCGAATTCATCGAGCGCGCCGAGTTCGCCCTCGCGGTCAAACGCGCGCTCCATCTTGTCGAGACTCTTGCGCAGCACGATGCGGTCGCTGAGACGGCGATTCTCCGACTCATCGGCCAGTCCGATGTTTGGCACTTGGAACGTGGGGCGATTGGGATCATCACTCACTGCAAAGGGCGCAAAAGCATCTCCCAGATAGGCTGGACTCGAGTATTCAGGCGATGCAGCGGGCACACCGATGTAGTTCGGCAACGGATTCGCCCGTCCGCCCTCTTTTGCTCGTAGATAATGCGCCACCGACATCCAATCCGGCAGCCTTGGCTTCGGCTTGTCGCGCGTGTCCGTGTCGCCGGAGAACATCTGCATCGTCCCCGCCGGATGTCCGCCCGCGCTTTGATACATGGAACGCAGCACCGTGAACTTGTCCGCGATCTTCGCATTCATCGGCAGCAGCTCGGTGAAATGCGTGCCCGGCACCTTTGTGCTGATCGTCTTGAACGGCCCGCGATACTCGCTGCTCGCGTCCGGCTTCGGATCGTAAGTGTCGATGTGCGACTGCCCGCCCGGCAGCCACACCATGATGATCGATTTGCGCTCCGCTTTCGGCAGCGCCGCGTTCGCCGCGCGCAGTTTGAGCAATCCCGGCCAGCTCAACGTCGCCATCCCGGTCAACCCGAACTGCATGAACCCCCGCCGCGAGATAGGACCGGCGCAACGCACGAGAGAAGGGGGCTGAATGAGGGAGGACATGTGTGAAGAGCTACGCTCGACGACGCCTGTGTTTATCGCCAAGAGAACAGCGCCAACACAGCGTAAATCCGACCGCAATCCAGCGATGGGTTATAACGTCATCATGACACACACTCCGCCGCCACGGCGAATGACAAACACTTCGAGGGCTTTGGGGATTGAGAATGTGAGAAACTGTTATTCGGGGCACGGGGATTGACGCGGACACACAAGAACCTTAACAACGCATCTGCAATCAAGCGCAAGGCCTGCAGATCATTAGCGACCTGTTGCACATGCCAGTTGCAAAAGCACCACTCCTGCCCTGCTTCAGGCAATGACCCAATCGCTCACCTGCCACCTTCACCAAACCGGCGTCATCGCCGTGCTTATGATCGACCGTGCTGACGACGCGGTGCCGCTGGCGCGTGCCTTGCTCGCGGGTGGCGTCGATTGCATCGAACTCACGTTGCGTACCGACGCCGCGCTCGAATCGCTGCGCCGCATCCGCGCCGAGGTGCCGGAGATGACCGTCGGCGTGGGCACCATCCTCACGCCGCAGCAGGTGAATGATGCCATGGAGGCGGGCGCGAGCTTCGGTGTGGCTCCAGGAATGAATCCGCGTGTCGTCGCCGAGGCGAAACGCATCGGCCTGCCGTTCGCACCTGGGGTTTGCACGCCGACGGACATCGAGCTGGCCATCGAGGCCGGATGCCGCCTGCTCAAGTTCTTCCCTTCCGAGCCGTGTGGTGGTATCGCGTATCTGCGCACGATCTCCGCGCCGTTCATGCATCTCGGCGTGCAGTTCATCCCTCTCGGTGGCGTCGGCCCGGCGAATGCGGCGCAGTATTTGAAGGAGCCTTCGGTGCTCGCGCTCGGCGGCTCGTGGCTCGCGCCGAAGGATTTGATCGCCAAGGGTGATTGGGCGGCGATCACCAAGCTCGCGCGTGAGGCCGCCGACATCGTCAGACAAGTCCGCCCATGAGCCGCGTCGTTGCTTTGGGCGAAATCATGATGCGCCTTGCCACGCCGGGCTTCGCGCGTTTTCAACAGGCCATGCCGGGCAGTGTGAATGTCACCTTTGCAGGCGCGGAGGCCAGCATCGCGGCCTCGCTGGCCTACCTCGGCATCGACTCGGCCTTTGTGACTGCTTTGCCGCAGCATGCCATCGCCGATGCCTGCGTGGCCGATCTGCGCAGCCTCGGTGTGGAGACGAAACACATCCTGCGCACGCCCGACGGCCGACTCGGCATCTACTACCTCGAACACGGTGCCAACCAGCGCGGCGGCAATGTCATCTACGACCGCGACGGCTCCTCCGTGGCCATCACTCTGGCCTCCGCTTACGACTGGAATGCGATCTTCGCCGGCTGCGAATGCTTCGTCATCTCCGGCATCACGCCCGCCATCTCGCGCAACGCCGCCGAGGTCGCGCTCATCGCCGTGCAGGAAGCCGCACGGCGAAAAATCCAAGTCGTGTGCGACATGAACTACCGCACCAAGCTCTGGCGCTGGGAACCGCCGCTCTCCGCCCGTGAACTCGCCACGCAGACGATGAAAACGCTCCTGCCGCATGTCACCGTCTTCGTTGGCGGTGCCAGTGATGCCACAGCGATGCTCGGCGTCGAAAACTCCGGCGATCACCGTGCTCTCGCCACGCAGATCGTGCGGCAGTTTCCAAACCTCACGCACGTCGCCATGACCGTGCGCGATGGCTCCAGCGCCACGCTGCAATGCTTCGGCGGTACTCTTTACGAGGCCGCGACTCAGACGCTCCACACCGCACCGCCTTATTCCATCACCCAAGTCGTCGATCGTCTCGGCGCGGGCGACGCCTTTACCGCTGGATTGGTCTTTTCCTTCCTGCAAAAGTCCGATCCCCAGACCGCCATTACCTTTGCGACGGCTGCCGGTTGTCTCGCGCACTCGATTGAAGGCGATTACAACTACAGCACCCGCGAAGAGATCGAATCGCTCATGCAAGGCGGTGCTTCAGGCCGCGTCAGCCGCTAACTCATTATGTCCCACTCTGCCCCCATCACCCCCGACCGCTGGTCTCTCGAAACTTGGTTCTCCGGCTTCGGCAAACCCGACTACACTGACTTCAAGGCCGCGCTCGTGCGCGATGTCGAGGCGTTGAAGACTCAAGCCGCCACCTTGAGCAGCGACACCGTTGAGATCGTTCGCGTGATCAATGCGCTGGAGTCGCTGGGAGATCGTCTTGGCCATCTCTCAGCTTATCTCGGCTGTTTGTCGGCGGATGATGCGAATGACGAGGCCGTGAAAGCCGATGAAGCGTGGATTTCGACGCTGGAGGCTGAGAGCACGAAATTACAAGCCTCCCTGCGCTCGGCGCTGGCGGCTTTGAGCGATGCCGCGTTCGCGATGTTACTCAACGATGCCTCGTTGAAGAATGCCGGGCATGCGGTGAAGCGGATGCGTTACGAAGGCCAGCATCAGATGAAGTCGGAGATGGAGGCGCTGGCCGCCGATCTCAATGTGAACGGCCTGCATGCCTGGGGACGGCTCTATGACACGCTCACCGGCAAGATGGAGTTTGAGATGACCTTCCCAGATGGTCACAGCGAAACCGTGCCGATGTCACGCCGTCGCGCCTTGATGTCCGAGCCAGACCGCAAACTGCGCGAAGCGGCGTTTCATGCCGGGCAGAAGCCGTGGAATGACCATGCTGTCACCCTTGCCGCCGGTTTGAATGGCATCGCCGGCACGCGCCTGAGCTTGTATGGCAGTCGCGGCATTCCGCACTTTCTCGACACGCCGCTCTTTGATGGTGCCATGAGCCGGAAGTCGCTCGATGCCATGATGGAGGCCATCCACACGCACATCGAGCTGCCACGTCGTGCTTTGCGCAAAGCGGCGAAGCTGCAAGGCACGTCCGCGCTGCACTACTTCGACCTCGAAGCACCGCAGATCGCCCCACCGGACGAAAAAGAGCTAACTTGGGATGAAGCGTGCAAAACGGTCGATCAAGCCTTCAGCGCCGCGTATCCGCAGCTCGGCGCGTATTTCCGCGAGATGCTCGCGCAGCGTTGGATCGAGGCCCAACCGCGTGCAGGCAAGCGTCCTGGTGCGTTTTGCACCGGATCGCAGTTCAAACACGAGGAGCGCGTCTATATGACCTTCCACAAGACTGTACACGACATGGTCACGCTTGCGCATGAGGTCGGTCACGCCTGGCATTCGTGCGTGCTGCGGCCTGCGCGGTCCTTTGCGGCCAGCTATCCGATGACGCTTGCCGAAACAGCGTCGAATTTCGGCGAGATGATCCTGCTCAGCGGCCTCATGAACGATCCCAGCATCACCGAGGCCACGAAGGCCTACCTGCTCGACCAGGAGATGCTCCGCGCACACGCCTACCTGATCAACATCCCCATGCGCTACGAGTTCGAGAAAGCGTTCTACACCGAACGTGCGAGTGGCGAAGTGCCCGTGTCGCGACTTCGCGAACTGATGACCGAAGCCCAGCGCAAACTCTACGGCGACACGCTCCTCGACGACGGCACCGACCCGATGTTCTGGGCCTACAAGATGCATTTCTTCATCACCGGCGTCTCCTTCTACAACTTCCCCTACGTCTTCGGCTACCTGCTCAGCCAGGCGCTCTTTGCCCGCTTCAAAGTCGAGGGCGCAGCCTTCCTGCCACGCTACGAGGCATTCCTCGCCATGACCGGCAGCGCGACGTGCGAGGAAGTCGTGAAACAAACGCTCGGCGAAGACCTCACCAATCCTGAGTTCTGGGCCACGGCGCTGCGAGCCATCGAACCGACGTTAGCGGCTTATGAGAAGCTGCAGTGAAGCCGCAGTGAAGGGCATGCACGAACACAGACCGCGAATCCAGGGTGTGAGGATCAAGCCGCAGGCAACCGCACGGTGAAGGTGCTGCCGTGTCCTACCTCGCTCGTCACGCTCACGCCCCCACCGTGAGCTTCGACGAGCGCCTTCACAATCGACAAACCGAGGCCGCTGCCGCCGTTGGCGCGTGAGCGCGCCTTGTCCACACGGTAGAAGCGCTCGAACAGATGCGGCAGATGCTCGGGCGCGATGCCGCCGCCGGTATCGATGACCTGAATCGCGATCCATGGCGGTGATTTACAAATCCGCACCGTGACGCTTTCGCCCCCAGGCGAGTAACGCACGGCATTTTCGACGAGGTTCGTCATCACACGCTCCACAGCGATGCGATCAGCGTTCACACTGAGCGGTTCAGCCGTGGTGTCTTCGTGGTGGAGCGTGATCTGACGCTCAACTGCCAAATTTTGCAGTCTGGCGGTCACGCCGGCGCAGAGTTCGCTCACGTTCACCAGTTCGCGCTGAGTGATGGCATCGCCGACATCGACATGGGCCAGCGCGAGCATGTTTTCGGTGAGACGGGAGAGGCGTTCGATCTCCTCTTTGTTGCTGACGAGCACCTCGCGGTATTCTTCGGCGCTGCGGGGCCTGCGCAGCGCCACCTCGATCTCGCCGCGCAGCACGGTGAGCGGCGTGCGCAGTTCGTGGGAAGCATCGGCGGTGAAACGCTGCTGTGTTTTGTACGCGGCCTCAAGGCGGTCGAGCAGGTGATTGAAGGCATTGGCCAGCGCGGCGAGTTCAGCGTCGTCAGAGGGAACAAACAGACGACGCAGGCCGAGTTCGGAGCTGCTGATGCCGCGCGCGGCCTCCTCCAGACTGGCAACAGAGCGCAGCCATTGCCGACTCAAATACCACGAGGCGGCCGCGCCTGCGGCGAGCATGGCGGTGCCGCAGCTCACCAGCCAGGCAAGCAACCGGGCCTGCCGGGCCTGCAGCGCATCAAATGAGATCACAGCCTGCGCATACATCACGACGGGCTCGCCCCAGCGGTCACGCCGTGGGTGCGTGGCGATACGGTAATTTTTTCCGCCGATCACAAGGGTTTCTAAAATAACGCCACCGGCGGGATGCTCGGAGCGGCGCACTTTGTCCGTCAGCGGCACTTCGATGGTCAAGGTGCTCGATTTGCCTCCCGGTGTGCCATGCACATCGAAAACCTGCACGCCAAACTGCCGCTCCTGCACCTGCAAGTCCTGCTCCATCCATGGCTCCACACGCAGGCGCTCCGCCGGCATGAGGCGCGCGAGCAGCATTGCCTTGCCGCGCAGAAAATCGTCCATGTCATTCGTCATCGCCTCCCGCGCCACGAGCCACACGATGACACCGAACATCATCAACGCCGCTGCAAGCAGCGCGGTGAAGCTGATGAAAAGACGGGCGCGGAGGGATTTCATGACTCTTGCAGCAGGTAGCCCGCGCCACGCACGGTTTGAATCAGCGCGGGCGAGAAACCACGATCCACCTTCTCACGCAGATGGTAAACCGTGACCTCGATCACATTGCTCGGTGTGTTTGGCAGGTCTTCCCATACCTGCTCCGCCAGCTCAGCGCGGGTCACCACGTTTCCAGCGCGGCGGAGCAGGTGCGCCAGCACGCCGAACTCCTTGGCCGAGAGCACCACAAGCTGGCCGCCGCGTGTGACACGCCGCGCCCGCATATCCACCTGCAAATCCGCCGCTCGAAGCAGCGCCGGCTCCTCCGCAACTCCACGGCGCAGCAACGCGCGCACGCGGGCAAGCAATTCGGCGAAAGCGAAGGGCTTCACGAGATAATCATCCGCGCCGAGATCCAGCCCGTACACGCGGTCACCCACGCCATCGCGTGCGGTGAGCATCAGCACGCGGGCGGGCAGGCCGGCGGCACGCAGTTCGCGCAGCACGGAGAAGCCATCGCGTTCCGGCAGCATCACATCGAGAATGACCAAGTCAAAACTGCCGCCTCGGGCCTTCTGCAGGCCTGACTCACCATCTGCGGCCGTTTCAACGATAAAACCCTCCTCCCGCAGTCCGCGCTCAATGAAGCGGGCCACCTTGATTTCATCTTCGACGACAAGGAGACGCATGGCGGCAATGGACGGCGCTATTTCTTCTCCAGCACCATGAGAAACTGGCCGGCCTGCGTGTTGGTTTGCAGCTTGCTGGGGCGGCTGGAGTTTGGGTTGTCGTTGGCGGAGCACCATTTGAGCGTCTTGCCGTCGAGATCGAAGATGCCCTCGTACTTCTTCCCGGCGAACTGACCTTCCGTGCCGGTGGCGTCGATTCTCCGGCCCGAGACCTTGTAGGTGCCAGCACCCATGGTGGCGTTCCCGCGTGGATTGGAGGCGGTGATCTTTTCCTCCGTGATCTCCAGGCGGATGTCGCCATGCCGTGAGCCATCGCCGTCGGCCATGTAGCCGTCCCAGGTGCCGAGCAGTTGCTTCTTCACGTCGTCCTTGCCCGCGCTCTTTTCGTCCGCCTTCGCGGTGGTGGCCTTCGGGGCGGCTTCCGCCTGCGCTTTGACGAAAGTCTGATCGGCCTCGCTCAAGCGTGCCAACGGTAGCTGGACGGTGGAGCCGTTGGCACTGCGGATCACCACGGCGTTGTCGAGAACCTTCACAAACTCACCTTCCATGGTGCGGCCCGTCTGGGCCTCGGTCCAGGTTCGGGCCTGAAGGGTGGATATGACGCAGAAGGCGAGGCAGAGGTGCAGGAGGGTGGTTTTCGTTTTCATAGAGATGGTGAAACCGCATGGCGGAGGATCAGTCGTTCACAGTTCTTCAAAACGCACGCGGAAGAAGCGGTCCGGGCTGCCGAGTGGGGCGGTGATGGTGCGGGTGGCGTCAGTGGCGGGATAGAAGGGCAGATTGCCCGGCGCATCCCAGGTGCGCCAGGTGACCAAATCGCTGCTCACCTCAATGATGGCGGCGCGGTTCGCCGGATGCGTGAACTGAAACTGCGCCACAACGCCGCCGGACTGCATCACGCCGTAGCTCCAGCCGCTGGAGGAGGCATGCGGATTCGTGCCAGTGAGGAATTCCAGCAGATTGCTGCGACCGTCGTGATCGGGATCGTCATTTGCACCTCCCACCGGCGGGTTTTGCGATGACTGCCACTGCGTGAAGCTCTGCCGAGTGCTCAGCGCGGCGATCCAGTCGCTCACGAGCTGTTCGTTCACTAGATCACGCTCAAACGTGCCTAGCGGCGGCATGCGTGTGATGCCATTGCCCTGCTGGCGGCGCAGCAGCATCGAATGCGCCGCATCACCCGGCACGATGAAGCGATTCGCGGCGTCACCATCGTTGTTGACGAGCAGGCCGTTGATCAGGTTGGCCGCATCGGTCTTGATAGTGCTGCGCGCGTCCCAGCTTCCCTGCGCGGCACCGCCTGGCTGATGGCACTGCACGCAGTTCACCGCGAGATACGAGCGCACACGCCATTCGAGCGACTGCGACGTGTCATTAGCCGCCGCGAAGGCGGCAAGATTGTTCACACCCGTCACGGCGGCGCTGAAGTAGCCCGCGTCGTTCAGGGCCTGGAGCTGGTTTTGCCAACCAGCGCCGTAATCGCGGCCACGGTTGAGCTGCGGCGTGTTAAAACTCAGCGCGTGGCCGCCCACCGGCGTGTGGCAGGTCACGCACTCCCCACGGCTCGGATAACGCCATGTTTGGGAAGGCAGACTGCTCGAAATGACCTCCGTAAGTCCGGCCTCGGCCACCAGATCGGCATCGCTTTGATCCGCGCGCCACTTGTAGCTCAGGCCATAGACATCCGTGGCGGTTTTGACGAGGAAGCGCGTCTCCAGTTTTCGCCGTGTTGCCGGGACACCGCGTGTCGTCTCGAAGTCGAAGTGCTTGATCCAAACCGTGCCAGTTGGAAAGGTCCAGTTGCTCATGGCACTGAAGGTGATCGTGGCCGTGGTGTTTGGAATGCTGAACCAGCGGCTCTTGATCGCGTAGTCGCTCCAGAAGTTCACATTCGGATCGTAGGCCACGATGCCCGCGTTCGGCGTGAGCGTGCTGAGATTGGAAAACGCGCCCGTGGCCGAGAGCGTGGCCGGAGGCTCCGTGCCGGTGGTGCCGCTGCGTGTGAGTTTGTAGATGGTGCCGCCGAGTCCGCACAGAAGGGGTTCGCCATTGCGCGGATCGACGCCGAAATCGACGATCTGCGGCCGGGTGGTGATCTGCTGCGCCGTCCACACGCCCGGACTCGTCTCCGTGAGCGCCGCGATGATGCCGCCGCCACCGTAAACATCACCGAAGATGTATTTGCCCTGCAGCTCGGTGAGCTGATTGCCGCGATACACGATGCCGCCGCACACGGAGGTGCCGTAGATCGTGCCGCCAGCGCTGTTGTCGCTCACGTACTCGAAAATGGGGTCGATGGGCGTGAAGCCGCTGACGGGTGGCGCGTTCGTGTTGCCTCCGAAGTTGTCCGGAAAGCGCGGCGGCACGGTGGCGGACTGGTAGAACTCATGAAGCCCCTCGCGCCAGCTCCAGCCGTAGTCACCGCCCTTTACCACGATGTCCACCTCCTCCCAGTTGAGCTGGCCGACATCACCAAGAAAGATGCGCCCCGTCGGTGGATCGATGGTGAAGCGAAACGGATTACGGAAACCCGTGGCGAAAATTTCCGTGCGCACCGTCGCGGGAACAATCGTCTGCCCGTGCCAACTCGTGAAACCGATGAACGGGTTATCCGCCGGCACCTTGTAGGTGCCCGCATGCACCGCCGATGGATGGCTGGTGGAAGCGGGCTGCGTGTGCGCGTTGGGCGGCAGATTTTCCGCCCGATTGTCCACGTCGATGCGGATCATCTGGCCCCAGAAGTCCTTGTTGATGAAACGTGCGTTATTGTAGAAATCGCCACCGCCGCCCTCGTCACCGAGCGAGAGGTAAAGATAGCCATCGGCACCGAAGGCGAGATCGCCGCCGTTATGGTTGATCGCCTGATCATAGATCGTCAGCAGCGGCGTCATGGTGGCCGGATCAGCGCTCGTGGCGGCATTGTAACTGCCCGGTGTCCCGGTGGCTTGGAAACGCGCGAGCCGCTGATGAAGCTGACCACTGAGGGTGATGCTGAAATAGAGATAGAAGAAGCCGTTGTCGTTGTAGTCCGGATGGAAAACCATGCTGAGCAGGCCGTTCTCGTCCGCGAATGGCAGCGCCTGACCGATGCTGGTCAAATAACTGGCCAGATCCATGAAGATGGCCTGGGAGGGGGTTGCCGCGCTCAAATTGTTCACCACCCGCACCACTCCAGCACGTAGGGCCACATAGAGGCGGTTCGTCTCGCCATTCGGGAAGGCCGTACACATTGGATTCGTGAAGGTCATCCCGCCGCCACCGGCAAAAGGGATCGCGTTCGTTGTCGTGTAGCCCGTCGCCGCAGGCAGCGTGGCAGGCAGATTGAGCGTGGTGTTTGGCTGCCGCACGAGCTGCGCGTACAAGCACTCAATCGTCATGCTGAGGAAGGCTAGGCAGAGTATTGGAGCAGCTTTCATGGGTTGGAACCTGCCCAATGCTGGTGCCCTTGGTCAGAAACAAAAATGAAAATCAGTTCATCTTTGGACCTGCTGCGCCTGCTAGGTATCTCCACCCCGAAGAAAGCCACTCGGCGTGCCGTTTGGATGGAAGCAGCCATTTTTGCGCCCCATGCAATGCTCCCGCCAAACCTTTGTCGCAGTCATCTGTCTCACCCTGCCCTGTCTGGCGCAGCAGAAACCAGCGCCCGACTATTTTCCGAATGACTCGCGTCGCCTGTCGCGGGCGGCGGCGGAGGCGGTGGTGCTCACCGATTGGTCGAAAGCGGAGCCCGCATCAGCGCTGATCACCGGGAAGCGGCAGAAGGGAAAGTGGAAGATGATTCCTTTCACCACGGCGGAGATGAAAGGCACCGCTTTGTCGATCTACAGCGCCACGAATCCGCCCGTCGTGCGGCTGCCGCTCACGCAGCGTGGCTGGCATGGCGTGTATGTCGGACTCGCAACGACCTCGGGCGGCTTCAACATCGGCGGCAATGGCATCAAGGCGAAACTGAGCGATGAACCAGTCTTCAAGCGCCTGGCGAACAATCTCGCACTGCTGGAGAACCGGCGTGCGGTCATTCAAGAGTGCTTTGTCACTGTGGCAGAGCTGAAAGGGCAGTCCGTCGAGATCGCGCCGCTGCCGGGGCTGCCGGCGACGGTTTGCTATGTGAAGCTCGTGCCGATGACGGATGCGGAGGTGAAGACGAGTCAGGCAAAGTCGAAGCATCGCACCTCCATCGCCACGTTTGACGGTCATAGCTGGATCTGGCCCTTCAAGCCGACGACGGCGGAGGAACTGGCGGAGGAGTTTCGCGGTTATGAAGGCACAGACATCGGGAAGTGGTGGTTCCAGGTCACGGGCAGCGATCTCGTGTGCTATCCGAGCAAGGTGGGCACTTATCCCGGCGAAGGCACCATCGACTTCCCCACCGGGGCGTATGCGAACTACACGCGCTCCTTGGAGACGCTGTTCAAGAAAGGCATCAACCCGCTCAAGGTCGCGCGTGATGCCGCGAAGGCGCAGGGCGCGGAGTTTCATGTGATGCTGCGGCCGGCGGGCTGGGTCGGGTCGATGCCGTATGAGGAGACCTTCAACAGCAAATTCTACTACGCGCATCCCGAATGGCGCTGCATCGACCGCGACGACACGCCGACCTTTTTCATGAGCTACGCCGTGCCGGAGGTGCGCAAGCAGTTGATCGAGGTTTTCCGCGAGACGCTGGAATTGCAACCCGAGGGCGTCGGCTTCGTTTTCAATCGCGGCATGCCGCTCATGCTCTGGGAGGAAGCGTTCTGCGAGCGCTTCCAACAAATGCACAACGTCGATGCCAAATCCGTGCCGGATGATGACCCGCGCATCCACGCCACGCGTGCGGCCATCATGACGGACTTCATGCTGGAGGTGCGCGCACTGCTGGATAAAACCGCCGCCAAACAAGGCCGCAAAGAACGCTACAAGATCTCGCTCGGCACCTTCGCGAAAGAAGCGGACAACCAAAAGTGGGGCCTCGACTTGCCGAATTGGATTCAGCGCGGCCTTGTCGATGACATCGCCACCACCTGGTTCGCCTACCACACGTCCTTCACCAAGACTCCCGGCCAGGTGGACATGGACTACTATCGCCGCATCACGAAAGGCACGAACACGAAGGCCTACCCGATGGTCATCGCGTGGAAGACCGGCAAGCCGAAGGAACTCTGTCAGAAAGCCGCCGATTATCTCACCGCAGGCGATCCCGGCATCGCGATTTGGGACCCCCAGGTGATGAAAGGCTGGCCTGAAAGCTCCCCCGGCAACGTCTTCGACATCCTCGGCAAACTCGGCCATCGCGACGACCTGCTGCGCTGGGCAAAAAGCGGCATTCCACAGCCACTGACGATCCCGCTCACGCGACTCGATGAAAACCACTTCAGCCGCTGGTTTCCGAACACGGGATTTTAAAACTGTGCTTGTTCGAGCGCGTCCGGTCATTGTAGGCTGGTCGCGCTCCCCCTTCGTTGCCTCGGCCCCAAAAAATCCCCTCATGAATCGTCGTCACTTTCTTCTCAGTTCTCTCGGCACCACGCTGGCGTTGCCGGGCATGTCCTCGCTCATGGCCAAAGGCCCGGTGCAGGCAGCCAAAGGTGCGGGCATGGGCGCACGGCGCTTTGTGGCGGTCGGGAACCTGCTCGGCTACCAGACAAAGCAGCTTTTCCCGACGACCCAGGGCCGCAGCTACGAGAAGACGACGCTGCTGGAGCCGCTGTGGGACATTCGCGACAAGATGACGGTGATTCGCGGTCTCGATCATGGGGTGAAGGGTGGGCACTTCGCAGTGCATTCGTTCCTCTCTGGTGTGCTGAACTCCGAGGCGCAAAATCGGCCTGAGGGCAATGTGACCATCGACCAGTATCTCGCGGATGAGGTGGGCTTTGAGACGCGCTTCCCGGCGCTCACGGTCGGTTCGGAAGGCGGCATCCATGGTGGCTGCCAGATCGCGTGGACGAAATCGGGCGTACGTGTGCCGCCGGTGACGAATCCGGCGGAGTTGTTCGAAAAACTTTTCGTCACCGACTCGAAGGAGCGTCAGGCACGCAGGGCGCAGGAGAATCAGGTGCAGGCCTCCATCCTCGACTCCGTGCTGGAGGAGGCGAACCGCCTTTCCAAGAAGGTGAACAAGGAGGACAAGGACAAGCTCGATGAATACCTCACTTCAGTGCGCGATGTGGAGAAGCGCCTCGAACTGCGCCAGCGCTGGACGGACCAGCCGAAGCCGAAAGCGCCCTTCGACAAGCCCGCTAATCGCAATGCCGTCGAAGATCTGCCGCTGCTGTATGAGATGATCGCGCTCGCCTTGCAGTCGGACAGCACTCGCATTGCCACGCTGGAGATCGGCGGTGACTTCATGCCGCAGCATCTCGGCATCAAGAAGGATTGGCACGGCCTCTCGCACCACGGCAACGACGCCGAGGCCATCGCCGACCTCATCACGCTGGAGAAGTATCAGATCGATCATTTCGGCAAGTTCGTGGCCCGTCTCGCGAAGATGAACGACGGCGAGCGCACGCTGCTCGACTCCACCACCGTGCTTTTCGGCAGCGGCATGGGCGATGGCAATTCGCACAAGAACTCCGACCTGCCCATCCTCCTCGCCGGTGGCGGCTACAAACACGGCGAATTCCGCGAAGTGCCGCGTGAAGGCATCAACAAAGTGCCGCTTTGCAATCTCTTCGTCGATATCGCCCAGAAGATGGGCGTGGAGATCGATTCGTTCGGCAACAGCACGGGGCGTTTCGCGTGAACATCAGATTCTTTTTGACCACAGAGACACGAAGAGCACAGAGAATGAGAAAACAAAACCTCTGTGCTCTTCGTGTCTCTGTGGTCAAATCAGCGGCTTTCTTTGCTTTTGCATCAGCCTCAGTCCACGCCGCTGACGACACCCCGCAGCTCGTGCAGCAGTTCCTCGGCAAATACTGCCTGGAGTGCCACGATGCGGATGTGCAGAAGGGCGACCGCGCTTTTGATGCGTTCGCGCTGCCGCTGAAGTCCGTCGCGGACCTCATCGAGGCGCGGGACATCATCGACCAGCTCACGCTGAAGGAGATGCCGCCGAAGAAAGCGGATCAGCCGAAGGACGACGAGCGCATCGCGATGATCAGGGCGCTGCGTGATGGCACGGTGGCCGCACATGCGAAATTCCAGACCACGGGCAGCCGCACAGTAATGCGCCGTCTTTCCAGCCGCGAGTATGAAAACACGCTCGCGGTGCTGTTTGGCCGCCGCGTGGATACGCTGGGCCTCACGGCGGATTTTCCGAAGGAAAAGACCACCGAGCACATGGACACCATCGGCAAGTCGCTCGTGACCTCTGGCTTCCTCGTCGATCAGTATTTCCAGTCCGCGAACCGCCTCGTCGAGACACGACTCGGCAAACCGGCGATGGAGCCGAAGGATTGGAAGTTCAACGGCCACTTCGTGCAATACGAGGAACTCAGCGGCTCACACAAAAGCGCCTTCAATTACCGCTACCTCAATCTCTACGAGCAGCCGAACACCGACACGCGCCAGGGCGGCTACGGCCACATCGAGGACTTCCTCAAAGGCGTGCCCGTCTCCGGTCTCTACGACCTCGAAGTCGAGGCCACGGCGCTGCATCGCGACACGCATTACGACCCCGCCATCTTCGGCATCGACTTCTCCGAGCCCTTCATCCTCGGTGTCGTGCCGGGCGATGTCACCAAAGGCCACATCCATTACCCGCAGGCCATCGAGCCCCTGCTCGCCAGCGCCGTCGTGCCGGACAACACGCCGACGTGGTTCAAATTTCGCGTGTGGCTGGAGGCAGGGCAGACACCGCGCTTCATCTTCCCGAACGGCCCGTATGAATCGCGTGCCGCCGTCGTCACAATCAACAAAAAGTACAAAGACGAGTTCAAGGAGAAGATCGGCTCCTCCGGCGTTGGTCGTGCGCATATCTTGAAGGAAGGAAAACTCCCACACATCCGCATCAGCGAGATCAAGATCCACGGCCCCGTGCCCGAAAAGCCCAGCGCCGAAGAAGTGGCCGTTTTCGGCAAAGAAGGCTTCCAGGAAGCCAAGGCGCTCGATCAACTGAATGCCTTCGCCGAGAAAGCCTATCGCCGACCGCTCACCGATGCCGATCGCCAGCCCATTCGTGCGCTTTATGACAAACGCATCGCCGAAAAAGCCTCGCGACGACAAGCCGCGCTCGATGCCGTGAAGCTCATCCTTTGCTCACCGAGCTTCCTCTACCTCAGCGAGATCACCGACGAGTCCGCGAAGGCCCTCAAGCCCCACGATCTCGCCACCCGCCTCTCCTTTGCCCTGTGGGCCACGCCGCCGGATGAAACACTGCTCGCCGCCGCGAAATCCGGCAAGCTCACACAAGATGCCGAGCTGAAAAAACACATCGAGCGCATGATCGCCGATGAACGCATCAGCGGTTTCGTGAACGGCTTCCTCGATAGCTGGCTGAACCTCCGCGACCTCGGCGGCATGCCACCACCGCGCGAAAACTACCGCGCCTACTACGCCGAGGACCTGCCCACCTCGATGAAAGCCGAGGCGCATCTCTTTTTCCGCGATCTGCTCAAGAACAACGGCTCCGTCGCGCAGTTCATCGACTGCGACCACACCTTCGTGGACAAGAAACTCGCCAAACTCTACGAACTGCCCGAGGCGAAGACCCTGCGCCTCGCCGATGGCTTCAAGAAAGTCAGCCTCACAGGCAACACCCATCGAGGAGGCCTGCTCGGCATGGCTGCGGTGCTCACCGTGAGCGCCAACGGCGTCGAGACCTCGCCCGTCACGCGTGGCGTGTGGGTCAGCGAAAACATCCTCGGCATCCCGCCGCCTCCGCCGCCGGATGTCGTACCCGCGATTGAGCCCGATGTCAGCGGTGCCACCACCATCCGCGACCGCCTCGCTAAGCACCGCGCCGATGCCGCCTGCGCCGAGTGCCACCGAAAGATCGACCCACTCGGCTTCAGCCTGGAGGCCTACGACCCCGTGGGCCGCTGGCGCAATAAATACCCCGCCGCCAACAAAAAAGCCAAACCCGCCGAGATCGACACCACCGGCGAATTCACCTCTGGCGAAGCGTATGCCGACTTCGCCAGCTTCAAAAAGATCATCCACGACACCCGCACCGATCACTTCACCCGCCATCTCATCCGGCAACTCCTCACCTACACCACCGGCCGCACCATGGGACTCAACGACGACCTCCTCATCGACCAACTCCACGAGAAAGTGAAGAAACAGGGCCTCGGCCTGAAGACGCTCATGACTGAGTGCCTGATGAGCGAGGTGTTTCGGTCGAGGTGAAGTGTCCGCTGCAAAAGCAAAACGCGGCTGAAGTCATACAGCGTCTAATTGACGTTCCAGTTGACGCGAACGCCGCTGAAAGGACGCGCAATCGCATGACTTTGCGGTGAAACGCGGCGAGAGGAAGATGGCTTTGTTCCTGCTCCATCTTCTTCATGCAACGATTCACCTGTGACTGCGGCAATGTGCTTTTCTTCGGCAGTTCCAAGTGCCTGAAGTGCGGCGGGGTCGTCGGTTATAATCCCATGGGCGGCGCGATGGCGCGCGTGCGGACCACGAGCACGCTGAAACGCTGTGACAACGGCGTGAAGCATGGCGTGTGCAACTGGCTGCTGCCGGCGGATGCCAAGGAAGCGCTCTGTGCAGCCTGTCGCATGAACCGCACGATCCCGGATCTGAGTACGGCGCGTAATTTAATGCTGTGGGGACGCATGGAGATGGCGAAGCGACGGCTCATTTACACGATGTTGCGTCTGGGCATCACGCTGCCGTCAAAAGCCGAGGAGCCAAAGACGGGACTGGCGTTTGACATCGTGAGCACGCTGTCGAACCCAACCGTGACCACGGGGCATCTGAATGGGGTGATCACGGTGAATCTGGAGGAGGCGGATGACACGTACCGGCAGATCAACCGTCAGCAGCTTGGTGAAAACAGCCGCACGCTGCTCGGCCATTTCCGTCATGAGAGTGCGCATTACCTGTGGCAGCGGTGCTTGTCGGAACTGGGATGGGATGACCCGCTGCGGCTGGCGTTCCGCGAACGTTTCGGCGATGAGTGGCTGGATTACGCGACAGCGTTGAGCGGGTATTACGAGCGCGGGGCGCAGACCGGCTGGGAGCAGAACTACATCACCGGCTACGCCGCATCACATCCATGGGAGGACTGGGCGGAGACGTGGGCGCACTACTTGCAGATCGTGGACGGACTGGAGACCTGCGAGAGTCTGGGCATTCATGTGAAGCACATCGCGCTGCCGCTGGTGATGCTGCCTGGCGCGGCCGGCACGCTGCCGGCGATGCTGCCGCAAGACGGAATCGCCGATGGTGGGTTCCTGGCGTGGTTGCAGCGTTGGATGTGCCTGTCCACGGTGCTCAATGAAATCTCGCAAAGCCTAGGCGAACCGGCGCTCTATCCCTTCGTCATCTCCGTGAAAGTAGCGCAGAAATTGCGGCTGGCGCATCATCTGGCCCAAGCGTGGGCGCTCAAGACTTCCTGAGCGCCTGCGCCGGTCTTTCAACGCAGATCATTAGAACGATCGATAAGACGCCCGCGTTGAGCCATAGGGACTGGGATAATTCGCTTGGCCGTGGTTGTGGCCGTCGCCCGGGTAGTGAGCGTGGCTGCCGCCGTAATAGTACTGGCCGTTGTGATAGTACCGGCTGTCATAGCTGCGCCCGTGGTCCTGGTAGCGGCCGGTTTGATAGTTGCCGCCGGAATAGTAGCGGCCGTTGTACAGGTAGGCGCTACCGCTGTAGTTGGGGGGCAGTGTCGAGTAAGTGTTGAAGCCGCTGCTGTAGCCGCTGCGGTTGCCACTGTAGCCGCTGCGGTTGCTGTTGTTATAGCCGCCGCCAGCATAGCCCGGATCGACACAGGAAGTCATGGCGACGCTGAGGACGAGGGCGAGCAGGAACAAGGATGAGTTGAGTTTCATGGGTGTATGGCTGTTGGTTTGATTAAATCCGCCCGGTTGCGAGCAAGACAATGAGTATGATGACGATGAGGCCGGCGCCGCCACCCAGGTAGTGGTTGCCAGAGCGGAAGCCGTAGCCGCCGCCACCGATGAGCAGCAGGATGAGCAGGATGACGAGGATATTCATGGAGTAGGGTACAGGGTTGTATTGTTAACAGCGGCAGGATGGACGTGCTGCACCAGCGGGGCCATGGGGTGTTCACCCCGTTTTCAGCATGGCTAAAAATGGATCACACCGCGATGACCGGATGCTCTGGAGCTAGGTCGATGAAGTGTTGGCCTGGGTTCAGGCGCACGCCGCTGTCTGGCAGAAGACGGCGGTGGTTGGCTCTGACACACAGGCATGCTCGCTGAGCGCCTGCTGGTTGCTGCGGGACCGTGCCAGTTCCGTGAGGGATTGGTTGGTGGTCTTGTTCTCATCCAGAATTTCCTGAAGGATGGCGGCAGCCTCTTTGTTGCGCAGCACCACCGCCCAGTCACGCAGGCAGCCGTATGAGGCGATCTCGTAATGCTCGATCTTCTGCACGGCGGCGATGAGCGCGGCATTGACGACGGGGAAGCCTCTGAAGCGGGACATGATCTCATGGCTCTCGTTGACGAGGGCGATGGTGGCCTCGCTGGTTTTCCGGCGGGCGCGTTCACCGAGCGATTGAAAAAGTGTTTCGAGCCGTGTCACATGCGCTTTGGTTTCCTGCAGGTGGGAGAGGATCGCCTCCCGCAGCAAAGGGCAGGTGGCCGCAGTCGCCATCTGCGGCATGGACCACACGAGCCGTGACTCGGCGTCATAGATTTCTGCGAGGCCGTCCAAAAACAGTTTATTGAGAGTGTTCATGGGTGAGTCTGCATTCTCCGGCACGCTGCTCAGGCGAAACTAAGACGTGCCTCGGACCTGCGCGCATGCAGTGGAGCGAGCGCCAGGCGGCGCTGCGGGGCAGGCTCACAGGTGGCACAGATGTCATTGCCGCCGGCCTTGCTGAGAATTTCCTTCGCCAGCGTGATTTCATCATCACTTGCAGCCTGAACCGAGAGAAGAATGCGTCCCTCATTGACCCTGACCTGATAAAGTCTGGCCTTCGGCAACGGGACGCCCTGGTTGTGCAGACCGTCTGCCATGTCGCCCAAGGCAGCAACCATCGGCCCCACAGCGGCAAGCACTGAAATGTCCTGGATGGAGAACGCCGCCCCTTTCAGCCGCTGAACCATCTGGTCGGCTTGGAGCCGGGAGTAAGCGATGCAGAAGACAGAATGTTGGTTCATGGAAGGTGGCTGTATCGGGTTGGACGGCCGCCGCTGTCGGCGGCGGCTGGTGTGCGGATGGGTATGATCGTGGCGTGGACACTGTGGCGGCGCCATGGGGTGTACACCCCAAATGGCGCAGCATGAACCGGGCGCTTCACCAGCTATACTGCGCGTCATCACATTTTGTGAAACGGAGGATTGGCCGCAGATTCAGGAAATCCGCAGATTACCAGACATAAAACAATCTGTGGCTTCCCTGAATCTGCGGCAAAAAATCACCCATCTTGATGACTCCAAGTATACCTCTCGACGACTGCGGAAACAAATCCGTCTCCAGCTCGATCAAGCGTGACGAATCCGTCCGCAAACCAAGTTCAAGACGGGCGGGAATGGGCGTTGCCTGATGGTTCGTCATAATCAAAGCCTTGCTGTTGATGGGGCAACCCAGTTTGGCTCTCCTTTTAAGTTTCCTCCTGCTTTCGGTCACTCCGCCAAGAGCAGCTCCTGGGCATGACGCTGTTCGAGATCGGCTTCTGCATTGCCTGCATCGACCAGTTGCTCGGCGATGGTCGCCTCACCCACTGCTGGCGACTGCAGCATTCTATAACCGGCGGCATCAGGCGGTTCATCCCAGGCGGTGATTGCTGCGGTCCCCGTGGAGGTTTCTGGCGCCAGGGGATCACCGCCCAGTTTTGCCGCAGCCTGCAGCATGGCTTGAGCAAGGTCGGCGGCATCTGGGAGCAGGGTTTGTGTGTCGGTCGTCGGTTTCATACAGGTTTTTGGTTACTCGTTCGTCAGGATGATTTTCAAGGCACGTTCCCGCGCGGCATTGCCGAAGGTGTCATAGGCGCTGAGCACCTCGCTGAGTGGAAAGCGGTGCGTGATGAGCTGTTTGGGCTGCAAGCGGCCGGACATGACGGTCTTGAGCAGCAGCGGCGTGGTCACGGCATCCACGAGGCGGGTGGTGATGGTGATGTTCTGGGACCAGAGTGTTTCGAGGTGCAGCGGCACGCTCTTGCCATGCACGCCGACGTTGGCGATGTGGCCGCCGACGGCGATGATGACCTGGCAGAGTTCAAAGGTGTCGGGCAGGCCGACGGCCTCGATGGCCACATCCACACCTTTGCCATAGGTCATCGCCATGGTTCTGGTCAGCGCTTTGCCGTCGCTGTTGTTGATGAGCTTGGTGGCGCCGAGTTTTTTTGCCACATCCAGGCGGTGATCATCATGATCGATCATGATGATGTCCGCCGGGGCATAGAACTGCGCGGTCAGCAGCGCCGCGAGGCCGATGGGTCCGGCACCGATGATGGCCACGGTGTCGCCGGGCTTCACGCAGCCGTTGAGCACGCCGCATTCATAGCCGGTGGGCAGGATGTCGCTGAGCATGACCATCGCCTCCTCGTCAGCGCCTGCGGGGAGGCGGTGCAGGCTTGTATCGGCCAGCGGAATGCGGACAAACTCGGCCTGCGTGCCGTCAATCGTGTTGCCGAGGATCCAGCCGCCGTGTGCGCAGTGCGAGCACATGCCGCGCCGGCAAAGATCGCACATCCCGCAGGCGGTGATGCAGGAGATCAGCACGCGGTCGCCCACACGAAAGCGGGTGACGCTGGTGCCGAGCGTGTCGATCACACCGATGCCTTCATGGCCGAGAATGCGGCCCTCTTTCACCGTTGGCACATCGCCTTTGAGGATGTGCAAATCGGTGCCGCAGATGGTGGTCTTGAGGATGCGCACCACAGCGTCGGTGGCCTCCTGCAAGACGGGTTTGGGCATGTCCGCCAGAGTTTTCTGGCCGGGACCGTGATAGACGAGAGCTTTCATTGTCCGATTCTTATGCGATGCGCCCCCGAACCCGCCATGGGGTGTTTACCCCAAGGCGGAGACTTGTTCCTCAAACCAGTCCTGCACTGACATTTCTGGGCAGGTGATCAGGTGGACATTCATCGCGAGCACGATTGTTGGCGGCCAGCAGGCCGAGTTTGGATCCTGGGAGATCTGCGCCGGCTCCGCACCTGCCAGCAGCGCTGGCTTGCGTGTTGCAATAGATGTTGGGATCGCCATCGGGCATTCATAATACCATGGTTCGATGCAAACCATGGGGTGTTCACTCCATGGCTTGCTCATCCTTCACTGCGCCGCTTGGAGACAGGGCTGATCGGTCCACAACTCAGGAATCCGTGCTCAGAAGGCGAAGACCCGATGCGCATGTTTGAAGTAATCACGCGCCTTGGCGGCAATCTGCTGGTCCGTCAGTTTGTCCGCCGCCACCACCCGCAGGGTGCGACCAGCGGGTTTTTTACGTGCCAGCCGTTTGCCCAGTTCGCTTTTGGCCTCACCGGGACCGAAGATCAGGAGCGATTCCGCCTCGTGAACGCAGGCAATGATCTCATCATAGTAGGTGTTGAGATGCTGCCCGAACTTCCGGTCCTGCACATCATCCGCGCGCAGCAGCAGCGACTCATGGACCGCCGAGGACCGCTTCCCATTGATGCGTCCGGGCTGCCGGTCCGCATGCGACAGGATCACCTGCAATTGTTCACCCAGATTTGAAACAAAGGCGATCACCGCCTTCCGATGGTCAATCCACAAACCAATGTTCGTGTTCGTTCTCATGCCGTCGAATGAATCCACGGCGGCATTCAGCCGCAATGAGGTGTTCACCCCAGCCGCAGCAGGAGAACGGCCGTGCGGCAGAATAGTCAGCGGCACGCAGCTCGCGCTGCTGGCGGCGGCTCGTTGAGTTTCATCCAGAATGCGCCGATCTGCCGGACGGCGGTCATGAATCCGGTGTAATCCACGGCCTTCACCACATAGCCGTTCACCCCGAGCCGATAGCACTCGGTCAGATCGGCAGTTTCGCGTGAGGATGACAGCACGACGACGGGGATGGACTGCAACAGCGCGTCAGCCTTGACGATCTTCAACACTTCCAGCCCGCCGACCTTGGGCATCTTGAGATCCAGCAGCACCAGGGCCGGATTGCCGCAGGTGCGGTGTTGGTATGCGCCCCGGCAGTACAAATAGTCCAAGGCCTCGGCACCGTCATGAACCACGAACACCCGGTCGGCCAGATGATGCTGTTCCAGCGCCGCCAGCATCAGTTGCACATCCTGAAGGTCATCTTCGACCAGCAGAATGCTCTTGCTGCCGGCGGGTTCGGTGGGGGTCGGATTCATGCGGATTTTTGCTGGTTGGGAATGGAGAAATAAAACGTCGCGCCGCCGTCCACCACGCCATCCGCCCAGACCCGGCCGCCATGCCGGTGAATGATGCGCTGGACGTTGGCTAGGCCGATGCCGGTGCCCTCAAACGTGTCCTGGCGGTGCAGGCGTTGAAACACGCCGAAGAGCTTGCCGGCATAACGCGGATCGAAGCCGGCGCCGTTGTCGCGGATGAAGATCACGTTTTCATCCTTGCTGGTGCCGATCTCGATTTTGGCCTGAGCGCGGGCACTGGTGAACTTCACGGCATTGGACAGCAGATTGACCAGCACTAGGCGCAGCAGCGCAGGATTGGCCCATACCACCGGCAAAGGATGAATCAGCCATTCGATGTTTCGCCTGGTCGTCTCTGGTTGAAATTCCCCCCGCACCTCATGCACCAGCGCGTCGAGGCTGCATGGCTGCTTTTGCATGTCCGCTTGGCCGATGCGGGAGAAGGCCAGCAGGTCATCGATCAAAGCGCCCATGCGTTTGGCCGCCTGCGAAACCGTGTTCAGGTGTTGGCGACTGGTTTCAGACAGGGACGGCCCGGCGTCTGCCAGCAGCAGTTCCACAAAGCCCCTGATATGGCGCAGCGGGGCGCGCAGATCGTGTGAGACGGAGTAACTGAAGGCCTCCAGCTCCTGGTTCGCGGTCTGCAGTTGCGCGGTGCGTTCCGTGACGCGCTGCTCCAGCTCTGCATTGAGCCGCCGGATTTCATTCTCCGCGTGCTTGCGCTCGGTGATGTCGCGGATGTTGCATTGGATCACCTTGCTCTCACCGGCTTGATAGACATTGCTGACAAACTCCACCGCGATGCGGCGGCCGTCCCGGGTTTCCAGCGGCAGGTTTTCGTAGCGGGCATAGCCAGTTTTCTGGAGCCGCTCCAGCATGGCTTGATTGGACTCGATGTCTTTGAAGGGACTGAGTTCGCCGACGGTTTTGCCGCCCATCTCCGCATGTGAAAAGCCCAGCAGCTCGGTTAAATACGGATTCACATCCGTGATCCGTCCGGTGGCAACCTCCAGGATCAAGATGCCATCCCGCGCAGCTTCGAACAGCCGCCGATAGCTAAGCTCCGAAGCACGCAAGGCCGGATCAGACTGCTGGCGTGTTGCGGTTAAATCGACCGTTGAATTCATGGGCGCACCAACGTGCCGAGAGGCGCTGCAAGGCACCATGGGGTGTACTACCCACGCCCGTCGCCTTCAGGCTCATCCGGGAAGTTGCTGCGGCGAAGTGTGCAAGCATCGGCCTGAAGGGGGGCGTCGCCGGATGATGAGTGTGGCGTTAGCCCCAATGCCGTTAAGCAATCCTGCAACGAACGCCGAACTGGCCCCTCACCTAACCTTTCGCTTCGCGGCGCTTCGCTAGCCCCGAAGCTCGCCTGTTTGCGCAACACGT
>NZ_JBJXFV010000143.1:0-2510 GCF_046154365.1 Prosthecobacter sp.
CAGCTTTAAGTTTTCATTGCGCAGGAAGAAGACATAGTCATATTTTCCTCCCTTTTCATTTATGAACTTTTTACGATCCCTACAGCTAATGCGTGAGGGATAGTAGCGGCGGGGCGAAGCCCCGGTCCCGATTTATCGGGACTGAAACCGCGAATAGCCCGACGGCCCGAAAGCCACGCAGTGGCGTATCGGGACGGCACGCCCAAATAGAAAAAGCGATCAAGAAGCGTTCAATATTCGCACTTACTGTTTTATGAATCACAATTATCAAAAGCGGCGCACAATAGAAAAAGGCTTTGCTTAGCTTTGTGCCAATGGTACTTGATGCATATATTAGACGATTGATGCTGGCGGCACTGCTGCTGACTGGTAATGTGGAAGATGCGGTCGCTGAACTTGTAGAGGAACTTCACGTAATCGACGCCCTGGTAGCCGAAATGGCTGGGATCGTAGTTGAAGCCGAAGGCGGGATGGTAATCGACAGCCTGGAGCGCACGCTCGGCGCTGGCGATGTCGAAGGCGATCTCGGTCGGGTGTACTTCGAGGGCGTAGCGGATGCCGAGCTTCTGGTATTCATCGAGGATGGGCTTGAAGCGCTTGGCGAAGTCGGCGTAACCGGCGTCGATCTGGCCGGGGAGATTCGGCGGGAAGGAATAGACGAGGTGCCAGATGCTGCTGCCGGTGAAGCCGTTGACGACACTGACGCCGAAACGCTTGGCGGCGTGTGCGGTCTTGATGAGTTCTTCGGCGGCACGCTGGCGCACGCCTTCAGGATTGCCGTCACCATAGATCGCCGGAGACAGGATCTGCGCGTGGCGGGGGTCGATGTTGTCGCACACGGCCTGGCCGACGAGATGGGTGGAGATGGCGTGGCACTGCATGCCTGCGGCTTTCAGTTTCGCGCGCTTGGCATCGCAGTAAGCCTGGTCGGCCTTGTCCACTTCAAAGTGGTCGCCCCAGCAGGCGAGTTCGACGCCGTCATAGCCGAAGGCCTTGGCCTTCTGAATCATGGTATCGCAGGAAAGATCGGCCCACTGGCCGGTGAAGAGAGTGACGGGGCGTGGCATGGTGTGAGTTGGGTGGGTGAAGAGCGGGAAGAAGGAGAAAGAATGGCGAATGTCGAATGTGGAATGACGAATTTTTTTGGCAGCAGCTATTTGGGCTCCAACTTCAGCGTGCGAGTGAGGGTGTAGGGGTAGTTGAAGTCGAGCTGAGCTTTGCCGATACCAATGAGGTTCGCCTCGCCCTTGAGTGTGTAGGTGCCTTTGATTTTCGTGTCCACATCGAGCATGTCGGTGAGGCGACGGACGACGACGGCTTCAAAGGTGATCTCGACATGCGAGTTGTAGCCCATGGGGCGCTCGAGACTGAGGCTGCCGGTGATGGCGATGGTGGCGAGCGTGCCGTCGGGCTGGTCCTCAATGCTGGCGAAGGTGCATGAGATGTCCTTCGGCACCACGAAACCCGTGGCCTTGCCACGCGGAGCAGGGATTGCGGTCTTCCAAGTTTCACCCAGTTTGTGCGCGTCGGAGCCGATGCAGAGCGACAGGACATCAAGCAGCCCGGCGGTGTAGGCGAGGTTGTCGAGCATCTGACGTTCATCCGGCGTGGGCTTGCCCTGAACGAGGTCGTAGCTCCAGCGACCGGCGCTTTTACGAGCGCGCAGCATCTTGGTCATGAGTGACGATGCCTGCTCGTTGGGCGGCGGCACCGGTCCCGTGAAATGCATCAACTCGGTCAGAAACTCGGCCACGCGGATCTCCTCCGTACCGGCACCGGCAATGCGGCGCACCAGGTTGAGACGCTGCACATAGCGTGTGCTCACCGCAGTGGTCTCCTTGGCGCTCACCTGCTTTGAGCGGCCGTTCTCGACACGGATCTCACGTTTCTCACGCAACTCCGTGCCGCTGCGCAGCGGCAGGTTCTTGTTCAGCACCACCGGACGGGCGGCGTTCTGCCCTGCGGCGAGGTTGCATGCCAGCAGGACGGTGGCAAAAAAGCGTGCGGGGTGCAATGCAGTGTACATGCTTTCAAGCTACCAAAGTCACCGCAGCAACTACAAGCCTCAAGCGCGGCAACGGCGCAAAAATCAGGCTTGGAGCGCGTGGCAAGGTCAGAATAGACTTCGTTCCCGCGTTTTCTGAACTGGCAAGCAAGTTTCTCACATGCACCGCAGCCGCACCATTTGCGTCCGAGCCTCCCCAGCCGCCTTCACCCTGGTGGAGCTGCTCGTCGTCATCGTCATCATCACGGCCGCGCTTTCCATCCTGGGTCTGGCCACGGCGGAGCCGAGTGTGGGGCGACGGCTGAACTGGGGGGCGCAGTTCATCTCCGGCAAGGTGCGTGAGACACGCGGCGTGGCCGCGATGCGGCTGAGCAACGCCCGCCTGCTGATCCACACGAACCCGACACAGCCGGAGCTGATGTGGCAGTCGTTTGTCATCGTCGCGGAAACGGAAATCGGCAGCGGCGTGTGGGAACCCGTGGGTGATCCGCAAAAACTGCCCGCT
>NZ_JBJXFV010000209.1:0-2578 GCF_046154365.1 Prosthecobacter sp.
GTGACGGTCGATAACTGCGGCGTTCCCGCCTCCATGCGTGAGGAGGTGCTGCGACGGCTCGCGACGAAGAGCAAGGTGATCGATGAGCGCTTTGCCATCTGCTCCAGTCACACGCACTGCGCACCGATGCTCATCGGTATCCTGCCGAACATCTTTGGCATGGACATCCCGGCGGAGCATCTGCCTGCCATCGAGCGCTACACACGTGAACTGGCCGACAACATCGAAAAAGTGGCGCTGGCGGCTCTGGCGGACCGCAAACCGGCCACGCTGGCCTGGGGCGTCGGCAAGGTCGGTTTCGCGGCGAATCGACGTGCGTTTCCTGTGAAGCCGATTGATCACGATCTGCCCGTTTTGCGTGCTACGGGCGCAGATGGCAAGGTGCGGGCGATTTTTACGAGTTACGCCTGTCATTGCACGACGATTGGCATTGATGAAATCCACGGTGATTGGGCCGGTGTGGCGCAGGAAGCCCTGCAACGCGAGTTTCCCGGCGCCATCGCGCTCACCGCACTCGGTTGCGGCGCGGATCAGAATCCGAATCCGCGACGCACGATGGAACTCGTCAAAAAATACGGCGAAGACCTCGGTGCGGAGGCGAAACGGCTCGCGCAGGGCGATTTGAAGACCGTGAGCGGCGCGCTGGATTGTCAGGCGAAGCAGATTCAGCTCGCCTATGATAAACTGCCGACGCGCGCGGAATGGGAGGTGCTCGCCGCCTCAAAGACGCCTGCGACGGCTTATCATGCGAAGAAGAATCTCGCTCGAATCGACCGTGGCGAGAAACTTCCGACCGAACTGCCCTACCTCGTGCAGCGCTGGAGTTTTGGGAACGACATGGCGATGGTCTTCCTGCCTGGCGAGATCACCGTGGATTACTCGCTGCGCATCAAGCGCGAGTTTGATCGCTCCCGCATGTGGGTGAATGGCTACGCGAACGATGTGCCCTGTTATGTGCCATCGCGTCGTGTTTTGGAGGAAGGCGGCTATGAGGGTGCGGGTGCGATGGTTTATTATGACCGCCCGACGAAGTTCGCGCCGGATGTGGAGGAGCGGATCATGGGTGCGGTGCATGAGGTGATGCCGAAGCCGTTCCTAGCCTCGGCGGCACAAACAGAGCCCTTGCCAGCCGCCATTGCGTATCCTGATCATTCAAACCTCCTCGTCGTGCGCGATGCCTCAGGAGCCGATCGTCCGGTCAAAACGGCTGAAGATTGGGCGCAACGCGTGGCGCACATCAAAGCGAACATGCAGCAGGTCATGGGTCCGATGCATGACACCTCACGCTGGGCTGCGCTGGATGTCGAAATCGTCTCCGAGGAGAAAACGGCGAAGTATCTGCGCCGCAAGGTGCGCTTCACGCCCGAAGTCGGCGACCGCGTGCCTGCCTGGCTGCTCATCCCGAATGAACTGCCCGCCGGTGGCAAAGCGCCCGCGATGCTGTGCCTGCATCAGACGACGAAGATCGGCAAAGACGAGCCTGCAGGCCTTGGCGGGCTGCCTTCGCTGCATTATGCGCATGAACTCGCCGAGCGCGGCTATGTGTGCCTTGTGCCGGATTATCCATCGTTTGGCGAGTATCCGTATGATTTCAAAAAGCAGGGCGCGCATCGTCTCAGCGGCTCGATGAAGGCGATCTGGAACAACTTGCGAGCCGTGGACTTCCTCGAAACCCTGCCGCAGGTGAACAAAGACCGCATCGGTGTCATCGGCCACTCGCTCGGCGGGCATAACTCGCTCTTCACCGCCGTGTTTGATGATCGTCTAAAGGCGGTGGTGACGAGCTGCGGCTTCACGCCCTTCCACGACTACTATGGCGGCAAAGTCGCCGGCTGGACCAGTGATCGCTACATGCCACGCATCCGCGATGTGTATGAAAACAGCGCCGACAAGATCCCCTTCGACTTCTACGAACTCATTGCCGCCATCGCCCCACGCGGCGTGTTTTCCAACTCACCGCTGAAAGACAGCAACTTCGACATCGGCGGCGTGCGGAAGGCCTATGCGAAAGCCGGGGAGGTGTTTGCGCTCCTCAAAGCGGAGAAGAATCTCACACTCGTGACGCCGGACGCTCCACATGACTTTCCTGAGGCTGAGCGCAAGGCTGCGTATGCGTGGTTGGACAGCTTGTTGAAGTGAACCTCACTTTTTCATCAGCGTCGGCTCGGCCCAGATGGCGTAGTTGCTTTTGGTGTCAAGGCCGCGTGAGGTCAATGTGAGCGCAAGCTGCGACACGTTCGTGACATCGCATTCCAAGAGCTTGGCGGGATCGGAGCCGTTGAGAGTGATGCTGGCCAGTGGTTTGCCATCACCAGTGATGGTGAACTCGACGCGACCTTTCGCGCCGAGTTCGGGATGCAGGCCCGCCAGCACCGTGAAGCGCGCATAGACGCCCTTCGGCAGCAGAAACGTCAGCGACTTGCCCATGCCCGCGCTGATGCCGTTTGCGAGCTCTTTATCACCTGCTTCGAGTCGGAGCTTGAGTGGCATAGCTTTGTTTCCGCCTGCCAGGATGCGCCCGCTCTGGGGGAAACCCCAATGCGGCGAGCTGAAGAACTGCCCCTGTGGGTAATACAAG
>NZ_JBJXFV010000210.1:0-72791 GCF_046154365.1 Prosthecobacter sp.
CTATACTGCGCGTCATCACATTTTGTGAAACGGAGGATTGGCCGCAGATTCAGGAAAACCGCAGATTACCAGACATAAAACAATCTGTGGCTTCCCTGAATCTGCGGCAAAAAATCACCCATCTTGATGACTCTAAGCATAGTATCACCGAGCTTGGCGCTGATGGCATCAAAGTGGGCGGTGATTTCATTTTCGGTCGAACCGACTGGGCTTTGGTCGCGGTTTCCAGCTTGAAGGGCTTGCCCCCTGAGCTTTCGATCAACAGACTGCCACGCTCTTCGCATTCGCGAAGAATCATGTCCCACGCAGGGTCGGATTCAGAGATCGAAAAGATACCGGGAAGTGTCTGCACTGCTGTCATGGCCGAATTCTATCTTTTTACGAGAGTGAACGCAAGCCTCCCATCCCGCGCTTCACCGATCACCGATCACGCTGAAATCGAGATCACCCTTGCCGGCTTCGAGGGCATTGCGCATCGCCGTGGCGGTGCAGTCGATGGCGGGGACGTTCAGTTTGGCTGCGGCGGCAAGTTCGCGGGCAAAGTCGGCGTCCTTGAGCATGTTGCGCAGGCTGAAATGCGCCTCGAAGTCGCTTTTGATGATGGCGGGGAGCTTCATGCCGATGAGCGTGGAGTAGTTGGCGTTCGACTCTAGCGCTTCATGCAAGCGCTCCAGCGGGATGCCATTGGCCTTGGTGATCGCAGCGGCTTCGGCGACAGCTTCAACGATGACGGCGGAAACGAGGTTGGTGACGATCTTGAGCACCATGGCATCTCCCACACCGCCAAGTGGCAGAATTTTGGCAGAACTGGCTTCAAGGACAGGTTTGGCGCGTTCGAGCATCAAATCGCTGCCACCAATGTAGTAGCAAAGCTTGCCATTCTGCGCGGCCATCTTGCTGCCGGTGAAGGGCGCGTCGAGAAACGCAGCGCCAGTCGATTCAACCAGCTTCGCGGCCTCCAACGTGGCCTTTTTGCTCACGGTGGCGTGGTTCATGATGAGATGGCCGGCTTTGAGCGCGGGCCGCATGTCGTTGAGGGCTTCCAGCAGCGCGGCGCTGTCGCGCACGAAGATTTGGATGATGCCTGCGGCCTCGGCGACTTCGCGGGGCGAGGCGAGGAAGTTCGGGACCGGGCGGGCACTGCGGCTCCAGACGAAAACTTCGTGGCCTGCCTTGCGCAGATTGTCTGCCACACGACTGCCGATGATGCCGAGACCGAGTACTCCAACGTTGGGTTTCATGCGCGGCATTTAGGGCGCAGGTTCGGCGCGGTCAATGACCTCGGCGTGATAAAACACAAATTTCATGAACAGGAACCGGCTATGTGAGCCTCGGCATTCCTCTGTGGGTTTGCGCAGAATCACCACTTGACTTCACCTGTGCCAACGATGACACAACCCATGGGTTCTAATCATCAGCGAGCCCTATGAGTGGGAAAAACCATGACAGATGACCAACCAAAAAATGTTGTTCTGGTGGGAGATTCCCACTCAGACCTGCCGAAAAGCAAAGGTTCTCAGGGATCGCATCCAAGCTTTTGGCAGCCCCCCATGCCCGAAGAGCTTCAGGCTCAGATGCCACAGTTCAAGGTGCTTGAATTGATCGGGCGCGGTGGCATGGGCGCGGTGTATCGCTGCTGGCAAAATTCGTTGGAACGCCATGTGGCCGTAAAGGTGCTGCCGCAGGATTTTGGTGACGAAAGCGACAAAAGTTTTTCCAACCGCTTCAAACGAGAGGCCAAAACCATGGCCCAGCTTTCTCATCCCGGTATTGTCCCAGTGTTTGATGCAGGTGAGACCGCCGCCGGCCTGCCCTACTTTGTCATGGAATTTATTCAAGGCACCGATGTGGCGCAAATACTGCGGGAGCAGGGCCGGATGCCATTGCATCATGTGCTGTCCGTCGGACTGCACGTGTGTGATGCGCTGGCGTATGCGCACAAGCAGGGCGTGGTCCATCGCGATATCAAACCTGGGAATGTGATGATCGACGCCCGAGGCCGCGTGCGAGTGGCTGATTTCGGTCTGGCTCAAAGCCTTGATCACGGTTCGTTGGCCCACCTGACGCGGACAAACATTGCGATGGGAACACCGGATTTCATAGCCCCTGAGGCCATGATCCAAGGAATGAAGCCGGACCACAGGGCGGATCTTTATTCAGTGGGCGTCATGCTCTACAACATGATGACTGGCACAGTGCCACGGGGCATGTTTAAAATGCCTTCGCAGAAGGTCGGCAGCGATCCGCGCCTGGACGAGATCATCGCCAAGGCCATGCAACACGAGTTGATCGAGCGTTACCAAACTGCGGCGGAACTCCGGCATGATCTGGACGTCATTTTGAACACGCCCCTGGCGGTGATCGAAACAGCGGCGGAGCAGATGCAGCAAACCATTCAGCTTCCCAAGTCCGCATCTCACCATCCGGCGTCTTTCTCGGTGCCGGAGATCTCGCCTTCCGCACGTCGGCCGACATCACAGTTGCGAACCATCACTTCGAAAAGTGGCATCAGGTTGGTCGATGCGCCTGCGACCAACCTCAACCCGGCAAACGCCGTCGCGGTTATCCGGGAAACCCTTTTCCATGCGCTAAAAACCTATCGGGAAGGACTGTTGAACACGGTGAATTCTGAAGGCCGCGCCCATTCGTCATGGATGGGCGCAGTATGCACGCCGGACTTCTCCGAAATCATCACCCTCACCGGCACGAACACTGACAAAACGGCCAACATCCGCGCCAACCCCAAGGTGGAATGGATGTTCAACTCACCGGACCACAGCACCATCATCTACTTCGAAGGAAACGCGGAAATCCTCGTCGATGACCAGATGAAAAACCGCTATTTTGAACTCGTGCCCGAGGAGACCCGCGGATTCTTCCAACGATACTTCCAGGCCGGAGGTTCCTGGTGTGTGATCAAAACAAGCATCGACCACGCGGTTTACTGCATGCCCAGCGCCTACATGAAAATTCGACTGGAAGGACACCAAATTCGGAGCGGTGCCAACTTGGGCGAGTAACACCTGCAAAGATAGCGCACCCAAAGCCGATGATGCCGAGACCGAGGACGCCTACATTGGGTTTCATGCGCGGCATTTAACCCGCATTTCTCACCATGCAACGCACGAGGCGGCGAAAAGCGGGCGATGGGCGCCCCCCTCACCCCAGCCCTCTCCCCGAAGTGCGCGTGTTTTGAACAGCCACGCCTCGACGGGGAGAGGGAGATCGCTTTCGAACCTGCCAACGCGAATCTCCTTTCCCCGTCCTGCGCTCTCGCTGCTGACTCACCGTATTTGGGACTGCGAAGCCGTGAAGCGAAAGGCCGGGTAAGGGGCACGTTGCATTCTATAAATCGCGCCATCAGGATTCGGGAGTTTGAATTCTCCCACAGATTCAGAGAACCCGCAGATTGAATCAGAAGATAAATCTGTGGGTTCTCTGAATCTGCGGGAAATCACAAAACCTGATGACAGCAGGCATATCATCCGAGTCATGGCGCAGGTTCGGCGCGGTCAATGACCGGCGAGTGATGAATCAGTGATTCCCTGGCTGTCTGGCGCAGTTCGGCGACGAGGCTTTTCACCGCTTCTGCGCGTCGCTGGCTGGTGAGCAGGGCAGAAATTTCGGCTTTGGCTTCTTCAAAGGTGGGCAGGCGCGATGCGCGACGTTCCATGACGATGATGAGGTGCCAGCCGAGTTTCGTCGGCACGGGATCGCTGAACTGGCCGATCTTCAGCTTCTCCACGGCGGCGATGAAATCCTCCGGCATGCGTTCGCGGGTGAACCAGCCGAGATCACCGCCGACAACCTTGCTGCGGTCGTCATCAGAGTGCTCGGCGGCGAGTGCGGCGAAGGTTTTCTCCTTCGCCATGAGCTGGCGGTGGATCGCGCGGATCTCCGCCGCGCGATCGGGCTTGGTTTGGTCGTGGCGCGTGAGGAAAATGTGCGCGGCGTGGTGTGCCTGCGGAATGCGCAGCGACTCCTTGAACTCGCTATACCAGGCACGCACCTCCTTTTCGGTCACTTCAGCGAGGCGATGGGCGATTTTTTGGGTGATCCACTCTTCGTCGAGCTGCGCATCACGAATCGCGGCGTCGAGTGACTTCTGTGTTTGCTGCTGGGCGGCGAGACGTTGGGGATATTCAGCGGCAACGGCAAACTGACGCTGTATGAAGTCCGCTTCGCGCCGGGCAGCAGCGGTCGGCGGCATCGTGTTTGCACCGTCCATGAGACGATGCGCACGAATGAGGCGATCATTGACGAGATTGTCGAGAACGAGCCAGCGAATTTGCTGGCGCGCTTCAGCACCGAGCGCGGCCCAGGACTCGTTGCGTGCCCAAAGATGAGCGCGCATGGCTTCTTCCAGTTCGAGCCGCGTGATGGGACGGCCATGAACCGCCGCCGCATAGCCGCCACCGAGTCCTTCGGGCCATGATCCCCTGCCCTGCATCAACCGGGCATGCAGCGGGCCTTTGCAGGCATACAGATCGGCAAAGAGCCAGCAGGCGGCGATGAAACATACGGCGAAGCGCCACGGAAAACCTTGGAGGTTGGAGGACATGAACGGGCGCAGACTAGGGCATGCGCCGGGGATGACAACAGCGCGGAATGCCGTCAGTTTTTTTACACACGGCTCCTTTGTGAAAGTGCCGCAGAGTGTCAGCCGATTTGTTGTAGCTCGGTATTCCGATACCGAGTCGGTGCCGTCGCGGAATCGGAATTCCGCGCTAGAACCCGCGCCGCCTGATATATCTCTTCACGGTGGGAAGCCAAGGCCCCATCAAAGCCCTGCTGTCACGACGACTTCTTCACGCTTGTTCTTGGTGAAGCGGATATCTTCGGCGCGCTCGATGAAGATGGTGTCTTCGCAGATGTTTTTGGCGTGGTCGCCGACGCGTTCGAGGAAGCGGGCGACGAAGATGAGGTGGATGTAGCCTTCGAGGCCGGAGTGATGCGACTCCATGACGGCGATGAGTTCGCGGTCGAGGGCTTTTTCAGCGGCATCGAGTTCTTTGTCGAGCAGGCGGGCGGCGGCGGCGGCGGCGGGGTCGGCGTTGAGGAAGGCCTGTAGGCTGGCGTCGAGGTTGTGATCACACAGCGAATAGACGGGCTGGATGAGCTTGATCTCGGGGAACTCGGGCAGGTTGTTGATGAAGCGGGCGCGCTTGGCGATGCTGGAGGCCTGGTCGGCGATGCGCTCAAGGTTGTTGGCGACGCGGATGGTGCCCATGACTTGGCGCAGGTCATGCGCGGTGGGCTGGAACTTCACGAGGATGTGCATGCCGAGTTTATCAACGGCTTTTTCGAGATCGTTCACGTCCTGGTCGGCGGCGATGGCGCTGTTGCAGAGGTCGGTGTCGCGCTCCAGCAGGCCGCGCATGGCGCAGGCGAGGTTTTTGCGGGCCATGCTGGACATGGCGAGGACATCGCTGCGGAGTTTTTCGAGCGAGTGATTGAAGGTGGAGAGGATGTGTTCCTGCATGGGCTAAAATGACTGAATGTGACGGCTTTGCTACATTGGAATTGCAGAAGATTCAGGCGCGGCGGCGGACGGCTCGATGATTTCGGCGGCATCTGCCGCGCCTTTGGGGTCACGATGGGTGCGCTGACAGAAGTCGGTGTAGCTGATGATTTCGAACGTGCCATCAAGGTTTTCCACCGCGGCGGTCATGGACTCGACCCAGTCACCGGAGTTCAGGTAATGCGTGTCGCCAACGATCTTGTTGTCGGCCCGGTGGATGTGGCCGCAGATGATGCCGATGCAGTTGCGCTGGCGCGCGAGGTTCTGCAACTGCTCCTCATATTTGCCGACGGCGCTGACGGCGGACTTCACCTTGTGCTTGATCCAGGCGCTGAAGGAGAACGCCTCCTTGCCCCGCAAACGACGGTAGCCGTTGTAGATGCGATTGATGCGCAGCAGCACGTTGTAACCCAGACCGCCGAGCTTCGCGAGCCAGGCGTGGTTGCTGGTGACGGCGTCGAAGCCGTCGCCATGCACGACGAGATAGTCGCCCTTCGGGGTGTGATGGACGTGGTCGTCGGTGATGGTGAAGTTTTCGAACTGGATGGGGATGAAGCGGTCGAGCACGTCGTCGTGATTGCCACGCAGGTAGATGATCTGCGTGTTCTCCTTCTCCATCTTGCGCAACACGGTGCGGATGAAGTTGGTGTGGCTTTTGTTCCAGCCGCCAAGGCGGGTGAGATGCCAGGCGTCGATGATGTCGCCATTGAGCACGAGTTTGTCGCACAGGCAGTTGCGGATGAAGTGGGAGGCCTGCGCGGCCTTGCTGTCCGGCATGCCGAGATGCACGTCGGAGATGAAGATGGTCTTGAAGCGCAGCTTGGTTTTGGCCTCAGTGCCTTCGGTGATCGCGGGAGTGTCGCTCATGGGTTCAGGAGGCTGAAGGTTGTATCACCGTTTGGAGTTCCTGCTCAAACTGCTCAATCACCCGCGCCCAGCCGAGGTCAAAGGCCGTCTGCCGGGCGGCGGTGCGGAGTGCGGCATCATTCCAGGAAGCAGCCGCCGTGCAAACCTGTGCAAGAAACAGCTTTTCATCCGCCAGTGGCGCGAGCCAGCCATTTTCTCCCGGTCGAATCAGCAGGCGCGGCGCGGCGTAATCGAAGGCCACGACGCCGAGGCCAGAAGCCATGGCCTCCAGCACGACGTTGCCGAAGGTTTCAGTGCTGCTGGGAAACAAAAAAACATCCCCCGAGGCATAGTGCGCGGCGAGATCCTCCCCGGTGCGCGAACCGGCGTAATGAAACTCGGGATGTTCTTCTTTTAACGCCGCCAGCCGTGGACCATCGCCGACAAAGACCATGCGCGCCGTCGGCTGTACGGTTTGAAACTTCGCAAACGCACGCACGGCGAGGTCGAGGTTTTTTTCTGCCGCGATGCGTCCGACATAGATCACCACCGGCGTCGCGTCATCCGCGCCCCAGCTTTGCCGCAGCTCAGCACTGCGGCGTGCGGGATCAAACAGCTCCGTGTCCACGCCACGGCCCATGACCCCGACATTGCGAATGCCCCAGCGCTCCAGCATCGACGCCGTATCGACTGAGGGCGTAAGTGTGCGGGCGGTTTGATTGTGAACGCTGCGCAGGAAACCGGCGGCGATCGTCTCCATACCGGGGAGGTTGTAATCTTCGAGGTAGGTTTGAAAATTCGTGTGGAAACCCGACACCACCGGGATTCCCCGTTTCCCTGCCGCACGAATGGCGGCGATGCCCATGAGCGTCTCCGTCGCCACATAGAGAACATCCGGCCGGTAGGCATCGAAAACCTCCAGCATCTGCCGCAGGGAGGCAAAACCCATGCGCAGGCCGGGATAGCCAGGCAGCGGCAGCGCGTGCATCACATCCCGCGGCAGGCCGAAGGCATCGGTCGCTTCATGAGTAGTAACGACGCGCACCGTGTGGCCACGACGCTGTAAGCCCTCGCCCAAGGTGTTGAGCGTGCGCGCCACGCCGTTGATGTCCGGCGGAAACGTGTCGGTGACGATGAGAACCCGCATGGGGAAGAAAAAGGAACTGATTGCGGATAAAGCAGCAGGAAAATTCGTCCAGCCTCGGTCGTGTGACGAAATCGACACCATGGCCGTATCTCTACAGAGCAAGTTGGTTGCCATGTGACAGCTTCGTCACCATCATAAGTTTGCCCGCAGCACGGCAGCGGAGCAAAACCAGACACCATGAGCAAAATCTTGATCGTCGAGGATGAGTCGGACATTTCTGAACTCATCGCCCTGCATCTCACCCGCGAGGGCCATGAGCCGATCTGCATCGGCAACGGCCTGCAGGCTCTGCCGGCCGCTGTTGAGCACCAGCCCGAATTGATCGTGCTGGACCTGATGCTGCCCGGCCTGGATGGCGTGCAGATTTTCAAACGTCTGCGTGCCGACACCCGCACCGCCACCATCCCGGTCATCATTCTCACCGCCAAGGCCCAGGTCACCGACAAGATCGCCGGTCTCGAACTCGGCGCGGACGACTACCTCACGAAGCCGTTCAGCCCACGTGAGCTGTACCTGCGCATCAGCGCCATCCTGCGCCGGGTGAAGAAGGTGACGCACGTTTCCGAGGTCCAGCGCGGTCGTTTCATGCTGGACCGCAAGAACATGAAACTCTTTCTGGATGGTGCACCGCTCGATCTGACCACCACCGAGTTCAAACTGCTGACCACGCTCATGGAAAACGACAGCATCATCCACAACCGCGCCGACCTGCTGCGCGAAGTGTGGGGCTACAACAGCGATGTCGCCACGCGCACGCTCGACACTCATATCAAACGATTGCGCGAAAAACTCGGTGCAGCGGGCGTCCATATCGTCACCATTCGCGGCACCGGCTTCCAGTTTCAGACGGAGCCCGCCGCCTCCACACCTGCATGACCACGCTTTGCATCGTCCTCGCCCTGCTGTTGGTCGTTTGCATCATTGATCGCGCACGTCGCGAGCGGCATTGGCTTCGGCGCTGGGAGAGTGTAGCAAAGAACATCGGCCTGCGGGCACGTGATGCAGAGCAACTGCCTGAGCAGGCGCTGGCCTTGTATCGCGCCCGTCAGCTTGCCGAGGAGCAGGCCGGGCAGCGCCGCGTGTTTGAAACCTTGCTCGACGAAATCAGCCAGGGCCTCGTGCTTGTCGATGAACACCTGCGCGTGCGTTATGCCAACCAGCCGCTGAAAAAAATCCTACTCCATGCGGATTCCCGGCCTGGCCGCCCCCTCATCGAGGCCGTGCGCGATCATCAGATCATCGATCTCGTGCAGCAAGCCATCACCGAGAAGCGCCACACCACCCGCCGCATCCAGGTGTTGCCGTCCGACGTCGGCGCTGGCACCAACCTCAGCGGCCGCCATTTTCTCATCGAATCGGCACCACTGCCCGCCACGTCCGGCGGCGGAGCCTGGCTGATGATCCAGGACGTGACCGAAGCCGCCATGACCGAGCAGATCCGCAAGGATTTCGTCGCCAATGCCTCGCACGAACTGCGCACGCCGCTGACCATCATCAACGGCTACATTGAAATGCTGCAGGATGATGCCGCGCCGAATGCCGCCACGATGAAAAAATGCCTCGATGTGATGGAGAAGCACGGCAAACGCATCGCCCGCATCATTGAGGACATGCTCACCATCTCGCGACTGGACGCCGCCGCCAGCAACGGACTGAACCTGGAACCATTCAACGTCCGCGTCTGCGCCCAGGATGCCGCCGATCACCTCGCCCCGATGATGGAAGGCCGCGAAGTGAAGATCGAGTTCAACTTTCCCAAAGACGGCGGCAAACTCAAAGGCGACCGCTTTTACTGGGATCAGGTCTTTACCAATCTCATCGAAAACTCCGTCAAAGAGAACGCCAAGCCCGGCCTCGTCGTCCGCGTCAGTGGCGAATGGCAGAAAGACCACTGCGTCATCAAAGTCAGCGACAACGGCATCGGCATCCCCGCGCATGACCTGCCCTTCGTCTTCAAGCGCTTCTACCGGGGCAACAAGCACCACTCCTCGCAGATCAAGGGCACCGGACTTGGTCTTTCCATCGTCAAACGGGCCGTTGAGGCGCATGGCGGCAAGATCGAACTCACCAGCACCCCCGGCAGCGAGACCACCTTCACCATGCGCGTGCCTTTGCAGCACACCGAGGCTTGAGCTAGGCCGCAGAGTGTGGTTTAGAGCGGTCATTCTGTGGAAGATCTCTTCGGCCATCGCATTTCCTACCTGCGCGTCTCCATCACCGACCGGTGCAATGAACGCTGCCGTTACTGCATGCCCGAGGAGGAGCAGGAATGGTTCGCCAAGGAAGACACGCTCAGCTACGACGAAATGCTGCGCACCGTGCGCGTCGGCGCCACGCTCGGCATCAAAAAGATCCGCGTCACCGGAGGCGAACCGCTCACCCGGCCCGGTGTGGCTGATTTCTGCGCTGAACTGGCAAAAATCTCCGGCATCGAGGACATCGGCATCTCCACCAACGGCACCTTGCTCGCCAAAACCGAGAACGGCGTCACCATGGCCGAGCGTCTGGTCAAAGCGGGAGTACGCACCGCCAACATCTCGCTCGATTCACTCGACCGCGATGTTTACCAGCGCACCACCAACCGCGATCTGCTGCCGCGAGTGCTCGAAGGCATCGACGCCGCCATCGCGGCCGGATTTCAGTCGATCAAGCTCAACTGCGTCCTGATGAAAGGCCAAACCGAGCGCGAACTGCCCGCATTGATCGACTTCGCTCATCAAAAGAACGCCCTGCTGCGCTTCATCGAACTCATGCCCGTCAGCACGCAGGACATGCTGAGCGAGGACAACTTCCTGCCCATCGCCACTGCAAAGAAACTCGTCGAGCAAACCTCCGGCCCGCTCACCCCGCTGCCCGACTTCCGCACCAACGGCCCCGCCGCGTATCATCTCATCCCCGCCACCGGCCAGAAGATCGGTTTTATCGGTGCCATGACGAACCTGCACTTCTGCGAGAACTGCGACAAGCTCCGGCTCACCTGCGACGGCAAGCTGCGCCCCTGCCTCGGCAGCTTCCTCGAATTCGACCTCCGCAACGTGCTGCGTGGCGGCTGCGATGACGCCGAACTCGCCGCCTTCTTCCACAACGTCGTCGCCCGCAAACCCAAGGAGCACGACTTCCGCCACAACTACCAGCCCAACCGCAAGATGATCGCCATCGGCGGCTAAAACCCATGAGCAAACTGACTCACATCAATCGCAAAGGCGAAGCCGCCATGGTCGATGTCTCCGCCAAACCGCCGGTGCGGCGCGAAGCCGTGGCCGAAGGCCGCATCGTGCTCCAAGCGGCCACACTCGACCTCATTCGCAAGAACCAGATCGCCAAGGGCGACGTGCTCAGCATTGCCCGCATCGCCGGCATCCAGGCTGCCAAGCAGACGCAGCACCTCATCCCGCTCTGCCACCAGATCCCGCTGAGCAAAGTCCAGCTCGACTTCGAGTTCCGGCCCAAGGCCGTTCATATCATCGCGACCGCCATCACCGTCGCTCCGACCGGCGTCGAAATGGAAGCCCTTACCGCCGTCAGCATCGCCGCGCTGACCATTTACGACATGTGCAAAGCTGCCGACAAGAAAATGCGCATCGAGGGCATTCGTCTGGTGCGCAAGACCAAAGGCTGAAGCGGCCGCTTCCCGCGCCATTGCCCTTCGGCGTCATTGAGTATCGCCGTAGCCCTGTTCAATTCAAAACAACGAGCCTTGAACACAACGACTGACCGCGTGAGCCCATCCCAATCTTCCGCTAAGGCACCAAGATTGGCTGCATGGCGGCGGTCTAGCGTGCAATCGGTGAGGATTTCACCTGCCAGCGTTCATCAAAAAAGTCCGCCGCCACGACTTTTCCCGCTGTTTCCGCGTTCGGCGGCTGCGTGATGTCGAGGATCGCCCAGTCTGGCAGTTTGGGGTTTTGCAGCGAGTTCGTCCGGTCATGCGCTTCGCGGAAGGTGAGGCCGGAGTTGATGACGACTTCAAATCCCGGTGACTGGAGGCAGGGATAGGTCAGCAGCGGCACATGCGTCTTCGCATCAAATGACTGCGTCCCCATGCTCACCTTCTGCGCATTCCATTGCATTGGTAATGCACCAGCTATTTGCTTGAGGCAGGAGTTTGACTCCGGCGTGCCCCACAGGATGAGGCTTTGCGTTTTACCGGCTTCGATCACGTCTTTAATCTCAGCGGCGTTGGCCACCCGCACATCGCCGCGCATCAAGCCTTTCCAACGTTGGATGAAATGCGCCGACTCAACTGCCACCCACGCATCCACGGCAGGTGACGATGATTTTCCATCCGGCAGTACGACGAGGAAGCGCTTCATGAAGCTCGCATCCATCGGCCCCGGATGTGATGAAGGTTTGCCACCTTGCGGGCCTTCGTGCTGAAACGGCTGCGCGTTGCCGAAATCACGCCACCGGCCGTTCTCCTTGATCAATCGGCACATCGAACCGGCCACCTTCGGTCCCGGATTCATGAACGTCTCAAACTGCGGCACTTCCGGCCCCACGGTCAACGTTAGCGCTTGGCCGTCCACGCTCACCTTGAGCTTGCCACCGCCCTGTCGCGCCTGCGGCGGCGGGTAGAACACGACGCGTGTCACATTGCTCGTCTTCAACTCAATCGTCTGGCCGTCCACGACCTTCGCATCGAGCCGAGCCTCCTGCCAACTTTTCTCCAAGCCATGGAGGTTCAGCCACTTCATGCGGCCGTAGAACGGGGTCTTCGTCTGGATGTGAACCTCGTCAGGAAACAGCTCGCGCCCTTTGGCGACAGCTTTCTCGATCCACGCCTGCACCGCCTTGAGCGTCTCGGGATGATACTTGTGCGGCATGCCGGGGCCGATGAGATGCGGCGGCTTCAGACCTTCCTTTGCCAGCACTTCCATCATGTACTCCGCCGAATCGCGCTGCGCATCGACCTCACCGCTGTAGCTGATGAGCGGGACGTTAAAGAAATTTCGCGCATAGTCCGGCACGTCATACACGCCCCACAGCGTCTGCTCATACCACGCCGGGTATTTGTCCGGCGTGAGCTTCTGGTAGCGCTTCACATCGGCAAAACCTGCTCCCGTGTGAACGCAGGCCCACTGATCGGCGTAATGCGCCCCCAGATGCCAGGCACCGGCCCCGCCCATGCTGAATCCGGCCAGCGCAATGCGGTTGGTATCGACGTTGAAACGCTTCGTTGCGTCATCACGCGCTTCAAACACATCCACCTCACCTGCGCTCTTCCAGCCGTTACAGTAACGGCCAAAGGGATGAATCACGATGGTCCCCGCCGGCTGAAACTGCCCCGGCTTCTTCGCCATGAGCTTCGAATAGACGAAGGGCAGATCCGTCGCCGTGTCACCGCGGCCATGCAGCCAGATCCACATCGGCACCGGCTTCTTTCCCACGCCAAACTCCAAGCCTTCGGGCACTTCCACGCCATATGGCTGCGGCGAATCGTCGATCTTTGAGTAAAAGCCCAGTACCTTCTGCCCGCTGCCATTCAGCCACGGCGTCTCGCCCTTTTGCAGCGACTCGATGCGCTTCTTCGCCTCCTCCAGCAGCGCCAACGCCTTCTTCACGCCATCCTCCGGCCGCTTGTCATACCACTCATCGAACTCCAGTGCATAACGCGCCGCCTTGAGGAAAATGTCCGCATCTGCGGCCCGCTCATGCTTCTTCACCGCTTCAAACGCCTGCGTCACCGCCGCCAGTTCTTTCTCGATGCCAGCTTCCTGCTCCGCCGACAACGCCGCCGTTGGTTTCGGTGGCAGACTGCCTTTGAAAGAGGCCGTGGCACCGTTTGGGCCGAGCTGGGCCTGTGTTGGCAGCACGGATGCAGTGAGAAAGGAGAGAAGGAGAAGTCGTTTCATGAAGCCAGCATAAACGCCGCCTTCCGCTCTTTTTCACCAGCAGATTGCACGGCAGCGCACTGGTTCAGGAAAAACGAACAGGGTTGCCTTGATGCGAAGCTGCAATGAGCGCAATGTTTGGTTCGATTCGCGTAAGGGCGATCATTCGAGTCATGGCAACCGAGATAAGCGCACTGGTCATGAATCAAGTCTGCCAAATATTTGACGGTTTCGAGCGTGCTCGTCTGGTTCATCATCATGAGCACACACGCGCCGGATGTGTCCATCGTTCCGGCGGGCAGAGCCATTGCATCTGCTCGACCGCACCTGCTGCATCACGGCTTCGCGTTCGGATCGAACGGCGTTGATGACGGCGGTGGAACGCCATCGGGATACGGCGGACATCCTCGTCTTCAACGAGACGCAGGAAGATCTGGAGGAGGCGCTGGGCGTGCTGGGCAACTACGTCAACAATATTGCCAAAGGCGACCCGCTGATCGTGGAGCAGAGCGGTTTCCCCTCCTACGAGACCACGCGGACGCAGGACACCTCGCCCCCGGCGGTCCCCACGAATCTGCGCCTGCCGCCAGGGGCGACGTGAGCGGCACGATCTTGGCCCGCTACAAGTCTGAGCACCGCCCCAGCGTCAACGAGGTGCAGGCCACGACGGGCGATCCGAACAGCGAGGCCGCCTGGCAGACCAAGGGCATCTTCAAAGGTGGCCGTGCCGAGATGGACGGCTTCACCCCCGGCAGCGTCGTCTGGGTGCGCGTCCGCAACGTCGGCCTCAAGGGCGTCACGGGCGCGTGGAGCGATCCACCGCAGATCCGGGTGCTGTGAGGCGGCGCAGGCGCAATCCTACTCGTCCTCCTACTCCTACTCGCCCTCGATTCTAACGCTACGCTGACGCCCATGACAACCAAACCCATGCTAACCAGACTTCAGGGCCGCTCGAAGCTCTGGGGTGTGATTGAAACGCCGTGATCGAGGACGAGTTCGAGTAAGAGGACGAACATCCAGCAACCAGCCGCCATGCCCTTTGATCCCAACCTTCCCATCGCGAACTCACCGAACTCCTCGGCGCAGAAGCGTGCGCAGTTGCAGAGCATCGTCGCTCTCATCGACGCGATTCCCGTCGGGCCACCCGGCCAGAACGGAAGCGATGGCACCAGCGTCTCCGGTGCGATCATTGATGGCACAAACACGCTCGATGCCGGCAACCCGGCGGAGGCAGCGTGAGCTGGGACGGGGCGAATGTGCGGTTTACGTTTGGGAATCCGCCTGGTCAAGATGGCGTGAGCAGCCCGCCCATCACGAGTTTCATGTTGATGGCGTGAACACGCTGAATCCCGGCGGCAATGCCACGGTGCAGACGAACTTTGACTGCAGCTCGTTGCGAAATCCTGACCTCGGGCGCTGCTTGAACCCGTGACAAGGAATGTCAATGAGCCTCTGCGACCGTCCAGTCTCTGCGGTAATTTGGATTGAACCGCAGAGGCTGGACGGTCGCAGAGCAGAACTGGATCACTGAGTTTCCCCTGGGGTAAGGAGGTCGGAGCCGTGTCCATGCAATGGAACCACAGAGACACAGGGGACACAGAGGGAAGAGTCTTGTTGATCGACTTCACCATGAGGTGACTTCCAGGTGTTTCTTAAATCCTCTGTGTGCCCGGAGCCTCTGTGGTTCACCTTCTGTATGGTTACGGCTGAGACTCAGCTCACGCGAACTTGGTCACGCCAGGGCGTGGCAGCGGGCTGGGCTCAAATTTGTCGCCGAATTTGAGGTTGTCGGGGGCGAGGTCCTGCTTGGAGGACAGCATGGCCAGGGCAACGCGCTCCGGGGCTTTCTCCTGCTTCGCCGCCTTGTCTTTGCCTTTGTCAGCGGGCGCTGGCGGCGGCGCTGGCGGGGCGTCATCCTTCCAGAGGATTTTCTGCCCGGTGTAGGCGGCTTCGCGGCCCATGATGGCGATGAGCGTGCTGCTCATCATGCGGTCGCCGTCGTTGATGACCTCGCCTTTGCGGATGGCGTTGAAGAGCGCCTGATGCTCGAGGTCGTACATGTTTTTCTCCTCGCCACGCCAGCGCCAGCGTTTTTCACCGTCGATGAAGGGGGCGGGGCCTTTGCCGATGACGAGACGGCCCTTGGTGCCCTGGATGTTGTCAAAGACCTCGTTGTGGCAGCCGGTGATCTGGCGGTTGGTGAGGTGGCAGAGCGTGCCGCCCGCCCATTCGTAGGCGACGTGGAAGTGGTCGAAGATGTTGCCGTCTTCCGCCTTGATCTGGCGGCCACCTGTGCCCATGGCGCTGACGGGCGGTTGGTCCTGCATGGCCCAGCAGATTTTGTCGAGGCTGTGTACGGCCTGCTCGACGATGCTGTCGCCGCTGAGCCAGGAGAAGTTGTACCAGTTGCGCACCTGCCACTCGACATCGCCCATCCCCTGAGGCCGGCCTGCGGAGGGCGGCATGGGTTTGACGGGACCAGCGTAGTAGGTGGCGAGAATGCCGGTGATGTCACCGATCTGGCCGTCATGGAGGCGCTTGTAGCACTCGATGCGGCTGGTGGAGTAGCGCCAGCAGAAGCCGGCGACGAGGTTGAGTTTCTTTTGCTTCGCCTTCTCGACCGCCGCCTGGGCCACCAGATAACCGGCGGCATCCACCGCCATGGGCTTCTCACAGAAAATGTGCTTCCCGGCTTCCACCGCCGCCGTGAGGTGCTGCGGGCGGAATCCGGGCGGGGTGGCGAGCAGGACGACATCCACGCCGCAGTCGATGAGCTTCTGGTAGGCGTCGAGGCCGGTGAAGCGCTTGTCCGGCTGCACATCGACCCGATCCGGGAACTGCGTGGAGAGGTTCTTGATGCTGCTCTCGATCTGCGTGTCGAAGGCATCTGCCATGGCGACGATTTTCGAGTTGTAGTCCGCACCAAGGGCCTGCGCCGCCGCCCCGGTGCCACGTCCGCCGCAGCCGATGAGGCCGATCTTCAGCGTCTCGTTCGAGTCCGCCTTCTGCTGTGCCTGCAGGGTGCCGGTGGCGGTGAGAACGGCAGGAGCCAGGAGGGTGCCGCCGCTGGCATGGAGAAAACGACGACGGGAGAACGCGGAAGCAGCTGGATCAGACATAAGGTCGTTGGGGGTAGGAGTCAGAGTGAGCAGAAATTTCGCCACGGCGGCGGCAAACCTTTCAGTGAAAGGACCGATTGCACCAAGACGGCGGGGCAGCCCTCAAGCATGCCGCGGGATGACCTTCGTCGGCCCGGAAGCCTGCGGCGGCAGGCCATCGACCCCCGGTTCGCTGAGCCGCTGGGTTTCATCACGACTGGTTTCATCATCGGGAGACGGCTGCAACAGCGCCTGCACGAGAAGCTGGGTGTCATCCAGGAAGGTCAGGCCCACACTCCGCAAGAAATCCACCTCCGACGCATGCGTGTGCAGCGTGATGAGCAGGCACTCGCCTTGGAACAAGGCCAGCACAAACACGCCTTCGTAGCCAAACCAGAAGGTCGTCACATCGCGGTCGCCGCCGCTGGCGAAATGCGCGCGCGCATCATGCACCGTCTGCAACAGGCGCTCGGCGCGGAATTCCTCATACGGCAGCAGGTTGATGAGAATCTGCCGCCGCCAGCACAGCAGCATGCCGTTCACCGCACCAGCGTGTTTCAGGCGTTCGAGAGCGGAACGGAGGGAGGGAGTGATGGATGCAGCCATGAGTTTATGCCTCCATTGAGCTGACGCGGGTGAGCAGTTCGAACAGCGGGATGCGTTCGCCGATGAGGGCGCCTGCGCCGGGATCCTGCGCGTCGGTGCCGGCGTCGAAATACGCGAAATTTAGGGTGAGATCCTCCTCCTGCAGCGTGCCGCACCACGGCGCACCGAGTTCGAGGCACTCGCCGACCTTCAGGCCAAAGTGCCGCAGGCCCTGAAAATCGGCGGCGTAGTTGTCCACGGCCTCCTGGCCGCTGTCGCTGGCCACATGGCCATCTTTCAGGGTAAAGAGTTGCAGGGGAAGCGATGGAACCGCAGTGGTGCTCATGGGAAAATAGGGTTGTGCCTCCTTCGTCTCAAAAATCCGCAGGCGTGGCAAGCACAATCAGCGCCGTCGCCAAAAAAGCCGATGGGTGGCACCCTTGACGGCTTGACGGTGCGTTGGCCGCGTTCTGACGAACGCCACCGCAGTTTAGTCTTTGTCACGGCTGAAGAGGCGCTGGAAGAAGTTTTTCTTTTTCTCAGGAACCAGAGGGGCGGTGCCGGGTGGGGGGACTTGCTGCGGGAAGCGCTGGGCGGCTTCGGCACCGATGGTGGAACGGAGGTCTTCGCTGTAGGAGGTTTGGCGGACGCTGAGGTTGTCGGTGACGACCTGGGGCTGGATGAAGACGATGAGTTCTTTGCGGGTTTTGGAGTCGGTGTCGGTGCGGAACAGTTTTCCGAGACCAGGGATGCGGCCGAGGATGGGCAGCCCCTGTTTGTTCTTGGTGTTTTCTTCGGAGATGAGGCCGCCGAGGACGATGGTGTTGCGATCGGGGATGGTGACGGTGGTGACGAGCTGCTCGGTGCCGATGATGGGCACTTCATTGGGTACGACGAGCTGGGTGCCGACGACGGTGTCGTTGACCTGGGAGATGGTGAGGGTGACTTCGCCATCCATGTTGATGAGCGGGACGATCTCCAGCTTCAACACGACATCGCGGTATTCGATGTTGGTCTGGGTGCTGCCTTGGTTGTTGCCGTTGGCAAAGGTCGTCTGCTGGGAAGGAACGGGAATCTGGCGGCCGGAGGTGATGACGGCTTTTTTGTTGTTGAGGGCGAAGATAGAGGGACGGGAGAGGATTTTGAAATTGTTGTTGGTCTCAAGGGCGGTGACGAAGACTTCGAGGCTGTCGCCGATGGCACCGTAGAGGTTGAGACCGCTGCCGGGACCGAACGGGGTGGTGATGGCATTGTTGCGCAGATCGGCGACGGCACGCGTGACGGCGTTGCCGGTGAGCACGTCGGTGCGGTTGGTGAAGCCGCTGGCGCTGAAGTTGGTGCCGTCGCCGGGCTTGCTGAGGCCGGAGATGTAATCGACGCCGGACTTCATGCCGTCCGTGAGGGTGAGCTGGCCGATGACGGTGGCGAGATAGACCTGGGCGGGTTTGCGGTCGAGCTTGTCGAGGAGGCCGTTGGTCTTGTCGATGTCCTCCTTGCGACCCATGACGAGGATGCTGTTGGACATGGGATCGGCGACGACGCGGGTCTTGCCGACCAGGACGGAGACGGGTGCGTTGTTTTCCGTGGGGCCGGAGATGACATCGGCGCGGGAGCCGATGCCCGAGGTGGAAGTGCCGGTGGTGGCGGTGTCGGACGTGGCGGCAGCAGCGGTGCTGCCGACGGTGCCGCCACGGGTGCCGGTGGTGCTGCGGCCACCGAGGAGCTGGCTGCTGTTGCTGGCGAGCGCCTGCTGGCGCTGCTGCTGCACGGTACCGCCGCCGGGAAGCTGCGTGGTGCCGGAGTTTACCTCCTGTAGGAGATCGACGACGGCGCTGAGTACATCGAGGGCGGCGGCGTATTTAAGTTTGCGCTCAAAGGGCTCGGCGACTTCGAGCGGCTTGTCGAATTCGGCGATGAGGCTGGCGACGTAGGTGTAGTCAGCGGGGGCGGCAACGACGAGGATTTGATTCAAACGGGTGTCAGCGACGACCTGGGCGCTGGGCTGCGGGGCTTGGGTGTTTTGCGACGAGTTGTTGCCACTGGGCTGCTGGGGGGCGCGCTGCTGGTTGTTATCGTTGTTGTTGCCCCGGCCGTCGCTGCCAGGAGCGCCGCGGATGGTGTTCACGCCTTTGGTTTCTTTTTCCTGCGCCTGCGCGGTGAGGGTGGCCTGGATGATCTGGGCGATGGTGGCGGCGTCACCGTACTTGATGGGGATGAATTTGGTGACGAGCGAGGAGCCGGTGTCGCCGACGTCGATGGATTCGCGAATGCTGATGAGCTGCTTCACCACGGTGGCGCTTTCAGTGATGAGCAGGCCAGGCGGAGTGGTGACGGCGGTGATGCGGCCATACGCGCCGAGGCCGACATGGCCGGAGAACATGGTGGCGGCGTCCTCGGGCGTGAGGTAGTCCAGCTTCATGAAGTAGGACACGATGCTTTCGTTGTCGGGGATGTCCCTGGGACTGGTGTAAAAACGCACGCCGTGGGAAAACTGCACAGCGGTGGCGCTTTGGTTGCGTGTCGGCAGAATTTTCGCGCTCTTGCCGCCGGGTTCGGTGACGATGGCGTAGCCGTTGGTTAGGAGCGAGGCTTCGATGAGCTTGATGGCTTCATCTTTGGGCACCGGTTTCGGGGTGATGAGGCTGATTTGAGCACCTTCAAAGATACTGGAGTCCTTGACGAGCGTGAGGCCGGTGAGCTTTTCGTAGATGGCGAGGATGTCGGCCACGGGATTGGTGGCGAACTGCATCATGACCTGATCACCCGCGATGGTGTAGGTTTCGCCTTCGCCGGGCGCTGCACCTGTCATGCCGCCGCCTTCACCACCGAAGCCGCCGCCGCGTCGTCCGCTGAAGCCACCACGGCCGCCGGGACCGGCAGGGAAACCGCCGCCGGGCGCACCCGGAGGCCGTGCGCCGTCGGGTGGAACTGCCGGTGTGGTGCCATCAGCGGCGGGTGCCGCAGGCGTTGCTGCGGGTGCTGGCGCCGTAGGCTGTGCCTGAACGATGGAAATTGGGGGAACCGGTGCTGCGGCTGGCTGCACTGGCACGATGGAAGGCTGTGCCGCTGGAGCAGCCGGAGCGGGTGCGGGTGCGGGTGCGTTCTGGCCGCACACAAGAGTGGTGATGACGAAAAGAAAGCAGGTGAGAGCAGGGAGACGGCGATGCATGAAAAAAATGTTGGGAGCGGGATTGGCCGGAGAGAAGGGATGCTGGCGCAGTTAACGTCCGCCTTTGTCTTCCTTCTCGATTTTCTCGAAGATGCTGCGCACCGCGTTGCGGCGGTCTTCTTCGGGGGCGTTACGGAATTTTTCGTCGCTGAATTTCTCTCTCAATGCGTCACGGAATTTGTCGCGGGATTTTTCAGAGAGGGATTCGTATTTTTTGCGGTCTTCCTCACTGGGGCCCTTGTTGCTGCGGCTGAAGCGGTCGCCACCGCCGGGTGGTCCGCCGGGTCCGCCTTCAGGACGGCGCTCGCTCTTGTCTTTCCTCATGTCGTCCTTGCCCAGGGCGGTGTGGCGGATGCTGAAGGTTTCGCCGCCGATGGCGATCCTGGCCTGCGCGAAATCGATTTTTTCCGAGGGCTGTGCGCCGACGAGCTTCCAGCCTTTGAGGTTCGGCTCCTCGGAGACGACGAGCGACTGCTTGTTGGTCTTGTCAAAGATGGTCACCACAGGTTTGCCATCGACGTAGGCCATGCCGGTGAGCACGAGCGAATCAGAAATGCTGACGATGCGGGTAAACGGCGAGTTTTCCACGATGGCCGTGAGACTGGCCGGATCAAACGGCTGGGGCAGGTCGGGATCGACCGGGCCTGCGGGGGCTGCAGCAGGAGCCGCTGCGGGCAGCGTGGGGTCGAAACCGTCCGTGGGCAGGGGGGCAAAATCCGCGGTGGTGAGCGGCGGCAGCGCGTCCGCAGGGGCAGGTTCTTGCGCGGTGAGCGGCGTCAGCGCGCAAGCGCATAGCAGCAGATGAAGGGAAAGGGGTTTCATGGTCAGAGTCCGGCCTCAGGTTTGAACCATCGGGCCAGGACGAGGTTGCAGAGCACCTGCGGCGTCTTTTCCTTGGCCTTGGAGTCGATCTCGAGTTCGAGTTGTTTGATGGCCTGGAATTTTTCGGGCGATTGCAGCGAGGCCAGCCAGCCGAGCACGGTAGTTTGATCGCCACGCAGACGCACTTCGACGGCGACTTCGCGATAAACGGCGGCGTTCTGTTTGCTGTCGGCGGCATCGGGCAGGAGCTGCTGCTTCTGCACCTGGAGCTGATAATCGAGCGCGACGTTCTGAATCTCCTCCAACAACTGCGCCTGCGCGGTGCCGAGGCTTTCCGTGACAGGCATGTTTTGGCTCAGCCACGCGGCCCGTTTTTCCCAGAACTCACGATCGGCCAGATAGCCGTCATTTTCACGTTTTTCTGCTTCGAGGGCGGTGATGCGTGCCAGCACGGCGGTGCGGCGGTCGAGAAACTGTTTGAGAATGATGAACGTGGCCATGAGCAGCAGCGCGCTGATGCAGGCGGCGAGCAGTTTTCGTTCACGTTGGGTGAGGGCGAGGGCCATTCGGGAAAATTTGAAATTTGAAATGTGGCGCAGCCGCTAGGGCAGCTTGCCTTGGGCGCGGAAGATGGCGGTGGTGCCTTTGACTTCGGGTCGTGGATTGGTCCACTCGTAGCGACTGAGGATGCGGTTCTTTTTGAAGTCTTCGATGAACTGGAAGGCGAGTTGGGCGTCGCGTGCTTCGCCCTTGATGTCGATCTCGTTGCTCTTGACCTCAAAATCGCGGATCACGATGCCGCTGCCGGGCATGATGCGGTTGATCTCGGCGAGTAGAAACAGCGGGTAGCGTTTCGGTTCGATGGCCGGGGCGAGCACTTTCCAGCGTTCGTTGGCTTTGCGTACGGCGGCGGCAGGCTCGCTGGTGACCTCGATCTCCGCCGCGAGCTTGGCGGCACGTTGTTCCTGAAAATGCAGGTAGGCGAAGGCCAGAAACGCGAGCGAGACATAGAGCATGCCGCCGAGCACGAGCGCGCGTGTGAGTTTGCCCCGGCGCACGCTGGCCGTCTGGGCGGCGCGGATGCCGGCAGGCAGCATTTTGCTCCAGGTGCGGGTGTCGAGCGCGGTGTTCGGCGGCAGTTCGGCGACGATGCGCACCGGCAGGTCGAGCACGGAGCTGAGACGTGTCATCAGGCCGCGGTCAAAGTTGGCCCCGATGAGCGCCACGCCGGTGATGCTGTCGGTTCCCAGATCAGACTCCAAGCTGAGGCGCGCCAGAGTGATTTCCAAGGCCAGCGCTTCCTCCGTGGCGGGTGCTTGGGTGAAAATGTGGCTGTGGTAGAGCTTGCCATGATGGCTGGCCGCGAGCACGAGATCGCCTTGTTCTTCAATGATGATGACGTGGCCTGCTGGGAACTGCGCCAGGCGCAACGCGGCGGTGTAATCGCTCGCATGGGCGGCGGCGAGTGCAGCGGGGAAGGGTTCGGCGAGAAGATCGACGCTGACGATGGCCTGGCCGCCGAGGTTGCCGAGCAGATGCCAACGGTAATTTTTTCCTGCCGCGTCCTGTTCGAGCTTGAAGCCACGACGTTCGAGCTGGGTGACAATGATCTGCTCCAGCAGGTCGCTTTCGGTTTGTGGCAGGATCAGGCCGATGGTGCGGCAGGCGGAGGCCGGCAGACCGATGATAAGCGGCTTGGCAAGGTGCGAAGCCTGCGACGGACTGTCCACCACTTCGGCGCTGGTGCTCGCACGCGGCTTCCATACACGCCAGGCGGCATCGGGGGCGGGGAGGAGCAGCGTGGCGGCAGATAGTGACATCGTGGGGTGGGGCATTTACAACGTGTGGGGGCAGGGGAAGTTGCGCAGCATTGTGCATCGGTGAGCCGGTGCGTCAGTGAGTACAGAAAGGCTTATCATCCAGCGCTGTCTCACTGTCACCGAATTACTGGCGCACCGTCCACCGGCACACCGTCTCAATCTTCCATGCGCCCCAAGTACGTCACCGCGCCGGTTTCCTGATTGCGGCGGGTGACGACGATGATCTTGGAGCGTTTCGTACCGACCCAGCCGATGCTGGTGATGCGGCGCAGGCTGGTGTCGTCGTCATTGACGATGCCGCTGATGGCGGTGAGGCGGTCGCCGCTGAGACCGAGGAGCTGGTAGGCCTCTTCGTCACGGATCCGGCGGTCGTCTTCGGTGCCGGGGATGCCATCCGCACCGTCACGCTCGGAGATGAAGCGGGTCACCTCACCCTCGGAAGCACCCGTGACAGCCAGCAGCACGTCTTTGAATACCGTGCGCAGATCGATCTGGCCTTCGCCGTAGATGCTGAAGTATTCGCGCCAGTCAGGTTTCTTGCGATCGACGGCATCCATGCCGCGCACCAGCAGCATCTCATCCACGCGGGCAAAGCCTTGGTTGCGTGGCGCATCGTAGATGCCCAGGTTCTTGTAGTACTCGGCTTCGGCGCCGTTCGCACGCTGGTTGCTGTCATTATCGACCCAGTCGGCCAGGGAATCGGCCGCGATGCCGGCGTCTTCGGCGTTGAGCTGCCAGTAGATGAACAGATTGTAGATCGCCTCACGCAGGCGCTCGTCGGTGGCGTAGTTGATCGGGATGCGGGCACCTTCGTAGTTGATGACGACATCAAAACCGCTGTCCGGGCCGATTTTTTGCTTCATGACCATGTCACCACGCCGTGTGTTCGGATGCAGGCCGACGGCGAGGCCACTTTCCGCCAGATGCAGCGCTCGGAACTGATATGCCGCCAGCTTCGACTCCTCCGCACTGTACGTGATGTATTCGACCACGCCCATGACCGTGACGGACATGAGCAGGATGGCCCAGATCATGAGCATGAGAGCGGAGCCGGCTTCGCGGGCACGAGGTTTGGTAAATGTTCTCATCGCCCGCCTCCTCCAGTTCCTGAGGGTGGGGATCCGCCACCAAGGGCGCCGCCGCCTCCAGCGGGCGCAGCACCTCCGCCACCGCCAGGCGGCGCACCACCACGACCACCGCCCGACGTCTGGCTTGCTCCACTGGTGGTGCTCGTTGAGCTGCTGCTTGTCGTTGGTGCCCGACCGGCCACCAGAGTGATGACAGGAACGCTGAACACCATGCGAATCGGCAGCGTGCGATCCTTGAGCACGAGCTGGGCTTCGATCACATCCGGCCAGGTGGACTTGCTCCATTCCTCATACCAGGTCTCTTCCTTCTCGATATAGAAGCGCCACTTCAGCGACACCACATCCGGCAGCAGCGGCATCCAGTAACGACCTTCCTCATCCGGCGCGTACAAGCCGGTGGTGGACTGGCGGTTGCTGCTCTGCCGGTCATCGGTTTGTGGGATGAGGTCTTCGCGTGACAGACTCAGATAATGCAGCGGCATTTCATTGGAGTCGGCGAGACCATCGGGATGCGGGCGGATGCGCAGCGTGGTGTCCTTTAATGTGATCGGGTTGAGACCAAAGGGAAAACAGTCCGGCGATCCGGCAATCGTCAGCTCCTGGATGATCGGCTCCGTGTTCTGCACCAGCTTGAGCGTGAGTGTGGCGGTGCTCGGCAGGGTGGCGAACGCCCTGCGGTTCAGCTCGATGAAACGGTTCACCGAATCGCTCTCACGCTGGATGTGCTCGATCTCCGCCGCACCGCGCACTGAGCCGCGGATGATCGCGAACAGCGTCGCCGTGATCATCGACAGGATCGTGATGCCGATCACGACCTCGATCAGGGTAAACGCCGCGCGTCGTTTATGGCTGGGCGGGTTTATAGACATAGACGTTCAAGGTATCCTCCTGGGGCACACCGTCGAAGGACGACGTGGCCTTGATGGTGAGATTGTAGATGTCACTCAAAGTGCCGCCGCTGGTCGTTTTGAGCGACACCGGCTCCGTGCTGCTCGTGTAGGTGACGCCATACGTCGTGTCCATCTGAGAGGTGCTCATGTTGGTGATGGGCTTGCGTCGGATCTCCTCCAAAAAATTGCGCATCCCGATGCGGATGATCTGATCACGCTTCAGCAGATTCGCCGTCTCCAGCGCCTGATTCAGCGCCTTCGCCAGCCCCAGGACGGCGAGCGCGAAAATCGTCAGCGCGATCACCAGTTCAAACAAGATGTAGCCGCTCCGGCGCTTGTGAGCTGACGTTTTCATCGCAGATCCACGCTCTCCTTCACAATGTCCGCCGTCAGGGCGGCGAACTCGACATCGAACGTGGCAGAATCGCGTTCAATATGGACCTTCAGCGGCTGGCAGACGCCGCTCGGCTGAAACACCCAGAGCTTCACAACATCGCCTTCGAGGTAGAGCGGTTCGGTGTCATACCAGAACTGGAGCGAGTACTTCATGTCCTGCGGCATCTCGTACTTTTCCGTCCAGTGCTCGTCATATTTCGGTGCGGGCGGTGCCAGCGGCAGTTCGGTGGTCTTCGTGACGCTGCCGCCGTTGTCGAGATCGTTCTTGTCGAAGGTTTCCTGCTCCGCCGGTGGATTCTCGCCGGTTTCGAGAAACTCCTGCAACTCGGCAAGCTGGAGATACGGATTGAAGTAACGCGAGGCGGTGAAGCCGCCGCCATGAAACGCCACCTGATACGGCCGCTTCTCCGTCATCGCTCGCATGCGCGCCTCCCGCGCCAGTTTGACCAGCGCCGTGACCGGTTCACGTGCCAGGCGCTCTTCGCGGAACCCTTTCAGCATCGGCACCGTCGCCGCCGCCAGAATGGCGACGATGGTCAGAGCGATGATGATCTCGACCAGCGTGAACGCGGAGGAATGACGAATGCAGCATGACGAATGACGAATGACAGGAGCATCACTCGCGTCATGGCCGGCCTTCGGATTTCGACATTTGGATTTCATTCCGTCATTCTGCATTCGTCATTTGGCCGCCGTCTTCTTCCAGTTGCCGAGGTCATCTTCCGTGCCGTCCTGGCCATCGGCTCCGAGAGTCCAGATATCGTAGGGTTTCTTCGATTTCTGCGCGGGGAAACGATACTTGTAAGGCTGGCCCCATGGGTCTTTCGGCAGCTCTTCCATGAAAGGGCGGTAGTTGTCGGGGATCGGTTCGATGGTGGGTTTTTCCACCAAAGCCTGCAGCCCCTGCTCGGTGGTAGGCACGCGGAGCGTCCTGCCTTCATAAGACAGGAGCGCGAGTGCTATTTTGTCCATGTCCGCGTCGACGCGTGAGTCTTTGGCGGTATCAATCAAACTGGAGTACATCATCATCGATCCGCCTGCGAGAATGGCGATGATGGTCAGCGTGATCACGATTTCGATGAGCGTGAAGGCAGCGGTATGGAGTGTTTTGGAGTTCGATGAGCGGATTTTCATGGTGGCAGGATTGAACAGGATTTCTGGGGTTATGAACAGGAAGAAATGCGGTTGGTTGCGACGCCTCAGCCGCCGCCACGGATGCCAGTAACGCTTTGAGCGATGGCGGCAACGATGGAGTAGGCCACCGTGCCGACCATGACGGCCATGACGACGAGAATGATGGGCGTGATCATCGCGGTCATGCGTTTGATCCGCCGGTCCAGCTCCTTGTCGTAACGTGTGGCGCATTTTTCCATCGATCTGCCGAGCTGGCCGGTCTGTTCGCCCACGGCGATCATGTCGGCGAGCAGCAGCGGAAAGCTGCCGACTTTGCGCAAGGCCGTAGAAAGCGGCGCACCTTCCGAAACGAGGTTGGTGACCTTCGCGAGCAGTGACTGGATGAAGACATTGGCGGAAATCTTGGAAACGAGACGAATGCTGTTCAGCAGCGGCACACCGTTGGTGATGAGATTGCCCAGCGAGTGCGCAAACTGCGCGTAGAAGCGCATCGACTGGATCGCACCGAACAGTGGCAGCTTGAGTTTCGTGTCATCCCACCACATGCGGCCTGCGGGGCTGGAAATGTAGCCGCGAAAGGTCAGAAAGGCTGCGGTGAGCGCCGCCAGAATGGCCCACCACCACTGGCCCATGAAATGATTGAAGCTGATGAGCAACTGCGTGGCCGCCGGGAGCTTTTGGCCGTTCTTGCCCATCAAATCCATGATCTGCGGCACCATGAAGGTCATGAACACGACCATGAGCACGATGCAAGCACCGATCAGGAAGGCCGGATAGATCATCGCCTGCGTCACCTTGGCCTGAAGTTCGGCCATGACGGAGAGATTGGTGGAAAGGCGGCGCAAAATGCTCGGCAGCGAGCCGCTGACCTCGCCTGCGGCGGCGAGATTGCAGTACAGATCATCAAAGCTCGGCGACGCCTTCCGCAGCGCCTTCGCCACCGTGGAGCCTTCACGCAGTTCATTGCGCATCGTGGTGGCGATGCGGCGCACTGCCGGCGCTTCCTGACGTTCCTGCATCACGCGAAACGCCTGGTCAATTTGCAGGCCACCATCGAGCAAGTCCGCGAGTTCTTCGGTGAACGAAATGAGCTGCGCCCGCTTCAATTTCACCGGTCCTTCATCTGCTACCGCTTTGGCTTTTGCCGCATCCGATTTTTCCTCCTGCGTGACCTTCACCGGCGTCAATGCCTGCGCCTCAATCTTCCGAAACGCCTCCGCGCGCGATCCAACAGTGACAGAACCCGTGACGGTCTGTCCGGTGGCGTTGAGAGCGGTGTAGGCAAAGGCGGGCATGGGGAAAATGATGAATGACGAAATCAGAATGACGAATGAACGTTATCGGCGTTGATCGAGGGCGTCACTGGTGGCAATACGGTCATGGCAGCTCCCGTCTCATTTCGGCGATGAATTCCGCCAGCGGCATGAGACGGGTCTCTCCCGAGGCCAACATTCGCTCCCGTTCGGCCAGCACCTCAAAATGCCAGTCTTGCGGACCGGCTTCGGCCACGGCCAGGTCGTTTCTCAACCAGTCAAAAACCTGCCCTTTTTGAGCAACAGACAGCTTTTCCTGCGGGATTTTGATGGGGAGATTGGCGGCGGGGGTCATGGGGAGAGATTACTCAATGAGTGACGGGTTGGCAACGCTGCTGGGGGGGGGGACGAACGGGTCAACGGCAGCTTAGCACCTGACGGATCGTGCGGGGATCGAGACGGCAGTCGAGCACGGCATACACCTTCACGATGTCGTTCTGGACCTTGTAGTAGAAGCCATGCGGGAAGCGTTTGGAGGCGCAAAAATGATAGCCATGCCGTTTACGGTGAACACCGCCCGTCACACCGAGTTCCATGATTTCAGGCTGGATGCGGTCAAGAAAGTAGTGACCCGCACCCGGCTCGCATTTTTCATAAAAGACGAAGCCGTCGATCAAGTCTTCGGATGCCCAGTCTTCGAGTCTGACGATCATGACACGCGACGGCGAATGGCTGCGAACGCTTCGTCAACATCCCGCCAGACGGATTCACCACGCGCTTCGCGTTCTTCGCGCTCACGCAAAACATCGGCGTGCCATGCCGGCGGCTCGATTTCTGTAGCGTGGTTGCTGCTGAGATCCTCGCACAGGAACTCAATAACCTGCCATTTTTGTTTTGGAGTGAGTCCTTCGAGCGGGATTTCGATGGGGGGATTGGCGGCGAGTGTCATGAGGCGAAATTACTCAATAAGTGAGGGGTTTGCAACGCTACTCACTGGCCGCCGTCACGGTCATGACTTCTTCGAGCGTGGTGACGCCTTCAGAGGCTTTGCGGAAACCGTAGTGGCGCATCGGCACCATGCCGTCTTTGAGCGCCTGGGCCTTGAGTTCCATGCTGTTGGCGCGGTTGTTGATCTTGTCCTGCAAGGCTTCGGTCATGAGGCAGATTTCCATGATGGCGAGACGACCGGTGAAACCGGTGTTGCGGCATGAGCGGCAGCCGACGGGCTTGAACAGCTTGTTTTTCCATTCCAGCGGGAAGCCGATGGTGCGCAGGTGGCTGTCTTCATGATGGGCAGGCTGCCGGCAAAGATTGCACAGCGTACGGACGAGGCGCTGGGCCTGGAAGGCACGCACGGACGACGAAATCATGAATGGCTCGATGCCCATGTCGAGCAGACGCGAGATGCCGCCGACGGCGTCATTGGTGTGAAGCGTGGAGAAGACCAAATGGCCGGTCAAAGCGCCACGGATGGCGATCTCGACGGTTTCCTGGTCGCGCATTTCACCGACCATGATGACGTTGGGATCACCACGCAGGATGCTGCGCAGACCGGCGGCGAAGGTGAGGTCGATTTCCGGCTTCACGGCGATCTGGATGATGCCATCGAGCTTGTTTTCGACCGGGTCCTCGATGGTGACGATGCGACGCTCCTTGGTGTTCAGTTCCTTGAGGAAGGTATAAAGCGTGGATGATTTGCCGGAGCCGGTGGGACCAGTGACGAGGATGATGCCATTCGGCGCTGCGAGCAGCTTGCGAATCGTTGCCTCGGTGGCGGGATCGAGGCCGAGGGACATCAAGTCGAACTTTTTGCGGGTGAGTAGGCGGAGGGCAACGGATTCGCCGTTCACGCTTGGAATCGTCGCCACGCGGACGTCGATGGGTTCGCCATCGAGTTCGAGGTTGATGCGGCCGTCTTGCGGCATGCGGCGCTCGGCGATGTCGAGGTTCGCCATGATTTTGAGGCGCGAGATCAGCGACGATTGCAGCAGACGCATGTTGGGCGGCACGGGCACTTCGAGCAGTTTGCCATCAACGCGGTAGCGAATGCGCAGGTCTCGCTCCAGCGGTTCGACGTGAATGTCGGTGGCACGTTCCTTGAGCGCTTCACGAAAGACCTGGTTCACGAAATTCATCACCGTGGCTTCTTCGTCGGCTTCATCGAGCACGTTGACCTCCTGTTTGAGATCATCGTGCTCATCGCCGCCCTCGCGGCCTTCGAGCAGTTCTTCGAAATTTTCTGCACCGACGCCGTAGCCCTGATGCAGCGCTTCGAGAATGCGATGCCGTGGTGCGATCTGCCAGTGGACCCGTTTGCGTAGTTCCTGACCCACGGCCTGACGTGCGTTGAGGTCGAACGGGTTGTAGGTGAGGATCGTCATCTCGCTCCCGGCCTGCTGCGAGGGGCAGATGCGATGGCGAAGAGCAAGCTTGGCCGGGAAACGGCTGTGCAGACCTTCCGCAGCGTCACCGACACCATTTTCGGCGAAGGGAATGCCGAGACCGGTCGCGAGCTGGGCAAAAAAGCGGTCTTCATCCACCATGCTGCTGTCCACCAGTGCATCCATGAGCGGCTGGCGCTTGTCGGCGGCGATTTCGAGGGCGTGGCGCAAGCGGGTGGGTTCGGCGCATCCGGCGCTGGCGGCGGTGCGGACGAGAACATCGATCAAGGAGGTTGCTGGCATGTGAGGGCGATACAACGCAGGCATGCGGGCAAAGTTTCGCTCAGGCATGCAAGAGCTTCATCGGCGAAGAAAATCTGTGGAGCCACCGCAATCGTGTGCTACATCGGCATTCTCCATGAGCACACTCTTACTCACTCGTTCCATGAAGGCGCTCGCCTTCGCCAGCCTCGCCCTCGCCTTGAGCAACTGCGCCGTTGTGAAAAAAGGCAACTACTCCCTCAACTTCGATCCGCCGGCCAAAGCGGTGAAAAATCCCGCGAATGTGAAGGTAAAGCTCAGCACCGGTGCCCAGCGCGTGTATGTGATGGAAGGCAATGAAGTGCTGCTCGCCACGCCATGTTCTGTCGGCACCGCCAGCACGCCGACGCCGCTCGGCACCTACTCGATTTACAGCAAGGTGGCCAACCGTCGCCGCGCCAGCTCTCCCGGCGCTGGTTATCCGATGACGTTCTGGATGGAGTTCAAATCTGCCTACGGCATGCACTGGGGCTGGGTCAAGCCTTATCCCTGCACCCACGGTTGCGTGCGCCTGCCCATCAAATCCGCGCAGAAGATCTTCAGCATGGTGAAATCCGGCACGCCGCTCATCATCGCCACCTCGCATCCTGAAGACGCCACCCACGGCAAGTCGCTCCCCGTGCTGGATGACAGCACCCTGGCCGACCCGCCAGACTCCTACATGATGAGCAACAAGGTCTTCGAAGACGCTGCGAAGGGCAAAATGTACTACTGAGCCGTCTGGCGCTTTGTTTTTCTCCGCAATGTCCGCTCCAGCATCCGCTCCAGCCGCCCGTCGTGTGAATGTCCGCACGCCCGAGGTCATGGAGCGTGTGCAGGCGGAGGTGGAGACGCACTACCGCAGCCACATCGTCGAAAAAATCCGTGCGCGTGGCAGCGTGATCAGCGTGGGCAACACCACGATCCGTCTCGCCCGTGATTTCGGTTTTTGCTATGGTGTGGAGCGTGCCATCGACCTCGCCTATGCCGCACGAAAGGTGTTTGCCGACCGGCGTGTGTTCCTGCTTGGCGAAATCATCCACAATCAGGAGGTGAACCGTCAGCTCACTGAAATGGGCGTGGTTAGCATCCCCAACATCGACCACGAGGCGATGGTCGCCACCATGACGAACGAGGATGTCGTCATCGTGCCCGCTTTTGGCGCGGAAACGCGGCTGATGAAGCTGATCGGTGAACGCGGTTGCATGGTGGTCGATACGACCTGCGGCGACGTGATGAGCGTGTGGAAACGCGTGCGCCAGTATGCGAAGAACGGATTCACCTCGATCATCCACGGCAAGGCCAGCCATGAAGAAACCCGGGCCACCTCCTCGCGTGCCATGGGCGATGATGGCATGGGCAATTACCTCGTCGTGCTCACGCTGGCCGATGTCGATTACGTTTGCGACTACATCCGCCACGGCGGCGACCGGGAGGCGTTCTTGAAGCGTTTTCCGCCCGGAGTGCATTCCGATGGCTTCGATCCCGATCTTCATCTCACGCGCATCGGTGTGGCGAACCAGACCACAATGCTCAAATCCGAGACCGAGGAGGTTCAGCGGCGTTTGAAGCAGGCGGTGCTGGATCGTCATGGTCCTGCGGAAGGTGTGACGAATTTCCAGGTCTTCGACACCATCTGCGGTGCCACGCAGGAGCGGCAGGACTCGCTGTTTGGCCTGTTGCAGCAGCCGCTCGACGTGCTGCTCGTCGTCGGCGGCTACAACAGCTCCAACACGACCCATCTCGTTGAAATCGGCGAGCAGCAGCTTCCCACCTTCTTCATCCGCACCGCCGACTGCCTCAAATCATTGGAGCAGATCGTGCATTTCGATCTTCATCTCAAAGCGGAGAAGGAAAGCTACTCCACCAAGCTCGCCAGCGAAGGACCGGTGACGCTAGGCATCACCGCCGGGGCTTCGTGTCCGAACAATCTCATCGAAGACACCGTGCTGCGCGTGTTCAAGCTGCGGGGTGTTGACGAAGCCGCCGTGCAGGCCGCTTTGAACTGATATGCAGCACACACCGACCATCGAAACCCGCGAGGAGGTGATGTTTTTTGACACCGACTGCGGCGGCGTGGTCCACAACATCGCTTACCTGCGCATGATTGAAACCGCGCGCACCCGTCTTGCTGGTTTGATGGGCATGAAACTGCGTGAAATGGCACAGACGCATTTGTATCCCGTCGTGGTGCGCACCGAGATCGACTACAAGAAGCCGGCGAAGCTCGGTGATGAACTCATCATCCACGGCAAACTCGAAAGCGTCGAGCGCGTGCGCTTCTGGTGCTCGTTTGAAATGCGCCGTGCCGAGGACAACGCCTTGCTCATCACCTGCCGCCAGTCACTGGCGCTGGTGCAGATGCCGGAAGGCAAGCCGTCACGACTTCCAGCAGACTGGAAGGTGAAGTATGCGCATCTGATGCAGAAGAAGGGTGAGTAGGGCGGATGTGTTCGGCGCATGGATCTGCGCAAACACGAGTGCATGCTTCGCCGAACTATCCGGCTGGTTGGGAGGCACTCGAGCGTCAACAGGCCTTCGCACTCGCCTTGAGCCGGATAGTTGGGCGAAGAAGCTGTGGACGGAAAGTGGTCCCAACCGCCCAACACATCCGGCCTACGATCATCCGCGCCCGCTGACGCCCGCCGGTTTTCTGGGCTTCTTCTCGGCCTTGGGCTTCGCTTCACGTGGCGGGAACTCCCAGCTCATGATGCGTTTTTCGCCGGGGGTGCAGACGAGGAATGTGCTGAACGGGCGGCCGCGTTTGGAGATCATGCCGGCGATCAGCGAGGTCTTGCCGTCCGCGAAGAACTCACGCGCATTCTCGGGCGTGATGTCTTTCTGGCAGAGTTTCTTCGGCAGGCGGGCGTTGCACTTGGTGGATTCAGCGGCGTTGATTTTGCACTGATAAGCATCCGGCGTTTCGTAGATCTTCTGGTCCTTTCGGCCCTTCTTCGCACAAACGGGGCAGTCGGCGATGACCGGGCATTCGTCCCAGTTGATCGCATCAGGATCGCTGCCCTCGAAGACGAAGGACAACTTCATGTCGTCCTTGACCTGGAGCGCGGCGGTGAACTCCTTGCCTTTCTTGCTGCGGAAGCCTTCCAGCGGACCGATGAAGCGCTTCTCGATCAGCGTGCGAATTTCATCGTCGCTTAGCGGACGGCTGGCGACGGTCTTATAGACGCGCACTTTGCACTTGGGATTTTTGCAGCCGTAGAACTCCTCAGTCTGCTTGTAGCCTTCGGTGCTGCCACAGACGCCGCAGGTGGCCTTGAACTCAGGATACACCTTCTCCTTGGCGGCTTTGGAGAACTCCTTGGTTTTGTCCACGACCTGCTTGGTGACGCGGCGGATGTCCTTCATGAAACTCTCGCGGTCGAGTTCGCGATGCTCCATTTGGCGCAGTTTATACTCCCACTGGCCGGTCATTTCAGGCGAGCTGAGCGTGTCGATGCCGATGGCGCTGATTTGATCAATGAGAGCGAGGCCTTTCGCGGTCACATGCATGTCGCGCTGCACGCGCTCGATGTAGCGATCCATGATGAGACCTTCGATGATGGCCGCACGCGTGGCGGGCGTGCCGAGACCGCGTTCGCTCATCGCTTCGGCGAGTTCTTCGTCTTCGACGAGCTTGCCGGCGCCTTCCATGATGGAAAGCAGTGTAGCTTCCGTGAAGCGCGGCGGCGGCTTGGTCTGGTGCTCATTCACTTCGACATCCAGCGTGCTGGCGGTGTCGCCATCATTTGCGGCCACGAGCAGTTTGGCGGCATCCTCGCCACCTTCAGCGGCTTCTTCGGCGGCTTTTTTGCCATAGACGCTCAGCCAGCCAGGCTCCTTGAGCACCTTGCCATCGCTCTTGAACGCGTCTTTGCCGACACGCGTGATACGAGTGGTCACTTCAAACTCAGCAGCAGGGAAAAACACGGCGACGAAGCGACGTGCGACCATGTCGAACAGCTTCTGCTCGGCTTCCGGCAGTTCCTTCGGTGGAATCAAGCCGGTCGGGATGATGGCGAAGTGGTCGCTGACTTTGCTGCTGTCAAAGATGCGCTTGTTGAGCTTCACCCACTTCTTGTCGAGCGCGGTGGCGGCGTGCGTGCCGAGTTCATGCGGCAGCGCGTCCTGCTTGCGGCTGTCGTGGCTGGCGAAAGTTTTGAGCGTGTCGGTGACGGTGTCGAGATAATCCTCCGGCAGATGGCGCGAATCCGTACGAGGATAAGTCAGCACCTTGAACTTCTCATACAACGCCTGCGCGATTTGCAGGGTGCGGCGGGCAGAGAAACCAAAGCGATTGCTCGCCTCACGTTGCAGACTCGTCAGATCGTAGAGCAGGGGAGCGGCTTGACGGGCAGGTTTGGTGGTCTGCTCGACCTTGCCGGGCTTGCCGTTGCAACGATCGGCGATGGCCTGTGCCGTGCCTTGATCCCACAGCCGCTCGGCCTTCTTGTGCTCATCGGTTTCATCTTTCTTGAAGCCTTCGTCGATCCAGCGGCCGGAATAACGGCCTGCTTTCACCTCAAACAACGCGATGGCTTCAAAATAGGTGCGCGGCACGAAGGCGGCGATGTCACGCTCGCGTTGCGCGAGAATCGAGAGCGTCGGCGTCTGCACGCGGCCCACCGGCGTGAGGCGGAAGCCGCCGTGGCGTGAATTCAGCGCGGTGAGCGCTCGCGTGCCGTTGATGCCGATGAGCCAGTCGCTTTCGCTGCGGCATTTCGCGGCATCGGCCAGCGGCTGCATCTCTTCGTCAGTGCGCAGCTTCTTATAGGCATCCAGAATGGAACCCTGGGTCATGGACTGCATCCACAGCCGCTTGATCGGCTTCTTGGAGCCGGTGGCATCCACGATGTAGCGGAAGATCAGCTCGCCCTCGCGCCCGGCATCGCAGGCATTGATCACGCTGTCGATGTCTTTGCGTTTGAGCAGCTTGGCCAGCAGCTTGTAGCGTTCCGCACTTTGCTCGATGGGATTCAGCTCAAACTGCTCCGGCATGATCGGCAGACTGGTGAACCCCCAGCCCACTTTCTTGCCATCCACCATGGGCATGCCGAGTTCCAGCAGATGGCCGACGGCGGAGGAGATGACGTGTGTTTCGTTCTCGTACCAGTCTTTTTCTTTGGCGAAAGGCTTCATGCCGGGGGCTTTGGCAAGTGCGCGGGCAAGATCGGCGGCAACACTGGGCTTCTCGGCAATGATCAGGGCTTTGGACATGTGCGTGTGAACAGGGATGGTCGGGAAAAAGGGAGCTACTTAGGGGATGCTTTCGCCCCCGCTGTCAAGCCGGGCGCGTTTTGAGCCGTGAAAGCCGCCTGCTGTTCAATCATACGCGCAGCAGCGAAATGGCGACATTGCCAGCGAAACAGGCGGCTTATGGCGCTCATCCTTCCGCCCTTTCCAGCCGCTCCTTCAGCCGCTTCCAGTCGGGACAAAGCTGTTGCAGCATGGCTTGGAACTTCGGGCCGTGGTCGGGATGCTTGAGGTGGCAGATTTCGTGGGTGATGACGTAGTCGATGCAGGCGGAGGGGGCCTTAATGAGTTCGGGATTGAGGTGGATCGTCCCGCTCTTCAGGGCGCTGCCCCAGCGTTTGGGCATGGAGCGCAGGTGAAAGCGGGGCTTGGGCAGCTTGCGTTGCTGGCACCATGCAATCCAAGGGATCAATCGCCGCTCGAACTGTTCCAGAGCATGGCGACGATACCAGAATTCCAGGGCTTCTTTGATCTCACGCTCACCGTTATTAGAGGTCATGACGTGCAGGTAGCCACCTCGAAGCGCCACCTGTGCGGGAGCACCCTTGGCGATCTTCAGGCGGTATTGGCGGCCCATGTAGCGGTGCGTGGCTCCGTTCACATAGCGGAGAGACGGGCGCGTGGCGTTCATCTCGCGGAAGGTCCGGCGCTGCGTGCGTATCCAGCCGGTGCGCTTCTCCACACGGATGAGGATGGCTTCGAGTGGGGCGTGGAGCGGAGCCACCAGTTCCAAGGTGCCATCCGGCAACACGCTGATGGCGAGGGTCTGGCGGTTCGTGCGCTTGAGCTGCGCGGGACCGGCGGCGGTGTCGATGATCTCGGGCCTAGACATCGTCGGTGCGGTGCATGGCGATGCGGATGACGTTCTCCATGATCGCATCCATCTGGATGAAGCTCAAGGTGATGCCTTTCTGCTTTTGGAGGTCGAAGAGGAAATCATCCAGGTCATTCCGCATGCGGTTTTGCGCATCCACGTTTTCCCGCCAGCGCACCACGGCATGCTTGCGGATGATTTTCTCCATCTCGCAGGCCGCCTCGGCAAGAATCGCATCCGGTGTGGGTTCAAGAGGCTTGATGTCGCCGCCGTAGGCCGGCGCATCTTCGCGGACCACACCCTCGTTGTCAGCGCCATCTGCCGCAGACTTCACCGCCATCTGCTCCTTGAGCGCCCCAAAGAGCGCCCGCGAGAGGTCGTTCTCCTTGAGCACCTCGGGCACGTCCTGGGCATTGCCGCCGCGTGTCTGCTCCATGATGTCGGTCACCTTGGAGAGAAACTCCGCCTCGCTGATGCGCTCGGCCTTGTAGTCGTCGATGGCTTGCTGGAGCAGGGCCGAGAGCTTGCGGTAGAAGAACGGGTCTTCCTCCATCTTCTCCGTGATCGTCTTCTTGGTGCGGTTGGCGATGGTGTCGGCCTTCGCTCGTGGCGACTTGGCTTTCTCCACCTCGGCCTCGAAGGCCTCGCGCTCGAAGATGTTCACCGGCTCCACCACCTGGATCACCTCATCGGCCTGCACGTAGGTGTTCAGCATCTTCTGAATCTGCTTCTCGTAGTCGCGGTAGTCGATCTCCTCCGCGTAGCGCAGCTTCACGCTGGCACGCAGCTTTTGGAAAAAGGCCGCGTCACTCTTGTAGCGCTGCGCTTGATCGGCAGGCGTGGCGGTGACCCAGTGGATGCTGGAGGAGGCCATCTTCAGCACACGGCTAAAGCGCCACAGGCGGGTGTAGAAGTCCTCGCGCACCTCCTTCGGCTCCAGCGCCAGCTCAAAAGACTCCTCGTCCTTCTTGTTCTTCACCTCCTTGAAGAGATCCCACAGCGCGTCATGCAGCGCGGGCAGCTTCTTGATCTCCTCGGCGATGTTCGTCAGCGTGCCTTCGAGGTCATCGGCATCGAACTTGCCTTCCAGGCTGCTGTAAAGCTCCAGCGCATCGTGCAGCTCGGCGACGACACCGTAGTAATCAATGATGTAACCGTAGTCCTTCCCAGAGTGCAGGCGGTTCACGCGGGCGATGGCTTGCAGCAGCGTGTGGCCTTTCAGGCTGCGGGCGATGTAGAGCACCACGTTGCGCGGGGCGTCGAAGCCGGTGAGCAGTTTGTCCACCACGATCAGCACCTCCGGTTCATCGCCCTTCTTGAAGGCATCAATGATCCGCCGGTTGTATTCCTTCTCGGTGCCATATTTCGCCATCATGGCCTTCCAGAAGAGTTCCACGCTCTCGTCCTTCTCCGCCTCCTGATGCTCCTCCGGGTTCTCGATCTCGGTGGGACCGGAGATGATGACCTCGGTCTTCACCTTGCCGAACTGGTCAAAGTAAGCCTTCAGCAGCAGCGCCTCCTTCTTGCCGGGTGCGGTGAGCTGGCCTTTGAAGCCCGTGCCCTGCCACTGCTTGGAGAAATGCTGGCTCACATCCCAGGCGATCAGGTAGAGGCGGCTTTGCAGGCGGTTGAGCTCATCGCGGGCGGTGAACTTCCGCTTCAGGTCGGCCTTCTGTTCCTTTGTCAGACCCTCGCACATGGCTTCAAACATCGTGTCCACGGGTGTTTGGTTCACCTGCTGCACGATGTGCCTGCCCTCATAGAGCAGCGGCACCACGGCCTTGTCGTCCACGGCATCGCGGATGGTGTAGGCGGGTTCGATGAAGCCGCCGAACTTGTTCGCGGTGCTCTTCTCCTTCTTCATCAGCGGCGTGCCGGTGAAGCCGATGTAGCAGGCGTTGGGGAGCGCCTTCTGCATCTGGATGTTGGCATCGCCGTATTGACTGCGGTGGCTTTCATCCACCAGGACAAAGAGGTCGTCCTTCAGCTTGTGCAGCTCACGGGCAGCTTTAGCAGCCGTCTCGAACTTGAACAGCACGGTGGTGATCACCGCCACGCGTTCGTCTTGTAGCAGTTCGATCAGGTGCGCTCCCGTCTTCGCCTGCTGCGGGTCTTTGCCGCATTGGTGGAAGGTCTTGGTGATCTGCTCGTCCAGGTCGATGCGGTCCGTCACGATGACGATGCGCGGATTCGGAATGGTCTCATCCAGCGCCAGCGCCTTGCCCAGCAGTACCATGGCCAGTGACTTGCCGCTGCCCTGCGTCTGCCAAATGACCCCGCCCTTGCGGCGACCCTGCACATCCCGCTGCTTCACGCGTTCCAGCGTGGCCTTGATGGCGAAGTACTGCTGGTAGCGGGCGATCTTCTTCACCGCACCGCCCTCGTCGTAGAGGATGAACTGCCGTGCCAGCTCGATCAGCCGCTCCGGGCGGCAGAGAGACCAGATGAGTTTGTCCTGCTCGGTCGGCTCGCGCTCATGCATCATCTGCTCTTCGAAGGCTTGCTTGGCGAAGGCAAAGCCCCCTTTGAAGAGCTTCGCATGCTCCTCCGGCCGCACCAGGCTGTTCACCACGGTGCGCACCTGGGCGCTGACATCGTGCAGCTCCTTCCACTTCGACCAGAACTTCAAGGGCGTGCCCGTGGTGGCATAGCTGCCGTCGTTCTTGTTCAGCGCCAGCGCGAGCTGGCTGTAAATGAAGAGCTGCGGGATTTCCTCCGCCTGCCAGTTGCGGATGTTCTGGTTCATCGCCTGCTCCAGCGAGTCCTTGGCTTCAGGCCGCTTGTTCTCCATCACTACAAACGGGATGCCGTTCACAAAGCACACGATGTCCGGCCGCCTTGTCTCGTGGCTGCCGCTGCGCTCCACCTCAAACTCGGCCGTGACATGGAAGACGTTGTTGCGCGGGTTCTGCCAGTCGATGTAGCGCAGCGTAAAACCCTTCGTCTCATCGGAGATGGTCTGGTCCAGGCTTTTGCCCAGCGTGAGCAAATCATAGACCTTCTCGCTGGTGCGCACGAGGCCTTCAAAGGGGATGTCCCGCAGCGCTTCGATGCCTTTGGCGATGTTCTCGTCCGTGAAGGGCAGCTCCCGGCCCTTGAAGTTGATCTTGTTCAGGCGTTTGAGCTGCCCGGCCAGCACCTTTTCCAGGATCACCCGACCAAACTTCCCCTTCCGCTCCACCGCGCACTCCTCCGGCGTCAGGTAGGTGTAGCCGAGCTGCTGGAGCAGTCTCAGCGCCGGAATCTGGCTGATGGGGGCTTCTTGGAAGGAGGGAGTCATTTGGTCCAAAAAGGTTGCGCATCCCATCCGGCGACAAAACCCATTGCGGTCGGATCGATCTCGGAAAACATGGATAGCAATGCCTTGAACTGCTGCCTGAATGAGTGCCCCGGATTGGCCACATCAAGCGCGTCCACCAGCACGACAAGATGCCCTTCTAAGCGTGTGGGTGAACGCATCAGTCCCATGTGTTTGTTTGCCAGCGGTGGGCTGATGGAGAACACCCGGTTCCACAAGCGTCCGTGATGAGCACAGATGTTTCTGAGATGTGCAAGCGCATGAAGCCAACCCTCGAACATTTTGGCGGGCACTCCAAAAGGTTTCGCGATTTCGGCCTTCAACTTGGAATCTCCCAGGCCCTTGTAGAGTTTTGACAGTGTGCCGAGTGTCAGCACCTCAGCAGTCATCCAGAACGGAGGCAGATAAGGATCGCCGTACTTGGTGTAGTAATGTTGGATGAAGGTTTCAGCATGGTTGGCGGGCAGTACCCGGCTACGTGTCGGCGGTGGGTATTTGATACCGAGTTCACGCTCCAACTGCTGGATGAAGTAGCTGTGATCGAACGCCGGGTGAAAATGCCGGGCGTCGAGAAACCAGTGCGAATCGCTCCAGTGCGTGCAGGTGGCGGAAACCATGCGTGCGCGGATGGATACTTCGACTCTTTCGATGCCATCAATGACATGCACACGAAGTTCCCGGTCAAACTCATACAGGCGGGAAATCTGCTCCCAAGTCGTTCCAGGCTTGAAGGTTTTGCGGGTGGGCGCTTCAAGAAACGGGTATGCGTAGCCAGCCAGACGGTAGTAACCGATGTTTTCCAGCGAGGATAAAACATCTGAATCACTCGAAACAACCAATCCGCGTGATTTGAGCTTCTGCAGCAGATCGTGAAGATTGCAGACGGGTTTGATGTACTTCATGCGCAAAGACCCTCCGACGCTTCATGGGCAAAAAAATGCCCACCAAGTTGCGCATCGTTGAGAGGCGTGGCGGGCTTGTTGGTACCAACATGGTACACCGTGTACAGATTGCAACTTTGCAATGATAGAAAATTGTCCTCGGGTTTCCTGCTTCCGTACAGTTTTCCTGATCTGTGGGTAAATCTGGCTGACCCACAGCCACAAAGGCTGTGGTACACGGGTGCTAAAGTAGGTGTTCGGCTGGCAAGCATGGGCGGATCATTCAAGCGTTCCTCCGTTTGTGATCAAATGAAGCAGGGTTCGAGACTCTCAGCCGTTCGAGCAACTCTGGGGTCATCGACTCTGGCGTTTCTTCCCACGCCAGTCCCAGCGCATGGAAATAAGGGCGGAAGCCTTCCTTCACGATGCGACTGACCTGCCAGATAAAAGGCTCATTGTTCCCGTTCACATGAGCCTCTTCCAGGAACGTGTAATAGGCCAAGCGTTGGTCCACCGTGAGCACGGCAGGTGGGTAACCGGCCTTCATGAGCTCCAGATTCATGAGCAGGCGCCCGGTGCGGCCATTGCCATCGACGAAGGGGTGAATCTTGACGAAGTCGCTGTGCACGCGGGCGGCACGTTCGACGGGATGCAGGGCCATGGCCTCGGTTTGATACCAGGTGATGAACTGCTCCATCAGCTCGGGGATCAGGACTTGATCCGGTGGCAGATGCTCCGCGCCGGAGATGCGTACGTTCACGCTGCGGTAGCGGCCCGCGTTGTTGTCATCAATGCCTTTGAGGATGAGCTGGTGCAGGGATTTGATCGTCCACTCCGCCAGCGGCTCGTTCTTCTGCACGAGGCCTTCCAGCAGCAGGATGGCGTTCTTGTGGTTCACGGCCTCCAGATGCTCGCGGATGGACTTCCCGCCGATGGTGATGCCCTCCAGCGCCACCTTCGTTTCCTGAAGGGTGAGCGTGTTGCCCTCGATGGCATTGGAATGGTAGGTCCAGCGCACGATCAGGTCCTCCCGCAGGTTGCGCACAATCGCCGGGTCCAGCGGACGATGCTGGTCGAGTGTGGCCTTGAGGCGGTCGATGTCGGGGAAGGTTTTCATGGCGATGGTTCGGTCGTCTCTCGCGCCCCTTCAGGGCTCATCGAAATGGAGATGGATTGGACGTTCGTTTCCCAGGGCATCGGTCGCCAAGGCTCCCTCAGCCCTGGGCTGGAGTCTTAGCCCCCGTTGGGGGCGAAGCAGGGCGGCCCAACGGGCCGAAAGAACATAGCCCAGGGCTGAGCGCAGCGATGCCCTGGGATGCGATGCCAATACCATCATAGATTCGCGCCCTGAAGGGGCGCGAGAGGCATTCATCGTTGGACGAGGTATATCAATCCCACACATAGCGTTCATCGAATTCGATTTCGTATTTGCGCAGAAACGCGCGGAACTCGTCCTGAAACGTCTTCACGCGGTGATGCTCCCGCTGGTTGCGGATGTATTGGCGGACTTCCTCGACCGCCGACTGGCTCACGGAAAAGGCTCCATAACCCGCCTGCCAATGGAATCCCCGATAGGTTGGTCCATGCTCCCGCAGCCACTCCGTGGCGCTCTTTTTCAAACCGCCGACCACATCGCTCAAGGCAACCGTCCGCCCGAGTAGAAAAAGTACATGTGCATGATCCGGCTCCGAGTTGATCTCCACAGGCATGCAATCCATGCCCTTCAAGGTCCCGCCCATGTAGGCGTGGAGGTCATGCCGAATGTCGTCCATGAGCACGCGTTCACGGTTCTTCGTTGAGAAGACCAGATGCACATAGAGTTTGGCGAGTGATTGCGGCATGGCGGTTGGAATGGCGCGTCAGGGGTGGATGAGTGCCTCTCGCGCCCCTTCAGGACGCGATGAAATTAAAACGGCCTGAAACCTCGTTCCCAGGGCATCCGTCGCCAAGGCTCCTTCAGCCCTGGGCTGGAATCTCGGTCCCCGTTGGGGACGCCGAACATCGGCCTGAAGGGCAGCGGGATGCAATGGAGTGAGTTTTGTCCCCGGTTGAGGGCGATACGCCAACCCGGCCCAACGGGCCGAAAGAACATAGCCCAGGGCTGAGCGGAGCGATGCCCTGGGTGGCGTGCCGTTAGACGCCCCCATTTCACCGCGCCCTGAAAGGGCGCGAGAGGTCGCCAGAATCTCCCATTTCACCCACGCGACGTGAATCGCCAACCCGGCCCAACGGGGCGAAAGAACATAGCCCAGGGCTGAGCGGAGCGATGCCCTGGGTTGCGTGTCATGAGACGCCCACATTTCAACGCGCCCTGAAAGGGCGCGAGAGGCGTCCGAGTGCGGATGAGATGGATTGTGTGTCGGCATCGAATCAGGCAATGGATGGAAACGCGTTGCCGGTCATGGCTTCACCCTGAGTTTCCCCGTCAGCAGGCGCTGCATCAAGCCGCGCTTTTGCTGGTCGAGGGCGGTGCGTTGGGTGCGGAGGAGGGTGAGTTGCTGGTCGGCGGTGTCGAGGATGTCGCCGATCTTTTGCTGTTCCTCGATGGGAGGAAGTGGAAGTTCGATGTCGAGGAAGGCAGACTTGCTGAGGACTCGGTTGCGCCCGGCACCTCCGGGCGACGCCAGACCGCAATCGAAGACGAAACGGTGAGTGCGGATGTAGTGTCGAAAAAAGGATCGAGCAGCCTTGCCCTCTCGAAAGCCGAAGGCGGGGAAACGATGAGAGACAAGCGCACCATCCGCCTCTGGCGGCACGATGGCGGCAGCGCCTTCCCAGGCGAAGGTGATGTTCACCACCAAGTCACCCGTTTTCAGTTCAAAGAGTTCATCTAGGGCGATGTTGGCTGGAATAAAATCGTGTTTGAGAAACACGCCTTTGCCATGACTGCGAATGCCAGCGGCCAAAAACTTGCCTTGAGGTTTGGCGGTTGGTCTTGTGATGGGTTCAAGAACATCTCCAAGGCTGGCCGTCTTCCACTTCGCTTTGAAACCGGGGAAGCGCTTCTTGCCGGTGAGGAGCTGCTGCATGAGGGCCTGCTTGCGGCGCTCCTGGGCTTCGATGAGGGCGTCGAGCTGGGTCAGGGCCTCGTCCCAGGTGCTCAGGATGTCGGCGATCTTGCGTTGTTCGGGGAGGGGTGGGCTTGGTACTTCAATTTGCCGAAGGTCTTCCAAGGTAATCTCGCGAAAAGTGCTGCCTTTGCCGACTGCCAGAATGCGCCGCATCACTGGCGTGTGCCTCAATGCATAAAGGACATACCGACCATCATGCTTGTCCGAGACACTGATTCGAGCCGTGCCTTGCGTTAGGTTGGCTCCACGAAGAATCTCGGGGACGATGCTGGTCTCTCCAATGTTACCACGCAGAGAGAATACGATGTCGCCCGGCTCGACTACAGACCGGCTATACTTCGCTGCAATCATTGGGCTGGTTTTAAGTAGCTTTGTCTCGTCGATACGGCCGCCCACATCGGTGCTCCTAATGTAGGGCACGCCATCGAGCACATGTTCCCCTGCTTGCACAATGCCGTAAACGATAGGTTTTTCGGTCGGCACCAGTGAGTCCAAAGATCTGCTCTTGAATGGGCTTTTCATCATACCCCCAGCTCCTCTAGGTAAGCCTGCATCTTCCCGCGCACGGTGGCGAGTTCGGATTCGAGGCGGGTGATGTCGGCCTTCACGGTGTCGAGGTTGATCTCGGCCTCTTCCTCGAAGGTATCGACGTAGCGGGGGATGTTCAGATTGAAATCGTTGTCGGCAATCTCCTGCGGGGTGGCGCGGTAGGCGTACTTTTCCACCGTCTGGAAGGCCGCATAAGTGCTGACGATCTTCTGGACGTGCTCATCCGTGAGGACGTTCTGATTCTTGGCGTCCTTGTACTCGCGGGAGGCGTCGATGAAGAGGACATCGCCATGAGTCCTGCCTTTGTTGAACAACAGGATGGCGGCGGGGATGCCGGTGCCAAAGAAGAGATTGGCAGGCAGGCCGATGACGGCCTCCAGCAGATTTTCCTCGATGAGCTTTTGGCGAATTTTGCCCTCTGCTGCGCCGCGAAACAGCACGCCATGCGGCACGACGACGCCGACCTTGCCCGTGCCCTCGCGAGCGGTCTCGATCATGTGGGTGATGAAGGCCCAGTCGCCCTTCGACTTCGGCGGCAGGCCGCGATGGTAGCGATGGAAGGCGTCCTTCTCCGCGTCCTCCTGCCCCCATTTGTCGAGGGAGAAGGGCATGTTGGCGACGACGATGTCGAACTTCATCAACTGATCTTTCTCGACGAGGCGGGGATTGCGCAGGGTGTCGCCCCACTCGATGCGGAAGTTGTCCATGCCGTGGAGGAACATGTTCATGCGGCAGAGGGCGTGGGTGGTGCCGTTGCTCTCCTGGCCGAAGAGGGCGAAGTCGCGCTCATCGGCCTGGCGGCCCACTTTGATGAGCAGGGAGCCGGAGCCGCTGGTGGGATCGCAGATGGTGTTGCCTTTCTTGGGGGCCAGCAGCAGCGCCAGCAGCTTCGACACCTGACCGGGGGTGTAGAACTCTCCCGCCTTCTTCCCGGCATCGGAGGCGAAGCGCTCCAGCAGGTATTCATACACATTCCCAATGATGTCCTCCTCACCCACGACGGAGGGGCGGAGGTCGAGCCGTGGATCGGCGAAGTCTTGGAGCAGGAGCTTCAAGCGGGCATTGCGGTCCTTGGTCTGGCCGAGCTTGTTTTCGGAATTGAAGTCCACCTCACGGAAGACGCCTTCGAGCTTGGCCTTGTTGGCCTCCTCGATGCCGGCGAGGGCCACATTCATGCGCTCGCCGATGTCAGGCTCCGTGCGCTGGGCGTAGAGGCTGAGGAAGTCGCAGCCGTCCGGGAGCTGGAAGCGCTCGCGGGCGAGGCGGCGCTGCACGCGCTCGGCGTCGCCGTTGTATTCGCGCAGGTAGGCGTCGCGGTGGTCGCGCCAGACATCGGACAGGTATTTCCAGAACAGCATCACGAGGATGTAGTTCCGGTAGTTCTCAGCATCGACGACGCCGCGGAAGGTGTCGCAGGCACGCCAGGCGACGTCGTTGATTTCGGCTTGGTTGACTTTGGGCATGGCTTTTGAGAAGGGGAGACTTTGAGAAGAGGAGACTGGGAGACTAGGAACTGGCGGCGTGGAGCATGAGGCGCTGGGTGTAGCTGGCGCGTTTGAGGGCGAGTTCGGTGGCGAGCTGGCGCTCCTGAATGACGAGGGCATCGAGAGCGATGATGGTGGCCTGCTTTGCCAGGGGTGGCAATGGCAGCTCCAGCTCCAGCACATCCTTCCGCTGCAAGGTCTGGACGAGGGTGCCCTTCCGCCGCAGGGCGAAGTGTGCGGCAGCCACATCGGTGCGGAGGAACCACGCGAGGTAGTCGGCCCGGACCTTGGCCTCATGCGGGCGGATGATATAAAACTGCGCCCCGACGAGGACATTCGTGAGCGGCAGGTCATACACGTAAGCCGTGGTGCGGGTGCCGCGATTCGGCAGCAGGATGTCGCCACGGCGGAGGAAGTAGTCGGGCTTGATGTCATCTCCCGGCTCAAACTGAAGGAGGTCATCCGGCGTGAGATGGCCATCATTGGAGAGATCACTGATGCGGATCATGAAGCAGGACCCGTGGGGGACGGGACGTGTGGCGTCCCGCCCCCGCAGGGTGACCCCCATGCGGACATCGGCGATGCTGGCGATGGGGGTGGAGGTCATGGTGGGCACTCTTTAAGGCTGAGCAGGTTGTTCGGCTGGTCGCCGTCGTTGACCGTTTTCAGGTACTTGTTGCCTGCGGCGCTCTTCGCCACGACGACCCAGACGGAATCGCCATTCACACTGACCCAGAAACGCCACTTGCCCGACTCGATGCCTTGAATGGCCTGGTCGAGGGTGAGTTTTCAGGGGGTGCCGTCTGAGTTAAGACCGCCGACGTTTTGGATGCGCTCGTGCGCACTCGTGCGGTTGGTCTTGTTGATGCATTGGATGCGGATGTCTGTCATTTGGGGTCTATTTGGGTTTGGCGTTAAACACCCACCAGGCCAGTCACTGAAGGGAAGAAGTTGCACCGCGCCCTCCCAAGAGTTAGAATCCAGTTGCTAAGGCTGATCGTCGCTCTCGGGTGACATCGGTTCAAAAAGGCCCGGATTGCTGTTAAAGGCGGTTCGGGTTCTTTTTGGCTGACAAGGATAAGTCTATCATGGAGGTTTGTGAATGCAAGCCATTTCTTAATCACACTTGGCAATCGTGCAGATTCGCGAGGGGTTTAAGGTCACATCCTGGGCTTTTTGCCCAGAAAATCAGGTTGTTTCAACACACGGAGTGGTCGCTTCGTCCCGAGGATCGCGGTGTTTGAGATCATGGAGAGGCCGCTTCGGCCCGAGGATCGCGATGTTTAAGCTCATGGCGCGGTCTCCTCGTCCCGTGGACCGCAGTGTTTAAGCCCATGGAACGGACGCTTCGGCCCGAGGATCGCAGTGTTTAAGCCCATGGAGCGGTCGCTTCGGCCTGAGGACTGTGGTGTTTAAGTTCATGGCGCGGCCGCTTCGGCCCGAGGACTGCGGTGTTTAAGCTCATGGGGCGGTCGCTTCGGCCCGAGGACCGCAATGTCTGGGATCATGGAGCGGTGTCTTCAGCACGAGGAAGGCACGCTCGCAGCCAAGGGTGGCATAAGAGCGGCTTTGATCTAGGGTGTAATTTAGTTGAAAAACGGGTGATTTGAAGTCATGTTTTGAGCAATTGTCCACCGCAGTGAACGATCATCGGTGGCTGCCGGACCTCCCAACCCCCTGCCATGAAGAAGCTTCCGCCTGAACATGCGGTGCGTCTGGACGCGCTGGAGCGGCTGTATTTGGAACTGATGGGCCAGTATATCAACATGCTGCGCAACCGCCTGCGCAAAAGCCAGGAGGAGGTGGCGCTGGCGGCAGGTCTTTCTCGAACGGAAGTCCACAACATCGAGCACGGGCTGACGAATGAGAAAATCGGCACGATGCAACGCGTGTGCCGGGCGGTGCAGGTGTCCTATGGCGAGGTGGTGACCCATACCGATTACCTGATGGATCATCCCGAAGCCCGACCGCCGTCGGGTGCGCTGGAAACGCGGCGCGGGAAAAACCGAAAGGTTCACGCCACTGACGGTGATCGGGCGGGCGGGGTGTGATGTACTCCTGCCACATCCGATGACACCGTCATGCCTCTCCGCTTTGACTCCAGCCCACCGCTCCGCATGGACCAAGGGTTGCGATTCGACTCAGAGCCGGTGCCGTCTCCCTACCAACCGATTCGGAGGAACAAAGCCATGACCAAGTTCAAGCTCGAACTCAACAAGAAAAAGCCCGCAGACAAACTCACGCTGGGCAAGACGCACATCACCGCGATGACAGGCAACGCCAGCTACCCTGATGCCACTCGCGTACCCTCGGATGCACAGGTGGCGGTCGCCCAGGCTGATCTGGACACGGCCCAAAAGGATGTGGATGCCGCCGAGATCACCTGGAAGCAGAAAATCCAGATACGCGACCAGAAAGAAGGCGTCTGGGACACCGTGATCACCGCCCGGGCGAACCACTGCGAGGCAGTGACGCCGAACGACCTGGCCGCGCTGCAAAGCACGGGCTTCCCGCTGCGCAGCCCCGGCGCACCCATCGGCAGCCTGCCCGCACCGGGCGATCTACGCGCCACGGCGACTGACAACGAGGGCGTGGTGGATCTGCGCTGCGACGTGGTGCGTGGAGCGAGCAGCTACGAGTGGGAATGCCGCCCGCACGACACGCCCGGAGCGCCGTGGGCCGCCATCAAATCCAGCACAGCGGCGAAACTCCTCGTGACCGGCCTGACACCCGGCACGCTGTATGGCTTCCGCGTCCGCGCCGTCGGCAGCGCCGGTCCCGGAACGTGGAGTGATGAGGCGACGGAGCGTGCGCCGTGATCCAAGACAAGGAGAGGCATTTGCCAAGTGCTGGTGGGGGGAGACTCCCACAGGACTTGGCAAGTCCTGCTCCTTGGTGCCAAACCACCGTCAAACACCCCTTCACAAGCGGGACGCTTGTGCTACGCCATGCCCTTCGACCCCACCTATCCACCCACGAATGCCGAGATCGAGTCCGCGCCGCTGCGCGGACAGTTCAACGGCCTCAAGGATTTGATCGACACCATTCCCGTCGGGCCGCCCGGCCAGAACGGCAGCGATGGGACGAGCGTCACTGGCGCAGTGATCGACAACACGACCACGCTGAATCCCGGCAACCCGGCAGAGGCCAGCGTGAGCTGGGATGGTGCGAATGTGCGCTTCACCTTCGGGATACCCAGAGGTCAAGATGGCGTGAGCAGCCCGCCCATCACCAGCTTCATCGTCGATGGCGTGAACACGCTCAATCCTGGCGACAACGCGACGGTGCAGACCAGCTTTGACGGTGCCAGCGTTCGCATGCTATTCGGAATTCCAAGAGGCAGTGACGGCACGAATGGCAGCAACGGCAACGATGGTGGGCAAGGCCCGCCGTTCACGAACTTCATTGTCGATGGGGTGAACATGCTGAACCCGACTGATCCCGCCTCCGTGCAGTCGAACTTCGATGGCAACGCCGTGCGGATTATTTTCAATATCCCGCGTGGCTTTGCCGGCAACGATGGTGCGGCGGGAACGCCGGGCAGCAACGGCAGTGATGGTGCCCAAGGCCCGCCGTTCACGAACTTCATCGTTGATGGCGTGAACATGCTGAACCCGAGTGATCCCGCATCGGTGCAGACGACCTTCGATGGCAGCTTTGTGCACATGGTCTTTAACATCCCGCGTGGGTTTACCGGCAACGATGGTGGCAGTGGGCCGCAAGGTTCGCCCGGTGAGGTGACGAATGCGCAGCTCAGCAGTGCGATCAGTGGGACGAGCAACAACAGCAACGTGGTGAGCACACTGGATACGCCCTTTGCCAATGATCCACCGACGCTGGCTGATCTGGAGGTGATGCGAGCGAAGATGAACGAGCTGATCAACGCGCTGCGGCGGTAGGGGGCGGAAGTTTGCCATGGTTTGCCGTTGTTGAGGGCGCTGCCATTCTCCGTAGCACTACTGCGAAGGATGAAGCGCGCCGTTTGCAGTGGTTTTCAAACCATGGCAAACAACCGCCAACCACTGCAACCAACGGTCAACCATCGTCAACTTTCCGCATCGAGGACGAGTTCGAGTAGGAGGACGAGTAGGATGCCCAAGCCACTGCCAACAACCTGCCTGACATGAGGCGGGTCAGACGTGCAGCAGCGAAATGGCGACGCTGCCACCGAAACAGACATCCACATCGGAGCCGGGATCTCGCGGGCGTGAGGCATAGGAGGCGCTGTAGGCGTAGCCATGCTCGTTTTGGGTGTAGGCGACGTTCAATGGCGAGCGTGCGGGCGTGCAGAGGATGCGTGGTGGCAAGGCAGCATGAGTGGCGGGGAGGTGCGGGAGATTGATGTTCCAGAAAGTTCCTTCCGGCTGCGCCTTGGCATGTGTCTCCTGCAAAATTTCGGCGATCCATCGTGCAGTGCGCTGCCAATCGACCTGCAACTCACGAATCAGGTAATGGGAGAGCGCCATGGCGCGAATGCCGTGATACGCGGCTTCGCGGGCAGCGGCGACGGTGCCGGAGATGACGATGTCCTGGCCCATGTTGCCACCGGCGTTGATGCCGGAGAGCACGAGGTCGGGCTGCACATCGAGTGCGAACAAGGCGAGGCGCACGCAATCGGCAGGCGTGCCATGGACGGCGAAGCGCTGTGCGCCGTGCGGCTCCACTTTGAGATGCTGGTGCGTGGTGACGCGATGACCGCACTGACTTTGCTCAAAGGCTGGAGCGACGATGGTGAACTCCCAGCCGAGCTGTGTCACGGCGTCAGCGAGAGACTGCAATCCGGGCGCGGTGATGCCGTCGTCATTGGTGAGGAGGACGTGCATGGGTGGAATCATGGAGTGGTGGGAGGAAGGATGAGACAATCAGACTGTCAGACTGTCAGACTGCCAGACTGCCAGACAATCAGACAATCAGACAATCAGACTCTCCCAGTCTCCCTGTCTCTCAGTCTCTCAGTCTCTCAGTCTGAAAGTCTGAAAGTCTGAAAGTCTGATGGTCTGATGGTCTGATGCTCTCCGCTGGCGTGTCAGGCGAGGTCGAGGATGACTTTGCCGCTGCGTGAACCTTCCTGGGCGCGGGTGATGGCGTGGTTGAAATCGGCGAGGGGTACGATCTCGTCGATGGCGGTGACGAGGTCGCCGGTTTCGATGAGCGCGGTGAGCGGATCGAGCACTTCGTAGAGTTCGGGGGTGCTGGCCTTCTCAAACCATTTCGTGATCCACAGGCCGTGGAGCTGAAGATTTTTGAAGATGAGGAATTTGTTCGGTACTTTGAGGCTGCGGCGGCTCATCGCGCCATAGGTGACGTGAATGCCTTCAGGACTGAGCAGATCCATGAGGTGGATGGCGCTGTCGCCTCCGACGGCGTTGGTGGCGAGGCGTACGGGATCGCTGCCGATGATTTTTTTGGCCTCGGCGACGCCTTCATCGGTGTCGAGCACGACCGCATCGGCACCGAGGGATTTCAATTCATCGAATAGCTCAACGCGGCGGACGAAGTTGATTGTGCGCAGGCCGAAGTGATGCGCGAGCTGGATCAAGGCGCGGCCGACGCCGGAGTTGGCGGCATTTTGCGCCACCCAGGAGCCGGGTTTGAGATCGGTGTAGTGTTTGAGCAGCGCCCAGGCGGTGACGGGATTGATGCGGAGCATGCTGGCCTGCACGGCGTCGATCTGCGGCGGCAGTTTGGCGAAGTGATGCTCAGCGGCGGTGAGATGCTGCGTCCAGCAGCCGGTGCCGAGCAGCGGGATGACGACATCGCCTTTGGCGAGTGAGGTGACGGCGCTGCCGACGGCTTCGACCTCGCCACTGCCTTCATGACCGGGAATGCAGGGCGGATGCGCGGCGCGGCCATAGGTGCCTTCGATGAAGTTGATGTCTGCCGGGTTCACGGGCGCGTAACGCATGCGCACGCGGACTTCATGGCCTTCGGGAGCTGTGAGCGTGTGCTCTTTGAGCTGGAGGACTTCGGCGGGGCTGCCGGTGCGGTCGAATTGGAGGTGGCGGGAGGTCATGAGGGTGCGGTCAAGTGGTCAAGATGGTCAAGGAGGTCAAGCGTCGCGTGCGCTTGACTGCTTGAAGACTCTTCGGCCGTCTCAGTCCTTCACCGTCATGCGTGCCGCTGTGACGAGATCCATGAAGAGTTCGCGTTGTTCAGCGAGCGCGGCCACGGGATCACCATCGGGCATTTTATGGGCTTCGAGGCAGACGTGGCCTTCGTAGTCGATCTCGACGAGCAGTTTGGCGAGCTTGTCGAGCGGGTAGGTGCTGAGATTGACGCCGCGAATGTGAACGGTGTGGCCGAGGCGGTCTTTGACGAGGGCGAAGTTGGCCTCCAGTCCGGCGCCGATGAGGTCGGTGTCGTTGGAGTTCCAGCAGACGCGCACGTTGTCGCGGTCGGCGGCGTCCATGATGGTTTTGATGTGCGGCAGCTCGGAGCTGTCCTTGCCATGCACTTCGAGGCGAATTTCCTGGCCGAAGCCAATGGCATGATCGCCGAGTTCCGCGAGCGCCTTGCCGACTTGCACGAGCGTCTTCTCAATCGGTACGTCTTTGGGCAGCGCGTTGGGCTTCACCTTCACGCCGGTGCCGCCGATGTCATGGCTGAGCTTGATGAAAGCCTTGGCACCTTCGATGTTTTTCTTCAGTTCATCCGCATTGGGCGAGTGAAACTCGAAGTTGGTGCCCATGCCAAGGACATCGACGGGGGAGTCTTCAAAACGGCTGCGCACCTCCTTGCGCTGCTCGGGCGTGAGCGAGACATCGACCTTGTGCGCATGCTCGATGCGCAGTTCCACACCGAGCACCTTCGCGGTCTCGCAGTTTTTGATGAGCGTGGGCAGATCCCAGTCCTTGCCCCACTGGTAGGTGACGAGGCCGAACTGGATGTTCTCGCCCTTGTAAGTGAGCTTGGCATCAGCGGCGAAGGCTGAGGCGGCGCTGGCACCGAGGACGGTGTGAAGGAAGTGGCGGCGTGAGTTCATGGTGGGTGAGTGTGGCTGATGTAACGCACCGCTGGGTGCGATCATTGCAGCCGGCATTTCACACACCGCATTGATCAAAGTGCTCAGTGCTCAGTGCTCAGTGCTCAGTGCTCAGTGCTCAGTGCTCAGTGCTCAGTGCTCAGTGCTCAGTGCTCAGTGCTCAGTGCTCAGTGCTCAGTGCTCAGTTTCGAGTCAGCGTCTTTGGACTGAGCACTCAATGTCGTTAAGTTAAGGACAGCACATGAATGAATGCCGCAGATTCAGGAAAACCACAGATTAGACGATTCAGGCGAGAAATCTGCGGCTTCCCTGAATCTGCGGCAATCTCTTCTTAACTTAACGACATTGACTGAGAACTGAGCACTTCATGCCACACGAGGGTGTGAGAAATGCAGACTACTCGCCTTCCTTCACGGACTTTTGCGCGGCGATGTCCTTGCGGCGGAAGCCCTGCACTCGACCGTTGCCCTTGTAGAGATAGACCTTCTTCACATCCTCCAACCGCATCAGCAGCCAGGGGGAGAGCAGGTTGCGGCCGTTTTTGGTATAGACAATATTGTCAGCCAGATGGACGCAGGAGTGGTAGGCGTCGCCGGTGGTGTTGTCGAGGAAGAACAAAATGTCGCCGTATTGATAGGGTGGCTCCACGGGTGTGAACTGCTCCAGCACCTGGCTGGTGGCCAGGCGGGCGTCCAGCAGGTATTGGTGCGGCTCGAAGTTGAAGAAATTGAGCGAGGTCCAGTGGCAGTCCGGCATGATGCCGTATTTGGCCATGTCCAGGCCAGGGTAGGTGTACAGAAGCTTGCGGACTAACGCGGGTAGGACATGCACGAGCCCCAGATCATCGATCCCGTCGATTTCGACGATGGAGTTGATCAGCGGCTCCAAATCTTTGCGGCGGAGGCCTGCTCCGACCGTCCAGTAATTGATGATCTGTTCGGCGTTTGAGGTGCGGTCGAGTTTCATGCGCACCATCAGGGTGCGGGTGCGGGTGCAGGCCTTGAAGATGGTGCGCGCCTCGGAGTCCGACTGCGCGTAGTTCAGCAGGGCGGGAATATCGCTGAAAGCGATGGTTTCACCGCGCATGTAGCTGAGTTTTTGAATTTTTGCGATGAGTTCCGGGCGCAGTTTGCTGCCTTTGTACCATTCCTCGACGGTGGTGCCGATGATGAGGACCGGGTCCGCGTGGTATTCATTGGCCGGATCTTTGGCGAGTTCGCCATAAATGACCGCACGTGACTCCTGGGTGATGGCTTCAAGTTCAGCCAGAGGAGGGAAGAGATGAACATGCGTGCCCTCCTTGACCTGGGTTGTCGGGGACAGCAGTGCTGCGATCAACGATTTCGACAAGCCCGCCTTGGCAAACAACTCCGGCAGGGAGGCCAGAGAAGATTCCGGGAACGACCAGCGCGGGATCGGACTAGGCAGGGAAAAACCTTCGATCAGGCTTTTGGGGGCTTCGAGAAATACATAAGTACATTGCAGTTTGCCCCAGGGCCCAGGATTGGCGTCGAAGACGGAGATGGCCGGGGGGGCGGACTGGGCCTGCGGAGCCAGGAGGGTGTTCTGACCGAGATTGAGGCCGAGGTTTTCAGCGCTGGTGATCTGCCCTTGGGCGACGGTCAGCGACAGCGTGAAGAGGAGCAGGCCAGCCAGCCAGCCAGCGCCGGGCACAGCAGTACTGCGGCGTGAGGATCGACAGTTTGCTTGGAGCGATGACGGGACAAACGTGGTTGTGGGTGATGGCATTGGCTGGAAGGGCGCGGATGGTATGCGTACTCCGCGACAATTCATCCTGAAATTGTCATCACACTCGCTGCTAAAAATTGTTTGACGACAGCGAGTGCGCCGCATGAAGCCTACGCGCTGAACGCCCGGATCGCCGCAACTTTCACCTTGCGGGTGCCGTGCAGGGCTTCGGTCGGAAGGTCGAGTTCGTCGCCGACCGCCTTGCCGATGAGGGCTTTGGCAGACTCGGAGAGGTAGCTGATGATGTTTTTGTCCAGATCGCCGTCCCAGGCACCGAGGATGGTGGTGACTTCGGTGGCACCGGAGGCAAGATCCACGACATCCACCACGGTGCCGATGCCGACCTTGTCGGTCGGCACGTTGGCGAAGTCGGTGCCGCGGGCGTTGCGCAGCTCGCGCTCGAGCTTGCCCTGCATGCGCAGGAGCACGGACTGCTGGTCGCGGGCGGCTTTGTAGCCGCCATTTTCGCGGAGATCGCCTTCGTCGCGGGCGATCTGAATCTCACGCTTGTTGTCGGGAATCTTGACGTTGACGAGGTCTTCGAGTTCCGTCTTTTTCTTTTCCAGGCTGGCCCAGGAAACAATGAGGGAGTCGTCATGACGCGGGCCGGCGTTTTCGTCCATCATGGCTTCCATTTCAGGACGCACCTTGATGATGCGCGCCATCAGGGAGCGGCGGGTGAGTTCGTCAAAGAGTGAGCCGTTGATGAGGCGCTTGGAGAGCAGGCGCACATCTTCTTCTTCGGCATCGGCCACCATTTCGCCCAGCAGAGTCTTGTCATCCGACAGGAGATCCTGGAGGCGGCCGGTGCGTTTGGGGCCACCTTCCATGTGGTCGCTTTCGATGACGCCGAGGATGGCGTGACCGAGGTCGATGTCGAAGACGGATTCGGCGAGGCCTTTGCGCTCGCGGGCCATCCAGATGAGGAGGTCGGCGGAGAGCATGCGGTTGCGCAGGGATTTTTTCAGCGCCTCGGCCAGCACGTCGAGTTCATCATTCGCATCGAGCACGGTGGCGATTTCAGCGACGGCACGGCCGCCGGTCTTGGTGAGATGGTGCAGAATCTCAGGCACCCAGCCACGATTAGGGAAGGCTTCCGGGAAGGCGCGGTAAATGCGGCCCAGCAGACCGGCGGAGAGGCTCTTGATGGCATCGGCCAGCACTTCCTTGGTCTCGACGATGAGATCGGAAATCTTCATCGACCCCATCGGCGCGGTGGCTGCGAGGTTCTCGATGAGTTCGTCGCGGGCGAGGAGAAGCTGCAGGCATTCCTTGAGGTTGAGCTTCACGCTCTTGCGGGCGGAGTCGGAGATGTCCTGGAAGACGGGGATGAGATCCACCTTCGGATCACTGAACAGGTCGATGTCCTTCTGGATGCTGGCCAGCGTGGCGAGCTTGCCCTTCAAATCGCGCGAGGCGAGGAAGGCCTTCACCATCTGGGCACCGGCGTTTTCCGCCTGGTCACGCAGCACGAGGTTTTCGGTGCGCTTGGAGGGCACCACGATGTGGCGGTGTGTTTTGAGCGCGCGCTTGGCGCCTTCCCACCACTTCTTATAATCAGCGTCGCTGATGATGCGGCCCTTGAGCAGTTTTTCGAGCGCGTCGAGATGGAGGGAGTTGCCGCTGCTCTTGAGGGCGAGTTCGACGAGGCCGGGCGCATTTTTCGCGGCCATCTCCTTGAGCGTGTCCAGGTCGGTGAGGCGGCGGGCCATGATGTGATCCGCAGGAATGATCTCCAGCGAGGTGATGGCGAAGGACAGCTTCAGAGGATGGCCGGGCTTGCCTTCGAAGTCGATCAGCAGGCGGTCACCGAGCAAATCCCATTCGGTGATTTTGCCGACGCCCCAGCTTTTATGCACTGCGATGGTGCCGGGTTCGAGTTTGGAAAGTTTTTCGCCGTCAGCGGCAGGGAGCTTGCCTGCGGCCACAATGTTTTGCACCTCTGGATTCATGGGACGCTCAGACTAGACGGTGACAGGGTTTGAGCAAAGGAAACCTGCAAGCAATCACACGACTCACCACGCGAGGCACCAGAGGACTTTCAAGTAGCGGCCTTCGGGGCAGTTGGACATGATGGGATGGTCGGCGCCGGCCCCGGTGCGGTCGATGATTTGCAGGCGGCGTTTGTTGCGGTGCGCGGCGCGCATGACGATCTCTTCGAACTCGGCGACATCGAGCAGGCCGGAGCAGGAGCAGGTGACGAAGAGACCGCCGCGCCGCAGCAGGCCGAGGGCGACGGCGTTCATGTCGTAGTACTTGTTGCGGCCGAGCTGGCCTTCCTCGGGATCGCGGGAGAAGACGAGCTTGGGCGGATCGAGCACGATGGCGTCCCACAGCGCACCGTTCTGCTGCATCTGGCGGCCCCAGGTGAAGGTGTCGGCATGGACCCAGTCGATGCGGGTTTGATTCAAGTCGGCGTTCTTCTTGGCCTGGGCGATGGCTTTCTCATCGAGATCGACGCCGGTCACGTCCTCGCAGCCGCCGAGGACTTTGGCGCTGAGGGCGAAGCCGCCGGTGTAGCTGCACAGGTCGAGCACCCGACGGCCTCTGGCGAGATGCGCGAACTTGAGGCGGTTGTCGCGCTGGTCGCAGAAGAAGCCGGTCTTGTGGCCGTCCTCGAAGCTGACTTGATAGCGCACATTGTTTTCACGCACACGCACGCCGCGTGGCGCGGGATCGTCGGCCTCGGGCACGTCGGACCAGCGCATGTTTTCAATGCGGGCGATGTCGGGATCGACTTCGATGAGATGCTGCGAGGTGCCGAGCGCGGCATGCAGCTTCGGCAACCAGCGGCGCAGGCGACGCCATACGCCGAGCGTGGTGACTTCGATGGACAGCACGTCCGCGTAACGATCGACGATGAGGCCGCTGAGACCGTCGCCATCCGAATGCACGGCACGCCAGGCTTCGGAAGTTTCGTTGAGGCGCAGGGTTTTGAGGCGCAGATCGAGCGCGGCATCGACGCGGGCATCAAGCGCGTCCTCGGTGAGCACGTCTTCGCCATGCTGGATGACACGCAATGGCACGCGGGCCTTGGGATTGAAGAAGCCGCTGCCGAAAAGCTGGCCCTCCTTGTCATAGACGTTCACCAGATCACCGGGACCGGCGTCAGGCGAGACGGCGCGAATCATGTTGGGATACACCGCCGGATTGAAGGAGAAATACTTCATCTGCGCCCAGGGCCGCAGCCAGTCGCCGCTGTCTGGCGGCGGCGTGGTGCTCGGGGGGGCGGATTCGCGGCGGGGGTAACGCGGGTCAGGGGGCGGCATGGGGGAGTTTGCGGTGGTTTACCATTGTTTGCAGTTGTTTGCCGTTGTTTGCAATGGTTGAAGGTGCGCTTCCATTCTCCGTAGCACTACTGCGAAGGATGAAGCGCGGGCGTTGACGATGGTTTGCAATCGTGGAAGGCAGATGGTTTGATCGTCAACCACCGCAAACAACGGCAAACCATTGTCAGCCACGGCAAACCTCTTCACGGACCTTTTCCCGCTGGCATGGGCGTCGCTCCCCGTTTAGGTACCGCTGCATTCCGCGCCCCCTCTCATGGCCTCTGACAAGCCCGTTACTCTCAAAGACCTCACGATCCTCAACAAAGAACACCTGCCCGCAGGTGGCGGGTTCATGATTCTGCCCAGCCAGCTCGGTTATTTTGACCTGCTGCGGCTGGAACTCGTGCTGGAGGCGCGGGAGATCATTTATCTGGTGAAGAAAGGCGCGGCGCTGCATCCGCTGCTGCGAGCGCATCTGGAGCGCGATACGGTACACGCCATGGAATTCACACCGGGGGAGACGGAGATGTCCGCGTACCTCCAGGCGATGAAGGATGCCGCCAAGAGCGGTGCGGTCATCATCTATCTGCCCGCCGAGGCGGCCACGATGACCTCGCCCATGACCACGGTACCCGGCGCGAAGCTGGAATTCCTGCTCAAGGCCGAAATCCCCTTGCTGCCCTTGTTTGTGCATCGCCGTCAGGACACCGCTTTGCCGATCGAACGCCGATACACCGATGCGGAGACGATCTTCAACTTCGGCAAGCTCCTGCAAGGCCCGGACGTGAATCTGGCCACCTATCAGGAGTGCCTGCTACAGTTGTCCGAGCAAAGCATCAACGAGTGTCCCGCGCTTGAACTCAGCCTCGGCTATGCCCTGATCCAGGGCTTCAAAAGGTTCGGCACACGCAACAGCGTCGTCGATGGCAAGGACGACAAGGTGGTGCGGTTTGACAAGGTCTTCGCCACCGCGCTGGCGCTTTCCCAGGTGGTGCGGCGCGAGACAAAACTGCCCCGCGTCGGCATTATCCTGCCACCGGGCTTGGGCGGCCTCATTTGCAATGTGGCGGTCATCTTGGCCGGGAAAATTCCGGTGAACCTCAACTTCACCGCCGGACGTGCCGCCATCGACAGCTCCATCCGCCAGAGCGGCATTGACCGCTTTCTTACCGCAGACATTTTTGTGCGCAAGATGCAGAGCTTCCCCTGGCCGCCGAGCAAGCAGCTCGTGCTCATCGAACGCATCCTGCCGAAGTTGAAATTCTCGATCGTGAAGTGGCTCCTGCTCAGCAAGACGCTGCCGGCGGCGGTGCTCGCCGCTTTGCTCGGCATCGCGAAGAAAGGCGGCAACAGAGAGGCGCTGCTGCTGTTCACCAGCGGCAGTTCCGGTGCGCCGAAGGGCGTGGTGCTCTCGCACCGCAACCTGCTTGCCAATGTCATGCAGTTCGGCAGCCGCCTCGGCATGCAGAGCAATGACGGCATCCTTGGCTGCCTGCCGCTGTTTCACAGCTTCGGCTCCACCGTCACGCTGTGGTTTCCGATCATCTACGGACTGCATCTCGTCACCTATCCCACGCCGCTGGAGGTGAAGAAGCTCGCTGAACTCATCGAGAAATACCGCGTCACGCTCATGATCGCCACGCCCACCTTCTTGCGCGGCTATCTGCGCGGCGTGAATCGTGAGCAGCTCGCTTCCATCAAGCTCTGCGTCACTGGCGCGGAAAAACTGCCACGCAGCGTGGCCGATGCGTTTGAAACCCGCTTTGGCAAATGCGTGCTGGAAGGCTACGGCCTCACGGAAACTTCCCCCGCCTCCAATTTGAACCTGCCCGATCCCGAACCGCTCGGCGACGAGGAGAACGGCTACGTCTGGCTGCCCAGCCATCGTCAAGGCTCCGTCGGTCATGTCGTGCCGGGCATGGCGGTGCGCATCACCAACCCTGACACTGGCAAGCCGGTGCCGATTCATCAGAGCGGCATGATCTGGTTCAAGGGGGCGAATGTCTTTGCAGGCTACCTCAACGATCCCAAGCGCACCGCCGATGTGCTGCAGGACGGCTGGTTCCGCACCGGTGACATCGGCCGCCTTGATCTCGACGGCTTCCTTTACATCGAAGGCCGTCTCAGCCGCTTCTCCAAGATCGCCGGCGAAATGGTGCCCCATGAAACCGTCGAAGAAGCGCTCGTCAAAGCCATGGGGCTCGAAAACGAAGCCGTGCGCAAGATCGCCGTCGTCGGTGTTCCCGATGTGGATCGTGGCGAAGCCTTGATCCTCCTCACCAGCATTCCCGGCGGCCCTGAGCATCAGGAAATCCTCGATCTGCGCTACCGCCTGCTCGACAAAGGCATGCCGCCGCTGTGGATTCCCAAAAAGATGATCCGCGTCAGCGACATCCCCGTGCTCGCCTCCGGCAAACTCGATGTGCAGAGCTGCGAGAAGATCGCCAAGGCAGGGATGTGAGATTCTCGTTTATTTCTCGAAGGCGAGGGCGGCCATTTCGCGGTAGTAGCCGGAGGAGTGGAGGAGTTCGTCGTGCGTTCCCTGCGCGAGGATGCGGCCCTGGTGGAGGACGTAGATGACGTCGGCGGCGATGATGGTGCTGAGGCGGTGGGCGATGATGAGGCTGGTGCGGTTGGCGCGGAGTTTGGTGAGCGCTGCCTGAATGAGGTGCTCGGATTTCACATCGACGGACGAAGTGGCTTCATCGAGGAGCAGGATCGGCGCGTTTTTGAGGAAGGCGCGGGCGAGAGCGAGGCGCTGGCGTTCGCCGCCGCTGAGCAGGACGCCGCGTTCGCCGACTTCGGCGTCGAGACCTTCGGGAAGGCGTTTCACGAAGTCTTCGGCACAGGCATCGCGCAAGGCGGCCCACAATTGATCATCGGTAGCGGCAGGATTGCCGAGATGGAGGTTCTCGCGGACGGTTCCAGCGAACAGGAAGGCTTCCTGCGTGACGTAGGCGAGCGACTGGCGCAGTGAGCGCTTGCTGAGATTTTGCAATGGCGTGCCGTCGAGCGTGATGGTGCCACTTTGCGGATCGTAGAAACGAGTGAGGAGCTGGAACAGCGTGCTTTTGCCGGAGCCGGTGCTGCCGACGATGGCAATGGTTTGATGACGGTCGGCGCGGAATGAAACCTCATGCAGTACGGGTTTGTCTTCGCGATAAGCGAAGGAGACTGAGCGGAATTCGATGTCGCCGCGCACGGTTTGAAGCTGCGTGCCTGTTTCGAGGTCTTCCTCGGTTTCATTGTCGAGGATGGCGAAGACGCGTTTGGCGGCGGCAAGGCCGTTGAGCAGGGTTTGATTGACGCCGTGGAGGCGGGCGATGGGTTCGTAAAGGAAACCGACGAGCAGGATGAACTGCATCAACTGGCCGGGCGTCATATGGCCCTGCACGCACCACCAGGAACCGGCCATGAGCAGCAGCACGAGGCCACCATTGCCCAGCAGTGTCATGGACGGCGCATAAAACGCCCATGCAGCCATGAGGCGGGTTTGTTTGTCTTTGAGCGCATTGCTGGCGCTCAGAAAACGAGACTGGCGTGTTTCTTCGGCGGTGAAGCTCTTGAGCTGGCGGATGCCGGTGATGGTGTCGTGCAGCGTTGCGTTGAGGGTGCTCGTCGCTTCGCGGGCGGCGGTGGCGCGTGGGGACACCCAGCGGGAGTAGATCCACCCTCCGGCGGCAATGAGCGGTGTGGGAGCGAGCACGATCAAAGCGAGCTTGGCATCCGCGATGAGCATGACGATGGCGGTGACGATGATTTGCAGCACGGCGGTGAGGCCCTGCTCGATGCCTTCAAGGATGACGCGCTGCGTGGCGGGCACGTCGTCGGCGAGTTTGGTGAGGATGTCGCCGGTGCTTTGATGATCAAACCAACGCAGCGGTAGCAGTTCGACCTTGTGATGAAGTTGAGCGCGCAGATCGGTGATCAGGCGCTGTTCGAAGGAGCAGTTTACTCGCGTGCGGAAGTAAAATAGGCCTTCGCGTAATGTGAACGCGAATAACGCGAGGCCGCCGGCCTGCCAGATGAGATCGCTGCGCTTCTGCGGGATGATTTCATCCATGAACCAACGCACGACGCCGGGAAACACAAAGATGAGTGCGGTGCCGGCGACAGCGAGTGCGAACTGCCACGCGGCGATGCGCCAGTGGCCGCGTGCAAACGCCAGCAGACGACGCAGCGCGCTGCGATTGGTCATTGGCTCGGGCTTGGCGTCCATGGGAGTGATCTGCCCTGCATTACTCATATGCAGTCAGCAGCGGCGCGGGATTGTAGCGCGGAATTCCGATTCCGCGAAGGTGCCGACTCGGTATCGGAATACCGAGCTACAAAAAATGCAGCCGACACGCTGTGACACATTCACAAGAGAGTGTGGAAGCTGCGGGCTAGACGAGCAAGCTGGAGACCGGATTCAGCCGACGAGGTGAACCTGCGGCATCGGGACGATGAATTTGCCGCCGCGGGCGAGGAAGTCGGTTTCGCGCTTGAGGAACTCGGGCATGAAGTGCCAGGGGAGCACGAGGTAGTAGTCGGGCTTGGCGGCGCGGGATTCTTCCTCCGAGATGATCTTGATCTGCGTGCCGATGGTGTAGCTGCCCCACTTGATCGGATTGCGATCGGCGATGGCGGAGACGAGATCGGGCGTGACGTTGCAGAACTGCAGCGTGGTGCTGCCTTTGGTGGAAGCGCCGTAGCCGTGAACGATTTTGCCTTCGGCCTTGGCCTTCTTGAGGAAGGCGGTGAGGTCGGTGCGGATGCGCTCGATATTTTCACGGAAGACGGCGTAGGGCGCGTCGCTGTCGATCGCCATTTCAAATTCGCGGATGCGGAGTTCCTGCACGCGTGCGGCGGCTTCAGCACTGGGTTTGACCTGGCCAGCGTTGGCGACGACGAGGCGGAAGCTGCCGCCGTTCACGTCATTGAGATGCACGTCGATGACTTCGAGGCCGTGGTCGCCGAAAAGGCGCTCCAGCACGGCGAGCGAGTAGTATTCCAAGTGCTCGTGGCAGATGGTGTCGAAGCTGTTGATGTCGAGCATCGCGGGCAGGTAGCTCTGCTCGAGAATCCAGATGCCGTCACTGGCAAGCACGTCGGCGATGTCCTGCACGAAGGCGTGCGGGTTCTCCAAATCGTAGAACATGGAGATGCTGGTGACGACGCGGGCTTTTTCGGTGGTGTGGACGCTCTTGAAGGCGCGTGCGGTGAAGAAGTCATTCACAACCTCGAAGCCTTTTGCGCGAGCTTTGAGCGCCACGTCGGAGGGATCGATGCCGATGTGGCGAAGGCCTTGCGTTTTGTAGCTGGAGAGGAGCGTGCCGTCGTTGCAACCGATGTCGAGCACGATGTCCTTGGCTTTGAGAGCGACAGTCTGTTCGACGAGCTGAGTGATGCCTGAGAGGTTGTCGATCATCGACTGGTTGATGCCAGATTCGTAGTAGTAGCGATGGTAGAGCACCTTCGGCGGCACGGAGTGGCGCATCTGCACGAGACCACAGGCGTTTTCATCCTGGGAGGGGTCGCAGCGCACGAGATCGAGCGGGACCTTGCGCTTGATGAGGGCGCTGCCATCAGCGCTGGCGAGGACTCCACCGATGAATTGATCGCCGAGACTGACGACGGGCGTGAGACTGCGCGAGCCGCAGATGCGGCAGGTGTTACGGGTGATGAGGACGGGGCGGAAAGCTTGAATTGCCATTAGGTCAATTGGCATTGATGCGCGGACGTGTCCAGCCGGAGTTCATGCCTTGCAGCTTAGACACGGGCGGTGGCACGATTGTCCAGGAACCACTGGTAGGTGGCGGCGATGCCCTGACGAAAATCAGTCGTTGCCTTCCAGCCGAGCTGTTCCATGCGGCTGATGTCGAGCAAGCGGCGCGGATTGCCATCCGGCTGCGTGGTGTCCCAAAGGATTTCGCCTTGATAACCGATGATCTCGCGAATGATCTCCGCTACTTCACGAATGCTGATTTCCCAGCCGCAGCCGATGTTGATGATGTCGGCGCTGCTGTAGTTTTCGAGGAGGAAGGCGCAGGCGGAGGCGAGATCATCGACGAAGAGGAACTCGCGCTTCGGATTGCCGCTGCCCCAGAGTGTGACAGTCGGTGTGTCGTGAAGTTTGGCCTCGTGGAAGCGGCGGATGAGCGAGGGCAGGACGTGCGAGTGCTCGGGATCGAAGTTGTCGAAGGAACCGTAAAGGTTGGCGGGCATGCCGCAGATGAAATCACGGCCATACTGGTGGCGATAGCCCTGGCAGAGCTTGATGCCGGCAATTTTGGCAACGCCATACGGCTCGTTGGTGCTTTCCATCGGCCCGGTGAGCAGGCTGTCTTCGCGAATGGGCATCGCAGCAGCTTTGGGATAGATGCAGGTGCTGCCCAGGAAGAGCACTTTCTTGGTATCGTAACGGTGTGCTGCGGAAAGGACGCTGTTTTGAATCTGCAGGTTGTTCAGAAGGAAATCGACCGGGTGCGTGTAGCTGGCCTTGATGCCGCCGACGGTGGCGGCGGCAAGAATCACCTGGTCTGGCTGCTCTGTTGCAAAGAAGGCTTCCGTGGCGTGCTGATCGCGCAGATCAAGTTCCGCACGCGTGCGTGTGATGATCTGCCATTCGGGTTTGCTGGCGTAGTGACGCAGCAGTGCGCGGCCGACGAGACCTTGGTGACCGGTGATGAAAAGCTTTCCGCCTGATGAAGACATGCATGGATGCCTAGCGGATGTGCCTGCGGTGTCCAGCACTGGTTCAACTTCATCTGTGTGCCATGATGAAGTGGCGACCCCTACGAGAATCGAACTCGTGTCGCATCCGTGAAAGGGATGTGTCCTAACCGCTAGACGAAGGGGTCTTTTTTACTCGGGTTGAGCGGGCCGGGATAGTGCGTTCAATGCGTGATTGCGCAAGAGAAAATTCAAGGTGTGTGAAATTCGTTCGTGGAACAACGACAGCATGCGTTTTTTCGGCGTGATCGAAGTGCATTGTTTGATTGCAACGCTGTGGGCAATGCCAGCACTTGGCCTCAAGTCTGCTGAACAAACATTCAAACCAAGAAAGCAGATGAAAAAATCTTGAACTGTTGTGCCGCAATACTTAAGATCGCCTAATTAACGCAAATGCCGGGGTATTCATTTATAAAAACTAGATTTTTCATACAGACTTGCTACTTTGCTGAGTCGGTCCGCTCCATTCTCCGATGAGTTTTTCGTTCCGAAGTTTGTTTCAGCGTGGCACCGGTTCTGATGAGCCGGTGCAGGGCGCTCATCAACACTTCGCACGGAGTCATCCGGGCATGGCTGGCACGACCTCACCCAGTCATCCATTCATGCAAGCCTCTTCTACCATGCAGCCTCCTCCCGGTGCATCGCCGTTTCAAATCGGTGGCAGTCCGCTGTTTAAAACCGCAGGAAATGAACCCATTGCTGCGCCGCCGATCAATTCGACCCTGGGCATGTCGCCGTTCAGCATCGCTGGCGCTACGCCCACGAATGCGCCGCTTACAGTGGGGGATGTGATCAACCAACTGCCGCCGGAAGTCGTGCGTGCGGGCGCATTGCCGTTGGAGCAACCACTGTCGTTGCCGCCCGCGTTGCTGGAGAATGCGTTGCGCAGCGGACAAGCGGCGCTGCCCGTGTTTGAGTTGTATCGTGTCTGCCCGGCGCTGTTTCAGGTGCCGATCTCTCCCCAGGATCCACGTCTCGTGCCGCTGCCTGCCGCAAAGCTGCCAGGATTGATCGCGCAGGCACGGGAAGGGCAGGGGGCTGAAAACGCTCCTGCGCCACCGGCTCTATCTGCGCCATCACCTTTTTCATTCGCTCAACCTGCTGCGGCTTCGGCACCCGTTGCCTCACCCTTCCAGATGGCTCCACCGGCGGCTGAAGCTGCGGCAGCGACTGCTCAAGCGTTCCCGATGAGTCCCTTCGCTGCTGCTTCACCAGCTTTTACGGCTCCTGAACCTGCTCCAGCACCGTCACCCTCGCCATTCTCCATCAAACCAGCAGCGGAAGCACCGCCCGCCACTCCGTTTGGCATGATGTCGGCTCCAGGAGTACCTTTGGCCACACCATTCTCATTTGGCAGCGCTGCGGGAGGATCACCTTTTGGCATGCCACAGCAGGCTGCTTCACCGTTCTCTGCTGCGGCTCCGACGGCCAGTCCCGCGTCTTTCAGTCCTGCTCCAGCAGCACCGCAGCTATCCATCACCGGTCTGTTCACTCCGAAATCTCAGGAAAACGCCGCTACGCCTGCTGCCATGTCAGCAACGGCTCCCGCGATGCCTTTTGGATCGCCCTTTGCCGCCGCGATGAAAGAAGCATCGCCCCAGGCTGAACCCGCGCCCACGTTCGCACCTCCGCCGCAATCGTTTGCCCACGCGGCACCCGCCGCAATGCCTGGCCATGCCGCATCTGCTTCAGGCGTGGCCAAATTGGGATTTGCCGCCCTACTGAACGGCTACAGCGTTGAAGAACTCGGCTTCAATCCAGCCGTGGTCCCGGCGTGGATCACCACCAGCGTTGCTGCCAGCACGCTGCAAGAGCAGATTTCATCCGGCAGCGTCATCGTGGAGCTAGGCACTCTGATCGACGGCGTTTCCGATCTCGGCTTCCGCAACACGCTCGCCACCGCGAAGCGTGATTTCCGGGTCAGACTGCCGCAAAACGAAGTCTTCCATGCGCTCACCAGCCTTTTGGCCACGCCCGCCGCTGCGCCGTCTCCCTTCGGCAATCAGGCCGCTCCTGCTCCGCGTCCTGTCGCACCGGCGAACAATTTTACCATTCAACCCGGCGCACCCTCCGGTCAGGTCGATCGCGTGGAAATGTCGCCTCCGGCTTCATTCGCGGCACCTGCGATGCCCTCCTTCGCGTCACCACCAGCACCGCAGAATCCGCTGTCGGTCTTCGCTGCTCCGCCCATGGCGGAAACGCCCGCGCCTGCGTCTTCATCACTCACCCCGAAGTTCGGTGCGGCGTTGAATCCCTTCGCACAAAGTCAGCCGCCTGCGGCACCGGCATCGATTTCGGCTTTCGGTTCTGCGCAGCAGCCCGGCGCACCCTCACCATTCGCTTTCACTTCGCCGACGGCAGCCGAACCTGCACTGCCGACATGGTCGCAGCCGGCTCCAGCAGCGCCGCCGCAGAAAGCCCCGGCTTCACAGCCTTTGTTCCCCACCGTATCTCAGGTTGCGGCAGCCGCTCCATTGCAGCCGCTCGCAGGAGCCTTTCAGCCTTTTGGCGCGCAGCCTTCGCTCTTCGCCAGTCAGCCGCCGTTGCAGGCTTCGCCCCTGTCCCCGACCACGAAGCCATTCGATCCCTTTGCCGCTTCATCGACCGGATCGCTGGCAGCCAAAGCTCCACCTGAATCCGGCTTCAGCAGCGCTCAGTTGCTCGGCCAGGCCGCTCCTTCCGTCTTTGCACCACCACCAGCGCCCGAGGTCAATCGAGCCGTCGGCCCATTTGCCGAGCCGGCCTTAGAATCCTTCAAGCCGATGCCTTCCTTTGCCCCGGCCTTGGATGAAATGCCTGCCATCCCGCAGCCGCCAGCGCCCGCTTCACGCGGATTGTTCAGCACGCAGCCAGCCAGTGCGCCGCTCTTTGCGGAGCCAGCTCCGCAGCCACGGCCTGAACCCAAACCCACGCCAGCATTCGCCCCTGCCGCTGCGGCTCCGGCCAAAATGACTGCCGTGAAGCATTCCTTCCTCGGTCTCGCTCCGCTCGACACGCAGACCGATCAACTCCTGCTCCGTGCTCTGCTTGGCACCGAGGAAAAACTCGCCGCACCGCGTGTCGTCGAACTCCTCGCAGGGCAGACCGGTCTCAGCGCCTGCGTCTGCCTGCATGGTTCGCATGTGCTCAGTCATGCCGACTCATCCAAGGCCGACGCCGTCGAATTCCAGCGTCAGGCCCCCGACATCGCCCGCCAGTTGCGTGGTCTCGCTCCACTCATCGGCATTGAAGGCGCTGAAACCTTCACGCTCAACGCTGGTGGTCGTCTGCTCACTTTCTGCTTCCCAGGTGACACCATCATCGGCGTCTTGCATGATGACGAGCCTTCCACCGGCCTGCGTGACAAGATCACTCTCATCGGACGCGAACTCGCCCGCATGCTCGGCTGATGCTGCTTCTGCGGCATCGGTTTCGTCATTCCTCATTCGAATTTCGTCATTTCTACATCATGCCCAGCATCAATCACGACGACCACACCATCAGCTTCAAGATCGTCTATTGCGGCACCCCGCTCAGCGGCAAGACCGCCAATCTGCAGCAGATCCACACCAAGCTCGACCCAACGGGCTGCAGCGACCTCGTCTCGCTCTCCACGGCCCAGGATCGCACGCTGTTCTTCGACTTCCTCGCCGTCGAAGCCGACGCCTTGCCCGGCTACAAGACCACCTTCCACCTCTACACCGTTCCCGGCCAGGTCACCTACAACGCCACCCTCCAGCTCGTCCTCCGTCAGGCAGACGGCGTCGTCTTCGTCGCCGATTCGCAGATGGACCGCCAGCGCGACAACTTGCAGTCCCTCCAAAGCCTCGAAGCCAATCTGCGCATGAACGGCAGCTCGCTCGACCGCCTCCCCATCGTCCTGCAATACAACAAGCGCGATCTGCCAAACGCCGCGCCCGTCGAATACCTCGAATACCTCTTCAACAACCGGCCCACGCCCTTCCTCAGCTTCGAATCCGACGCCCGCACCGGCCGCAACGTGCTGGCGACGCTCAACGCCATCTCCCAGGCCGTCCTCCACCAGTTTCGCCTCCGTACCGCCCCCGAGAATGCTCCCAACGAGCTTCCCACCCACGCCCTCGCCGCGTGAGAAGCTTGACCCTCTTGACCTTTGACTCCTTGACCTCCGTTGGATGAATCTGGAACTCACAGCGCTCGCGTCGCTTCCCGGCATTCAACAAGCCGTCATCGCCGATGATGCAGGACGCTTGCTCGACTGTGCAGGTGAAATGGAAGCACCCTCTGCGGCCGTTCTCGTCCTTGCGCATGCCACCCTCGCCGCCGCGTCCGAACTCGGCCGCCGTTCTGGCAGTGGCGACTGTCTCGAAATCATCCAGCAGCACGAGGGCGGCTGCATTTATCTGCACAGCCTCCCGCAGCATCGGTTGCTGCTCATTCGTTGCCAAAACGCCGACGCCATTCCCCTCGTGCGCAGCGTCTGCCAGCACCTCGCGACTCTACTGGAAACCGCTCGCCCTCCCGCTTCTACCGCATCTCTCGATCTCGCCTCTGCTCTCCACGCCGAACCGGCTTGGTGAATGCTGCGGCGAACCCACACAACCGGATTCACCACAGAGGTCACAGAGAACCACGGAGTTTCGATTCCATCTCTGTGCGACTCGGTGATCTCTGTGGTAGCACTTTTTCCCGCCTCATGTCCCGCATCGCTTTGATCGCCCTCACTCTCCTCGCGTTCGCTCTCCCTGCGCACGCCCAGCAGCGCTACGATTTCTCCGCGCCGCTCATGGCCACCACCTTCCGCATCTCCCTGCATGCGGACTCGAAGGAAAAAGCCGAACAGGCCGCCGCTGCCGCCTTCAAGCACATCGCCCACCTCAATACCGTCTTCTCCGACTACGAACCCAACAGCGAGCTGATGCAGCTCTGCAACGCCGGTCCCAACACGCCCTTCAAAGCCAGTCCCGCGCTGTTCGCTCTCATCTCCCACTCCCTTGACCTCGCCCGCCTCACCGACGGTGCCTTCGATCCCACCTGCGGCAATCTCACCCAGCTCTGGCGGCGCACCAAACGCGTCAAAAAACTCCCGCCTGCCGACCGCCTTGCCAAAGCCCTCGCCGCCACCGACTGGCGTGCCGTTCAGCTTGATGACAAGGCGCAAACCATCACGCTCCTCAAGCCCGGCATGCTCCTCGATCTCGGCGGCATCGCCAAAGGTTACGCGGCCGATGAAGGGCTCCGCATCCTGCGCGAGCACGGCCTCACCCGCGCCCTCGTCATGGCCGGTGGCGACATCGCCATCGGCGATCCTCCGCCCGGCGAGGACGCTTGGGAGATCAAACTCCGCACCTTCACCAAACTCACGCCCGACGCCGAAGAAAAAATGGAAACCGTCCGCCTCAAACACTGCGGCGTCTCCACCTCCGGCGATCTCTATCAGTTCACCGAGATCGAAGGCGTGCGCTACTCTCACATCCTCTCCCCCCAGACCGGCCTCGCCCTCACCACCCGCATCGCCTGCTCCGTCATCGCCCCCGACTGCACCACCAGCGATGCATTGGCGACAGCAATGTGCGTGTTGGGCAAAGAGCGGGGTGAAGCAATCGTGGCAAAGCTGCGTGGTGTGACGGTGAAGTTTGCCGTGCCTTGAGGCATGGCTTCTCAGACATCGGTGCTGGCTGCAGCATTCCCCTCTTGCCAGTGTTCCTGCCATTTCGTATGACTGGCGCGATCTTTTCCGACCTGATCGTGTATGAGGGGTGTATCGCCGGAATGCTGTCGTAGGTTGGGTGTGGCGATAGCCCGCCCGACTTCTTCGCCCTTGCGCGGCCAGCGTACGCCCAAATGACGAGCGGGCTGACGCCACACTCATTCTCCATAATTCAGGTGTGCGCCATGTATGAGTGATCCCGCCAACCCCACACCCACCGGCTACCAGCGCTCTCCCGGCGGCGGGTTTAAGTGGCTGCCACCCAGCGCAAAGCATCTCTTCATGCTGCTGCCGCATTATGAGGTCGAGTGCCGGCTCGGTCGCGGTGGCATGGGCGCGTTTTACAAGGGCAGGCAGAAGTCGTTGAATTGTCCCGTCGCGATCAAAATCCTCCCGCCCGAGGTGGAGGACGAGGACACCAGCTACATGGAACGCTTCAAGAACGAGGCGCAGGTCATGGCGAAGTTCATCCTTCCCGGCATCGCAACCGACACGCAAGACCTGCGTGCTCCAGCCTTCCAGAAAGCCCGACCGGATGTGAGACTGGCGCGGTGAGGGACGCTGGAATTGACCGGCTGGCCGAATCGGTTAGTGTCCAAGCATGCAAACACTCACCGCACCGCAAACCGCCGCCGACCTGGTGGGAACCTTTCGCAGTTTCGGTGACGACGGCCCGGTCTATGAAGTCACCAGCACGGTGAACGGCCAAAAAGTACATGTGGTGGTGGTGCAGACCGGGGAGGAACTGGACTATCCGGTGGCGCAGGCGCTCGCAGATCCCGAAGCGAAGTAAGCCATGTTTGCCATCGCCTTCGATCTCGTAGTTGCCGACGCGGCGGAGCATCACCCGCGTGGTGTGACGGCCACTTACACGGACATCGGCGCAGTGCTGAAGCAGTTTAGCTTCGAGCGCATCCAGGGCAGTGTGTATGTGTGCGAGAACAACGACATGGCGAACCTGTTCGCTGCACTGCTGGCATTGAAGGCGTTGCCGTGGTTTGCCAGGGTCGTGCGGGACATTCGCGGCTTCCGCATCGAAAACTGGAGCGACTTTACGCCAATCATCAAAAGCACGACGCCGTCTTGACGCGACATGCAGCAGTACGGTGAGGGACGCTGGAATTGACCGGTGGCCAGATCTATTTTCCATCATGACCCGCGCCCCCTACGACGCCATCGCCGAGCACTTCCATGCGTTGCGAACGACACTGCAACCCAAGGAAGCGGAGTATCTGGCGCTGCTGCTCGATCCGCTGCCAGCGGGCAGCACGATCCTCGATCTCGGCTGCGGCACGGGGCGGCCCATCGCTGCGCACATCGTGTCGCGTGGGCATCACGTCGTAGGCGTGGATGGTTCCGCCACGCTGCTGGCCCTGGCGCGGGCGCAACTGCCCGAACAGCGCTGGATTCACGCCTTGATCGAGGAGGTGGAGTTTGCGGAGACCTTTGCCGCCGTGGTCTGCTGGGACTCGCTCTTCCATCTGCCGCGTGCGGAGCATGCGCCCATCATCCGCAAGATCCACCGCTGGCTCATGCCCGGCGGGCGGCTCATGATCAGCAGCGGCGGCAACGTGACAGGAGAGGAAGGCTTCACCGACACGATGTTCGGCCACGCGTTCTATTACGACAGCCTGACGCCCCAGCGCATGACCACCGTGCTGGAGGAAACCGGCTTCACCATCCTCCTCAGCGAGATGTGCAACCTCCCCGACGGCGACCACGACAAAGGCAAATGGGCCACCGTGGCCGAGAAACGGCACTGACTGCTCTCCCACGAGATCGCCTGAGACCCAAGCTCCAGCGGTTGCTGGCATGTCTTTATCCATGCGAAGCTCTCCAGACCCAGCACGCCATTCCCGACCGGCGACTTATACTGCGCGTCATCACATTTTGTGAAACGGAGGATTGGCCGCAGATTCAGGAAAACCGCAGATTACCAGACAAAAACAATCTGTGGCTTCCCTGAATCTGCGGCAAAATCACACATCTTGAAGACTCCAAGTATAAACTCGAAGTGGGGCCACTTTACGGCTGTGTGGGGTCACTTCGGGGCCAAGTGGGGTCACTTTGCGGCTTCGTGATCTGGGGGTGTGCTTTTGCTTCGACGGCGTCAATGGGCTGTCAATGGGCTTGCCTGCTGGCAGCCAGGGATGGTAAAACACCCTCAATCCTTCCCGCCATTCCAACATCAGCCTCATGAAAATCACACGCAGAACCGAGGCGGGCTTTGTGAATAGCGCATATCTGCATCTCCTGCTGGCATTGACCGCCATCAGCGTGGTCATGGTGGGAAGCTGGCCCGTACGATTCGGGGTGCTTACGGTGGCAGGGGCGCTCTGGCTGGCGGTCTTCATCGCCGACCGTCTGATGCGTTTCAAACCGGGAGACCATGTGAAGGTGCAGTTCGGCCCACATGCCGGAGCCAGCGGTAGAATCATCGGTCTGCTGCCCGGCGGCCGGGGGGTGCAGGTGGCGCTTGCCGGGGATGGCGTCGAACTCATCGTCGATTTTTACGGTGGCTATCAGTTGGTCCGTCTGAAGCAACCGGTGCATGCCCCAACGATGGCTGCGCACACACCACCCAACAGCCGATGAAACCGAAGCTCCTCTGGCTGCTGCTCATTCCCTATGTCCTCTTCAGCGGCATGGGCTACGGCTTCCTCGCGCACTACCTGGTCCGGGACAAGGAGCCGTGGTTCACACTGCTCCTGCTCGGCGGCCTTGCCACGACGATTGCGCTGATCACCTGGCTGGGAGGCATTCCCATCGCGTTCGCGGCCT
>NZ_JBJXFV010000166.1:0-96093 GCF_046154365.1 Prosthecobacter sp.
TAAGGGAATCGTGGGCACGCAGCGGCTCAGTCCAACAGCAGTGTATCCGACCAGAAGGCGGGCCACGCGCCACCCGGAAAACGAGCCTTGTTTCCGCCTCCTGCTCGGATACACTGCTTAATGTTCGGCTCCATTGCCCGCCACCTTAATTAATCCATCAACTCAACGAACTCGAAATATGCAACATACCTCTATCCAACCCGTCGGTTACTGGCTCAACAGCCGCACGTGCCTTCAGCATCTTTTGTTTACTATTTTAGCAATGTGTGGCTCCATCTCATCATTCGCAGGTGATGTTCCCGATTCGCTGGTTGGTCGATGGGTGATAAAATCTACATTGGTTGATGGCAAAGATGGCGCAGACTTCTTTGCCTTTGTTCCTGAATGTAAGGTCGGGGCTTTATGGAAGCTATTTCAAGACGGCACATGTGAATTTGCCGGAAAAAAGGGCAAGTGGACATACGATAAAGAGAAGGGAAGCTTTTCCATGAGCCGGGAAGGGGTAATTTTTGGCTATAATGAATGGATCAGTAGTGCTGATGCAAGCATGAGCGAAGGAAACCTAGTGATCAAATACACCGCATTGTTCCAAACAATCCAACTGACATTCACTCCCCAACCCAAGTAGTCCCCCAAGAAGCCGAACAAAACGGATGCAGGCAACGGCTCGTATAGCATCTGTCGTGTCAGCCACGTCTTGCGCTCGCCGTCGCCTGATCCGGGACGTTCGGCTAAGAGCACAGCGCCACGACCTGATCCGATATGCAGCTTCCAGCCATCCTAGCCAACAGTATCTGGGTTGGTGCATTCCCGTATAGTTTTAAGTTCTTCGGATTGCATGTGATCGTAGAGCTTCCACTGGAGGCTTTCGTCATCTGGCTGTTCATTCAAAAGCGTGAGAGATTTGTTTGGCTCTTTGGCCAAGTCCTGCTTGCCAACGTCGCTAGCTTCTTTGTTGGCACTTTCGCACTTGTCGGCTTCTCTGTGCCGATGCTCGACTTGCAGAGAACGGCGGCTGCGTGGCTTGGCGCTTTTGTGTTGAGTTGGGCGGTGGAGTGTTTGCTGCTTCGTCGTTGGTTGCAGATGATTCCCACCGGGCAAGTCATTCGGGCGACATTCTGGGGTAACGTCGCCAGCTACACGATTGCCGCCCTGATCTTCATCGCCTACATTCGAGGCATCCGGATGCCTTGGCCAATGATCCGATGACACGACCATCCACAGAACAACCAAAGCCGAACAAAACGGATGCAGGCAACGGCTCGTATGGCATCTGTCGTGTCATCGACGCTTCCCGCTCGCCGTCGCCTGATCCGAAGCGTTAGGCGTCGCTACGCACACTCTCAAATGACACTTCGTGAATGCATCAAAGTCGCATGGCTCGGTCTTGGAGCTTCCGCGCTATTCATTGTCTGGCAGGTTACGGCGTATCTTACTGACAGCATACCGGGTCACATCCTTCCCTTCGTCCGCCTCGTTTCAGGCACACAGGAGGATGTTCCGGTTGCATATTCCTGGACGCTCAGGATTGGGATCGTCTCCGTCGTAGCATTTCTTGCCTCGCTCCTCACCTTGGTCAGCGCGTATCTCCTTCTCCGACGCAACTCCAATGACAAGACCCGCAACGCCTAACAAAACGGATGCAGGCAACGGCTCGTATGGCATCTGTCGAGAAGATGCTAGGCATTTCTGTTTTCTGTTCCAGCAGATCGCTGCAAGGCCGTCACGCTTTATTGGGTCGGCTGCGCCGGTGGCATGGCGCAGTCTCTCCGGCAACAAAGCCCGGACGTCTCACACGGCGGCCGCCTTCGCCGCGCGCAGCTTTTTCGCCAACTCCATGCGCGAAGTGACTTCCCAGGTGCCCCAGGTGGCGATGTAACTGATGAGGGCACCGATGGCCCCGAGGATGATGCCGCCGACGAGCATGACGGGCGCATGCTCCTTGAGCACCATCCAGGCATCGACCATCGACTCCGGCAGATGCTTGGGAAACGGCGTGGTGGGGACCTTGGTGTAGAGCGCCAGGAACCATTTGCCGATGGCATACTCCAGCCAGGCGATGAACGGGATGGTAAATGGGTTGCTCAACCAGCACAGCGCGATGGCGACGGGAATGTTCACGCGAAAGATGGCGGCGAGAATCGTGGCCGTGGGCATCTGGATCGGCAGCAGTTGCAGTGTGATGAACATGCCGACGGCGGTGCCGCCCGCGAGCGTGTGCTGCGTGGGCCGCCACACATGCTTGTCGAGGAAATGCCGTGCGAACCAGCGCATGACGGGGCGCTGCCGCAGTTTGCGCGGGTGCTTGAGGAAACGGATGGTTTTAAACACCGAACGGCGGAACCAGCCGCGTGCCATCGTGAGCATGGTCAATGTCCTCCCTGGTAAGCCCAGATGAGCAACGCCGTGCCGAGGGCGATGCGATACCACGCGAAGCCGTTGAACGTATGCCCCTGCACGAAGCGGATGAGCCATTTCACCACGATGAAGGCGGAAATGGCGGAAACCACGGTCCCGAGCACGACCATGCCCCAGTCTTCGTTCCCCGCCTCGCCATCCTTGATGGCGGAGAGGATTTTATAGCCGCCGGCAGCCATCAAGGTGGGAATACCCAGCAAGAACGAAAACTCCGTGGCCGCCGGACGGGCGACGCCAAAGGCCAGCGCCATGAGGATGCTCGCACCTGAACGCGACGTGCCGGGAAACACCGCCGCGAGCAATTGCGCCAGCGCTACGGCGATCACCACGGTCCAAGTGATGTTTGCGGTGCCGGTCTTGCCTTGGTGCAGAAATTCCAGCACCAAAATGATCACGCCACCGATCAACGTGGCCCACGCGACGGGCGGAATCGTTTCCGGCAGCTTGATGCCGAATTTTTTGATCAAGAGGCCGCCAATGGCGGTGATAAAGAAAGACACGAAGAGCTTCGCGAGATAATCGCGCGTGCTGGCATCGCCCAGCGTGGTAGCCAGATGTTTCAACTTATGAGTGAAAACGGCCAGCACCGCCAGCACCGCACCACTTTGGATCACCACGTTGAACAGATCGCTTTTCGCCGGCAGCCAGCCCAGGTTCTGCGGGATGAGCAGATGACCGGTGGAGGAAATGGGCAGGAATTCGGTGACACCTTCAATGATGCCGAGGAGGATGATCGCAAGCCAGTCAGGCATGGGTGATGGGGAAAGGTAAGAATTGGTTGAGAACTGGGGAGCGGCGACTGTCGGGCGTGCCGCAGAGCATTGCAAGCACGCCTCACTTCACTCACTGCATTCGATCTGGAAAATTCGCGGCAGCGGGCACTCAACCGCATGCCACTGCTTTTCAAGCTGGCCTTTGCAACGAATTCGGCTACCGTCGCGCCCCTTCCGGCATGCCAGCCAGTGCCTCCAACCCAACTGCGACGCCCGTGCGCCGCCATCCTTCACGGTGGCCGGTGCTGTTGTACGCATGTGCCGCCATCCTGCTGCTCATCACGCCTGCCGCCGCCCAGTCCGGTTCGACGATGCGGGTGCGCCTCGCGGACGGCTTTGATTTTCCCGTCGGCAAGCCGGACGCAACGGGCTACTACAAATTTCGTGGCTACTGGCCCAACGGCCATCTCGGTGAGGACTGGAACGGCAACGGCGGCGGTGACAGCGATCTCGGCGTGCCGATTTACGCGATCGGCCGCGGCGTGGTGATCTTCACCCAAAACATCGGCGTCGGCTGGGGCAACTGCGTCATTGTGCGCCACATTTTCCGCGAGGCTGACGGCAAGATCGCCATGGTGGACTCCCTCTACGCCCACCTGCATGAGCGCAAAGCGAAGCTGCATGACCTCGTCGAAAAAGGCCAGCTCGTCGGCACCATGGGCGGCAACAACGGCATGTACGCCGTGCATCTGCACCTCGAAGTGCGCAAGAACCTGCACATCGGCATGAACCGCAGCCAGTTCGCCCGTGATTCATCGAACTACTACAGCCCCACGCAGTTCATCAACGCCCGCCGCGTGCTGTCCTCCAGCACGCAGAAATACGACGTGCCGGTGAACAACTTCGCGCCCTATGGCCGGGCGCTCGCCGACACGAACAGCGGCGGCTCGCGCACCACCAGCGTGGATGTCCCTGCGTTCAAAAGCAGCGCTGCCGACAAATCCAAGGACGAGCCCAAGCAGGATGATGATTTCTGGTCGCGCCTGAAGGCCAAGATGCGCGGCGGCCAGGCCACCAGCGGCACGGACGACAAACGCTGAGCCTGCACGCCCCGGCACACCTGCCAAAAACACGATGCAGGTGAAAACCTCGTCTTGACGATCTCACGCTGAACCTGCCAGACTGCGCTCCGCATGAAGCGCTCATTCACTTCTCCCATCGTGCTGCTGGCCTGCCTGGCAGTTTTTTCCACTCTCCACGCTCAGCAACCGGCCGAACAGGCCATGAGCGAAGAGGATAAGAAACTGCTCGCCGACATGGAGAAGGTCGGCTGGGTCCGCGAAGGCGCGGGGGATCTCGGCGGCATGGCCAAGGTCGCTATTCCAAAGGGCTACCGCTTCACGCACGGCAGCGCCACCAGCAAGGTGCTGGAGTTGTTTGGCAACCTGCCCATGTCTTCCGCCTCCGGCATGCTCACCACCGAGGGCTTTGGCCCGTGGATCATTTTCAGCTACGACGACGCCGGTCATGTGAAGGACGATGAAAAGGACAAGATCGACGCCGACGCCCTGCTGAAAACCAAACGAGAGCAAGTAGCGGCCTCCAACGAAGTGCGCAAAGAACGCGGGCTGAATGAACTCGCCCTCGAAGGCTGGGCCATTCCACCGCGCTACAATGACAAGACCCACACGCTGGAGTGGGCGTTGCAGGTCAAGAGCGTGAACTCAGGTGGTATCTCCATCAATTATGAAACACGCCTGCTCGGCCGAACGGGCGTCATGGAAGTGCAGTTGGTCTGCGGCCCGGATGAACTGCAACCATTGCTGAATGAATTTCAGCAGATCATGAACGGCTTTGCCTATGTAGAAGGCCAGCGCTACGCGGAGTTCCGTGAGGGCGACAAAGTGGCGAAATATGGCCTCACCGCGCTGATCGCCGGCACCGGTGCCTTTGCCGCCGCAAAAATGGGCCTGTTTGCGAAACTGGGCGTGTTTTTCGCCAAACTGGGCAAGGGCGCGATCCTGCTCGTCGTCGGTGTGCTGGCGGGTTTGAAAAAACTGCTCGGCAAACTCTTCGGCGCACGCCAGCAGCCTCCTGACGCCTAGCGCATGACCGACGGCCAGACGCTGTTCGCAGTCTTCGCGCTGCTCTATCTCATCGAATGCCTGCGCCTCGTGCCATCCGCCGCATGGATGGCCGCAGGCGCGGAAAAATCGCGCTGGAGCACGATCCGGCCGTGGTCACGCTTTCAAATCGGCGGCGGCTCACCGCTGCTGCTCACCGCGCTGCCGCCGTTGCAGGCACACACGCTTGCGCTGCCGTGGTTGTTCGTTCCTGAACACGCGGCGCTCAGTGTGCGATTGAGCGACAGCATGAGTGCCAGCATCACATGGGACCAACTCAGCCTGCGTGTCGATGAAACCACGCTGCACCTCGATCCCAGCACCAGCGTGCGGCTGCCATCGCCCTCGCTGGCGAAAGTCTGGCAGCAACGTCTCGCTGAATGGCGCGGCATGACGCCGGATCAACGCCGCCGCGCCTTTCTAAAACACGCCCGCACCTCGCTCGACACCAAAGCTGCGGCGAAGACCGCCAGCGAAGCTGCCAAGCACACGCGCTCGCTGCGCAGGCTCGCCACGACTCATTTCATCTGGTGTTTTGGCATCATCAGCGTCGTGTATCACCGCTTTGGCGACAGCCTGCTGGTGCTGGGTGCTGCTGCGGTGCTGCTGGTGCTGCAAATCATCCAATCATGGCTGTTCCTGCGCACCACCCGCAAACAGACGCCCGTCATCCCGTATCGCCGCTGGCGTGCGCTCGGCATCGCCTTCCTGCCGCAGCTTGCCATGCGGGCGGCGGATGCTGTGAGTCTCACGACCGATCCAGAACCACCGCATCCGCTCGCATGGCGTGGATTGCTGGAGGAAAAAGCCTGGTTGCAGACCGCGTGCCAGTTCTGGCGTGAAGCACGCTACATTCCCGGCTGGCCACAGAATGATGCGTTGCCGCTCGAAGCGGAAGCGTTGCATGCCTTCTTCCGCCACGAAAATATCGCTGAAGCGGATTACGATCCACCATCCAACGCGAAACTGCCCACCTGCCCACGTTGCGGCGCTGAGTTTCAAACCGGCATTGCCGCCTGCAACGATTGTGGTGGCGTGGAGCTGCGAATTCCGGCGATGTAGCTCGGTATTCCGATACCGAGTCGGCACCGTCGCGGAATCGGAATTCCGCGCTACAACCCCGCGCTTGGATCATTTCGAATCCGGCACGTAGCGCAGCATCCATTCCGCCATCTCGGCATAGATCGGAAAGTCGGTGACGAGCATGTTGTCGTGATCCGCTCCGGGGATTTCGATCCAGCGCTTTTCGATACCCGCTGGCAGCGCTGCATACAAACGGCGGCCACATTCGATGGGAATCACGCGATCCGCCGTGCCATGGGTGATCAGCGTCGGACAATGCAGTGTGGAAACGAGTATGGTGGAGTTCGCGGCATTGAGCGGCATGCCTGTTTTCCAGGCAAACAGCCGGCCGGTGAGGTTTTGCCAGCCGGAACCGCACGCTTCGCCAACAAAGCCACAAGCTTGATGCTGCACGACGTTTTCCAGCGAGTCGAACGTCGAGACCAGCGCGGCAGCACGCCACGGCGCATCCTGAGCGGAAGCGGAGCGAATGCTGACCGCCCCACCCATCGAAATACCCATGATGCCCGCCGGTTTCGCCTCAAAGCCAAACTTCGCCGCCGCCTCGTGCAACACCATCGCCGGGATATGTGACTCCTTCACGCCGTAGCAGGCCACGGTACCCGGATGATCGCCATGCGCGGGCAGATCCGGCAGGATGCAGCGGAAGCCAGCGGCGCAGAAGCGCTCCGCGATGAGCAGGTAGTCTTCTTTTCTGCCACGACGGCCATGCACGAGCACCAGATTGCCAATGATGCTGCCCGAGGGAGACAGTTTGAGGTTTTTCTTCAGCAACTGCTCTCGAACGGCCTGTCCACGCTTTCCCAGCGTTCCACGCGGGTCAGGCTCACACACGATGACGGGCGTGCCATCATCGCAGATGAAGGATTTCAACACCACGCCATGCGCCGCTGGATCAGCGAGAAATTCATGATGGTAGTCCTGCAATGGCCGACGCGGCGGATGCGCCAGCTCGTTCGCCGCCCACCAACTGGCCGCAAACGGCAGCAGAACGAGAACACTGGTGATGATAACGCGTCTTTTCATCGGCGGATCATTGCCGGGATTGTGCCGCGTGCCAATCCGGTTATGCTCGGCGCCAGCAGATCATGAACATCCCCGTGCTCCTTCGATTTCTTGTCATCGCGTTGCCGGCCCTGCTGGCGAACTGCACCAAACCCGCCTATCAAGCACGCGGCCATGCCTCCTATATCGCGGACCAATACGCGGGCCGTTACACCAGCGGGGGGGCGATCTACAACCCGCAGGGCTGGACCGCCGCGCATAACACACTACCGTTTGGCACGGAGGTGAAGGTCAAAAACAACTACAACGGCCGCACCGTGAAGGTCATCGTCAACGACCGCTTCCCCTACTACCCGAACCGCGTCATCAATCTCTCGCGGGCAGCAGCCGAGTACATTCAAATCCCGTACCGCCAGCTCGGTGATGTCACGGTGACGGCCAAAACGATTCCCGGCGGACAGGCACCCGCCGGAAGTTATGGCGCACCGCCTGCGAGTTATGGCGCACCGCCTGCGAGTTACGGCACGCCACCGCCGACCACAAACTACAGCGCCCCGCCTCGTTCCAGCTTCGGCGCACCGCCCGCTGGTTACGGCACCACGGCACCGCCTTCAGGAATACCGCCACCGCCGCCAGGTTATCCAGGCGCAAGGTGAAGCGGCCAGGAATGCCGATTCTTTGAAAAAAATTGCCACACTCATGCTCCCGGCGTCCATAACCAGATTGCATGACTCCTCCTTCCAGCTCCACGCCACCCACCGATGCTTCCTTGGCAAGACTGGTCGAACGCGGTGATGAAGCGGCGTTCCGCAAGCTGATGGAGCAGCATTTGCAGCGGCTGCGCTCGTTCCTGGCCCTCCGCGCTCCCGTGCCTGACCTCATCGACGAAGTGGCGCACGACACCTTCGTCTTCGCGTATCAAAACCTCGGCGATTTCACCGAGGGGTCGATGCAGCCGTGGCTGCGCAGCATCGCGCACAATCTGCTGCGCGACCGGCTGAAGGCGTATGCACGGGAAACCATCAAGCATGAGCGCTACTCCGAAATGATACGCTGGGAGATGACGCTGGGGGCCGTGGACAAGCCGGTGAGCGACGAGTCAGACCGCCTTGCCGCCTGCCTCGAAAAACTGGGCCCCCACCAACGCACGGTGCTGGACCTGCGCTACGAGTTGCAGCTCAGCAGCGACGAAATCGCCCAGCGCACCGGCCGCAGCACGCTGGCGGTGCGCACGCTGCTGATGCGAGTGCGTCAGCAACTGCGCAAATGCATCGAATCCCAGCTCCAACAAACCCCGGCATGAACGACGACGAAATCATCTACAAGGCCTTGGAGGATGCCCTTTCCAACGACGAGTGGCGGGCGCTGGCGGCTGATCCTGACACGCTCAAGGAGCTGGAGCAGCAACTCGGCATGGATGCGCTGCTGCGGGTGCATCTTGAGAAGATCGGCACACCCGAGGCACTGGCAGAAGCCATCGAAGCCAGCGTGGGCGTATCACCAGTCGAGGATCTCATGCTCAGCATCGAGGCGGCGACGATTGGCGTGCGCAAACAGCGACGCTGGTTCACCGCGATGCCGCGCTGGACCACAGCCGCCGCCGCCGTGCTCATCGGCTTCATCAGCGGCACTCTGGCATGGCCGGATGTGTTTTTGTGGCTCGATCTCGGCCCCACCGTCGCCCAGCGCACCGGCAAGCGTGTGATCCTGCACGGCCACATCATCGCGAATGCGCCGAAGTCCGTCCCTGCCATCACTTTTTCATTTCCATCGTTTAAACCAGCCGCACCGCCACCGCCAGTCATCAGCGCAACGCCCCAACCGGCACCGGCCGCGACGCTGGCAGCAGTCCCTGCCCCGGCTCCAACACCCACAGTCGTGGAAAAAAAGCCGGAGCCCCCTGTGCCTCCCGCGCCCACCGCAGTTCCCGCACCTCCCGCGATGGCGCAATCCACGCTGCCACCGCCGATGAAACTCGCGTCAAAGCCTCAGGCCGATCTGCCGCTAACGGTGCCAGACGCCAGTACGAAAATTGACTTCGAAAAGCATGTTCTTCCCATCTTCGAACGCTCCTGTTTTGAATGCCACAGCGGCAAGCTGAAGAAACCCAAAGGCGGCGTGCGCCTCGATGACCTCGAACTGATCCGCGAAAAAAGCCGCTCGGACAATCTCGTGCTCCCGCACAAGCCGGACAAAAGCACACTGGTGAAATCCATCTCGCTCAAAAAGGACGATGACGACCTCATGCCGCCGGCGAACGAAGGCAAACCGCTCAGCGCGGACGAGATCGCCCTCATCCGTCGCTGGGTCGATGAAGGCGCGAATTTCGGCTCCTGGACCTCGATGCGGGCAAAAGAAGTCATCATCTCGACGCAAAACGAGGCCGTGGATGTTTCCAAGCTGCAGGCTGTCGCTGCACGCATTGATCAACTCATCGAAGCCGACCTGACCAAGCACGCGCAGGAGCCGCGCCCGCTCGCCAGCGACGCCATCTGGCTGCGCCGCGTTTACCTCGACCTCGTCGGCCGCATCCCCAGCGTTGATGAAACGAAGCGCTTCTTCATCGCGAAGGAACCCGACAAGCGCAGCCGCGTGATCAACGAACTGCTCGCCTCCAACGGCCACGTCAGCCACATGTTCAACTACTGGTGCGATCTGCTGCGCGCGAAGGATGATCTCGCCGAGGGCGTGCAGGGCGATTTCTATCTCGCCTGGGTCAAGCAGAGCATCCGCGACAACAAACCCTTCGATGTCTGGACGCGTGAACTGCTCAGCCCCGAGGGCTACGGCTGGCGTGCGCCTGCGGCGGGTTATTACCTGCGCGATGGCGAGAATCGTGCTGCGAACATCGAGAGCACCGCCACGCTCTTCCTCGGCACGCAAATCTCCTGCGCGCAGTGCCACGATCATCCTTACAACCGCTGGACGCGAAAAGACTACCACCAGTTCCTCGCCTGGACTTCCGGCATCAAGACGGCATCTAAAGACGACGCCGTCGGCACCGTCGAAGCCAAAAACATCCGCGAGGCCGCCGAGCGTTACGACCGGCTGGCGATGGCCGGCATGAACTACGAACGGCAGCAAAAGTATGAACGCATCAAGGAGGCGCTGATGGCTCTCCAGCGTGCAGCAGGTGGCGCGGGTGTGGTCAATGGCATGGGCGATCCCGCCGTGCTGCCGGATGACTACCAATACCCCGATGGCAAACCTGGCGATGTCATCCCCGCCGCCGTGCTCTATGGCGAACCACCACCCGCAGGGGCACGCCCTGCGGAAACATTGGGCACATGGGTCACCGCGCCGCAAAACACGCGCTTCAGCCTCACGCTCGCAAATCGTCTCTGGGCCAAACTTTTCGGCCTGCCCTTCGCCGGACGCGTGGATCAGGTGCGCGAGATTGCCGACTGCGCGAATCCCGACCTCGCCCAATACCTCGTCCATGTCGTGCGTGAGGCGAAATACGACGTGCGGCAGATTTTCCGCATCCTCTGCCTCACCCGCGCCTACCAGCGTGAGGCTGGACTGCCGCCCAAGGACAGCGAAGTCGTTTATCGTTTTCCCGGCCCCGTCGTGCGACGCTTGAGCGCCGAGCAGGTGTGGGACTCGATGATGGCGCTCGCAGTCAAAGATCTCGATGTGAAGCTGAACTTCGATCCACCCGGCGTCGCCGCGCTCGAAGCCGCCGTCGGAGCCAAAAAAACCAGCGATGTCACCGGCGTCGCACGCAAGATGGCCGGAGAAGATGAGCGCGAAATGAAAGCAGACCAGCGCCGCGCACGCCTTCGCAAAGAAATGGCGAAGGAATTCGCCGGTGGCGGCCTGGAGCGTGCCTCCGAACTGCCACAGCCCGCGCCGGACGGCCATTTCCTGCGCATGTTCGGCCAGGGCAATCGTGACTTCATCGGTGACGCGTGGAGCGCCTCCACCGTGCCGCAGGCACTGCTCATGCTGAACAGCAGCTTCTTTGATCACGTCGCCCGTTCGGGAAGTCCGCTCGCGGAAAGCCTGCGTGGTGCCAACAACATCCGCGAAGCCGCCCGTGGTGCCTTCCTTGCCGTGCTCACCCGTGAACCCACTCAGGAAGAACTCGACGCGTGTCAGGAAACGCTCGGCGACACCCGCAATGCGAAAGCGCTCGCCCGCATGCTGCTCTCCACGGCGGAATTCATGTTTCAAAAGTAACCATCAAGACCATGCACCATCCCCTCAACCGACTCGATGACCTCGCTCGCCGTGAATTCATCACCCGCATGGCCAAGACCTGCCTTGGCGTCAGCCTCGTTCCGCCAGCGGGCCTTGCACATGCGCTGGAAACCAACGCGCCAAAATTCGCCGGTCACGTCATCTATCTCTACATGCGCGGCGGCATGAGCCACCTCGACACCTTTGACACAAAGCCGGATGCACCAGCAGGTTATCAGGGCTCCACGCGCACCATCAAGACGAAGTCCCCGGATTTGCAGATCTCCGGCTACTTTCCGAAGCTCGCGGAGCATGGCAAAAAAGTCGCCGTCGTGCGCTCCATGCATCACACGCAGGGCGCGCATGAGCCAGGCATGTACAAAGTGCTCACCGGCTACGAAGTCTCCGCCTCGATGAAGCATCCCGCGCTCGGCGCTTGGGTTGCACGGCAGGTCACGCAGGGTGCATCCACCCTGCCCGCCTACATTCGTCTCGCCGACCTCGCCGGTCATCCCAGCAGCGGCTTCATGGATGCGCGCTATGCACCGGTGCCGGTACTCGATGCCAGCAAAGGTCTGGAGCACACTCAGCTTCAAAACGGCGACTCCATGACGAACCTGCGCAAGCGCACCGGCCTCGCCGAGAAGCTCAACAGCGACTTCCTCAAACGTTTCCCGATGGACGGAGTGAAGGCGCATTCCGATGTCTTTGCCGACGCCATCAAGCTCATGACCAGCAAGGATCTCGACGCCTTCGACATCACGCAGGAAAAAGGCAAACTGGTAAACGACTACGGGGCCAACTACTTCGGCCAGGGCGTGCTGCTGGCACGCCGACTCGTCGAACGCGGCACGAAGTTCGTCGAGATCGAACTCGGCGGCTGGGACACGCATTCCAACAACTTCACAACGGTCGAGGCACTCGCCAAAGTCGTCGATAATGCCGTGGCCACGCTACTGGAGGATTTGGAAGCACGCGGATTGCTGGAAAGCACGCTCGTGGTGCTCACCACCGAGTTTGGCCGCTCGCCGAAGATCAACGGCTCCGGTCGCGATCATCATCCCATCGCCTTTTCATCCTTCATCGCCGGCGGTGGTGTCAAAGGCGGCCAGGCTTACGGCAAGACGGATGAAACCGGCACCCGCGTCATCGAAAACCCCGTCACCGTGCTCGATTTCCACGCCACCATTGGCAAGCTGATGGGCGTGTCGCCGCACGATCTCATCCCCGCCGGCAGCGGCAGCTTCAACATCTACGGCGGCACTGGTGCGAAGCGTGGCGTGCCGATTGCGCCGTTCGTTTGACCGACTCAGGCGCTATTTTTCGCCAATTTTCGCTTCAGCTTCCGCAGCAGCTCGGAATTGCCTTCCAGTTCCTCCATCAGCAGCGTCAGCACTTCCAACGTCTGGCGGCTGATGTGATGCTCCATGCCTTCCACGTCTTCGTGAACGGTTTTGGGATCGAGGCCGAAGCCGGCGAGCAGGCGCGTGAGCACTTCATGACGCCGGGCGATCTCGGCACCGACTTTGCGGCCCGCCTCGGTCAGCACCACGCCGCGGTAGCGCTCATAGACCACGAGATCCTCGGCATCGAGCTTCTGGATCATGTTCGTGACGCTGGCCTGCGAGATGCCGAGGTTCTGTGCGATGTCCACCACGCGGGCGTAGCCCTTGGCGGCGATGAGATTGTGAATCTGCTCGAGGTAGTCCTCGATGGCGGGTGAACCGAGATGGCTGGTGTGCTCCTGGCGTTTGGCGGGCATGGCGGTGCTGCCATAGCAGGCAGGCGGAACTCGTGGAAATGATTTTTCAGCGGAGAAAACAAAATTTAGCCTGGGCTAACTTTGAAGTTGCAGGCACCGCAACCGTGATGGAATTAGCCCAGACTAACTTTGATAACCCAAGCAATAACGCCACTCATGCACCGCCGACCTCCAACTCGCCTCGCCGTCACGGCCCTCGGCGCACTTTTCGGTATGATCTGCCTCCCTGCCGCTGCGGAGAACAAGGGTGCCTGGCATCTGTTCAATCCCACGCCTCGCGACCAAATGCGGGAGATGAGCACGGACCGGCCGGACACGACGGAATCGCCCTACACGGTGCCTGCCGGGCACTTTCAGCTCGAGATGAGCTTCTTCGACTACAGCCGCGATCTCAGCCCTGATCCTGCCGATTCCGTGCGCAACCAGGCCTGGAGCTACGGCCTGATGAACTTCAAGGTGGGTGTGACGCACAACACCGACCTGCAGGTCATTTTCGACACCTACACGCAGGAACGATCCACGACCGATGAAGTGACGGACAAACTGTCCGGCTTCAGCGATGTCACCCTGCGCTTCAAGATGAACATGTGGGGCAACGACGCGGGCACCACGGCCCTGGCCCTCATGCCGTATGTGAAAATCCCCACCAGCACGCGACTGAGCAACAACGAATGGGAAGGCGGCTTGATCGTGCCGCTGGCCATCGCGATCAATGACCGTGTGAACCTCGGATTGATGGCCCAAATGGACCTGGTGAGCGATCCGAACACACGCGGCTACGACATCGAGTGGATGCAAACGGCTACCGTGGGCATCAGCCTCACCGAACAGCTCGGCATGTATGTGGAACTGGTCGGCGTCGCGGGTCCATCAACGGACTGCCGTGTGCTGCTGGACGGCGGACTGACTTTCGCTGTCACCGACAGCCTGGTGTTCGACGCCGGTGTGCGCATCGGCCTGAACCGTGCGGCCGAAGACATCGGCGTCTTCAGCGGCATGAGCTTTCGTTATTAAAGAATCACCAACTACCACACACGATGAAAACACGTCTCTCCCTCGCCATGCTATGCGTCGCATTGGCCGCATGCGATCCGGCTGCGCCCAAGCCCAAAACAGGGCCGAAGCGCATCCTGACCACCTTCACCATCATCCAGGACATGGCGCAGAATGTCGCAGGCACGGCGGCGATCGTGGAGTCCATCACCAAGCCGGGCGCGGAGATTCACGACTATGAACCGACACCGCTGGACCTGGTGAAGGCGCAGGACGCCGATCTCGTGCTGTGGAACGGCCTGGGGCTGGAGCGCTGGTTTGAAAAATTTCTCCAGCAGGTGAAGGACGTGCCCAGCGTGGTGCTGACCGAAGGCGTCGAGCCGATGGGCATCGGCGAAGGGCCTTACACCGGCAAGCCGAACCCGCATTCCTGGATGTCGCCTGCGAACGCCATCATCTACGTCGAAAACATCCGCAAGGCGCTGGTGAAACTGGATCCCGCGAACGAGGCCACCTACACGAAGAACGCCGCCGCCTACACCGCCGAGCTACGCGCCGTAGATGAACCCGTGCGCAAGGCGCTGGAGGCCATTCCGGCGGACCAGCGCTGGCTCGTGAGCTGCGAGGGCGCGTTTTCCTATCTGACACGCAACTATGCCATGAAGGAACTTTATCTCTGGCCCATCAACGCCGATCAGGAAGGCACGCCACAGCAGGTGCAGAAAGTCGTGGACACCGTGCGTGCCAGCAAGATTCCCGTCGTGTTCTCCGAAAGCACCATCAGCGACAAGGCCATGCTGCAAGTGGCGAAGGAAACCGGTGCGCACTACGGCGGCGTGTTGTATGTCGATTCGCTCACCGCAGATGACGGCCCCGCGCCGACGTTCCTGAAGCTGCTGCAATACAACGCCGACACCATCGTGAAGGCGTTTACTCAACCCTGATTCATGCACGACACCGCTCCGCCGCTCTCGATTGAAGTCACCGATGTCACCGTGGCCTATACGAACGGCCTGGTCGCGCTGCGGGATGCTTCCTTCACGCTCGGGGCCGGCACGATCTGCGCATTGGTCGGCGTCAACGGCAGCGGCAAAAGCACGCTGTTCAAGGCGATCATGGGCTTCCTGCGCCCGGCGAAGGGCAGCGTGCGCATCGCCGGACTCACGGTCGAAGCATCGAGAAAGCGCAAACTCGTCGCCTATGTACCGCAGAGCGAGGAGGTGGACTGGACCTTCCCTGTCAGCGTGTGGGATGTGGTGATGATGGGCCGCTACGGCCACATGAACTTCCTGCGCATCCCGCGTGCGGAGGACAAACGCATCGCGCAGGAATGCCTGGAGCGCGTGGGCATGAGCGACTTCTCAGACCGCCAGATCGGCGAACTCTCCGGCGGACAAAAGAAACGCGTCTTTCTTGCCCGTGCGCTGGCGCAAAAAGGCCGCATCATGCTGCTGGACGAGCCATTCACCGGCGTGGATGTGCAGACCGAGTCCGCCATCATCGAGCTGCTGCGTGATTTGCGCGATGAGGGCCACATCATTCTCGTTTCCACCCACAACCTCGGCAGCGTGCCCGAATTCTGCGACCAGGTCGTGCTCGTCAACCGCACCGTGCTCGCCTTCGGTCCCACCGAGCAGGTCTTCACCGAAGACAACCTCTCCCGTGCCTTCGGCGGCGTGCTGCGGCAGTTCCGTTTCGAGCAATCGACCATCCAGGAACACGATGGCAGAACCGTGAAGCTGCTCACCGATGATGAACGCCCGCTGGTCTTCGGCAAGGACGGGCATTTGGAGTACACGGACCGCCATGGCAGGGAGAAACTGGTGAAGGAGCGGGAGGAGATTGAGGATGGAAGATAGAAGATGGAGAATTGAGATCATGAGCGACATCACGCCGAGAAATAAGACCATTCAGTCCTTTCGAGACTTGGATGTCTATAGCCTGGCTCGTGGTGGTGCTGGAAAGGTCTTCCTGCTGACTCGCACCTTTCCGCGTGAAGAGCGCTTCTCACTCGTGGATCAAGTCCGCCGCTCATCGCGTGCTGTTGCAGCCATGATCGCTGAAGCCTGGGCCAGACGTCGTTACGAGGCGGCTTTCATCAATAAGCTCAATGAAGCACAGGGCGAGGCCATGGAGACGCAAAGCTGGCTCGATCAAGCCTTGGACTGCGGTTACATCACTCCAGACCAACACCACACTCACGATGCCGTCTTCCAGCAGCTCGGCGGCAAACTTCAACGCATGATCGAAAAGTCCTCAAGTTTCTGCTCTTAGCCATCTTCAATCTTCCATCCTCCATTTTCTTCCAAGTGTCCCCCGACCTCCTCACACCCTTCCACTACGACTACATGGTGAAGGCCATCGTGGTCAGCGGCCTCATCGGCGGCGTGTGCGCATTTTTGTCGTGCTTCATCACTCTGAAGGGCTGGTCGCTCATGGGCGACGCGCTGTCGCATGCGGTGGTTCCCGGCGTGTCGCTCGCGTGGATGCTAGGACTGCCGTTTTCTGTCGGAGCGTTCGTCGCGGGCATTTTGGCGGCGCTGAGCATGGGCTGGGTGAAGAACAACTCACGCCTGCGCGAAGATGCGGTCATCGGCGTGGTTTTCACCAGCTTCTTCGCGCTCGGCTTGCTGCTGCTCTCGCTGTTTCCGAGCAATCTCAACCTGCGCACGATCATTTTTGGCAACATCCTCGCCATCTCCGACCCGGACATCCTGCAAGTGCTCATCATCTCTGCTCTTTCAATTCTCGTGCTGAGCGTGAAGTGGCGCGACCTGCTGCTGTATTGCTTCGATGAAAGCCATGCGCGCAGCATCGGCTTGAACACACGCTTTTTGCATTTTCTGCTGCTCGCGCTGCTCTCCGCCACCGCCGTCGCGGCCTTGCAGACGGTGGGCGCGTGTCTGGTCGTGGCGATGCTCGTCACGCCCGGTGCCACGGCTTACCTGCTCACGGATCGCTTCGGCAAAATGCTCGTCATCGCCACCATCACCGGAGTGACATGCGGTGTGGTGGGTGCGTATGCCAGCTACTTCCTCAACGGCTCCACCGGCGGCTGCATCGTGGTGTTGCAGACGCTCGTCTTCCTCGTCGCGCTCGTGCTCGCGCCGAAGCACGGTCTTCTCGCCGCACGCACTCAGCGCCGCGCCGCTGCCGCCTCATGAACCTCCTCGCCCCGTTTCAATACAGCTTCATGCTGGAGGCGCTGCTCGTCGGCGCTCTCGTCGGAGCCGTGTGCGCGGTGCTATCGTGTTACCTGGTGCTCAAAGGCTGGTCGCTCATGGGCGACGCCATCTCCCACGCCGTGCTACCCGGCGTCGTCGGTGCCTACATGCTCGGCTGGCCGCTGGCCGTGGGTGCCTTCGCCTCCGGCCTGTTCTGCGCCACGGCCACCGGCTGGATCAAATCCAACACGCGCATCAAGGAAGACACCGTCATGGGCATCGTCTTCACCGGCCTGTTCGCCTTCGGCCTTGTGCTCTTCACCAAAGTGGAGACCGAGGCGCACTTGAACCACATCCTGTTCGGCAACATCCTCGGCATCGAACGTGACGACATGATCCAGACCATCGTTGCTTCCGTGCTGACGCTGGTGGTCATCCTGTTCATGCGCAAAGATCTGCTGCTGTTCTGCTTCGACGCCGCCCATGCCCGCGCCATCGGCTTGAACACCACCTTGCTCTACTACCTGCTGCTGGCCCTGCTCGCCGCCACCATCGTCGCCTCGCTCCAGGCCGTCGGCATCATCCTTGTGGTGGCGATGCTCATCACCCCCGGCTGCACCGCCCGCCTGCTCACGGATCGATTCGATCACATGCTCATCATTGCCGCCAGCTCCTCCGTGCTGGCCAGCTGCCTCGGCGTCTATGTCAGCTTCTTCATCAACGGTGCCACTGGCGCCTGCATCGTCCTCGCCCAGGCGGCGTTGTTCGCCCTGGCCTTTATTTTTGGCCCCAAGCACGGGCTGATCGCCGCACGCAAACGGCTGGCTTGACGACTTCGGCACGCGCTCCCGCGCAGCCTTGATCGAGACTTGTCGAATCGTCCCGAACGGCTATCCTCCCTCGCATGTCAGCGTTCGCCGAACTTCTAGCGCCGATTCAATCCTCCCCGTTCCTGCCGGAACTAGTGGATGAACTCTCGAACCTCCTCGCGTTGGAGCGCCAGCGGCGGGGGAAATTTTATGAGGAGATGACGCCGGAGATGAAAGTGGAGTTCATCGAGGGCGAGGTGGTGCTGCATTCTCCAGCCCGCAATGCGCATCTGGATGTGACTTACAACATTGCCACGCTAGTCGGCTCGTATGTTCGGGCGAAGCAACTCGGCGAGGTGAAGATCGAGAAGTGCCTATGTGTCTTCCCGCGCAACGACTATGAGCCGGATGTCGTCTTCTTTGGCAAGGACAAGGCCGCCGCCTTCCGGCAGGACACCATGAAATTCCCCATCCCCGATCTTATCGTCGAGGTCATTTCAGAATGCACTGAGGCGCGGGATCGCGGCGTGAAGTTCCAAGACTACGCGGCCCACGGCGTGCAGGAATACTGGATCGTGGACGCCGAACAGCGCGTGCTGGAGCAGCATGTGCTGGTGGCTGGCTGCTACGATTTGAAGATGAAATCCAGCAGCGGCACGCTCATCAGCGTGGCGGTGCCGGGCTTCCGCACGCCGCTGGAGGCCGTCTTCGATTCCAAGGCCAACACCTCAGCGCTGCGGGATCTGCTGGAATAGCACCACGCACCACCTCATCGGCGACATCCGCCACAAGGCCACCGTGCCGCTGTTTATCGTGCCACCGAAGCGTGCGGCTTGATTTGGACTGTGGTCTCACAGCGAGTCATGAGCGCAGCCACCGCTTTCATCGAGCCATTCAACTCACGAAGACCAGCGGATGCGGCGAAAGCGGCAGCACTTCAAAAACAGCGTCCGCTTTGATGCCTTTTCGATTGCCAGAAACACACGCCATGCCCTAAAAGCATGCGCGTATGATTTTTCACACACTCGCGGACGTCAACTCGAACGCCTACCAAGCAGGACAAGCCGTTGGATTTTTCATCATCGCGCTGCCCACGCTGATCGGTATTCTCAAATGCCTCAGCCTGCTCAAGCGCCCGACCACCAGCAAACTCTGCGTCATCGCGCTGACACTCATGCTGACCGGCTGGCTTGCCGCGGCTCTCGGTCAAGGTGTGGGCCTTTTTCTGCCTGCTTGGGCAGGCATCGCACAAACCATCGCGGGACTGGTCGCCGTGGTCTTGTTTCTCAGCGCCTTCGTGCTCGCGATTGTCGGTCTGGCCTGCTATGACCGCACCCGCCTCACCCAAGGACGTGCCCAAGCCGTTTGGACGCTGGTCATCGGCGGCATTTTTTTGCTGATCGCCGGCGCTGGTGCCGTGATGGCGCTGCGCACCCGGATCCTGGCTGAAGAACTCGCTGCCCAAAATTCACCGGACAAAACCGTCACCAGCGAGGAGTTCAACTGCGCGCTGACCGCACCGCCGCGTTGGGTGAAGATGAACGCCTCCTCGCTCAACAAGCTCGCCTGCATCGCCTTCCGTCGTTCCGGGCCCGAAGGCTATGCCATGGTGCTCGGCGAGCATCTGGACGCAGACATGGCCATCGAAGATCTGATGGATGCGGTGAAGGCGAACCTCGCCGCCGCCGCCACCAGTGTTGAAGATGACAAGACGGAGAAGATCACCCTCAACGGGATCGACTTCATGCGCCGCACCTGCATCGTACGCACGACGGAAGCGCTGGGCATTCCGATGTACTTCGACCAGTGGGTCACGACGCGCCCCGGTTTCTCCTGGCAGATCACCTGCTGGGGGCCGTCCGCCGGCCGGGAACGGCTCGCACCGGAGTTCCGCACGTTGATGGAATCGTTCAAGGTGCTTGATGAAAAGCGCATCGGTTCGCCCAGTGCGGTCATTGCGAATGTGGAACGGCCCGCCTGGGGTTACCGCACGCAACTTCAGGCCAACGACTGGAAACAATGGCCCGCTCACGGCCAGGCGCTCGCCGATTTCGCCGCGCTGCGCCCGCTGGAGGCACTGCTGGTCATTCCCGTCGATCTCGGCGAGAAAGCACCGGACCTCGAATCCCTAGCCACCGCGCTGCTGGGCCGCCTGGACATTCCGTATCCTTCCGATGAAGGCTGGGTCGCCAAACCCTGGCCTTGCGCCTGGGGTGACGGTTTGGAAATCACCGGCAGCCGTACCGTGGACGATACCGCGTACGACTACGTCCTGCGGGTGGCCATGAAGGACCGTTTGGCTCACCTGCACGTCGGCTGGGTCACAAAAAAGAAAGGCGACCTCGCGCGTGTGCGCGCCGCACTTGATGCCATCACCCTCCTGCCACCCCAGGGCCAGCCGCCCGCGCTACAGGCATCTCAGCGGCAGGATGCCGGACTGGTATTCAATGACATCGGCATCGCCCTCTACAAGCGCGACCAGTTCAAGGCAGCCGCGCAGTGGTTCAAACGCGGCTTCGAGCAGACTTCCAAGGATGCCGCCATTCTCGGCAACGCCGCCGACGCCATGGAGCAGCTGGGGCAGTTCAAGGAGGCGCTGCAACTCCTCGCACCTCAGATGCCATCTTTTCCCAAGAGTCCCACACTGCACCTGCGCCATGCATACATCCTGTCAGGCAACAATAACAACGAGGCTGCCAACGCCGCCTTCCTTCAGGCCATCAGCGCCGGACTCAAGGATGAAAACAAAACCCTCGACTGGCTCCAGCACCTCAACGGCAAGGAACAGTTCGCACTCGCCGCCCAGTCCGCCGAAGCCTGGATGAAAAAATTCCCCGGCATCAACTCCCGCCGCTGGCATGCACAAACCGTCGCCTCCGCCGGGGATGCCAAGCGCGGCATCCAACTGTTCGAAGAACTCGCCACCGAGTTCCCAGACGACCGCCGCGTCAGCTACGATTTAGGCGAAGCACTCAACGACGCCGACGAACATGCGCGTGCCGCCGTCGTCGCCGAAAAACTCCTCGCAGATGGCAAAGAAGCGCCCCGTGCTCTCATGATCCTCGGCTGGAGTCAGATGGGCCGGAAATGGTACCGCGAAGCCAAGCTGACCTTTGAAAAAGTCGCCAAAAAAGATCCCGAGAACGAAACGGTGCAGGACGCCGTGCGCCGCGCCTCCGCCATGCTCGGTCAGGGCAGCAACTCCGACATTAAAACACCCGTCGAAGCCGTCGCTCTGCCCGCCGTCGTGCAGCAGGCGCTCACGGCGCATCCCGCCGCCAAAGACTACGGCAGTGATCAGCCCTATGCCTGGCTGCTCACCGCCAAGGGCTACCACTTCGACCCCGCCAAGCCCATGCGTCACACCTGGCACCGCCGGGCGCACATCTACACCACCGAAGGCGCCAACGACCTCAGCAGCATCGAGTTCGCCTTCGATCCGCTCAGCGAACGCATTTTCATCAATCGCGTCGAGGTGCGCGATGAGACCGGCAAAATCATCGGCTCCGCGCCCGGTGACGCCTATGTGATGGACATCGACAATGGCAGCGCCTCCCACCGCAAGAAGCTCCATTTCCAGATTCCCGGCCTGCGCCCCGGCTGCACCGTCGAATACGAGGTGAGCACTGAAGATTTCGGCAAGACCGAGACCTTCACCTTTGAGCGGAAGCTCTTTGGCGACAGCGCGGCGGACATCGTTTTCGTCACGGGTGTCATCGACCAAGTGCAGACCACCACCGCGCACACCGAAGCGTTGCAGACCGTGCGCGAGAAAAACCTGCTCGCCTGGATGGGCTTCAACCTGCCCTTCGATCCCGATGAACCCATGAACGGATACTACGAAGACCGCGTCCCCGGCGTCTGCTTCGGTGGCATGGAAGGCACTTGGGCGGAGATCGGCGAAAAGTTTCTCAAAGACATCCAGGAACGCTTCAAACCAGAGAGCAAAGTGACCGAACTCGCCGCACAACTGACCAGTGGCATGAAAACGCCGCGTGAAAAAATCGCCGCACTCGCAGGACATGTGCAGAAGGAGATAAGTTACACGGCCATCGAGTTCGGCACTCGCGCACGCCGTCCGAATCCCGCCGCTCAGACCCTCCAGCAGCAGTATGGCGACTGCAAAGACCAGGCGTTGCTCCTGCATCAGCTTCTCACTGCCGCCGGCATCGAAAGTCATCTCGCCCTCGTGAACACCAACTGGCGCACCCAGCCTGCCCTGCCCACGCTCGACCAGTTCAATCACATGGTCGTGCATGTCCCCTCTCTCGGTGCCGGATGGCTCATCGACACCACCAACAAAAACCTCCCGCCTGACGCCTGGCCTGCCGACGACCTGTGGCACTCGCACGCTCTCATCCTGCAGCCCGGCCAGGTGCGTCTCGGCACGCCGCAGGCAGAACCTGCGGCCGACAGTTGCCGCGTGGCCAGCCGCCGCATCATTCGTCCGGAAGGCGATGCATGGCACGTCGAGGAAACGCTCACCCTGCACGGCTACTACGCCGCCGGAATGCGCAGCGCCTTCACCGGCCTGGATACCGCTGCGCAGTTGCGCAAGGCGCAGAGCATTCTCGAAAAAAATGCACGAGTGCAGGTGCATAGCTTCACCTTTGCGACCCTCGCCAGCAATACCGACCCGGCACGCCTCACCATCAGCTACGATGTGCCGGGCCGCCTGCATGATGAAGGCGGCCTCCACCGCGCCGTCCTGCCCGCTCTGTGGGAGACCGACTACCTCGTCACCACGTTCGTCAAAGCCCGCCAGACGCCCTTTCTCGTGCGCTATCCATTCCGCTTCCGCTCCGAAGTCATTGTTGAAAACATCCAGGGTGTCACCTCCGCTTCCGTACAAGCCTTGAACCAGTCCGCCACTGGCACCTTCACGCGCTGGCAGCTCAACACCGCCGCTGACAGCAAAACCATCACCATCCGCTTCGAGTTCGACTCCATTCCCGGCGCGCACCCCGCCGCCAGCTATTCAAAGTGGCACGACGAATGGAATGCCGCCCTCAAGGCCTGGGACCGGCCGCTGGTGTGGCAGCCGTGAGGCTGAGTTGATGGTTGGTGGTTGATAGTTGATGGCCTGAAGCTAAACCGTTGTCGCGGCATGCAGAGCTTCGCCTCCTTCTGTCTCAGGCCATCAACCATCCACTCTCAACCATCAACCTTCCCCTATGCGCATCCTTTCCGGCCTCCAACCCAGCGGCAGACTCCACATCGGCAATTACTTCGGCATGATGGAGCCGGCGCTGAAGCTGCAGCATGAAGGCGACGCCTATTACTTCATCGCCGACTACCATTCCCTCACCTCCGTCCACGACGGCAAGGCACTGCGCGGCTACGTGCGCGAACTCGCGGTCGATTTCCTCGCCTGCGGCCTCGATCCGACGAAGTGCGTCTTCTTCCGCCAAAGCGATGTGCCGGAGCACACCGAACTCGCGTGGATTCTCAGCACTGTCACACCCATGGGCCTGCTGGAGCGCTGCCACAGCTACAAGGACAAGATCGCCAACGGCATCAGCGCCTCGCACGGTCTCTTTGCCTATCCCGTACTCATGGCGGCGGACATCCTGCTGTATGAGAGCGATGTCGTGCCCGTCGGTCGCGATCAGAAGCAGCACGTCGAGGTCACCCGCGACATCGCCATCAAGATGAACGAGACCTTTGGTGCCGGCCTGTTCAAGCTGCCCAATCCGCGCATCCAGGAATCCACCGCCGTCGTCCCCGGCCTCGACGGCCAGAAGATGAGCAAGAGCTACGACAACACCATCCCGCTGTTTGAAGAGCCGGGACCGCTCAAAAAGAAGATCATGGGCATCAAGACCGACTCCACGCCCGTCGAATCCCCCAAACCCGTCGAAGGCAGCAACATCCTCGCCCTCTACAAACTCGTCGCCTCCGAGGCCGATTACGCCTCGATGGTCAACGATCACCTCAACGGCGGTGTCGGCTACGGCGACTTCAAAAAGCGCCTCCTGCAAGGCGTCACCGACTACTTCGCCCCCTTCCGTGCCCGCCGCGATGAAATCCTCGCCGACCAAGGCTACGTGGACAAAGTCCTCGCCGCAGGAGCCGAGAAAGCTCGTGCCGTGGCCCGCAAGACTCTCAACCGCGTGCGCGATGCGGTGGGACTGGGTTGAGGCGAAGCAAAGTAGCCATCAGCGCTCCGCGTGATGAGCATGGCGCTCACGTCCTCACGCAGCGCTTTCGAAATTCGGAATCGCTTTATTCCTGCGCCAGCTCTCCGCTCATCTCGCGGAGCGAGATGGCTACTTTCGCCGCTTCTGCGCCTGCTTGTGCCCATGTCCCGGCTTGCGCGGAGCAGGTGCCGGACGGGATTCACGATGAGGTGGGCCGCGACGTTCGGGCCGCTCCGAGCGATCCTGGCGCGTCGAACGGTCGCGTGAGGGCACGAGCATGAAATCCACCTGCTTCTTGATGCTGTCCACCTTGTAGATTTGCACGACGAGGTTGTCGCCGAGACGGATCACGCGACGCGTGTGACGGCCGGTGAGTTCGCGGGTGGCGGGATCGAAGATGAAGAAGTCATCGGGAATCGCGGAGAGCGGCACCACGCCGCTGAGGCCGAGATCCGGCACATCGACGAAGAAGCCGAAGTTCCGCACATCGGTGACGAGCGCGGCATAAGGCTGCGGTTTTTTCGAGGCGATCTGGGCCTTGAGGTAGGCGTAGAGCTTCACCTCCTTGCTGTCGCGTTCAGCGTCGGAGGAGTTCTTTTCCGTGGTGCTGATGTGATCGGCGATCTGCTTCGCGATGCCCACCTGCAACTCCACTTTGTCGAACAAGGAGCGATGCACGACGAGATCGGCGTAACGGCGGATCGGCGAGGTGAAATGCGTGTACTTCGTCTTCGCGAGGCCATAATGGCCGAGCGGTTCCACCGCGTAACGCGCACGCATGAGCGAACGCAGGAAACCAATCTTCAACGCCGGGCCAATCGGCAGCGTGCCGAGCTTGCTGAGCAGTTTCTGCACCTCGGGGCGATGATTGAGGTTTCCACACGCCACGCGATGGCTCAGCACGCTCTCACGGTAGTCGTTGAGCCGCTGTTCTTTCGGTGATTCGTGAACGCGATACACGGAAGGCCGGTTCAAGCCCATGAGACGGCCTGCGACGGCTTCATTGGCCAGCAGCATGTATTCCTCAATCAACTGATGCGAGACATCGTTCTCGATGCGCTCGATGCGCAGCACTTTGCCGTGCTCGTCGAGCCGGATCTTGTTCTCCGGGAAATCGAGATCGAGCGAGCCGTTCTTGAAGCGATGATGCCGCACCTTCTGCGCCATAGCATGCGCATCATGCAGCATCTGCTCCGTCTCATTCGCCGGCGGCACCTGGATGGCGGCAAACGCCTCTTTGTAGGTGAAGCGGCGCTTCGAGCGGATCACGGCGGCATAAAACTTCGAGCTGATCACCTTCCCGTCTTTCGACAGCACGAACTCCACGCACTTCGTCAAACGGTCCACGTTTGGCTTCAACGAGCACAGTTCATTGCTCAGCGCCTCCGGCAGCATCGGGATCACGCGATCCACGAGGTAGGTCGAGTTGCCGCGCTTCTTGGCTTCGATATCCAAGGCGCTGCCCGGCATCACGTAATGCGACACATCGGCGATGTGAACCCACAACTGCCACTGATCGCCGTGCTTTTGAAGGCAGATCGCATCATCAAAGTCCTTCGCGTCATCAGGATCAATCGTGATGACATTGTGCGGCCGGCAATCGACGCGGTTGGCGCACTCCTGCGCGCTCGGCTGGTTGTCGGGCCGCGATTTGGCGATCGTCTGCGCCTCATGCAGCACGTTCCTCGGAAAATGCAGCGGCAGGTCATAATGACGCAGCACGGAGAGCATATCGACACCCTCCTCATCCGGCGGGCCGAGCACCTCGATGATCTCGCCTTCAGGAGCCGTCTGCTTGGATTCCCACTGCGTGATTTCAACGACCACTTTGTCCCCCACGTTCGGCTTGCGGCCCACATCGCGTGGTTCAGACACATAGATCGCCCCCGGCAGCCGCGGATCATCCGGCGTGACGTGCAGGAACTGCTTCGAGCGCTGCAAGGTGCCGACAAACTGCGTGCGCTTGCGCTCCAGCACGCGCACCACGCTGCCGCTCTTGTCCTGCTGCCCCGGCTTCACATCGAGGCGCACCAAGACACGGTCGCCATGCATTGCCGTGCCCGTGTTGTTGTCCGAGATGCTGATCTCCGTGATGCCCGCCTCATCCGGCTGCACAAAGCCACGGCCACCGCGCGTGATTTGAATCACGCCGGGGATCAAGTCCGCCTCTTTCGCCACGATGTAGCGGTTGCCCTTGGTGCGGACGATCTTGCCCTGCTTCTCCAGGCTCTTGAGCAGGCCTTGCAGCACCTGCTGTTGATTGGGCTTCATGCCCAGTTGCATCAGCAGCTCAGGGACGTTCGACGGGAGGTACTCCGCGCTGCCGAGGAGTTTCAAAAGGTTCATTTCCATTTCCCATCATGGCACAGGATCGGCCTGCACGCTGCTTTCTTCATGTATCGGCGGCAGCGGCGGCTTGAACTCCAGGCTCAGCAGCACCTGCAATCCCGTCATCAGCGCCCGCAGTTCCTCGCGCAAAATCACCTGCTCAGGCTCCCATTCGTCGCTCAACGGCAGCGCCATGACGCGGTCATAGCGCACCGTCAGCGGCTGCTTGAGGTTGTGATGCCCCGCCTGCTCGATCAATCCCAGCACCTCATCCACCCGCCGCCGCGCCTCGTGAATCGTCGCCATCGCCTGCGCTTCTGTGATCGTCCCGGCGGCCAGACGTTTGAGCTGCTGGCACTCAAACAAGCGGCAGCGCTCCGGCCTGCCTGCGTAAATCGAGCACTGCATGTTTTTAAACATCGCGCACGGCTGCTCGATGCAGTTCTGCCCTTTCTTCTTCTTGAGCTTCAACCCCAGCGCATTCAACGCCCCCACCGAATCCGTCGGCTGCATGCGCACGATGTGAAACAGCGTCCCGTCACAGCACATCCCGCACGCCGCGCACAAACGCGACGCCGCAGCGGTGGCTTCTTCGGGAGTCATGGTCAGTCACGCGTTTTCGCCGCCAGTTCCAGCACCTGCAGCGTGTGTTGCACATTGGTTTCGAGATCGAGGGGCTGCCGCGTCGCGACCTTCCCGGCATGACCGCGTGCCAGCCAGTGATTCACGCACATGCCCAGCGTGGCAAGATCACGTGGGTCGTCGAGAACGTGGCCGTTGACGCCGGAGTCGATCAGTTCACCCGCACCGTTGAAGGCGGTCGTGATGACGGGAATGCCGGTCGCCAGCGCCTCGCTCACCACATTGGAGCAAGGCTCGTAAATCGGCAGGAACGTGAGCAGATCCGCCGCGGCATAGGCGGTTTCGACATCGGGCAACGGTCCAGTGAGAATGACATTCGGCGGCACTTTGCCACGCATGCGATCCCGCGTGACGACGAGCAGTTTGAGTTTGGGATCGTCGCTGCGTCCGGCCATGAACTTCAGCAACCACGGCAGTCCCTTGCGCTCCCAGCCGGAACCGACGAAGACCATGACGAAATCATCGTCCGCGAGGCCGAAACGCTTCCGCGCAGCGTTGCGATCCACGTTTTGAAAGCGCTTCACTTCGACGCCGTTGCGCACCAGATGCACTCGTTCCTGGGGAAAGGCGGGGAAGTGCTGCGCGATCTCGCCACGCACCATTTCGGAGTTCACGATGAGGCATTTCGTGTTCGCAGGATCAAACGTGCGCGCTTCGAGCGCCATCATGTTGCGATGAAAGGCTCCCATGCCGACGAGCAGCCGTTTCCACCATGGCGAGAACTGTTTGCGCCGCTCCAGCCACACGCGATGCAGGCCATCGCCAGCGCGATACACGTCCTGCTTGAGCGTGCGCTCCAGACTGAAGACGCAGTCGAACTTTTCCTGTGTTAAAGCAGCGTTCACCATCTCGGCAAAGCGCAGCGGTCGTTCCGCACGTGATGCCTCGACGTTGATGGCGTGAAACTGCACGCCCGCAGCCTGGCCCTGCCACTTTTCGGCAAACAGATGCGTCTCATGTCCCGCTGCGGCCATGGCACCAAGCAATCGCTGTACATACAGCTCTGCACCGCCGGTGGCGGAGAACTGGCGGCGGATGAGGGCGAGTTTCATGCGCTACGACTGCTGCTGCCGCCATTCTTCAAAACTCGCCTTCGGCGTGCGATACACCGAGCCACAACGCGGACAGGTGATCTGCGCGATACCGTCGGCAAAGATGTGATCCAGATCGTCCTGCGGCAGGCGCATGATGATGGGCATCAAGCGCTCCACGGAACAGCCGCACTCGAACACATAGCCGCGTGTCTCCAGGAGCGTCAGATGCTCGGTGGTTTCGAGTTCCAGCACGTTTTCCAGCGCCAGCTCGGAGAGCCAGATTTCATCGCAGTCGGGCTCAGCGGAAATCTGCACGAACTCCTCATCGTCCAGGCGGAAAAAGCGCGTGAGACGCTGCTCGCTGGTGGTGTAAAACTTTTCCACGGCCTTCAGCATGTCGCAGCCATGGAATTCAATCAGGCTCTGACGCGGCTGCTGATCCGGGCGCGTGGTTTGCGCGATGAACATCGCTTCGCCCTCCTGCCGTACGTCCTCGGTGAAGACGCGACCCGTCACGCGACCTGGCCGCGTGCTGCCAGTGACGAAGACATTCGCCCGCTGCGGCTCCTTCACATGAATGGTCCACGCGCAGCTCTCATCCTGCGGGCGCGAGCACAGATGCAGCGCCAGCGCAGCCAGCGCGTCTTTGAGCATCTGATCCAGCGGCTCGGCATTCTGAAGGGCATGCTGCATGAGATGCAGGTAGTAATCGAGATACAGCGGACTAAAACGACCGCGCACGAGCAAGGCATTGCGCTTCCGCACGAAATAGGAGCGGAGGTCCACCACGGAAAGGTCCGGTTCAAGCATCTGACTCATGGTCTTGCTATCTCATTGGAAGAAGCCGCGTGCAAGTCGTTGGCCGGATGTGTTTGGCGGAAAAGTGCTACGCAGCCACCATCGTGAGTTCGCCAAACTATCCGGCTCTATGTGATGCTCGACACATCAAAGGCCGTGCGCCGCCACCCAAACCAGCCGGATAGTTCGGCGAAGGCGCCCATCGTGTTTGCAACATTCATCGCGCCGAACACATCCGGCCTACGGCCGCGCCATGCCGCGAAACTTCTGCCGGTAGGCGCTGGGCGTGGTGTCCATGACTTCGCGGAAGCGGCGGTTGAAGTTGGCGAGATTGCGGTAGCCGCAGTCCATGGCGATGTCGGTGATGTTTGACACATCCTCCGCCAGCATGCCACAGGCGCGACCGATACGGACCTCGTTCACATACTGCGGCACCGTTTTGCCGGTGCGTGAGTGGAAGAAGCGGCTGAAAGCTCCCAGGCTGAGATGCGCAAGCTTCGCGAGGCGTTCGCGGTCGATTTCCTCGGTCAAATGCGTGTGAATGAAGTCGCACACGCGCTCCATCCGGCCCTGATCGGCAGATTCGAGCTTGGGTTCGAAGTTGGCGCTCGCCAGCGGCTTCAAATCGCCCGACTTGGCCAGCACATCGAGAATCGCGAGCAATTCGATCACCCGTGCGAGGCCCTCACTCTGCGCGAGACGCTGCATGTGCTCGGTGATGACGGGACACGATGCTCCGCGCACCTCCAGGCCGCGTGCGGCACGTTGCAGCAGCCGCTTCACCGGCTCCATCTCCGGCAGCGCCATGAAATCGCGGCCAAGGAAGGCTTCGTCAAACCGCACGATGATCGCATGCACCTGCCGCGTTTTCACTCCCGTGTCCTGATGCCAAACATGCGGCAGGTTCGAACCGATGAGCACGATGTCGCCATCAATGAGCGGCTTGATGCTATCGCCCACCACTCGGTGCCCGCGGCTCTCAATCGCCAGCGTGAGCTGATACTCGGGATGGAAGTGCCAGCGCGTGCCGTAGTCCGGCCCACGCACCACCTCGCAGTGGAAAGACTCCCACTGGCGCTTGGGCACTTTCTCGAAGACAGGCTTCATGGGGCTAGATGCTGGATGCTGGATTTCAGAAGGCTATTTCGAGGATCGGTGACCTTCGCGGACGGCTTGGATGAAGAGATTGAGTTTCTTGCCAAGGTGAGTCAGGTGTTCGTGCAGGTTCTCATAAAGCGGTACATCCACCAGTGAGCCTGTTTCGCGCAGGGTGTCGAGATGGTCGATGGTTTCGTCGTTGGAAGCCAGAGCATAGGTCAACCGCAGCACGAAATCCTGTTTGTATTCACGTCTGCCATAGCACTCCACGATGTTGGAGCGGACTGACTTGGATGAACGGCGGATTTGCGATCCTTCCTCATACATCTCAAACTTCGGCAGCTTGCTCAACGTCATCGTATGGATTTCAATCGTGGCTTTGCAGGCCAGTTGCCAGATTTCGAGATTTTGATAGCTCATGGCGCTGATCTTCCGACATCCAGCATCTAGGATCAAGCATCGAGCAGCTACACATCCTCATCCTTGTCGCCATCACCCGCCTTCCGGCCGCGCAGCTTGGCTTCCATAAAGGCGTCGAGGTCGCCATCCATCACGGCTTGGACGCCGCTGGTCTTTTCGCCGGTGCGGTGGTCTTTGACCATCTGATAGGGTTGGAAAACGTAGCTGCGAATCTGGCTGCCGAAACCGATCTCGCTCTTCTCGCCATACTGGCGATCGATCTCGGCCTTGCGCTTATCTTCCTCGATCTGAAACAGCTTCGCCTTGAGCATCGCCATCGCTTTGGCGCGGTTTTTTGGCTGACTACGCTCGATCTGGCAGGCGACGATGACGCCGCTGGGAATGTGTGTGAGGCGCACGGCGGTTTCGACCTTGTTCACGTTCTGGCCGCCTTTGCCGCCGGCACGATAGGTATCGACGCGGAGGTCTTCGTCACGCACCACGATGTCGATGTCCTCCTCGGAGTCCGGCGTGACATCAATCGAGGCAAAGGAGGTGTGGCGCTTCTTCGCCGCATCGAAGGGCGAGATGCGCACGAGGCGATGCACACCGCGCTCGGTTTGCAGGAAGCCAAAGGCGTTTTCGCCGATGATTTCGAGCGTGGCGGAGCGCGTGCCCACGTCGTCACCCGCTTCGTGGTCGATGAGTTCGACCTTGTAGCCACGGCGCTGGCACCAGCGCTGATACATGCGCATCAGCATGTCTGCCCAGTCACAGGCCTCCGTGCCACCGGCACCGGAGTGGATGACAATGAAGGCATTGCCACGATCAAACGGCCCGCTGAGAAGCTGGCTGAGTTCAAACGCGGCGACATCCTCTTCGAGCTTCGTGTGCTCCTGATCGACTTCGCGCCAGGTGTCCATGTCGCCCGCGTCTTTCGCGAGGTCGATGAGTCCGTCAAAGTCCGCAGCACGCTGCTCCAGCTCCTGGAGCGGACCGAGTTTCTTTTTGATGACATTGGTGCGGTCGATCGTCTTGCGCGCCGCATTCGCACTATCCCAGAAGCCGGGAGCGCCCATGCGGTCCTCCAGCATGGCCAGTTCGTCGGTTAATTTCGGGACGTCAAAGATACCTCCGGAGTTCCCCCAACCTTGCCTTCAGAGCGGTGGTGTCGAGGGCTTGGAGGTCGGTGAGGATGGTCTTGCTGGTCTTTTCCATGCGGCGTAGATAGCGGCTGGGCGCGCGAGTTCAACGCCTTTGTCATCATGGAAAAAACCGAGGCCATCCTCATCGGACGCACGCGTTACGCGGAGACGAGCCTCATTGTGCAATGGTGCTCGCCTGATCTTGGCCTGTTCAAAACGATGGCGAAGGGTGCGCTGCGGCCCAAATCGCCGCTCAATGGCGTGCTCGATCTCTTCGTCTCCGCCGAACTGCGCTTCGTGCGCAGCAAGTCCGGCGATCTGCACACCCTGGCCGAGGCACGCTGGACGAATCCACGCCTCGGCCTGCGTGCAAGCTACGGCCGCGTCCTTGCCGCCACCTACGTCGTCAAACTGATCACCCTCGTCGCCGAAACCGGCTCACCGATCCCCGAGATTCACGAACTGCTCGTCAAAGCGCTCGATTACCTCGCCACGAAAGACCCGGTGCCCGCCCTGATCACCCGCTTCGAGCAACGCCTCGGTGAACTGCTCGGCATCATCCCAGAAGGCGAGACCGGCATGGCCGCGGCGGCCATCGAAGACAGTTTTCATCGGAAGCTGCCTGTGCAGCGCCGGCAGTTGGTCGATTGGATCGCGAAGCATTAACTTCCAGTGCAGATGAAGGCCATCGACCTGCCGCCTTAAAACGCAGGGCCGCAGAAGCCCGCCGGGCTTGACGCTGGGCCTAAATCCGCTCCTTTGCGCCCCCGCCAGTTTTCCAAACATGTCCGCCCTCGACACCCAAATCACCAAATCAGCCGTACTTCTCGAAGCCCTACCTTACATGCAACGCTTCCGTGGCTGCACGTTTCTGATCAAGGTCGGCGGCAGTGCGATGGAAGACCCGGTGCAGGTCGATTCCTTTCTGCGCGATGTCGTGTTCCTCGAAGCCGTGGGCATCAACCCCGTCATCGTGCATGGCGGCGGCAAAGCGATCTCGAAGGCGATGAATGAAGCCGGGTTGCAGGCGAAGTTTATCAGCGGCATGCGCGTCACCGATGATGAGACGATCAAGATCGTCGAAGACACACTCGCCCGCGTGATCAACCCGGAGATCGTGACCAAGATCAATGCCTTCGGTGGCAAAGCCGTCGGCATTCCCGGCACGGAAGTCTTCCTCGGCGAGAAAATGAAGGGCGATCTCGGCTGGGTCGGCGAGGTGAATGATTGCAAGCTCGGTTTGATCCAAGCCGCCGTTGCCGGCGAATTTGTGCCTGTCGTGTCACCTGTGGCGCGTGAACTCGCCTCTGGCAAAACGCTCAACGTGAACGCCGATCTGGCCGCCTGCGGCCTCGCCAAACGGCTCAAGGCCACCAAGCTCATCTTCCTCAGCGACGTGCGCGGCGTCATGCGTGACCCGAAGGATGACTCGACACTCATTCCGAGCCTCGACGAAGCCTCCATAGCCCAATTGAAGGCCGAAGGCATCATCAGTGGCGGTATGATCCCAAAAGTGGACTCATCGCTCGATTCGCTGCGTGGTGGTGTCGGCAAAGTGCATCTCATTGATGGCCGACTGCCGCATGCACTCATCCTCGAAATCTTCACCGACGGCGGCATCGGCACGGAAATCCATTTGTAACAACGCGATGAGAACGAGTGATCAACTGATGCAGGAATTCCTCCTGCCAAACTACGGCCGTTACGATGTGTGGCCCGTGCGTGGCGAAGGCGCTTACGTTTGGGATCGCGATGGAAAAAAGTATCTCGACTTCGCGGGTGGTGTGGCTGTGTGCCCACTTGGACATTGTCCGCCGCCAGTCGTGAAAGCGCTCACGGAGCAGGCAAACACGCTCATCCATGTCTCGAACTGGTATTGCATCGACAAGCAGGCCGAACTGGCCCGCATCTTGGTCGAGGAATGCGTGCAGATTCCCGGCAAGTGCTTCTTTTGCAACAGCGGTGCCGAGGCGAATGAGGGCCTGCTCAAACTGGCGCGGAAATACGGCCAGCAGACCGGTGGTCGCTACGAGATCATCACGTTCACGGGTTCCTTCCACGGCCGCACTTTTGGCGCGATGACCGCGACGGCGCAGGAGAAAATCCACGGTGGCTTCGGTCCGCTGCCGCCGGGTTTTGTCTATGCACCCTTCAATGATGCCAAGGCACTCGAAGCCGCGATCACGGATAAAACCGTCGCGATCCTGCTGGAGCCAATTCAGGGCGAAAGCGGCGTGCATGCCGTGACGCCGGAATTTCTGCGCGCTGCGCAGCGATTGTGCCGCGAGAAGGACTTGCTGCTGCTCTTGGACGAAGTGCAGGTCGGATTCGGCCGTGCGGGGGAGATGGCCGGCTGGCGCAGCATCATTCCTGGCGATGAAATTCAACCTGATGGCATCAGTTGGGCCAAGGCGATCGGCAGCGGCTTCCCGCTTGGCTCGTTCTGGGTCAATGATCGGCGCGATTTGAGCAAGGTGCTCGGCCCCGGCACGCATGGCACGACTTACGGCGGCTCGCCGCTCGCCTGCGCCGTTGGCATCGCGACGCTGCGCACGATTTTAGACGAAAACCTCTGCGCGAATGCCAAAGAACGCGGTGCGGCCATCGCGGCGGCAACTCGCGGCTGGAATCATCCTCTCATCAAGGAAGTGCGTCAGCTTGGTCTCTTCATCGGCTTTGAACTCAACGCCGAAGCCATCGCCGTAAAGTCTGGCGGCAAGCTGCCATCCATCTTCCTCGCGCAAAAGCTGCTCGATGCCGGCATGATGGTTACGCCAGCCGGTCCGAACGTCGTGCGCTGGCTCTCACCGCTCAACATCACCGCAGCGCATGCCGCCGAAGGCCTGGCCATCTTCAAGGGCGTGCTTGACGCTCTTGATGCCTAATAATGACGAATGAGTAAATCCGAATGACGAAAGAACTCCGAAGCACGAATGTCGAATGGTCCGTCCCCCTGATCGGTGGCGATTGGGCCTGATTCGTCATTCGGGAATTCGTCATTCGTCATTTGCCCGCTCCGCCTTACCCCAAAATCTCCATTTTCTGATGAACCACCTCCTTTCCATCGAAGAACTCAGCGGCGCGCAGATCGAAAAGCTCGTCGATCTGGCCTGCGTGCTGAAAAAGGACCGCACCGCATCGCCCCAAGTGCTCAACGGCCAGCAGTGGGCGCTGATCTTCACCAAATCATCGACACGCACGCGCGTGAGCTTTGAGGTCGGCATTCGCGAACTCGGTGGCTCGGTGATGTTCCTTTCCGGCGCGGACATTCAGCTTGGCCGTGGCGAGCCGATCAAGGACACCGCACGCGTCATGGGCCGCATGATTCACGGCGCGGTCATCCGCACCTTCGCGCAGCAGGACGTGGTGGAGTTCGCGCAATACGGCGGCATCCCCACGATCAATGCGCTGACCGATGACGAGCATCCCTGCCAGATCCTCGCCGATCTACAGACCATCCATGAACGCCTCGGCGGCTGGAAGGGCAAGCGCGTGTGCTTCCTCGGCGATGGCGACTGCAACGTCGCCCGCTCATGGATCTGGGCTTCCGCAAGACTCGGCTTTGAACTCGTGATCGGCGCTCCCAAGGCCTTCCAGCCGCAGGAGACCTTCATGCAGCGCGTCCCCGGCAACAGCGTCAGCATCGTCGATGATCCCGCCGAGGCCGTGGGTGCCTGCGACGTCGTTTACACCGACGTGTGGGTCAGCATGGGCAAAGAAGCCGAAAGCGCCGACCGCATCGAGACGCTGAAGCCCTGGCAGATCAACACCGCCCTCATGAAGCACGCCAACCCCGGCGCGCTCGTCATGCACTGCCTGCCGGCGTATCGCGGCAAAGAAATCACCGACGAAGTCATGGAAGCGCATGCGGAGGTAATCTTCGATCAAGCCGAGAACCGGCTGCATGCGCAGAAGGCGGTGATGGTGGAGATCACCAGAAAATGACGAATACAGCCTGCGCCACTCATGCCGGCGGATGAATCATGCTCTGCATCAAAATACCACGCAGGTTGCGCAGGGCGGGACGGTTGAGCTTGAGTGTTGTTATCGTGACACGAGCGACGAGGGTTTTCGGCACCATGTCCAGGCCGTTCTCGTTCCAGGCAAAGTGCCGCGTCCAGCGGTCACGGCGCGGATGAAACAGGCGCACTGCCTGGCGGCTCGCCACATCCCAGATCGCAGTCTTGTCCCCCTTGAAGCCGTTGCAACCCTGGCAGGCAAACGCGAGGTTCTCCAGGTTCGTCGCGCCTCCCGCCGCAAGCGGCTCAATATGCTCCAGGCAATAGGTCGTGCTCGAATACGCCTCCGGACACTGGCAGTACTCGCAACGCCCATGGGCACGCTCAGCGACAGCTCGGCGCAGTGACATGGCAGGTGTCAGCTAAAGTGAGCGCTTGAGGCCGAGCTGCCGCACCACCTCCGGCAGGGTGACCCGACGGAGCGCCGCCAGTTCGCCCAGCCATTGGAGATGCAGCAGATGATGCTGGTCGATCTCACCGATGATTTGCTCGAGCCGGCACTGCTCTGCCTGACTCAGCGGCTGCTCCACACGCCGGGTCATCAGCCGGTCGTACTCACGCATGACCCGCACGGGCGGCCCGGCAGTGATCCGCTTGAGCAGGCTGGCTTCTGTCCGCGAGACGACGCTGGGCAGCTTGCGTGCCCGCAGTGAGAGCAGGCCTGGCACGAGCTTGTTCAAGTCGCGCAACGACCACTGGTCCAGCTCTCGGAGCAGACGTGAGGGCGTGGGCTTGGGTATGGGGGCTGTGACGGCCATGGGTTGATCCTAGCGTTGGCAAGCTTTCGCGACAAGACCCAATGTCATGCAGGCCTAGTGTCATGCAGGCCTAGTGTCATGCACTGCCTCCCCGCCTATCGTGGCAAAGAAATCACCTATGAAGTCATGGAAACGCTTCCGGAGGTGATCTTTGAGCAAGCGGAGAACCGCCTGCATGCACAGAAGACTGTGATGGTGGAGATCACGCGGAAGGGTTGATCGGACTATTTGGAACTCTTCCGGTCATTCTCTAGAGTTGGATTGGTCCAACCAGCGTTGTCCTTTTCGCTCAGCGGCTGAATTCCTCCTGCATTCGCCTCAGGGTTTGGGTAACGTATTTCGACCCCAAACGAATCATCAATTACCGAATAAAAACTGCTGACAAAGAGGCAGAAAAGCACGGCCGCGGAAGCAACCAAACCAAGCACGCCCACCCAAGTGCGTGGAGCCAACAGCCAAACTCCCGCTAACCGCTCATGCATGGTTACTCCTCGATAGCTTATCATGCCCGACCAACCCATCGCTATTCCATCAGGGTCATTCTGATCACCCGCTTCTTGGAGCATTTTGGCTTTCTCCTGTTCCCATAACGCCTTCGCCTCATCCGAAGGTTTCGCTGGAGGCAGCACCATCAGGATGAACGACCAGATGAAAGGCAGGAGCAGTAGGCAGCCGATGCCAAAGGTGATGAACTTCGTTGCGGTCATGGTGGTAGCTGGTTTGTTGCGGGATTCTGCGAAAATTTGAAACCTTTGGCAATACCAACCTGAACCCACCCCATGAGCACTCCCGTCACCGCCAACAGCCCTCTCGGCGTCTTTGATTCCGGCGTGGGAGGTTTGACGGTCGTGCGGGCGCTGCGGGATCTCTTGCCGAATGAGTCGATCGTCTATCTCGGCGACACGGCGCGCGTGCCTTATGGATCAAAGTCACCGGACACGATCCGGCGGTTCTCGATGGAGGACACGCAGTTTCTCGTCTCAAACGGTGTCAAAGCGGTGGTGGTGGCGTGCAACACGGCCACGGCGCATGCGCTGCCGCTGTTGCAGGCGACGTTTCGTGTGCCGGTGATCGGGGTGCTGGGCCCTGGGGTGGAAGCGACGCTGGCGGACGCGCATTGCGAGCGCGTGGGCATCATCGGCACGGCGGGGACGATCCGCAGCCACGCATATCAGCATGAGATCGCGATGCGGCGGCCTGACATCATGATTGAGGCACGGGCGACGCCGTTGCTGGTGCCGTTTGTCGAGGAGGGCTGGCTTGATCATCCAGCGCTCAAATCCGTGCTGCGGGAGTATTTGAAGCCGCTGCTCGACAAGGGCATCGACACGCTCGTGCTCGGCTGTACGCATTATCCGCTGCTCATTCCCGTGCTGAAACGCATGCTGGGTCAAAAAGTGCGGCTCGTGGACTCCGCCAGCACCTGTGCGGCGCATGTGAAGGCGCGACTGGAGCAGGACGGCCTGCTGCGGACGATGAAATCGAAGCCGACGCTGGAGATTTTCCTCACGGATCACTCCGAGCAGGCGGAGAACCTCGCGAAACGGTTTTTGGGCACGGATTTCGGCAAGGTGAAGAAGGCGGTCGTTTGAATCGGGCTATGGCAATCTCAAATTGCCCGGCAGTGACATCTCGCTAGCCTCGCGCTCACATGTTTCCGCGCATCTTTGACCGCTACCTCGTCCGCCAAGTAGGATCAGCCACGCTGATCGGCGTGGCGCTGCTCAGCGGTGTGATGGTGCTGGGGAATGTGTACAAGAAGCTCGACGAACTGCTGGGCAACACCGAGCTGCCGCTGTCGGTGATCCTGGAGTTCGTGACGCTGGTGATTCCGTTCTCGCTCATCTTCACCATCCCATGGGCGTTCCTGACGGGCATCCTGCTGGTGTTTGGCCGTCTCTCCGCCGACAACGAGCTGGTTTCTCTACGCATGACGGGCATGTCGATGACACGCATCTGCGCGCCGGTGTTTGCGCTGGCGCTGCTGCTGAGCGGCATCTGTCTTTGGGTAAACGTGACCCTGGCACCCGCAGCGAAGGACCGCATGAAGCGGCTGTTTTACGAGGTGGCAGTGCAGAATCCCGAAACGCTGTTTCAGGAGGGACAGGTGCTGGAGCGCGTGCCGGGCTATCGCATCTACACCGGCAAACGTGATGACAAGACGCTGCGCGACCTGCACATCATCAAGCTGGACGAAAACGCGGCGGCTGGCAGCTACATCCATGCGCGCCGTGGTCTGATCGAAACTGTGCCGGGCAAGCTGGATTTCACGATGCTGCTGAAGGATGTGAGCATTGAGACCATGCCAGCCAAGGCCGGGAAGACCACGCCGCCAGAAATGCCAAAACCGCTCGGGATGAAGGAATTCCCCATCGAGTTTCCACTTTCGTCGCTGCAAAAAGACGCCGTGCGCTTGAATGCGAGCATGAAAAGGACGAGTGCGCTGGCCGAGGAGGTGCAGACGTGGAGAGACACTTTTACCGGTGAGAAGCTCACGGATGTGACGCGTTCTCTCTCGCTCACCGAGCTGAGCAAGCGCTACAGCTTCTCGCTGGCCTGCTTCACCTTCGCCCTCGTGGGCATCCCGCTCGGCGTGACGGCGCAGCGCCGCGAAACGTCCTCGGGCTTCGCGCTGAGCCTGATCACCGCCACGGTGTACATCGTGTTCATCATTCTGGCGGACACGCTCAATGACAAACCGGCAGCAATGCCACATCTCATCATGTGGCTGCCCAACGTGATCTTCCTCGGCATTGGGGGCTGGTTGTTTTACAAGCTGAGCCGGAAATGAGGCTATGGAGCGCGAGTATGCTGCTCGCCTAGCATTCCCCTGCCCGCATCGTTTCGCGAAGCGATGCAGGCGGGTGCAGTTCACGCGTCTCGACAAAGTGGCGAGTAGGCTCACCTCATCCTGACCTCGGGCGCTTCTTGAACCGTGACAAGGATTGTCAACGAGCCTCTGCGACCGTCCAGCCTCTGCGGTTAATTTGGATTGAACCGCAGAGGCGGGACGGTCGCAGAGCAGCACTGGATCACTGAGTTTCCCCTGGGGGAAGGATGTCTGAGGCTTCGCCATACTCGCGCTCCATGAAAAAGGGCGTCCGTTGCCGGACGCTCCATGATTCATGTTAAAGCAGCTTTGCGGGCAGGTTCATCCTTCGCAGTGCTACGGAGAATGGAAGTGCCCGCATCACTCAGAGATAGTCGTTCACCAAGTTTTCCATCATCTCCTGACGGCCGCTGCCGAGGAGCGGTTCGCCATTGGCGAGTACGTGAGCTTCTAGTTCAGCAAAGCCGACTTCGCCTTTCTCGATCTTGGCACCGATGCCGGTGTCGAAGGTGGCGTAGCGCTGCTTGATGAAAGCGTTGATGCGACCGTCCGCGATCATCGCGTGGGCGATCTTGAGGCCGCGGGCGAAGGCATCCATGCCGCCGATGTGGGCGTGGAAGAGATCAACAGGCTCGAAGGATTCGCGACGGCACTTGGCGTCGAAGTTCAGGCCGCCGGTGGTGAGGCCGCCCATGCGGAGGACTTCGAGCATGATCTCGGTGGTGAGATAGATGTTCGTCGGGAACTGGTCGGTGTCCCAGCCGATGAGGGTGTCGCCGGTGTTCGCATCGACGGAGCCGAGCGCGTTCGCGGCGATGGCGACCTGCATCTCATGACGCATGCTGTGGCCAGCAAGGGTGGCGTGATTGGTTTCGAGGTTGAGCTTGAAGTGCTCCATGAGGTTGTGCTCGCGCAGGAAGTTCAAGCAGGCAGCGGCGTCGGAGTCGTACTGATGCGTGGAAGGTTCACGCGGCTTTGGCTCGATGTAGAACTGGCCTTTGAAGCCGATCTTCTGCTTATAATCGACCGCCATGTGCAGCAGGCGGGCGAGGTGGTCGATCTCGCGCTTCAGGTCGGTGTTCCAAAGCGTGGCGTAGCCTTCGCGACCACCCCAGAAGGTGTAACCTTCACCGCCGAGGCGATGCGTGACGTCCATGGCCTTCTTCACCTGCGCGGCAGCGTAAGCGAAAACGCCGGCGTTCGGGCTGGTGGAGGCTCCCTGGCAATACCGTGCATGGGAGAAGAGGCAGGCGGTGCCCCAGAGGAGCTTCTTGCCGGTCTGCTTCTGCGCTTTTTCGAGTTCGTCAGCGACGGCATCAAAAGCGGCGTTGCTTTCGGCGAGCGAGCCGAGTTCGGGCGCGACATCGCGATCGTGGAAGCAGTAGTAATCGACACCGAGCTTGTCCATGAACTCGAAGCAGGCCCACACACGGCGCTGGGCGTTGGCGACGGAGTTGGTGCCGTCATCCCACGGGCGCTGGGCAGTGCCGCCGCCGAAAGGATCGGAGAGCGAGTTGCGCATCGCGTGCCAGTAGGCGACGCCGAAGCGCAACTGCTCGCGCATCGTTTTGCCGCCCACGATTTCGTCGGCGTTATAATGTTTGAAGGCGAGAGGATTACGGCTCTTGGGTCCTTCAAATTGAATTTTCTGAATGTCGGGGAAGGCTTCGTTCATGGTGGGGCGGCAAGGGAGGCGGAAAGCGCGGAAGTGCAAATGCTTCGTCAGGGCTGACTGGACACTTTTTGGGCGGAATTGGACGCGGTGGGTGACTCGGGTTTGCCGCAGAGGGGCAAAGAGGCAGAGTGTGCAGTGTTTTATCGATTTAATCTCTGCGTTCTCTGCTCCTCCGCCTCTCTGCGGTGAATCCGAATGACCTCACAGCGCCTTCTTGCTCGTCTCCTCCGCCAGCCACACCGAAACGAGCGTGATCACCGCCATGCCGATGAGATACAGCGCCACCGGCCATGGTCTGCCGTGGCTTTGATCCAGCAACGCGGTGGCGATGAGCGGCGCAAGACCGCCTGCCAGTGGTGAGGCGAGCTGATAGCCGAGCGAGGCGCCGCTGTAGCGTACCCGTGTGCCGAACAGTTCGGAGAAAAAGGCCGCCTGCGGGCCATACATGGCCGCATGGCCGATGAGTCCGATCACCACCGCCAGCACGACAAGCACGGTTTGGCGTGATTCGATCATCCAGAAGAACGGAAATGCGAACAGCATCAGGAAGAAAGCCCCACCGAGATACACGGGCCGCCGACCCACGCGATCCGACAGCGCCCCGAAGCACGGAATCACGATCAACTGCACGGCGGAGCCGATCAGCACGGCGTTGAGCAGCGTGGCCTTCGGCATGCCGAGCTGCTGCGAGCCATAGCTGAGCACGAGCACGGTGAAGATGTAGAAGAACGCGTTTTCCGCAAAGCGTGCGCCCATGGCGAGCAGCACGTTGCGCGGATGATCGCGCAGCACGGCGAAGATCGGCACCTTCGGGCCTGCGTCCTCGGTTTTGGCCTGCGTGAAGACCGGACTCTCGATGATCTTCAAACGGATGAACATGCCAACCCCGAGCAGCAGCACGCCGAGCAGAAACGGCACCCGCCAGCCCCAGGACAGAAAGGCTTTCTCATCCATCGACGAGGCGAGCATGAACACCGCGTTTGCCAGCAGCAAGCCTACCGGCACACCGGCCTGAACCCAGCTCGCGTAAAAGCCGCGCCGTTCTTTATTGGCATGCTCCACGGCCATGAGCACCGCGCCACCCCATTCGCCACCAACGCCGAAGCCTTGAACAAATCGCAGCAGCACGAGCAGGATGGGTGCCCAGACACCGATCTGCGAATACGTCGGCAGCAGGCCGATCAACACCGTCGCCACGCCCATGAGCATGAGCGTCGTCACCAGCATCGACTTGCGGCCGATCTTGTCGCCAAAATGGCCGAAAACGATGCCGCCGACCGGTCGCGCGAAAAATCCGACCGCATACGTCGCAAAGGCGATCATCGTGCCGGTCAGCGGCTCGTAGTTGGGGAAGAACAGCTTGTTAAACACCAGCGCCGAGGCCGTGCCGTAGAGGAAAAAATCATACCACTCGATGGTGGTGCCGATGAAACTCGCGATGACGACGCGGCGGGTGCTGTTGGCGGTGGACATGGAGTTCAATACAAGGGTTGGTCGCGCCGCATTTCCAGAACTTAGTGCATTAACCAACACGGCGCCCTTGAGCCGGGCCAACGGCCCGCAGGACTCAGCCCAGGGCGCCAGCCCTGGGACACGCACAAGCAACGTGTCTCCAATGGTTGCGCTCTGAAAGAGCGCGGGAGAATCTTCGTCGATTCCCCATGCCTCAATCGCTCGCCAAAATTTACGTCCGCCTCGTTTTCAGCATCATCGCGTGATGCCATTTGAGGAGGAATGTCGAAAATTTATCGCCCGGTATGAAATCGAATCCGCCAAGCGGTATGTGTGGGATTGAAGCGCGTTCTCCCGCGCTCCGTTGGAGCGCGGCCTGAGGAGATGCGCGTTGGATTGTGTGGTTTCCCAGGGCTGACGCCCTGGGCTGGAATTCTGCGGCCCTTCAGGCCGCTCGAACCGCGCAACGATCACCCCCGACCTCAATGTGTGACGCCGAGACGCGCTTGCACCAATGGCGCGGCATTTATTTCTCCTTCAAATCCTTCTCCTTGGCCGGTTCAGCAGCCTTCTTCGCCTTCGGTGCGAAGATTTTGCGATCCCAGTTCTTCGCGATCTGCTCCGCAGTCGTCTCCGAAGTCACGCCGCTCGCTGGCACGTCGAGTTTGGCGCTCCAAAGGATACCATTGAGCAGCAGGCGACGTTGATTGGCTTCCGCCCAGTTCGCATGCAGGTCGCAACCGGTGAAGCCGAAGCTGCGACCGCCATCCGCACGCTCGTAGCTCCACGCCACGGTTTCAGCACGGCCTGCGTTCGCTTTGGCAGCGTCGGATTTGCGGCTGCTGTCGGGCATCGGGCATTGCAGCAGGTGCGTCACGCCTGTTTCGGCGAAGTGGAGGTTGTAGAGCCAGCCGTCTTTGAGCAGCGGGAAGGGCTTCACACCGCTGAGAATCGGATGCGTGGGGATGCTGGTGAAATCCACATCCCAGTGGCCGCGGCAGCCGATGTCGCTCTGAAACGCGGCACCGAACATCGCTTTGAAATCAGCGGCACGCTCCGGCTTGCAATCGACGCCCTGATGCAGAATGACAAAGCCCGTGCCCGCCTTCGCGAGCGATTGCATCTTCGCCCATCGTGAGGCCTCGAGGAAGGAATGCTTGTCACCACCATCCATGAACATCAGCACACAGCGTGCGCCATCGAGCACCGCTTCATTTTTCGGCCAGCCTTCGGCCACCATCACCGGCGCGACACCGGGCACGGCCTTGAGCCAATCCATCAGCAGCGCACAACCGGCGAAGTACTCGTGCTGCCCCGGCTTGTTGCTCGGCACACCGGCGATGAGCACGATCTTCGCGGCCTTGGCATCGGCAGGCGCTTGTTCCAGCGGCACCTGCTGCTGTTCGGCGGTGAGTTCGGCATGGGCGGAGGCGGCAAAGAGAAAGGAGAGAATGAGACGGTGCATGATTGGCAGGCTGACGGGTTGGCGGGCGCAACACAAGACGAAAAGCCGGATGGCGCTCTTGCAGCACGTTCGCAAGAGATGCTGATGAAAGCATTTTCATGTGCTTACCGGAACCCGGCGGCCACAATGACGCACATCCAAACCGCACCTGCGGTGTTTCACAGCGCCACCATGAAGACAACCATCCTCCTAACCCTGGTCTCCCTCCTCAGCGCAGCGACCCTGCGCAGCCAGTCCGCCGACACGCCCGTCGATTTCGACAAAGCCCGCCAGCTTTTCGAGAAACAGAAGAATGGCGGCACTCTCACCGCCGATGAAACCGCCTACATCGAAACAGCCAAGGCCGCGCATGATGCGCAGATGAAAAAGCAGGGCGGTAGTGGCGATCTGCCGCCGCAGGGGCAGGACGGCATCGACTGGGAAAAGGCGCAGAAGCTTCATCAGCGCGACACTGCGGGCGAAAAGCTCACCGAAGATGAAAAAGGCTACCTCGATAAAGCGCGAGCGGCGTTTGCGAAGCGCAATGGCAGTGGTGGTTCACCTTCACCGTCCGGCAGCCCTGCGGGCAGTCCCGGAGCCGATGGCATCGACTGGAAGAAGGCGCAGGATCTTTTTCGTCGTGAGCAGGGCGGCGAGAAGCTCAGCGAAGCCGATCAGAAATACCTCGATCACGCCAAGGAAGTCCGCAGTCGCGGCGGCAATGGCGGCGGAAATCGTGGAGGTGGTGGCGGCACCGCCGGACAGCGCAAGGCTCCCGCATCGCTCAAGCCGCTCTCCGACATGACCGCCGATGAAGTCTATGAAGGCGAAGAAGGTGGCCTCTATGGCAAGGGCAGCAACGAACCGCCCGCAGCGCTCCAGAAAGCCGCCGCCGAGGCACTCGCGCAGATCAAGCCGCTCGATGCCGAGGGCAAACCGGCCGACAGCGGCAAGATCGTGCTCATTTCCATCAGCATGTCGAACGCCACGCAGGAGTTCTCGTTCTTCAAAGGCATCGCTGACAAAGACAGCCGCAAATCCGGCAAGCTCACCATCGTCGATTGCGCGCAGGGCGGCCAAACCATGGCCGCGTGGGCACCGCCCGAAGGCCGCAACTGGGATGAAGCCATGAACCGCCTGCAGCGGGCCGAAGTCACGCCGCAGCAAGTTCAAGTCGCGTGGATCAAACTGGCCAACGCCGCCCCCAATGGCTCGAAGACCGATCATCTCACCAAGCTCGAAGCCGACACCACCACCGTGCTGCAAAATGCGAAGCAGCGTTTCCCGAATCTGCGCATCGCCTACCTCGGCAGCCGCATCTGGGCCGGTAACGCCAGCACCGCCCTCAATCCCGAGCCGTATGCGTATGAAGGCGCCTTCGCCGTGCGTCATCTCATTCAGAAGCAGATCGGAGGCGATGAAGCCCTCGCCTCCGCCAAGTCACCCCTGCTCGTCTGGGGCCCCTATCTCTGGGCCGAAGGCGAAAAGGGCCGCAAGCTCGACGACCTCAAGTATGTCAAAGACGACTTCGCCGGCGACGGCACCCATCCCAGCAACAGCGGTCGTGAGAAAGTGGCGAAGCAACTGCTGGAGTTCTTCGCGACGAGTTCGCTCGCGAAGGGGTGGTTTGCGAAATAGGCAAAACACCCAATCATGCCTGACGCAATCTGCATGAACTGTGTCCGCTTCACATGCCGTCCGCATCGTCTTGCGCCTTGGCGGAATGCATGCGCCGCGTGGATCATTTTTGAGCCGCTGGAGGCCATCCGCCTGGCGGGAACGAAGCTCTTGAAGAAGGCGACGTGAGATTTAACCAGACCGGTTGATTATTAAGCTTGTGACCAATGCAGTCATCTAGGCACGGCGAGCCTGTTTTCGCATTTGCCATTGTAGGCTTGCCCTCCTTTAATTGACGCGTGAACGCATCGTCGCCGTCCAAAGTCGTCAAAGTTGAACTCAAAAAGGGAATTTCTGGCCAGCAGATTTTTGCTGATCGTTATTGCCTTGAGGAGCTTGATGGATTCAAGCTGATTCACTTTGGCAGAGCTGGGCAGACTCGGGCATCTGCCGGAGTGAGCCTTTCCGACCAGGCGGTAACAGATGCCTCCGTTCCACTGAAGGGATTTTTTGAAAAGCTTTCCCCTGCTAGATCTGAAGTCAGTTTCGAACTTCGCGATCTCGTGAACACCGGCTCGGTGACACCGGCTGACATGATTCAGGTCAGTCACAGAGGCTCTGAGGGCGAATTGATTTTCGGTTCTTTCTTGCTTCACGAACTTGCCTTAACGGGGGCTTCAACAAAAGCTGCGAAAGATGCGCCAACAATTCAAGGAGCGGCCGCTTTGGTGGTACGTTGTCCGCTGCCATTGATTCAGAGCTTGTTCATGAAACTTCTCGCCACGCCAAAGAAATGAGCCGCCTTTCCCTATTCACTAAGAGCAAGGGCGTTCGGACTGCACTGCCGATTGCCGCATTGGCATTCACCAGCGACATACAGGGAACAGACAATGTAAAAACGGCGATTGCAGGGGAAATTCAATCCAGTGAAACTGTAAACCCTGCATTAATTGCTGTCAGCAGCACGGCCAATGCGGCACCGATGCAGATCACACTGCTCCTAGAGGAGTGGACCGATCAATCGGAAAGACGCTTTATCACACTGGCAAAAAAAGACGCCGTGGGTAAGGCAAGTCCAACTGAGATCATCGAGTTGGAGCAATTGGAGCATCTTCGGAATCGCCTTAAATTTCCCATGAAGTTCGATGAACTGGTCTGGCACGCACAGCATGAAGAAGCGACGCAAAAACTCCTCTCCGCAATGCAAGAATACCTCTCCTTCTGCGCAGGCCCAGGTTGGGCGGGTGCAAAGAGGAACCGCTGATCGCTCCTTTAGCCGAACAACATACGGGAAGGCGCTCCCTTATTTGTTGAGAGACTTCGAGCATCGTTGTGCATATTCAATGGTGCATCACTTCAATGAATCAGGAGGCTTGGAAGTGGACCATTTTGACCCTCGAAAGAAAAGCCACTTTGTTCAGGAGTACTCAAACCTGATGCCCGCTACAAGGCGTTGCAACGGAAGAAAAGGCAGCCAGTGGCCTACCCCTGGGGACATAGAGCAGGGTTTTCGTTTCATCGACCCTACAAAAGAACAGGACTACGGGTTTCAGATTTTCGAAGATCCCGTTACTCACAAGCTGGTAGGCACCACGCCTGCGGCCAAATTTCAGATTCGTGTTTTAGGCCTCAATGACGAGTTTTTTGTTCGCCAGCGTCTGGATAGAACACGAATGCTTCTGCTTATGAGCATGCCATTTCTCATGCATGGCAATCAAACCGTGGAATTAGTCAAAGAACAGATTGGGCGCATGATCCCCGTGATCCCCCCTCCTCCGACTTCGCCCTCACCGACATAATGAACAATGCGCAGGCGTGATTCAGTCACGCAGCTTCATGCCAGCGCGAAGGCAAACGGTTCACGACTCACGATTTCGCCCTCCAGTGCCTCCTCAGCGAGCAGACGGTTCGCTTCCAACACCATTTCGACCGCCTCGGGAAGATTGGCCCGCGCTTCATCGAGCGTTGCACCTTGCGTGTTGGCACCAGGTAGCTCCTCAACCCAGGCGATGTAGCCTTCGGGGACTTGTTTGAAGAAGGCGGTGAGTTTCATGCGGGCGGAGTTTACCATACATCGCCCGCCTAGCAGCCATCTTTCAGCATCACGCCCTGCCCGTGAGCCGCTTCCACAAACCGCGCTCGGCGGCCTGGGTCTGCACCACGCTTTGCGGCTTGGATGGCGGCGGGTTCGAGGACGGACGACGTGAATCATTGGGCCGCGCGGCGGGACCACGCGAATCGCGACGCTCGCCACCCTGGCCGCCTTGACCACCACGGCCACCGCCTTGACCACCCTGCCCTTGCGGACGGCGCTGCTGTTGTTGGAACGGGCGTTGATTGCGGCGTTCGGGCCGGTCATCGCTCATGGGCTGCGGGGCGGCGTTGTAGTTGAAGCCTTCGGCTTTTTTGCGCACGAGACCGCGGTTGATGAAGCGCTCCAGTTTGCGCACGTCGTCCTGTTCATCGGGGGAAACAAAGCTGATCGCGTCGCCAATCGCATGCGCGCGACCGGTGCGGCCGATGCGGTGGACATAATCCTCCACGATGTGCGGGAAGTCGAAATTCACGACGTGCGAGATGCCATCCACGTCGATGCCGCGTGCGGCGATGTCGGTGGCGACCAAAACACGCACCTTGCCCGTTTTGAAGTCGTCCAGCGCACGCAGGCGCTGGTTTTGCGAACGGTTGGCGTGCAGCGTGGCGCACTTCACGCCGGTTTGTTCGAGCTTTTTGGCGATCTTGTCCGCGCCGTGCTTCGTGCGGCTGAAAACGAGCACCATCTGCAGTTTGTCGTCTTCGAGCAGATGTGAGAGCAGCGGCATTTTGAGGTGCTTATGCACTTCATAGACGAGCTGCGTCACGGTTTCGGCCGGATTGGCACGTTTACCGATCTGCACGATCTTCGGCGCGCGCTGGAACTCATGCGTGAGGCTTTCGATCTCTTTCGACAGCGTGGCGGAGAACATCAGCGTCTGACGCTTCTTCGGCAGTTGCTGGAGGATGCGACGGATGTCGGGCAGGAAGCCCATGTCGAGCATGCGGTCGGCTTCATCGAGCACGAGGTATTCGAGCTGGGAAAAGTCCGCGCAGCCCTGGCCCATCAAATCCAGCAAACGGCCCGGACAGGCGACGACGATGTCGCTGCCGGCACGCAGGGCGTCCTTCTGCGGCTTTTCGCCGACGCCACCGTACACTTTCGCAATCTTCAGCGGCAGATGCCGCGCGTAGGCGAGCACGTTTTCCTCGATCTGCGCCACGAGTTCACGCGTGGGGGCGAGCACGAGCACGCGGGTGCGGCGGCGCTGGCCCTGCGGCACCGGATGCGCTGTCAGACGCGTGAGGATCGGCAGCGTGAAGGCGGCGGTCTTGCCCGTACCGGTCTGGGCGATGCCGATCACGTCCCCGCCTGCGATGACGACCGGAATGGCCGCCGATTGAATGGGCGTGGGTTCCGTGTAACCGGCTTCTTTGATGGCTTGGAGAATGTGGGGATCGAGACCGAGGGATTGAAAAGACATTCCCTGCCCATACGCGTGCGTGAGGCAAGAAGCGAGGCGTTTAAGTGGTCCCGTTGTGGCTACTTCCCCGCATCCGCCGCACGCCACAGATACCACGCCGCCAGGGTGCGGTGCGGCTGCCAGCGTTCGGCCAGCAGGCGGAATTCCTTCGGCTTGGGCATCTCGTCGAGCTTCTTAGCGATGCGCCAGCCGTTGCGCACGCCGTAGTCGTCGCTGGGAAACACATCCATGCGGCCCAAGGTGAAGATCAGCAGCATTTCGACCGTCCAGCGGCCCACGCCACGCACTTCGACGAGACGTGCGATCAATTCCTCGTCAGCGAGCTTCAGCGCCGCTGCACGCGTCGGAATCTGGCCGCTGAGCGTCTTCGCGGCGATGTCGCGGATGGCGAGCAGTTTGCCCATGGAGAAGCCGCAGCCGCGCAGCATGGTTTCATCGGCGGCGAGCACCTGTTCCGGCTTGGGGAAGCGTGTATCCGGCCACAGCGCCTTGAAGCGCCGCAGAATCGCCTCGGCGGCGTTCGCGTGAAGCTGCTGGTGCGCCACGGCGCTGACGAGCGCCTCGTAGGGCGAGCGCTTCTGCGGCTTCAGTTCGCACGGGCCATGCGCCTTGATCAGGCGGCGCATGACGGGGCAGCGTTTCGAGAGACTGGCTTCGGCTTCGGAGTGCATGCCCGACAAGAGAGCATGGACAGTTCCGTGCGCATCCAACAAAAGCTTGATTGATTCCACACACAGAGTCGAGTTTGCTGTCGAAGTTCTGCCGGTAAAAACTGGCACACATCAAACATGGCAAAACTCACCTTTGTTCTCGAAGACGGCCAGGAAATCGAGGTTCTCCTCGCGGAGCGCATCACTTTGGGGCGCGGAGAAGACAATGATGTGGTCGTCGATGACGACCGCGTCTCGAAGCGCCATGCCGAGCTGGTGCGCAATGCGGACGGCAGCATTCAGGTGTTTGATGCGAACTCCACTGCCGGCACTTACGTCAATGGCGAGCGGGTGCGCAGCCACACCATCCGCCACGGCGACCGGCTGGCCTTTGGGCCACTGACCGCCGTCCTCGATCTGGACGAACCTACCACCAACGGCAAGCCGGTGAAGGCGGGCAAGATCGGAACACGCAAAAAGGACCGCACTGCGAAGAAAGACACCGGCAAGACCGCCCTGCCGCCCGAGGAAATGCAGGCGCGGCTGAATTCCCTGCAGCAGGAGGCCGCACAGTTCGACGCCGAGAAAACACGGCTGCAAGCTGAGGTGGAAACCACGCAAAAAGAACTCCGCGACTGGCAGGAGCGCGCTGAAAAGGAACGCAGCATGCACCACACCCGCGTGGAGGCCCTCCGCGCCGAGGAGGAGCGTCTCGCCCCCATGCGGGCCGCCGTGAAGGAAGCCGAGGCCACGCACGGTGAGTGGCTCAAGTCCATCCAGGCCCTCACCACCACGCACGAGGAGAAAACGGCCGCGCTGCAACGACTCGCAGCCCAGCATGACGAGAAAGCCGCCGATTTGCAGCGCCTCAACGCCGACGAGCATGCTGCGAGGCATGAGCTGCAAAGCCTTGCCACGCACCGGGATCAAGAACTCGCCCACCTCCAGCAGATCCGTGCCGAATGCACGCATGACGAGGCCGTGCTGGATGATCTGCGCCGGCAAATCGCCGAACTTGAAGAACGCAGCCAGGAAAGCCGGGAACTTGCCGAAGCACGCGAGGACCAAGTGAAGGCGGTGGAGAAAAAACTTGAGCAGCTCTCCCAGCGCCGCACGCAGATCGACGCACACATCAAAGAACTCTCAGGCACCGAGGAGCGGCTCGTGCAGGCGCTGACCCGCAGCCGTGAGGCGGAGGCGCAGCATGCCGCGCTCACGGTCGCCATCGCCGCGCTCGGTCAGGAGCAGCAGCGCTCCGAGGCGACGATCAAGGAACTCGAATCCCGCATCAGCGTGTTGCAGGATCATCACCAGCAGGTCACCGCCGCCACCGATACGGCCCGTGCGACACAGCAGCGCACTGAAGCATCACTTCACCGCGTTCAGAACGAACTCGCCGCACGCGAAACAGATCTCGCCACCCGCAGCACCGAACTGGCTGCTGAAACGCAACGTCTGGAAGAAACGAGGACGCGCCGGGCTGAAATCGAGCGGCAGTGCCAGGAACTCGCCGCCACGGAGCAAAAACTGGCAAACGTAAAGCAGCAGCTTGCCACCACCGAACAGCAGCTCGCAGAGGTGAAGACCGACATCACGACTGGCGCAGCGCTGATCGTCACGCACCAGGCCTCTGTCAAAGGACTCGAAGGTGAAGAAAGCGCCGCCAAAGGCCGCATCGAAGTGCTGTATGCACGCGAGAAAGATCTGCGCGCCGAACTCACCAACCTCGCCACGTCGGAACGCAGTGAACGCACACGCTTCGAGGAGGTGCGCCAGCTTGCCGCCGAGGCGGAAACAGGCCACCGCACGCAGCAGCAGCAGCTTGCCGCCAGTCTTGACAGCACCCGCCGTGAGCTAGCGGACCTCGTCTCCCGACTCACGCCGTTGCGCGAGTGGAAGGAGGCCATGGACCAGCTCTACGCCCGCCTCGCCACGCTGCCGCAGGACTCCCCCGAGGCACGCGACCTCTGGCACGAGATCGAAAAAGAAAAAGCCGGCCTCCACAGCCTCATCGTCACCGCGCGCACCCAGGCGCGTGCCATGCCGCTCAGTGAAGCCGTCCGCCACAATGCCAGCACGGCACCGGGTCACAACGCTGCTCCAGAGCCGCGTGCCGCTGTTGGCAACGGCCAGGAGTCCACGTTGCGCTCCCGGCTCAATCACCTGCGCGAAAGCGTCCAGCGTGAGGAAGCACGCCTCGAGTCCTTGCGCAAAGAACGCAGCCGCGAGGAGACCCGCCCCCGCTCCGGCGGCCCCGCCGCAGAAGCCATGCTGCGCGAGCATAGCCGCCAGTTGGAGGCCAAAATTCGTCAGGAAGAGGAGCGTCAAACCGCCCTGCTGCGTCAGCTCGAAGCGTCCGCCCACGAAGAAGAAAAGCGCCGTGAAAAAATCACCGAACTGGAGCGCAAACTCGCCGAACTCCGTGCCGACATCGCCGAGGCCGAGCGGCAGCGCAGCGAGCTGCGCCAGCAAGCCGATCTCGCCCATACCGAACTTAAAAACTACGAGTCGGCCATCGACCGCGTCATGAAAAAACACACGGACCAAGACCACTCTTTGCCGCAAATGCCCGGTTGATTCCAACCTCGGCATCGACATTGCTGATCCTGTAAAAAAGCAGACACCCCATGGCAAAACTCACCTTCGTTCTCGAAGACGGACAGGAAGTGGTGGTTCCCCTCACGGAACGCATCACCATTGGCCGTGGCGAGGACAATGACGTGGTCGTGGATGACGAGCGCATCGCCCCGCAGCACGCGGAACTGCTGCAAAACGCGGATGGCAGCATCCAAGTCTTCGATTTGAAGTCCGCCACCGGCACTTTCGTCAACGGCGAACGCCAGCGGAGCTGCACCCTGCTGCACGGTGATAGGCTCGCCTTCGGCCCGCTCATCGCCATGCTGGACCTGGAACTTCCAGACGCAGCCATGCCGCCGGATGCGGCGCCGATAGAGTCCCCTCCGGCAGTTCCGGTGCCCGCCGCCGACCATGCGGAAGCAATCGCCCATTTGGAGGCAGAAAAAGCGCGACTGAAGGCTGAAGTGGATGCCGCCGAGAAGGAATTGCGCGATTGGCAGCAGCGCGCCGAGAAAGAGCGTGCGATGCACAATGCACGGGTGGAATCTCTCCGTGCCGAGGAGCAGCAGCTCGCGCCGTTCCAAGCCGCCGTGCAAGAGGCCAAAAACGCCCATCACGATTGGCTGGAGGCCATCCAGACACTCTCCAGCCAGCACGAAGAAAAAACCGCCGCCCTTGAGCGCCTCAACACCCAGCACTTCGAAAAATCCACCGAAGTGCAGCGCCTCACCAACACCGCCGCCGCCGCTCAGGAGAAGGTGGACGCCCTCGACGCACGCCTCACGCAAGTGCGTGATGAATGCGAGCAGGACGAGGTTTTGCTGAACACGCTACGCCAGCAGGTCATCGAGATGGAGGCCCGCCTCAAAGAAGGCCAGGAACTCGCCGCCACACGCATCGAACAGGTGCAGACGACGGAGAAAAAGATCGCGCAGCTTGAACAGCTCGCGCAGCATCTGGAAACGGTCGAAGCGCATATCGAAGAACTCCGCGGCAGCGAGGAACGGCTCGAACAAGCCCACGCCCGCTGCCAGGAGGCGGAGACGCGGCACGCCACGCTCACCGCCACCCTTGAGACGCTGGCCAAGGAGCAGCGGCGTGCCGAGACCGCCGTCAAAGATCTCTCAGATCGCTCCACCAAGTTGCAGCAGTCCACCACCGCCGCCGAAGCAGCGCTGGCCCGTGCCCAGACCGACCTCGCCGCCGCAACGCGACGCCTCGAAGAAACTCAGGCGCGCCGTGCCGAAATCGAACAGCAGTGCCAGGAACTCGCTGCCACCAAACAGCAGCTTGCCGACGTGCGGCAGCGCCTCACCGCCGTCGAACAGCGGTACCGCGACGCGCAGGCCAACCACACCGACGGCGGGCCGCAGATCGCCAAACGTAAGGCCACCAAAGACGAGGACCCCAAACCCGCCGCTGCGGAAGGCACTGCGCAACACGCAGAACTCACGCGCCAGATCGCAGCCGCCCGGCGCGAACTCGCTGAACTGGAGGCCAAGACCGCTCCTCTGCGCGACTTACAGGCAAGCACGGGCCAGCACCATGCCGTCCTGCCGCCAGATGCGTCCGTAGCACAGGCTTTCGGCGGCGAGATCGCCACCGAACCGACCACCGTGCATATCTCCGCACCGCGCATCGTCCACGTCGATGCCATCCTCCTCAGCCCCATCCCGATGAAGTCCGAACGCACCCGCGTTCAAAACGCGAACAACTCATCACCACCACCGAAGTCGTCCGCGCCCAAATCGAAGGCCAAAAAGAGCTGACCGCCCCTGGCTGCGGGCGAATTCGCAGACAGTCCGCCACCTCAGTTTCTGACTCATGCTCTGCCATTTTTCATGCGTGGCTATCCCTGCTGTCTGCTGGACAGATGCGGCACGCACGCGCTGCATTCCCCATTGTAAACAGGGGCGTTTCCGCCTTCACTCGTCCTCACCATGAAGATCGACGCCCTGGCCCGACTCGAACGTTATGCAAAGCGCATCGCGGAAATCGCCGCCGTGCTCGGCAAATACGGACTGGCGGACTTGTTCGGCGGTTTCAAATACGCCTGGCTCCAGGACCGGCTCAAAAGCGCGGACGGCCACTCACTCACCGCAGGCGTGACGCAGGCCGCCCGTGCGCGCATGGCGCTCACCGAGCTGGGCACCACCTTCATCAAGCTGGGGCAGATGCTCAGCACCCGCGCAGATTTGCTCGGCCCCGAGCTGACCGAAGAACTCTCTCAATTGCAAGCCAACGTGCCGCCCGATGCCGCCAGCGTGGCACGCGCAACGATTGAAACAGAACTAGGCCTGCCGATTGAGCAGCTCTTTGCCAGTTTCGACGACACCCCGCTCGCCGCCGCCTCCGTCGCGCAAGTGCATGCCGTATTGCTGCACACCGGCCAGAGCGCGGTGGTCAAAGTGCGCCGTGCTGGCGTGGCGGAACAAGCCGCGACGGATGTGGAGATCGTCCAGGCACTCGCGGAGCTGCTGGAGACGCATTCTCCGGCTTTGCGCGCCTATCAGCCGCTGGCGGTGGTGCGCCAGTTCCGCCGCACGTTGCTGCGCGAACTCGATTTCACCTACGAGCGGCAAAATCAGGAGGAGTTTGGTCGCAACTTCGCCGACGACCCGACCGTGCGTATTCCAGAGGTCTTCAGCGATCTTTGCTCGCATCAAGTCGTGACCATGGAGCACCTAGAAGGCATCATCGGCGCGGACATTGAAACGCTGAAGCAGTCCGGCGAAGACTTGGGCGAGTTCGCCAAACGCGGGGCCAACATGTATCTCGAAATGGTCTTCCGCGACGGCTTCTACCACGCCGATCCGCATCCCTGCAATCTCATCCTGCTGCCCGGCAACATCGTTGGTGTCATCGACTGCGGCATGGTCGGCCGCATCGACGAAGATCTGCGTGATGAAGTCGAAGCGCTGCTCATGGGCATCGTGGAAAACGATTCCGAACTCGTGGCCGAGCAGGTGCTGCGCCTCGGTGCCGTGCCGTCTGACTGTTCGCGTGAAAAACTCCGCGCCGACCTCCAGGACTTCATGGCCGACTTCACCGGCCATCCGCTGAACGAAATCCACGTCGGCGCGGCCTTGAGCAATCTCGTGGAGATCATCCGCAGTCATCACATCGTCCTGCCACCGACATTGGCACTGCTGTTGAAAACCCTCATCGTGCTGGAAGGCACCTCACGTCGCTTCAGTCCGGACGTGAGCCTCGCAGAGCTGATGCAGCCCTACTGCTCACGCCTCATGCTGCGACGTTTCTCGCCCGGTCGCATCGCCAAACGCGCCCGCCGCACCTTCCGCGTCTGGGACCGCCTGCTCACCGCCCTGCCGCGTGATCTGACCGATCTGCTCGCCCGCTTTCGCGATGGCTCACTCACGGTGCATCTTGATCACCGCCATCTCGATCCCATCGTCAACCGTCTCGTCCTCGGCATCCTCACCGCCGCCGTCTTCCTCGGCTCCAGCGAGCTTTGGAGCCGCGAGGCCAAGCCGCTGTTCTACGGCGTGTCCATCTTCGGTGCCGTTGGCTACACGATCTCCCTCTACCTCGGCTGGCGTCTCATGCGCGCCATCCGCAAGTCCGGGAACATTCAGTCGAAGGATTGAGGCAGGAGTTCAGACTCGGGTCGCGAACTTTGAACCTTGAACTTTGAACCAACTGGCCGAAAACCTCCCAACCAACCCAACTCTTTCCCAACCATGTATTTCCTCGGCATCGACAGCGGCACACAGAGCACCAAGGCCATCGTTCTGGACCTCGACAGCGGCAACATCATCGCCACCGGGCACAGTTCGTATGATTTGATCGAAGGCCTGCCTCCCGGCCATCTCGAACAAGATCCGCAGTCGTGGCTCGACGCGGTGGATGCTTCGGTGCGGCAGTGCCTCGATCAAATTGGCAAAGACAAGGCCAAGATCGCCGGCATCGGCGTCAGCGGGCAGCAGCACGGCCTTGTCGCACTCGGCGCGGACGATAAACCGGTGCGTGCAGCGAAACTGTGGTGCGACACTTCCACGCAGGCGCAGTGCGCCGAGATCGCGCATCATTTCGGTGGCCAACCGGGTGTGATCGCCGTCGCTGGCAATGCCATGCTGCCGGGCTACACGATTCCGAAGCTGCTATGGATGAAACAGAACGAGCCGGAGAACTTTACGAAGACGAAGACCATTCTGCTGCCGCATGATTACATCAACTTCTGGCTCAGCGGCGTGAAGCGCATGGAATACGGCGACGCGTCCGGCATGGGCATCCTCAATGTGAACACCCGCCAGTGGGCGTATGAGATCTGCGATTACATCGACCCCAGCGTGCGCGGCATGCTGCCGCCGCTTGGCTCCTCGAAGGCCGTGCATGGCACGATTCGCAAGGACTTGGCCGTGCAATGGGGCCTGAACTTCGATGTGATCATCAGCGCCGGCGGCGGCGACAACATGATGGGCGCGATCGGCACCGGCAACATCAAGCCCGGCGTCGTCACCGCCAGCTTCGGCACCAGCGGCACGCTGTATGGCGTCGCTGCGTCACCTATCGTGGATGGCCAGGGTGAAGTCGCCGCGTTCTGCGACAGCACCGATCAATGGCTGCCGCTCGTTTGCACCATGAACGTCACCGTCGTCACCGAGCAGGTGCGCGAGATGTTTCGCTGGGATCTGAAGCAGCTCGAAACCGCGGTGAAATCCGCCCCCGTAGGTGCCGATGGCGTGATGTTCCTGCCATATCTCAATGGTGAACGCACCCCCAACCTCCCGAACGGCACCGGCGTCATCCACGGCCTGCGTCCGACCAACATGACGCCCGCCAACATGGCCCGTGCCGCCGTCGAAGGTGCCACGCTCGGCCTTGCGTATGGTTTGAAGCGCTTTCGCGACCTCGGCATGAACCCGACCGAGATCCGCCTCACCGGCGGCGGCAGCAAGAGCGCCACCTGGCGTCAAATCGCCGCCGACTGCTTCAACGCCGAAGTCGTCACACTCAACACGAGCGAAGGCGCCGCGCTCGGCGGTGCCATCCAGGCCGCGTATGCCCACGCCAACCAAAGCGGCAGCGAACGCGTCAGCTACGAAACGCTCTGCGCCAAGCTCGTCACCCTCGACGAAACCACCCGCTGCAAACCCAACGCCGCAAACGCCGCCTTGTATGCCGCGCAGCTCGAGAAGCAGATGGAATTGACCGGGCGCTTGAATCAAACCGGCTGGCTGTAAACATGATTGGCGAAACATTCGTCATTTGGAAATTCGTCATTCGTCATTCCACCCCTCATGCCCCGCAAAATCCGTGAACTGATCCGCGACCTGGAACAATCCGGTTTTTATCTGGTCAAAGGCCAGGGCAAGGGCGATCATCGCAAGTTCAAACATCCCCGTGTTGCGCGTTTTGCGATCATTGATGGACGCGACGGCGAGGATGCGCATCATTACCAGGAGAAACAGATCAAACAACGCATCCAGGAGTCCAAGTCATGAGAACCCCGGCCCAGCAATACGCGGAACGCTACATGAAACTCGTTCGTTGGAGCGATGAGGACGGCTGCTTTGTCGGCAGCATCCCGGATCTTTGCGGCGACTGCTGCCATGCCAACACCGAGGCCAAGGTGTATGCGAAGCTGGTGCTCATCGCCGAAGATTTGATCACCGATTTCCTCAATGAAGGCGGCCCAACCACTCTCCCGCCCGTCTCCGTGCGCCCCATGCGGGAACTGGCGGCAGCTTGACCTCTTGACCGTTGACCGCTTGACCTCCTCCATGAAACCCACCCTCCGCTCCCACCCGAACGCCGTCGTCATCGAACTGGAGGGCGATGCCGACCTCGCGACGGTGCCTGAGTTTCAAAAACTCGTGCGCGAACAGATGAAGGCCAAGGTGAAGCGGCTGATCATCGACTTCTCAAAGGTCACCTTCGTTAACACACCGGTCTGGGCCGTGGTGGTCGAGTATTACCAGCATGCGAGCGGTGCTGGCAGCGAGTTCGCGCTCACCGGCATTCAAGGACGCGTGGAGGCCTCGTTCAAGATCGTCCGCCTCGGCGATTTCATCCTGCACCTGCCCACCGTCGAGGAGGCGCTGAATGCCGCCGACTTAAAGAGCAAGCGTTAAGCCTTCGCCCCACCGCGCATGATCGAAGCCTTCCGCCAATACTTCGCATTGTGTGGCAGTCTTCTCTACTGGCTCTTTGCGGCTCCGTTTCGTGGCAAACCGTGGCGCATCGGCCACACCTACGCGCAAATCGTCCGCATCGGCGTGCATGCGGTGCCGATGGCGGCGCTGACGGCCCTGACCATCGGTGTCGTGCTGGCGATGCAGTCTGCCGCACAGCTCGCAAAACTCGGTGCCACGGTCTATGTGCCCGGCCTCGTGTCCTCCAGCCTCATTCGCGAACTCGCGCCGCTGGTCACGGCGGTGATCGTCATTGGCCGCAGTGGATCATCGGTCACTGCTGAACTCGGCACGATGAAAGTCTCGGAAGAAATCGAAGCGCTCGAAGTCATGGCCATCCCGCCGATGTCCTACCTCATCGTGCCGCGTTTCCTCGCGATGGTCATCATGATGCCGCTGCTCACCGTATTCAGCATCTACGTCGGCCTCACCGGCGGCTGGTTGATCGGCCATTACTCGTTGAACATGTCCACCGCCTACTTTGTGAGCCATGCGCTGCAATACGTCGAACTGAGCGATGTCGGCATCGGCCTGCTCAAGAGCGGCGTCTTCGGCGTTCTGATCGTCACCATCGCCTGCAGCATCGGTTTAAACGTCTCCGGCGGTGCTGAAGGCGTCGGCCTCGCCACCACGCGCTCAGTCGTCGTCTCGCTGCTCAGCGTTTTCATCGCCAACGCCGTGCTCACCGCCTTGTTTTTCTTCTGATGAAGCCTCACGTACCAGATGCAGCCGCCGAACCGATCATCGAGGTCGATTCGCTGGTGCGGCATTTTGGAACGCAGAAGGTGCTCGATGGCGTGAGCTTCAAAGTCTATGCCGGTGACACCTTCATCATCATGGGTGGCAGCGGCTGCGGCAAAAGCACGCTGCTGCGTCATCTCATCGGCACCGAGAAGCCCACCTCCGGCAGCATCAAGGTTTTCGGCCAGGAGATCACCACCATGCGCGCTGAAGCGCTGCAAAAACTGCGTGGCCGCTATGGCATGCTGTTTCAATCCGGTGCGCTGCTGCAATCGCTCACCGTGGCAGAGAACGTGGCGCTCCCGCTGGTCGAACACACACAGCTCGATGCTGGCTTGATCGACACCGTGGTCAAAATGAAGCTGGAGCAGGTCGGACTGACCGGTCACGGCCACAAGAAGCCTTCGGAGATCAGCGGCGGCATGAAAAAGCGTGCCGCACTGGCCCGAGCGCTCGCCTTGGACCCGCCGCTGGTGTTCAGCGACGAACCCACCGCCGGACTCGACCCCATCATGACCGCCGTCGTGGATGAGCTCACGCAGCGTCTCACGCAGAAGATCGGTGCCACGGTCGTCGTCGTCACCCATGACATGAACAGCGTCTTCCGCATCGGCACGCGCATCATCATGCTCGGCACCGGCCCGAATCAGGGCAAGGTCATCGCCGCTGGCACGCCGGAGGAAATCAAAGCGCATCCCAATCCTGCCGTGCAGCAGTTCATCAACGGCGACCCCAAAGGTGACGGCACCGATGACTCCGGCGAGCTGCTGTATCGGGAAACACTGCTTGGCATCAACGACACCGGGAAGTATTCACGCTCCGCCATTCACTCCTCAAAGCCATGAAAAACAAGCATGACGCCCTCGTGGCCATTTTGGTCATCCTTTGCTCGCTGGTGCTGCTCGGTGCGCTGTTGTTCGCGATCTCCGGCGATCCCTGGCGCAAACCGCACCTGCGTTTCTCCGTCGATTTCGAGGACGTGACTGGCATCCGCCGCAACACCGCCGTGCTCTATGCCGGCGACAACATCGGTGTCGTCGAACGCATCGAACACCTCGCCCCTGCCGACCGCCTCGTCCTCAGCCGCACCGTGCGCGTTCACATCGAGGTGTTTGAGCAGGCGTCGATCCCGGCAAACGTCAATGTCCTCATAAGCGCCGAATCCATTCTCGGTGAAAAGCACATCGCTCTCGTGCGCATGGATGACAAAGGTGGCCCGCTGGCCGATGGCTCGAAGCTCACGTCCTCCAGCCTCGGCAGCCTGCTGGAGGTGATGCTACCTGGAGGCGATGCGATCTTTGCCAACATCCGGGACATCACTGCCGACCTCAAAAAAATCACCAGCCCGCTTGGCAAAGGCGATGCTGCGCAAAAGATCACCGACTCGCTCGCCAACATCGAATCGTTCACCGAAGAACTGAAAACCGTCTTTGCGGGCGATGGCAAAACACCCGGCTTCGGTCAGAAGCTCAAGGACGTTGCCACCAAGCTCGAAGAAACCGCCACCGGCATCCAGGAACTCGTCAAAGGCCCGAAAGGCGCAGCAGATAAGGGTCTCGCGAATCGTGCGGATGCCATCCTCGCCAACCTCGAAACCTTCTCCAAGGAGCTAAATCAAACCATCACCGGCACTGCCGATGGCAAACCCGGCCTGAGGGCGCGCATTGAGGAGATCACGACCGACCTGCACAAGCTCCTCGCCGGTGGCGAAGGCGCCTCCGGTCCGGGTTTGGAGAAAAATCTCGACGTCACGATGCGCAAAGTTCACACGCTGGTCGAAGAGATGAGCGCCCTCGTCGTCTGGGGCGAATACATCACCGGCACGCTCGCGGAAAAACCCAGCCGTCTGATCTTTGGCAGTAAAGAAAACGAAGTGCCGAGCAAGGAGCAGATCATCGAGCACATGCGCCGCACCCAGACGCCGTATCCCGTGCGCATCAAAGAACTCGAATCCGGTGCGAAACCCGCCGCCAAGCCAGGCACCAGCCCCATGCCGCCCGAAAGCGCCACGCCGGAGGAAAAGAAGAAAGGCATCCTCAATCTCTTCAAACGCCGTGAGTAATCCGCAGCCCATCGCCTTACGTCAGGCCGTGTTGATCGACGTGGCGCGTCGTTTGAGCAGCACGCACGACCTCGTTGAGCTGGTCGATCACATTCTCAAACAATCGCGTGAGGTCATGGACTGCGAAGTCTGCTCCATCCTGCTGCCAGACGGCCCCAGCGAGGACTTGCTCATCCGCTCCACGCTTGATCCTATCAATTCGATGGATGTGCGCGTACCAAAGGGCAAGGGCATCGCCGGTGATGTCTATGCGACGAAAAAAATCGTCAACATCGAGGACGCGCTCAATGATCCCCGCCACTTCCGCCCGGTCGCGGACAAGACCGAACTCGTCACCCGTGCGATGGTCACGATCCCGCTGCTCAATGGCGAGCACTGCCTCGGCGTCATGCAGGCGATCAATCCCAATCACAGCGCCGCCTTCACGCCGCAGGATGTGGAAATCTTTGAAACCTTCGGCAGCCTCATCGCCGTGACGTTGCTGCGGCTCGAATCGCAAAAGAAAGCCATTCAAGAGGCCGAAAATCGTCAGCAGCTCTCCCTTGCAGCGGAAATTCAGAACTCCTTCCTGCCAGCACCCCAGGTGCGCCTCGGTGATGTCGCCGTGGAAACCTTCTATGAGCCTGCCAGCGAAGTCGGTGGCGATTTTTTCTTCTGGCATCAGATCGACGACGGCAAAATCCTTCTCGGTGTCGGCGACGTCTGCGGCAAAGGCCTGCCTGCTGCGCTCGACATGGCCCGTGGCACCACGCTCATCGCATCGACCGCACATTTGTGCGTGAACATGAATCTTGCGGAATGGATGACCGCGTTGAACCAAAAACTCTGCGGCGTGATGAAAGCCGGCCGCTTCATCGCCATCAACGCCATGCTGGTGTGCCCGAAGTCGCGGCAGGTGCATCTTTGCTGCGCTGGATTGCCCGGTGCGCAGGTCTTCGACGGCAAGGCGTGGAAAGAAGTCCCTGCACCCGGCAATGCGCCGCTCGGCATCTCCTGTGCCGCACGTTACGAAGAATGGGTGCTGCCCTTCAGCACCGGCCGCCACTGGATGCTCTTCACGGATGGCATCCTCGAAGTGCAAAACAGCGCGGGCGAGTATTTCGAAGACCAAGCCTTCGCCGCCGCCATGCAGCATACCAATGGTGGCGACGGCTTCTTGAGCCACCTCGTCGAACAATGGCGCACCTTCGCCCATGGCGCGAGTTATCAAGACGACGCCACCGTGCTGACGATCACCGATCACTCCACGCCGCCGCCCTGCGAACTCGCCCTCTCCTGCCATCCCGACACGCTGCGCCTCGTGCGCGAGTTTATCGAGGCATGGGCGGGTTATCACGGCCTAAGTGATGCCATCACCGGCTTCATCGTGCTCGGCTGCGATGAAGTGATGAGCAACATCTGCAAATACGCCTACTGCGCCACCAGCACCGAGCGCCCCGCCTCCTGCCGCATCGAGTCAGACGCCGACTCGGTCCGCATCTTCATCGAGCATCACGGTGAAGGCATCACCAACGAGGACTTTGCCAAACTCATCGCCCCGCCCTCCACCGGCCAGCGCATCGGCGGCCTCGGCCTCCATGTCATCAGCGAGATCTTCGACCGCGTCGATTTCCGCCGGGAAGCAGGCAAATCGGTCATTGAGCTGATGAAAACGGTTCCGTGAGCTAGGTTCGAAAAAAATTACCAGGCCTCCAATAATTTCATTGACCATTTGCGAGGGTTTCCATAAAACCGCGCCCTCACCCTGAAATCATCTATGGAGACACCCACCAAAATCAAACTGTTCGCGGCCATTGCCGTCATCGCCGGCCCGTTTCTCACCTACAACGGCCATTTGGAAAAAGAACGGCTCGCCAAGCTGGAGAAAGAAGGCGTCACGGTGGACGGCATGATTGGGGGCGGCGAGTCGCGGCGCAGCGGCAAGCGCTCACGCAGCTACAATTTCGATGTCACGTTCACCCCGCAGGGTGGTGCTCCCGTGACGAAGACCTTCAAGGTGACCTCGAGTTTCTTCTCCGCACGAACGAACGACACGTCCGTCACCGATCCGCTGGTCAAGGTGCGCTATCTCGCCGCCAACGCGCAGGACAGCGCCATCATCGTCGATGGTTCGGATGATGACGCCTTGATGTTTCCCGTGGGCATCGGTGCATTTGCCGTCGGCTTGATCACACTGATTGTCATGTTCATGCGCAAAGGTTAGCGACAGCGCACACACCAGGATCGAAGCCACCGGGCGGAAGATTTTCTTCCGCCCATTTTATGGGCTGGCATCCGCATCTTGACCACCGCACAGAACACCGCCATGCAATGCGGCATTCATGGCCAAAATCCGCATCAAGAACGTCGGCAAGATCATCGCATGGCTCATGCGCGGCATTGGCGCGACGTTGAGCTGGGAAGTGCGTGATGATGCGGGTGTGTTTGATGCCACGCGCAAAGGCTGGATCTGGTCCTTCTGGCACAACCGCATGTTTCTCATCCCCTGGCTGCATCATGAGTGGTTCGCCAACGTTCCCGGCACCATTCTGACCAGCCCCAGCGGCGATGGGCAGATCATCGCCGACATCTGCGAGAGCTTCGGCATCGAAGCCGAGCGCGGGTCGAGTTCCAAGCCTGAGAAAGGCATGAGCGCCCTCATCGCGCTGGCCAAGAAATCCAATGAAGGCTACGAGATCGGCATCACACCCGACGGGCCACGCGGCCCGCTGCATCGCGTGCAGCCCGGCATCGTGAAACTCGCCCAGCTCACCGGCACACCGATCATTCCCGTGCATCTGCATTACAGCCACTTCATCCAGTTCAAGACCTGGGACGAGTTCCTCCTGCCGTTGCCCTTTGCCAAGGTCACGATCGTCTTCGACAAGCCGCACCACATCCCGCGTCGCATGAGCGAGGCGGAGTTTGAGCAGCAGCGGCTCGCGTTGGAAGATGTGATGCGGCTTGGAACCACTCTTGAAAATCTTCAGCATTCCCGCTAGCCTCGGCGCATGGAAACGCTCTCCGTTCGTTGCAACCACTGCGGCGCCCCGCTCCAAGTGGCCGAAAACACCCGCTTCGTCACCTGCCAGTTCTGCCAGAGCAGTCTGGAGGTGAAGCGCACCGACAACTCCATTTTCACCGAGGAAGTCGCCAAGATCGCTGCGAACACCGGCAAGATGGCGGAGAGCCTTGAAGTGATCACCGTGCAGAATGAGATCGAACGCTTGGATCGTGAGTGGGGCATCGAACAAGCGGAGTCGATGGTTCAAGGCCGCAACGGCCCGCGCCCACCGGGCAATCCCACGTTTGGTCTCGCGTTTGCCATTTTCTTCGCCGTGGTCTGCTTTGGCATGGCCTCGTTCTCCAGTTCATTCGGTGCGCCGGGCATCTTCCAGCTTGTTCCCATTGGCATGGGACTGTTTGTCTTGGTGGCTGGCGTCATGGGTGTGGCGAATGGTCAGACGCGTGAAACCGCACACTCACACTACCAGCAGCGCCGCGCTGAACTGACGCGTGAGCTTGAAGCGTTGAAGCAGAAGTGATGCTCATCGCCTTCTACAAGCCTTTCGATGTCCTCTCCCAGTTCACGCAGGAGCATCCATCGCATCGCACGTTGGCCGAGTTCGGCTTCCCACCACATGTCTATGCCATCGGTCGCTTGGATCGTGACTCGGAAGGACTCCTGCTGCTCAGCGATGAAGCACACTGGAACGACCGACTGCTCAATCCACGCCACGCTCATCCGCGCAGTTACCACGCTCAGGTCGAAGGCGAAATCAGTGACGAAGCGCTACGCAAACTGCGCTCCGGCGTCGATTTGAAGGAATTCCGCACCCTCCCCTGCAAGGCGCAGCGTCTCGACACCGAACCCGCCCACCCGCCACGTGATCCGCCCATCCGCTTCCGCAAATCCGTGCCGACTTCGTGGCTCGAACTCACTCTCACCGAAGGCAAAAACCGCCAGGTCCGCCGCATGACCGCCGCCGTTGGTTTTCCCACGCTCAGGCTCATCCGCGTGAGCATCGGTGGCCTGCGTTTGGCCGATCTGACGCTCCAGCCAGGCCAGTGGCGCGAATTGACCGCTGCGGAGCAACACCGCGCTGCCGGCTGAGCAGTCACGGCGTCAGTGCCTGCAGCAGCTCGCGCATTTCGTCATTCGCATCGTTGCCGACATCCAGGGTGGGCGCGATTTCTGCTTTGACCTTCTGCCGAAATGCCTGCCGCAGTCGGCTGAGCGTTTTGCGCAGTGTGGCGGCACTTTGCGCCTGTTGTTCCGCCAGCAACGCGATGTCACCGTGGTCTGGATCACCGGCGATGAAGGGCTGCAGCAGTGCAAACTCAGCCGCACGACCTGCAGCGGCCCATTCGGCCGCCAGCGCAGCCGTGGCCCGGCGCAACACATGGAGCGCCCACTGGCGGTCAAACTCGCGATCCGGCGGCAGCGTCTGTTGATCGCCGGGGTCGATGCCGGGCGAAGTGTCGGTGCCCGCAGCCAGCGCCACGTTTTCCACGCCGCCGCCGCGCTTTTGCCGCGCATTGTGCTCGCGACGATGGCTGAGGTGATGTTTCAGCGCGCCGAGCAGGTAGCTGCGGAACCGCCCGCGCCCCGGCTCCGCGCCGCCGAGCGCCGGCTTTTCCAAGATCACCTCGAAGAACTCATGCGCCGTCTCCCGTGCCGCATCCGCTGCGCTCCCGCTGCGGCGGAGGAAAGCGACGACCGGCTCGTAATACGCCGCGCACAGCTCACTCAGAGCCGCTTGGCCCTCGGCACTGTGGCCGGTGGCGTGGCGCACGAGCGTCCAGCGCGTGGTGGCGAAGACGGTGAGGCTTGTTTTCATGGGTTGATTGGCGACGTGGATTTTTTTAGCGCGGGCCGCCCGCTGGCAATGAGGGCAACTGGAACGCCGGCACGACCCCCTTCTCGGTCGGACTGATGAACTCGACGACGGCCTGTAGATCCCACCAGGCCGTGATAGCCGCGCCGGGCGGGCCGGGTTGTTCCGCACGGAGCAAATGGAACGGTGAATACGATCCCGGTTCCGCTAGGATGTGGCTTTGGTTTTTTTCGGGAAGCGGGAGATGATCGGGCGAGATCAGCTTCACCGGAATGGCAAAGCGGTTTTCGACGCGGTGAAAGATCACGCCGGTGTCCGGGTCCACCAAATCCAGAATCCATTGATTCCCGAACTTCCCCTGCTGCGCAGGGTAGGCGTGCCAGCGCAGGACAAATCCTGTCGCGCGGTCCGGCGCAGTCTTGAAGACAAGCTCCTCTCCCAGGCGCGTCTTTGGTCCGCCGTTCGTCGATTGGTCGAGAGTCAACCGCACCAGCGCATCGGCAGGCCAGTTGATCCGTTGCTCGCTGGTGAACAAGGCTCCAGCCGGCGCGGGCGGACGTGGCGAACCCGGCTCGCGCAGCACCTTTGTGACGAGGTGATACTTCCAGCCATCGCGATGCAGCGCGGTGGCAAACTCCGGCACCGCGCCATCCGGCAGCGGATGGGAGCCTTTCCACTTTCGCTCCATTTCCTTCGCCAGCGCCTTCGCTTCGTCCGGGGTGAATTCCTGCGGCAACGCCCATCTCAACACGCGAGGGTCGTTGACGCCCACCCATTCCTTCTGCCGCCAATCTCGCTGGTCAGGCGCGGGACCGGGACGGCCCTGCAACCGCGTCACGTCCTGCCACACTTCGAGGGCGAGGCCATAATTCGAGTCGCGCTCGAAGTGCAGGAGGATGTTCCGCGTGCCGGGAGGGTTCTCGACGCGGAGAACTTTGAATTCGATGTGCTGCGGGATGGACGCCGATGGTGCGGTCAGCAGCTTCGCCAGAGCCTCTGGATCACGCGCCACCGTGAGAGGCGGGAACAGCTTCAACTGCTCCGCCGTGCCGTCGTCGCGCAGTACGAGCACGCGCCCTTTGCGCAAGTCGTAGGGGGTGCCGTTCACATGCAGCTCGTCGGGATAGCGCCCCTCGCGCCGGTAGCCGAAGGTGCGCCCGTTTTTCAATTTCACCGCTCCCTCGTCCACCCAGGTTTTCGTGACGAGGTTCTGCGTCCCGGAGGAAGTCGTCCCGAAGTCCCCAGCGTAGTAGAGGACATAGTGCAAAGCCGTTTGGGCTTTATCGTGAGTCACCATCACGCTGTGATGGTTGCCACCGATGTGCGCGCCCGAGGGAAAGTGCCTGGCGGGATCGTTGGCAGCCAATTGAATGAGATCGGTCTGCGGTGCCATGCTCTTGAAGACCATCAATGCGGCGACTGCGATGGCCAGAAGCCCAAGCATGCCCACGGCCAACCTCACGGGTTTGCGGTCGGCCACGGCATTGCGGACGACCAGCACCATGAGGATCGCAACGAAGACTGCGGCAGGGATCAGCCCGACCGCTACGCTTGGAGACCAGGGAATCGGCGCACCGCCTGCCATGCTCCATGCCCGGTAGCCAATCAGCGCGGCGAGCGTGAAGGCCACGACCAGCGTCACCGCCTTGCGACCGGAGCCGCAGTTGCGCACGAGCGGCACGAGGGGAATCAAGAGGTTCGTCTTGAGCGGGGCTGCGGGGGCGTTTGCGATGGAGTTGGCTGATAGCCGCCTCACCGCGCGCCAGACGGCGCGGATGATGAAATAGTCCGCCGCGATGGCCGTCACAGCCGCCCCGAAGACGAATAAAACGCTGCTGGTGCCGTGATGCGCCAGATCGTTCGCCAGCCGTGTCACGAAACCCAGATGGACGTGCTCAGGGTCGCTGAGCGCGCGAATGTGCATCGGCTCGTTGGCGAGGAAATCGACGAGCCATCGCGCAATGAACCACCAAGCCCCACCCAGCAGACCGTCCAGAAGCAGCAGCGGGAACATCAAACCATCGGCCACCGCGAGGCGCAGGCCATGGAGCCGTCCCGCCGAGCGCCGGATTTGTGAGACGGCGACCCAGCCGAGGATCGTCGTGCCGAAGGGCGCGGACACCGTCGGCAATAAAATCATGAGACTGAGCAGCGTTTGCCACCACGGCAGCCCCTTCTGAATCGGACCCGCAACCGTCAAGATGCCAACCAACGCCACTCCGAACCACACCGCCCCCACGATGGCCATACGCGAGTAGCGCGGCGTGCTCGCCGGGCTGTCCGGCGGCAGAACCGCCTGCCCGGAGACTGTGGCGGACGAACTGCCTTTCCGCGCCCGCCGATGCAGCAGCCACGGGAGACGGAAGGCGACCAATGGAAACAGGAAAGGCAGCGCGAACACGACCCACATCGGATTGATGTTGAATGGAAAGGTTGTGGGAGCGCCGGGGGTCTGGCGCATGATCGCGAGGTAAATCAAGCTGCCCGTCAAGACCAACAGCGCGCACAGCGGTGCGCCTAACGTCAGCACCAGCACGCTTCGTGAGCTGGATGGCACGCCCAATTTGTCCGCCGGTGTCGAGCCGGGCGTGTGGCCCGTGGCGGCGGTGACGGCTTCGCGGATCGCCACGAGCCACTCGGCAACGTGCGCGTTCGCGCTCGAGGGGAAACCGAACCATCCTTGCATCGGGAAAAGCAGGACCTGCCTGCGCTGGCCGCCTTCCTCGAAGCTCAGGCTGATGAGGTCAATGCCCGCCGGGGCCATCGTGCGCGGATACCTGCCGAGGCTCAGATCGCGGATGGCTGCCAGCGGGATGACGGTGTCCACCCCGGTGCGCGAGTGCGTGAGCTGCCGCTCATCGAGAATGAGCTGCCCGCGCGTGCGGTAGGCGAAGAACTGCCCCTCGGCGGTGGCGAGCAACTCCGGCGTGCTCAGCGTGCCGCTGCCGATTTTGCGGAAGCGCGGCGGGGCGCTGGAAACCTGAGCTTCCCCGCCCTGGCTGCCGCCGGGAGTGGCAACCACGGTCTCCACCTGCGTCTTCACCTCGCCCGCGCTGTGCTGGCGGCGACCGCGTTCCTTTTCCAGCGCCTGCTGCACGATGGCGTCCACGCGCGGATCGGCGGCGCTTTTCGCCGAAGGGCGCGCAAGCGGGTCCTGTGGGAGTTCGCCGGTGAGGAGTTCGTAAAAGACGACGCCGAGCGAGTAGATGTCCGCACGGTGATCCACGTCTGCGGGCGTGTCGCGCTGCTCGGGGGACATGTAGCTCGGCGTGCCGAGCGCAGTGCCCGCGTGCGTGAGACCGGCGTCGGCGGGCGCGGCGTCGTTGGCTGGCACTTCGGACTCGGCGAGCAGTTTCGCGATGCCGAAGTCGGCGAGTTTCACGCGGCCTTTCGCATCAAGCAGGATGTTCTCCGGCTTGATGTCGCGGTGCAGCACGCCCTCGTCGTGCGCGTATTGCAGCGCGTCACAGATGTGCGGCACGATGGCCAGCGCCTGCACCGGCGTGAAGCGTCGCGCACGCATGGCCTGGCGCAGATTCACGCCATCGACGAACTCCATGATGAGGTAGAAAAATTCGCCCGCCGTGCCGGAGTCATGCACCGCGACGATGTTCGGATGATGCAGCCGCGCGAGGAGCTGCCCCTCGCGCTCGAAACGCCCCGCAAACGCCGCATCGCGCTCCGCGAGCGAGGCCGGCAGCAGCTTCAGCGCGACGAGCCGGTTCAGCTTCGGCTGCCGCGCCTTGAAGACGCAGCCCATGCCGCCCTGGCCGATCAGTTCGAGGATTTCGAGCTGTGGAAACGCCGCGCTGACCTCCTCGAGCGACGGCGGTGGCTGGCGCGAGGCCTCGCTCGAATGCGCGGTTGGTTCCATGGCGGCCAGCATGAGGCAGCGCGGGCAGGCACCTGCCTCGGCGGTCTCCAGGGGGCAGCCGCAAACAGGACAAAGGGATGTGGAAGATGATGTCATTACTGCTGCATGACGTGCGAGCCGCCAAACGCGGCAAAAATTCTGCCATTTCATAACATGGCCGGTGGCGGCAGCCCAGCCTTCATTCCAGCAGCCCCGGCCAGGGCTGCCGCAGGAAGGGCTGGCGCGCGCTCAGACATCCGCCGGGGCCGACACTCTGCCCGCAGTGATTCCGCCCTTGCGCCTCCGGTTCACCGTGCCATTTTCCGCGCCCTTTCCCCAATCCCAGCATGGCCCTCATCGTCCAGAAATACGGCGGCACCTCCGTCGGCAATCCCGAGCGCATCCGCAATTGCGCACGTCGCATCCTGGAAACGCAGCGTGCGGGCAATCAGGTCGTCGCTGTTGTCTCCGCGATGTCCGGCGTGACGGACACGCTCATCAAGCTGGCAAAGGAAGTCTCGCCTGAACGCGAGCCCGTCGAGCGCGAGATGGATGTGCTGCTCGCCACGGGTGAGCAGACCACCACCGCCCTCACCGCCATGGCCATCAATGCTCTCGGCGGCAAAGCGGTGTCACTCACCGGCGCACAGGCTGGCATTTCCACCGACCGCGTGCATACCAAGGCCCGCATCGTCAACATCACGCCCGATGCCGTGAAGAAGATGCTCGATGAAGGCAACATCGTCATGCTCGCCGGCTTCCAAGGCGAGACCGCCAGCGGCGAAATCACCACGCTGGGCCGCGGTGGCAGCGATTTAACCGCCATCGCCATGGCCGCGGCCATTAAAGCCGACCTCTGCCAGATCTACACCGACGTGGACGGCGTTTATACCTGCGACCCGCGTGTCGTGAAGACCGCGCAGAAGATCCCTGAGATCAGCTATGAGGAGATGCTCGAAATGGCCTCCTCCGGCTCCAAGGTGATGCAGAGCCGCAGCGTCGAGTTTGCGAACAAATTTGGTGTGCGCTTCGAAGTGCGCAACAGCATGAACCACAACCCCGGAACCATCGTGAAAGAAGAATCCCCCGGCATGGAAGCCGTCGTCGTCCGTGGCGTCAGCCTCGAACGCAACCAGGCCAAGGTCACCATCGACGACGTCGCCGACCGTCCCGGCATTAGCGCCGCCATCTTCGGTGCCATCGCCAGCGCGAACATCATGATCGACATGATCGTGCAAAACGTCAGCTTCGACGGCATCACCGACATCTCCTTCACTCTCAGCGCCGCTGATCTCGCCAAGGCCGAAGCCGCATTGAAGCTTATCCTCCCAACTCTCGGTGACGAAGCCCAGCTCCGCACGCAGAGCAGCATCGCCAAGCTCAGCGTCGTCGGCATCGGCATGCGCAGCCACAGCGGCGTCGCCGCCAAGATGTTCAAGGCCCTCGCGGATGCGAAGATCAACATCCAGATGATCTCCACCAGCGAGATCAAGACCGCCGTCATCGTGGACGAAAGCGAGATCGAAAACGCCGCCCGCGTCGTCCACACGGCGTTTGGCTTGGATGCGTAGTCCGCGAGTGGACGCGTGGCTTACTTCGCATGCTTCGCGATGAACTCGACAATCGGCGTCGAGTCCGCCAAGCCATGCGGATGATGCCCGATGCCGGGTTTGCGGATCAGCGTGATGTCTCCACCCAGCGCCTTGTAGCGTGACTCGATCAAGCCGGTGTTTTCCTCCCACGGCACGACATCGTCGGCATCACCGAAGACATGCAGCAACGGCACATGGTTCTTCGCCAGCGGGGCAAGACTGTCCACGGGATTGCCCTTGTAAGCGAACGCCTCAGCCTCGTCTTTGAAACCCCACAGCTTCAGCACAAAGCCCCAGTTCCGCGGGTCGCCCTTCCCTTTGCCCTTGCCGCCAGGCCAGCTCTTGAAGTCGCACACGGGCGCGTCGCCGTAGATGCAGGAGACTTTGTCGGGATTGGCGATGGCCCAGTTGTAGCAATACAAACCACCACGGCTGAGGCCGACAAGAGCTGGCTTCGTGCTCAAGCCATAGCTCGTGGTGAGTTCCGCATAGCATTGGTTCCACAGCTTCACCGCATCGGGGCAGCCGAGCATGTCGTTGATCTTCATAGAAACGATGTGGAAGCCTTTGCCGAGCAGCGCTATGTCCGGCGCGGGCTTGTGGCCGAAGAACTCGCCATGCCACACCCACGGACGGCCTGCGGCGGCGGTTTTCGGCGCGACGACGGTCACGGGCTTGCCTGCGATGGTGAGTTCGTATTTCGGGTAGCCGTTCCATTCAGCAGCTTGGTTCGGGAAGACGATCTCCTTCGACTTCGCGAGCTTGCGGGCCTCGGCATCGAATTCAGCGGCCTTTGCCTCGGCTTCGGGCAGTGGCAAACCGGGCGCGTTGCCGGGGCGCTTGTGTCCGACATGACTCAACCACGCGGGGCGCAGGATCGCGTGCTTCTTTTTGATCACCGCGAGGATCGCCGCGCCATTCGGATGATCGGGCGTGCCATCGGCTTTCACCTTGAGGCCCCAGGCATCGAGAACAGCATGCGCCATGAGCAGATGACCCTCCGGGCCGGGATGCACGCCGTCTTTGGAAAAGGTGAACTCAGGATCGCTCTTCCGCTGTTCCGCGATGGCGGCATTCATCGGCCCGTGGATGTCTAAGACGCTCCATTTCGCCTCGCTGCGCATGTCGAGCAACCAGTCCGCGTAGAAGTCGAGCACCTCGTTGTAGCCGGCGTAGAACTGCCCCGGCTTCACTTGATCGCCCGGCACCACGCGTGCCTTGATCGGCACCGGATCAAACACCGGCGGCGTGAGATGAATAATGCGGGCACCGGCAGCGGTGACTTTGTCGTGCAACTTCTTCATACCGTCCTGGAAGGCCTTCGTGCGCACGGCACCGAGCGGGAGGTAAATGCCGTCGTTCATGCCGTAGCACGCGAAGACGAGCTGTGGCTTCGCCTTTTCCAGCACGCGGTCGAGACGCTCGTGCAGGTCAGGACGCGGAAACTTGCCGCCCGCATGGCCGTCTTCGCTCAAACCACTCACCGTCTCGCTGCTCAGACCGAGCGGAATGATTTCCTTCGTCACCTCAGGATGCTGCGCGATCAGCGCGGCCTCGATGATCTCGATGTAACCTCCGCCTTGCGTGATTGAATCGCCAAGGAAGACGATGCGCTGTTCTTGGGGCAGTTCCGCAGCCAGTGCGGTGACGGTGAGGAGGAGGGAGAGGATGAGATGACGCATGAGAATGAAATTAGACCCCGACGAGTTCGCGCAGCGGCACGCCGCTGTCAGTGACAGTGCGCGGGCGCTGCAACGCGTCCATGAATTCGTGATTGGGATGAATGCCAAGCAGGTGGAAAATGGTGGCGGCGAGATCCGGCGGACGCACGGGCCGGTCTTCCGGGAATCCGCCGATCTTGTCGCTCGCGCCGATGATTTGACCACCGGCGATGCCCGCTCCGGCCATGGCGACGGAAAAGACATTGCCCCAATGATCGCGACCGCCGCTTTTGTTGATGATGGGCGAGCGGCCAAACTCGCCCATGACAACAACGAGTGTTTCATCGAGCAAACCACGCGAGTGCAGATCCTGGATGAGCGTTGAGTAAGCCATGTCGAACTGCGGACACAACACCTCGCGCACACGCGGACCGTTGCGCTGATGCGTGTCCCACAGCGGACTGCCCTCCTTGTCATCGCCGGGTTCACGTGGCCAGTTAACCTGCACCAGCCGCACACCGGCTTCCACCAGCCGACGCGCCAGCAGCACGCTCTGGCCGAATTTATGCCTGCCGTAGCGCTCCCGCATCACCGCAGGCTCACGCTCGATCTCCAATGCGGCACGACTGGCCTCCGAGTGGATCAAATCAAAGGCGCGCTGCTGCATCGCCTCCGCCTCCTCCATGAGCGGGTTCGCCAGCGAGCGACGGAATTGCACGTCCAACTGCCGCAGCAAGCTGCCGCGTTCGGAGAACCGCAGATCCGTCATGCCGTCGGTCAAACTCATGCCTTCGATGCGCAAGCGCTCGGCACTGGGGTTGCACTTGATGAGCTGCGGATGCCACGGCGCACCCATGAAGCCACCGTTTTGGCCGGGCCAGACGACGTTGCCGTTGTTCTCAAGGCGCTCCGGCAAAACGACCGACGACAGCGGCGAACGCTCGCTCGGTTTCAACGCACCAACGACCGACGCGATGCTGGGCCAGTCATTCGCACTCGGCGGCACGCTTTCAGCTTTGGACGCCGGTGCATAGCCCGTGAGCATGAAACAGCCGCTGGTGGAGTGCGCATTGATGCCCGTGGTAATCGAGCGGATCACCGCGAGGTGCTGCATCAGCTTCGCCGTGCGCGGCAGCGTCTCGGAGAAATGAATCCCCGGCACGGAAGTCGGGATCGATTTGAAATCACCGCGAATCTCCAGCGGTGCGTCCGGTTTCGGATCGAACGTCTCATGCTGCGGCGGCCCCCCGCTGAGAAACAGGATGATGCAGCTCTTCGCCCGGCCAAACGACGCATCCTTGCTGCGCAGCGATTTCGCTTTGAGCATTTGCGGCAGCGACAGCCCCAAACAGCCCAGCCCACCGACGCGCAGCCAGTCGCGGCGGTTGAATGGCGTGGTTGGAAAGTGCGGCTGCATGGACGCCATCAACTACGCCCGGCAAGTCGTGCCTCTCTCACACCCGCCACCGCTTGTACCGGGCAGTTGATAGGAAAAAACTTGCGCTGTGGGTTTCCGAGCCGAGCCTAAAACATCGCCGCATGGCTTATGTAGGTTTGCGAACTGATCAATGGAGATATCTGACATGGATTCACCACTACCAGCCTCCCCAAAGCATTCTCCCCCGGCAAGAAGCATGCAAAACGGTGCAGACGCGTGGGTGGTCTTCAATCTCGATGAACAGGAGTTCGCCGTGGCGCTGGCGGTGGTGGAGCGGGTTGTGAGGGCCGTCGAGGTCACTCCCATACCTGAGGCCCCGCACGGCGTTCGTGGGGTGATCAATTTTCAGGGGCGAATCGTGCCGGTGTTTGATTTGTGGACACGATTTGGCCTGCCAACACGTGAAGTGCGCACGACCGACCACCTCGTCATCGCCCATACGTACTGGCGCACGGTCGCGCTGCTGGTGAACTCGGTGACGAGTGTGGTTTCTCGAGGCGAAGTGCAGATCACGCCAACGGCGGGCATCCTGCCGCAACTGGACATGGTCACAGGTGTGATGAAGCGCGATGGCAGCCTGGTGCTTGTGCACGATTTGGAGCGATTTCTTTCGATCGAAGATCACGCGGCATTGCAGCTGATGCTCAACCCGCAGCCATGACATCCATGCTCACAACGGAACTTTTGGAGGCGGTCAGCCACTCAGTGGAAGCCCGGCTGGGACTGCACTATCCGCGTGAACGCTGGTCAGATCTGGAGCGCGGCCTGGGCGCAGCGGCAAAAGAACTGGGTTTTGAAAGCACCGAGGCCTGCGCACGAAAGATGGCAGGCTCCGTCTTGGGCGCCAAGCAGATCGAATCGCTGGCGGCGCATCTGACGATCGGCGAAACATACTTCTTCCGCGATCCGCAGTCGTTTGAAGCGCTGGAAACGCAGGTGATTCCCGCCATCGTGCAGGCACGGCGGGGACAGGCGAAACGGCTGCGCATCTGGAGCGCCGGCTGCTGCACTGGAGAAGAGCCTTACTCCATCGCCATGGCGCTGCACCGTGCTCTGCCAGATTTTAAGGACTGGCAGATATCGATTCTGGGCACCGACCTCAACCCGCGTTTTTTGCAAAAAGCGGTCCAAGGCGTGTATGGCCCGTGGTCGTTCCGCGGCGTGCCGGACGGGATGAAGCATCAGTTTTTTCGGCAGACCGTGGAGGGGCGCTTTGAGGTGCTGCCGGACATTCGGCGGATGGTTGAGTTCGGTTGTCTGAATCTGGCGGAGGATGTGTTTCCATCGCTGATGAACAACACCAATGCGCTGGACATCATCTTCTGCCGCAATGTGCTGATGTATTTTTCGCGCGAGCAACTGCGCAAGGTCATCGCCAATCTCCACCGCTCCTTGGTTGACCCCGGCTGGCTGTTCATCAGCGCTGCGGAGGCGTCGCAGGAATTGTTCACCGACTTCTCTCCTGCAGGATTTTCCGGCACTGCGGCTTACCGCAAAGGCGGCCCGGCACCCCAGAGAGCGGAGCTGCTGACGCCGATGTTGACGCTCGAGCCGGCGGCACTCACTGCGGTGACACCGACGCCCCAGCCTTCCCAACCGGTGGTGGCTGCTGCTGCCCCGGTGTTGCCGGATTTCATCGCCGAGGCGCGGCGCCTGGCCAATGAAGGCAGCCTGGCCGCAGCTCTCAAGGCCTGCGACCAGGCCATCGAGACAAACAAGCTTTCCGCCGCCAGCCACTACCTGCGTGGCGTCATATTGCATGAGCAGAATGCCATCGAAGAAGCCGCACTGGCGATCAAACGCGCCTTGTATCTCGACCAGAATTTTATCGTGGCGCACTTTACCCTCGGCAATCTCATGCTGCGACTGGGCCGCAGCCGCGATGCCGGGCGCTGCTTTGAAAATGCCCGCGCGCTGCTGCGCAAGCAGTCGCCTGAAGCGGTGCTGCCTGAATCCGACGGCACCACCGCTGGGCGCATGCTCGCGATTCTGGCATCCATGCAGGAGGTGGCCGCATGAAAACACCGGCACCGACAGACTGGACAGAAGTTCGCCGCCAGATAGACGCAGCCCGTGCGGCCATCGAGACGGGATTCGCGCTTTCGGCCGAGGCGGAGCGCAGGCTGTTGAAGAAACGTGCGCAGGAACTCGCGCGGGAGCCACAAGCCCAGGAGGTGGCGGGGGACATCCTGGAGACGGTCGAATTTGAACTGGCCAGCGAGCACTACGCCATTGCCCTGGCGCAGGTGAAGGAGGTCAGTCTGCTGAAGGAGCTGACACCGGTGCCCTGCGCGCCACCGTTCGTACTCGGCATCATCAATCTCCGCGGTGAGATCCGCACGGTCATAGACCTCAAAAAGTTTTTCGACCTGCCTGCCAAAGGCATCACGGAGCTGAACAAGATCATCATCATCCAGCACGACGACATGCAGGTTGGCATCCTGGCCGACACCATCCTCGGCGTGCGCCGCATCCGCCTGGATGAACTGCAACCAGCACTGCCCACGCTGACCGGCCGCCGTGCCGACTATCTACGTGGCATCACCAGCGAACGGCTCGTCGTGCTCGACGCCGCGAAGATACTCTCCGACAACCGCATCCTCGTTAACGAGGAAGTGTCCCCCTGAATCCAACACCAAACGAAAGGCAAACCCATGCGCTGGTTCATCAACCTCAAGACAAGTTCCAAACTGACAACGGGCTTCGGCATCGTGATTCTCGTGCTCGTCGCGGTCATCATCACGGCCTGGACTTCGATGTACGCGGTCCGTGATGCCGAAATCAGCATCGCCGACGCGATGTCGCTGCGGAACAACTTCAACGGTCAGCGCTCGGCTTTGCTCGCCGCCATACTCCAGCCCGCCGGGACTGAGGTGGAATCAAAATTGCAGGAAGTGCACGGTTACTCGAGCGACAACACCGAAGTTCTCAAGCGGCTGGACGCGCTGTATCGGCGTGATGCTGAAATGCTGCCGTACGTCGAGCAGATCACCTCCATCCGCATGGAATTCGTGCAAGTTCGTGACACCGAGGTGATTCCGCTCATCCGCCAGCAGAAAAAGGAGGAAGCCGCCACCCTTGTTCTCGGACCACAATCCGAACGGTTTGAGAAGATCCGCACCATCTCACGTGAGTTCACTCAAGTACTGACCGAAAGGTCAAGAGCCCGGCTGGCACAGGCACAGGTCGTCTTCGGTATTCTAAGTGGCTGCGCGGTCCTGACGGCGATCTTGATGATCGTCGGCCTGGGCCGCCTGATTGCGCAGCCGCTCGAAAAAATCGCCGTTGCGGCGGACAAAATCGCCAACGGCGATCTGAATGTTGAATTCACCGGTGTGGATCGTGGTGACGAGGTCGGGGCGTTGATGAAGACTTTCCAGCGGATGACGCAGTCGCTGTCAGTGCTTTCAGACCGCGCCAGACAAATCGCCGACGGCGACCTGACGGCGCAGATCACGCCGCGATCCGAGCGCGATGTGCTCGGCAATGCCTTTGCGAACATGCTGGCGGGCCTGCGCCGCATCATGCAGGAACTGTTGGAGGCGGTGAACGTCCTCGCTTCCTCGGCGAGCGAGATCATGGCCTCCACCACGCAGCTTGCGGCCGGCGCAGCTGAAACCGCGGCGGCGATCACCGAGACGACAGCGACCGTCGAGGAAGTGAAGCAAACTTCGCAAATCTCCAGCCAGAAAGCGAAATCAGTGGCTGAAGAATCGCAGAAAGCCGCCGATGTCGCACGCGGTGGCAAGCGGGCGGTGGATCAGACCATCGAAGGCATGGGCGGCATCCGCCAGCAGATGGGTCTGGTGGCGGAGAGCATTCTCAGCCTCAGCGCGCAGGGCCAGGCCATCGGCGAGATCATCGCGACGGTGGACGACCTTGCCGCACAGTCGAAGCTGCTGGCCGTGAGCGCCGCCATCGAAGCGGCAAGAGCAGGTGAGGAAGGCAAAGGCTTCTCCGTCGTGGCGCAGGAGGTGAAATCACTCGCCGAACAGTCCAAGCAAGCCACCACCCAGGTCCGCGCCATCTTGAATGACATCCAAAAAGCCACGAGCAGTGCCGTGCTGGCCACCGAGCAGGGCAGCAAGGCCGTGGAAGCAGGCGTACGCCAGTCAAACTCCGCCGGAGAGTCCATCAGTGCGCTCTCGGGCAACATTGCCGAGGCGGCCCAGGCGGCGACGCAGATCGCGGCAACGAACCAACAGCAGTTCGTCGGCATGGACCAGGTCGCGCTGGCGATGGAAAACATCAAGATCGCGAGCACCCAGACCGTCACCAGCACCAAGCAGGCGGAGACCGCCGCGCAGCAGTTGCATGATCTCGGACAAAAACTGAAACAATTGGTGGCCCGCTTCAAAGTGTGAACCTGGAACCCTCAGTTGATAGTGAATGGTTGATGGTTGATGGCCGGAGCATCAGCCATTGGTGGAGGCATCTGAGTTTAACTCCGCAGGTGAGTTTCAGGCCATCAACCGGAGTTCTGTCATGACCGACGAAGAATTTCTCATCAAATTGCGCGAGGCTTTTGCGGTGGAAGCCGGTGAGCATCTACAGGCCATGACGTCCGGCCTCCTTGAGCTGGAAAAAAATCCCCAGGCACTCCGGCGCAAGGAGATCATCGAGTTCGTGTTTCGTGATGCCCACAGTCTAAAAGGCGCGGCACGCGCAGTGAACCGCACTGACATCGAGGCAGTCTGCCAGGCGTTGGAGAGCATTTTTTCCAAGTGGCAGCTCCAGCCGGTCAGTATGGCAGCGGAAACCTTCGACACCTTGAACCGTGCCCTCGATCTCGTGGATAAACTGCTTCGACTGCCGGATGTGGTGAAAACCATGGCGGAAAAAAAGGCGGTGACTGACATGGTCCGGCAGCTCGGTGAACTGCATGATCCACCACCCGCGCCGCAGCCGGTCCCGGTAAAAGGGCGCGTGTGCAATTCTGCCGAACCAAGCTCGCCTGATTCCATTTCGTCCCATCTTGGGAATCCGGCCGGCCCGGTTCCATCTGACCTGCCCTCCGCAGGCCCACACCTCTCCGAAACCGTCCGTATCCCGATGGCAAAAATGGATTCTCTGCTGCGCCAGGCGGAGGAAATGGTCGCCGTGAAACTCATCGCCAGACAGCACGTGATGGATTTACGCGGACTGGAGGATGAGCTCGAAGCTTGGCACAAAGAGTGCGCAAAAGTACGCGATTGGGCACGTCCCAGCCTCGGGGACCAAAGCGTGACTGCGCTGACAAAGCTGGGTGATTTTTTGGATTGGAACCAAAACCACATGCGCTCGTTCGCCAAGCGCCTCGCCTTGCTCACGGGCACGGCCGAGCGCGACGAACGCGGCATCAGCACACTCGTGGACGGTCTCCTGGAGGATGCGAAGCGCCTCGTGATGCTGCCAAGCAGCGTCTTGCTCGATCTGCTGCCAAAGCTGGTGCGCGATCTCGCCCGCACCGTAGGCAAAGAGGCCGACATCAGCCTCCGTGGTCGCGAAGTCGAGATCGACAAACGCATCCTTCAAGAGATGAAGGACCCGCTGATTCATCTCGTGCGAAACAGCATCGACCACGGTCTCGAACAACCCGCCGGGCGTGCCCAGGCGCACAAACCGTCCTGCGGCAACCTCACCGTGGCCGTCTCTCAGCGGGACGCCGGCAAAGTCGAAATCGTCATCAGTGACGACGGTCGCGGGATCGACCTGGAGATGGTGAAAGCGGTCGCCATCCGCAACGGCACGCTGTCGGCGGATGACGCGCTCCAGCTCGATGAGCAAGCCGCGCTCGTTCATATTTTCGATTCGGGCGTCTCGACCAGCCCGATCATCACCGAGATTTCGGGACGCGGGCTGGGCATGGCGATTGTCCGTGAAAAAGTGGAGAAGCTCGGCGGGCAGATTGCCATCGAGACGGTGCCCGGCACGGGCACGATCTTCCGCATCGTGCTGCCGATCACCCTCGCCACCTTCAAAGGCATCCTGGTAGGCACGGGCGGGCAGTCGTTCGTCATTCCCACCACCAATGTTGAACGCATCAAGCGCATCAAGCGTGACGACATCCAAACCGTGGAAAACACGGAAACAATGAGTCTCGACGGTCATGCCATCAGCTTCGTGCGGCTCCATGAAGTGCTGGAGCTGCCGCCGCGCCTCCAGGCGGAGCAAGGCGGATTCATTGAGGTGGTGGTGCTCGGCGCTGGAGATAAACGCATCGGCTTTGCGGTGGACGAAGTGTTCTACGAGCAGGAGGTGCTGGTGAAAAACATTGGCAAGCCGCTGCTGCGCGTCCGCAACGTCGCCGGCGCCACCGTTCTGGGCTCGGGCGTGCCCGTGGTCATCCTGCATGCGGCCGACCTGCTCAAGTCCGCCGTGCGCCTGGCGGGCACGGGCCGCCGCCCTGCTGCGGGCGCCCTACAGGCAGGAGATACTCCCCATGCGCTGCATATCCTCGTCACCGATGATTCTGTCACCTCGCGCATGTTGTTGAAGAACATCCTCGAATCTTCCGGCTACCAGGTGACCACCGCCGTTGACGGCGTGGATGCGCTCACCGCACTGAAAAGCCGCGCTTTCGATCTGGTGGTCTCCGATGTGGAAATGCCGCGCATGGACGGCTTCGAGCTCACCGCAAAAATCCGCGCGGACAAAAAACTCGCGGAACTCCCCGTCGTGCTCGTCACCGCGCTCAGTTCGCGCGCTCATCAAGAACGCGGCATTGATGTGGGAGCGGACGCCTACATTGTAAAAAGCAGTTTTGATCAGAGCAACTTGCTGGAGGTGATTCGCAAACTTGTATGACCATGATACCCCACGTTGATGGTCTTGAGTTGATAGTTGATGGCCCCGCAGCGTTCCCCTGACTATCAACCATCAACTCTCAACTATCGACTCCTCGTCCATGATCTCCCGCAAAATCAAAGTTCTCGTCGTGGACGACTCCGCAGTGAGCCGGGATTTCATCGCGCACCTGCTGCAGTCTGATCCCGCGTTTGAAGTCGTTGGCGGTGCCCACAGCGGCGTGGAAGCCATTGCGGCGCTCGGCCGGCACAAGCCCGACGTGGTAACGATGGACATCCACATGCCCGGCATGGACGGCTACGAGGTCACACGACAGATCATGGAAACTCAGCCGCTGCCCATCATCATCGTCAGTGGCAGCTACGATCCGGTGGATGTGGAAAAAACCTTCCGCGCGATGGAGGCTGGAGCGGTGGCAGCGATCGGAAAACCGGCAGGTGTCGGGCATCCCAACCACGCCGCAGGAGTGCTCAAGCTCATCAACATTGTGAAAGCGATGGCTGAGGTCCGTGTCGTCCGGCGCTGGACGAAACAGCGGATGGCGGCACGGGCCACGGAGACCGCAGTGCTGCCGCGTGCGGGTGCTAGGGTACGGCTGGTCGTGATCGGGGCCTCGACTGGCGGCCCGCCGGTGCTGCACACGGTGCTCGCCGGTTTGTCCAAGCCGTTTCCGCTGCCCATCGTCATCGTCCAGCACATCAGCTCCGGCTTTGTGCAAGGCCTCGTGGACTGGCTCAAAAATACCACCGGAATGCCAGTCCGCCTCGCGCGGCATGGTGAATTGGTCCAGCCAGGCACCGCTTATGTCGCGCCGGACGGCGGCCAGTTGCGCGTCGAGACCGATGGTCGTCTTGTCTTCGGTCTGGAACCCGCCGAGCACGGCCTGCGGCCTTCCGTTTCGTTTCTTTTTCGCTCCATTGCCAAAAACTACGGCTCACAAGCCGTCGGAGTGCTGCTCACCGGCATGGGACGCGATGGCGCGGAAGAACTCAAGCTGATGCGTGACTGCGGCGCAGTAACCATCGCACAGGATGAAGCGAGCTCCATCGTCCACGGCATGCCCGGAGAAGCCATCCGTCTGGGTGCGGCGGTGCATGTGGGCAACCCGGAGCGCATCACCGCACTGCTGCAATCGCTCGCCGCCACTGTGCCACGCCAGCTTTCCACCGCCACACCATGAACACGACTGAGCAATCCGCGACACAAGGCATCAGCATCCTCATCGTCGAGGACAGTCCCACGCAGGCGCTGAAACTCATGCATGTGCTGAGTCATCACGGTTACCGAGTCACGACCGCCCGCAACGGCACCGAAGCGCTCGCCGCACTCGCCACGCAGGTGCCCACGCTCGTCATCACTGACATCAACATGCCGGAGATGGACGGCTATGAGCTGTGCCAGCGGATCAAAGATGACCCGAAGCTGCAAGGGCTCCCGGTCATCCTGCTGACCTCGCTCTCCGATCCCAGAGACATCCTGCGCGGCCTCGAATGCGGCGCGGACAATTTTATCGTCAAACCGTACGACGAGGAGTTCCTGCTCTCGCGCGTCCAGTATGTACTGGCCAATCTCGAACTGCGCCGCGCCGCGAATGGCCGCCCGGTGACGGAGTTCTTCTTTGCCGGCCGCAAATACCAGCTCCATGCCACTGGCATCCACTCCATCGATCTGCTGCTCTCCACCTACGAGACGGCGGTGCAGAAAAATCTCGAGCTGAGCAAGGCCAAAGAGAAGCTCGAAGAACAGGCCTGTCAGTTGCGCGAAAAAAACACCGAGATGGCGGCCGACCTCGAAATGGCCCGCGAACTCCAGGCCGCCTTCATCCCCCGGCATTATCCCGTGTTTCCCGGACGGTCATCGCCGGAGCAGAGCGCCCTCCAGTTCTGCTATCGTTACACCACCACCACCGAACTCGGTGGTGACTTCTTTGACATCCGCGCACTCTCGGACACCAAGGCCGCTGTGCTGGTGTGCGATGTCATGGGGCATGGCGTTAGGGCCGCCCTCGTGGCCTCCATTCTGCGCGGCCTGATGGAGGAACTCAGGCCGATCGCAGACGCGCCGGGACGTTTCCTCACCGAAATCAATCGCAGCCTCTGCACCATTCTCAAACAGACTCCCACCCAGATGTTTGCCACCGCGTTCTACCTGGTCGTGGACCTTGAGCAGGCAGAACTGCGCTCTTCCAGCGCCGGGCATCCTTCCGCACTGCACGTGCGGCGCTCGGACAGCTCCGCCGAACCGATCATGGCGGACACCGAGGCCGGCCCCGCCCTAGGCATCTTCGACACGGCCGAGTTCACAGAGTCCCGCCGTCCCGTGTCAGCACAGGACATGGTGATGATCTTCACCGACGGCCTCTACGAGGTTGAGCGCACCGACGGCAGCATCTTTGACAAAGACGGGCTGCGCACCGCCGTAACCGGACTCTCCCGCCTGCCCACACCGGAACTTTTCGACAAACTGCTCGCCAGCATCAGGCAAACCGCCGCCACCGGAAACTTCGACGACGACATGTGCGTGGTCGGCGTAGATGTTGTGCAACTGCTGCTCAATGGATCCTGATATGAACACGCCCGCCACCTCTCGCAAGCGCCGCATCCTTCTTGCCGAGGATGTCAACGTCATCGCCATGAGTATGGCCCACGCGCTGAAGCAAGCCGGCTATGAAGTGCAGATCGCCCGCGATGGCGAGGAATGCCTGCAAATGGCACGCAGCGATCCTCCTGACCTCTTGCTGCTCGACATCATGATGCCTAAACTGGACGGTATCGAGGTGCTCAAACGGCTCCGCGAAGATGCCAGCACCCGCAGTCTCGCCGTGGTGGTCTGCAGCGCCAAAGACTTCAAGACCGAGCGCGAAATCGCCGCGCAACTCGGCGCGGTGGATTACTTCATCAAGTCCTCGGATGCCGCCGCGCTCGTCGCGAAGGTGACCGCCGTGTTCGGCCAGCATCCGTCCGTGCCTGCCGGTTCCACGCCGGAACAATCACGTGACGAAGCCTGGATTCCCACGCTCAAGACCGGGCGTCCGCACTTCCGGCTCTGGGGCACCCGCGGCTCCACCCCGACGCTCGGCGCGCGGTTTCAGCGGCATGGTGGCAACACCTCGTGCATGTCCTTCAGCATCGGCGACGAACTGATCATCTTCGACGCCGGCAGCGGCATCCGCGATCTGGGCATCGAGGTCATGAGCGGCAAGATTCGCAAGATGCACCTCTTCATCACCCACACGCACTGGGACCACATCCAGGGCTTTCCCTTTTTCATCCCCGCCTACGTCCCCGGCTTCGAAATCATCGTCTATGGCTCCAAGGGGTTCGGCAAGGATTTAGAGGCCATCTTTCGCGGCCAGCTCGACCGGGATTACTTCCCCGTGCAATTGGAGGACATGCACTCAAACCTGCAGTTCCGCCTGCTGTCAGACACCCCAGTGGAAATCGGCGGTGCCAGGATCACTTGGGAGTTCTCCCATCATCCGCTGCCCACCGTCGGCTACAAGATCGAGGCCGCCGGGCGCACCCTGGTGTGGATGCCCGATGATGAATTCCTCCAGGGCCACATCGGCCCGCCCCACGACCTCACGCGCGACCACGGTCTCGTGCGCCCGTTTGATAAAGTCATCGAATTTATCGCCGGAGCGGATGTCGTCATCCACGAGGCGCAATACACCGCCGAAGAATATCCGCAGAAAATCGGCTGGGGGCACTGTTCCGTCCCCAACGCCTGCGTGCTCATGAAACTGGCCGGCATCCCCCGCTGGATCGTGACCCACCACGACCCCATGCACGACGACACCTTCCTTGAGGCCAAGCTGAATCTTACGCGGCAGATTCTGGCAGAGATCGGGCACCACTCCATTGAGGTCACTCACGGTTACGACGGCATGATGGCCTACCTGCACGCCTGAGCCTGCGGCAGGACTCACATCACACCCGGTGCAGCTTATACGGATACACCTGGTCCGCATTCCACTGGCAGCCATATAGATCACCCGCGTCATCCACGCACACATCATGCACATTGCGGAAGACCGGCTGGTCCTGCAGCAGCAGGCTGGACTGCTCGCCCTCATACTTCGGCTGCTGGCCTCCAGGGCACGAGATCACGCGGTTATTCTTGTCCAGAATGATGATGAACCCGCGCTCACGCCACATGCGGAAATCATTCGGCTTCATGCCAAAGCACACGCCGGAGAGCAGCAGATCCCCCGCGATCACCGGACGGCTCATGAATGCTCCCGGCAGGTAAACCGAGTGCGAGTAGGTGCCGTCGAGCTTGTACCAATGGAATTCATTGCGCACACGCTCCGTGCACAGCACCAGCGGTTCAGGCCCGCGCATGTCGATCGTCACGCCATGCGCCTGCATGAATTTGCCCGCGTTCATCGCCTGCGTGCTGGTGCCGCCGAACTTGCGGATGAATTTTCCACTCGCATCGAAATGCAGGATGAACTGCGAGCCGTAGCCGTCCGCCACGTAGATGTCGCCATTCGGTGCCGCCACGGCCTCCGTCGGTGCATACTTCGTCACCGCGTCATAGGCGCCGCAATCCTTCGCATGCGGCAGTTCTAGCACGATCTCGCCTGCCAGAGTCGTCTTCACCACACGGCCGCCACTCGGATCGCAAAGCAGCAGCGTCTCCTTGCCGTCCCGCGCATCCAAACTCAGCCCGTGTCCGCCACGCAGCTTCAACGTCCACGCGTCCAGCACCTTCCCTTCCTTGTCGAAGATCAGCACGTTGTTCTTCGCCTCGTCCGTGATCATGATCAGCCGCTTCTGCGCATCCAGGACCATCTCATGGCAGTTCTTCACCGGATGCACCTCCCGCTTCGCCTGGCACCATTCCAGATCCACTCGATACCGATACTCACCGTGCCCAATGATGCTCCCATGGAGCGAAGTCTTGCTCTGCGCCCGCACAAACGGCACGGAAAGAGCGGTGGCGGCAGTCGTGGTGATGAAATGGCGTCGGTTCATGATTCTGAAACACCACGACTCCGCAGCACCTTTCGAGAAGCACGTCTTGTAGCTCGGTATTCCGATACCGAGATCACCCCTTCGCGGAATCGGAATTCCGCGCTACAACGCGCCACTTCGACTCTGAAACGTCGGCAGCCTCAGCTTCCACCGCATCGCGGCCAGTCGCAGCACCAAAATCACCGCCATCCCGATGTAGCGATGGCTTTCCGATAGCGGAAGCCACTTTTGCAGCAGCACAAACACCAGCGCACCGGCAAACACCGCCGTCGCATACAGATTCACATCTGGCTGAAACACCAGCGGCAGCTCGCCGCGCAGCACATCCCGCAAAATGCCGCCCGCCACGCCGGTGACGATACCGAGCAGGATCGCCACGATCTCAGGCGTGCCAAACGCGAGCGCCTTCTCCGTCCCGACAATGCCAAACAACGCCAATCCAAACGCATCCGCGATAGCGAGCATCTTCGCTGGCATGTGGACGAACCGTGCCGCCACAAACGTCACCACCGCCGCGATCAGTGCCGTCCACACCTGATGCGGCTGCTCGATCCAAAACACTGGCCGCACACCGAGGCACAAATCACGAATCGTCCCACCGCCCACCGCCGTCACCAGCGCCAGCACCATCACCCCAAACAAATCCATCCGCTTCCCCTCCGCTGCCAGCACAGCAGAGATCGCGCACACTGCGACGGCGAAGTATTCGATCCAAGTAGGCATGATCATTTGGTTTTCTTATCAGAGGCCTCAGACTCCATGTCTCGAAGTTTGAACGATCGGATGAACGTTTCCCACAGCTCGTCCACCGGCCTTCCAGTCAACTCGGACCATAATTTATCGTTGTATTCGCCTTTGCGCAGAGCTGCGTTCATTTTCACGACAAGGCCCGCTGTGTGATTCTTCTCAACCCACTCCAGAAACATCGCCGTGGTCTTGTAGGCGTCCTTGTAGCTCGCAAGACGTGTCAGCTTGGGTCGCGGAGCTTGCAGCTCGAAATGCACGATGCGGATGTAGTCCGCGATGCCCTCCACCAGCCAGCCCGGCCCGCCCGGCGGATACGCTTGCACCACATGTGTCAGTTCATGCACCACCATGCCCCAGTCATCGGGATGTGACCGCACAAAGGCGGCAGAGATCGTGATCTTCCCATTCGCCGCATGTGCCACGCCCTTCATCGCCGGATCAAAATACAGCGTGACCTGCTTCGGAGCCTCAAAGCCCTCGCTCGGCAGCAGCGCGGCAATTTTCGGAAACCACTCGACGCACAACGTGCCCGCCTTGTTGCCCCACTCCTTCAAATCCGGTACGTCATTCGTGTCCACCAAAGCCGTGGCATCTTTCGAGCTGATCTTCGTCACTTTGCGCGGCTTGGAAGGTTGTTTGTACAAATCCTCCGCATGGGTGGTGATCGTCAGCAAGAGGAGAAGAGTGAGGAGCTTGTGCATGGTTGGAGGCGAAAGGTTGGCGCGTTGACGAATCCCGGCCTGTCAGGTAGTCTCCGTGCATGACAGCGACCATCTCAGCCAACGGTTTCATCGAAATCCCTCCTCTGTTCCGTGAGTCAGACCGCGTGCGGGACGGGCAGACCTGCGACATTGAGCGGCTTGGCCGCGGCGAGTACCGGCTCCGCGTTCGCACCGAAGACGAGCCTGCCCACCAAAGACTGTCCTGGCTCGACATCCTCTTCGACTGCCCGGCACACGACTGGCATGAACCCTCCTCGAACCGCCAGACGACGGATGAACTGCCAGCATCCTGCTTCGAATGAAGTTCCTCATGGATGTCAACGTGCTGTCCGAACCCACCAAGACGCTCGCCAGCGACAAAGTAAAAGCGTGGCTCAGAGCCAACCGCGATGACTGTGTCGTCGATGCCGTGGTAATGGCCGAAATTTGGCGTGGCATCGTGGCTCTGCCAGAAGGCCAAAAGAAGCGCGCCCTATCCGTTTGGTTTGCACGGTTGAAGGCGGAAATCCCCTGTCTCGACTGGACTCTCGAAACCGCCCTGGAGTGGGGACCCATCGTCACTGCGGTCAAGAGTTCTGGCTTCACCATTGAAATCCGCGACACGCTGATCGCGGCGAGCGCCAAACGGCATAGCCTCACCGTCGCCACGCGCAACGTGGATGATTTCAAACGTTGCGGAGCCACGGTCATCAATCCCTTCGTCTGAGGCTTCATGGCATGCAGGATGGTCGCGATGGGTTTGTTTTCGATGATAAGACTCCAAGCTCGCGCTTCACGTGTACAAACGCCTTCACCGCCTTCTCCAAATCATCCCGCGTGTGTGCGGCGCTGATCTGCGTGCGGATGCGGGCTTTGCCCTGCGGCACGACTGGAAAGCTGAAACCAATGACATAGACACCGTGCTCCAGCATCACGTCGGCGAACTTCGAGGCCAAAGCGGCATCACCGAGCATCACTGGCACAATGGGATGCTCTCCCGGTGCGATATCGAAGCCGGCCTCGGTCATCGCGGCACGGAAGTAGCGCGTGTTAGCCTCAAGCGTGTCGCGGAGCTTGGTGGACTGCTTGAGCAGGTTGAGCGCGGCGATGGAAGCGCCCGCGATGCTCGGGCAGAGCGTGTTCGAGAACAAATAAGGCCGCGAGCGCTGGCGCAGCAGCTCGATGATCTCTTTGCGCCCGCTCGTGTAGCCACCGCTGGCGCCGCCGAGGGCTTTACCGAGCGTTCCGGTTAAAATGTCGATGCGGCCCATGACACCGCAGTGCTCATGCGTGCCGCGACCCGTCTTGCCCATGAAGCCGACAGCGTGGGAGTCATCGACCATCACCAAAGCATTGTATTTGTCCGCGAGATCGCAAATCGCCTTCAGCGGTGCGATGCAGCCGTCCATCGAGAACACACCGTCGGTCGCGATGAGCTTGAAGCGCGCGCCTTTGGCATCCGCCGAGATCAATTGCGCCTCCAGATCGGCCATGTCGCAGTTCTTGTAGCGGTAGCGCTGCGCTTTGCACAGGCGCACGCCGTCGATGATCGACGCGTGGTTGAGTTCATCGCTGATGATCGCGTCCTCGGGGCCGAGGATCGTCTCAAACAGGCCGCCATTCGCGTCGAAGCACGATCCATAGAGGATCGTGCCCTCCGTGCCGAGAAAGTCGCCCAAACTGGCCTCCAGCTCTTTGTGGACACCCTGTGTGCCGCAAATGAAGCGCACGCTCGCCAGTCCGTAGCCCCAATGCTCCAGCGCCTCATGCGCTGCTTGTCGAACCTTGGGATGTTGTGCGAGACCGAGGTAGTTGTTCGCGCACATGTTCAGCACCGCCGCGCCGCCGTTCGCACGCACGAGCGTGCCCTGCGGCGTGCTGAGCACACGTTCACGCTTGTAAGTGCCTGCGGCTCGGATGGCGTCGAGTTGAGACGTGAGATGGTCTTGGAAAGCAGCATTCATGGCAGCTTGAACGTGGGTGGCGTGTTCGTGGCAGGGCGTGTGAAGGGCTCACCGTATTTCGTGAAGCCTTCGACGAAGCCGCCGTGCGAAAGGAAGAATTTGCCGGCTTCGACGCCCATGAAGCGGTCGAGGCGATGCGCTTTGCCCGTGGGATCGTGGCTGAACTTCGCGGTGGTGAGTTCGGTCCACTTGCCATCAGCGTTGGCGATCCATTGCGGTCCATAGAGCGCTTTGCGCTGCTGATGGCCGTTTTGACCGCCGAAGTTCTCGCTGAAGGAATGCAGGCCGCGCAGATACTTGCCGTCCTTCGGTGCGCGAAAGCTCGCGATGAGCATCCAAGCCTTCTTTTCGGGATGGAACCAGTAGCCGCTGTAAGTCGTGTGAGAACCATCCGGCTTCACGGCGACGACAAACTTCTGCGTCTCGCCCGTCTTCCACGGATAAACGAGATGCGAGTGCCCGCCCGTGCCTTCATTGCCGAAGACGCTCGCCTCCACGCCTTCACCCTTAGCGAGGAGCTGCGTCTGATCATCGGCAGCGACGGCGGAACGGTCGTCGGCCTTCTGGCCGCTGCCGGCATCCCACACCGAGAAAATGATGCGTCGCTCCGACGCTGAATTGATCTGCATGCCGAAGTAGCCGCGCGAGAAACCGCAGGCCATGTAGAACGTGTACAGCGGCTCCTTCACCGCCGTGACCTCGTTGTAGAACATCGCGATCTTTTCGTCCTTCGGCGTCGGATACATCAAATGCACCGAGGCGGCATTGCGACGCGGATCGAGATTGAAGTTCGCGTCCGTGGTGGCAGGTCCATCGAGCACCAGCGATTCAATGATGCCTTTGCCATCCGAATCGCTCAGCGACACGAGTTCAAAGCGCACATAGCCTGCCTTCGCGATTTCAAAGTCGCCGAACGCCGCCACGCCATCCGTCACGACGGCCTCGCGCTTCGTCTCAGCGATGTTGAGGCGCAGCTTGCGACCTTCATCGCCACTGAGTTTGATTTTCGCTCTGAGTTTTCCCGGCGTTTTGACTTCACCGAACCATAGCACTCGTTGCGTGTCGTTTTGCCAGTGTGTGATGCCTTTTTCCTTCGAAACCTCAAGTCCGCGAAAATCCGGCTCAATGTAAGCGGTGAAGCCTGGCACGCTCAGTTCGGCATGAGCAGTTGATAAAAGACCGAGGAGAGTGATGAGGCGCAGGTTCATGGTAGGATTAAAGAAACAGGTTGGAATTCCGGCGGTGAGACATCAAACTATCGGCATGCAAGTCACCCTCGATCTTCCGGAATCCATAGCGAAACGCCTGCCGACGGAGCCTGGGCAGCTCATTTCGATTCTGGAGCGCGGGCTGCGTGACGTGTGGTCTGCCACGGCAGGAGCTGGCCGTGAGGTGATCGAGTTTCTCGCGAGTGGACCGACGCCAGCGGCCATCGTGACGTTTAAGCCTTCGGCACAGCTCGCAGAACGCAGCCGTGATCTTCTGGAAAAGAGCACCGCTGGCAGTCTGGCACCTGAAGAGGTAGCCGAGCTGGACGAACTGGCACAGCTCGACTCATTGGTCTCCATCTTGAAAGCAGAAGCGCGGAAAAAACTCACGCAGGTGGCGTGAGCACCACGCGCATCAGCGTCGCTTTGCGCAGGCTTGTCATCGAACGCGCTGGAAGCCAATGCGAGTACTGCGGCATTCACGAGAACGAAGTGCTGCTCCCGCACGAGGTGGATCATATCATCGCGGAACAACATGGTGGGGAGACTGTTGAGCAAAATCTCTGTTTCGCGTACTTTCAATGCAATCGACGCAAAGGACCAAACCTCTCTGGAGTCGATCCGCTGACTGGCTAGGTGGAGGTTTTGTTTCATCCGCGTCTCGATGAATGGGCGCTTCATTTCTGTTTTGTCGGCCCACAAATTGAAGAGCGGACGCCTCGCGGACGAGCCACAGTGAATGTTCTGCGCCTGAACGCAGCTGAGCGAGTGTGTCTGCGCACGACGCTCATCGAGAGTGGTAGGTTGTTCGGGTGAGGACATGGTTCAATAAGTCCAGTCCAGCACGACTTTACCGCAGTTGCCGGATTCCATCGCGGCGAAGCCTTGTTCGAAGTCGGTATAGTGGAAGCGGTGGGTGATGACAGGTTTGATGTTCACGCCGCTTTCGAGCATGACACTCATCTGATACCAGGTCTCGTACATCTCGCGGCCATAGATGCCATGGATGGTGAGCATGTTGAAGATGACCTTGTTCCAGTCGATCGCGATCTGCTCGCTGGGGATGCCAAGCATGGCGATCTTGCCGCCGTGACACATGTTGTCGATCATGTCGCGGAAGGCGGCGGCGTTGCCGCTCATCTCCAGGCCGACATCGAATCCTTCCTTCATCCCGAGCTGCTTCTGCACGTCGGAGATGCTGCCGGTTTTGACGTTCAAAGCGACCGTTGCGCCCATTTGGCGTGCGAGATCGAGGCGATACTCGTTCACGTCGGTGATCACGACATGACGCGCACCCGCGTGTTTGACGACAGGAATGGCCATGATGCCGATGGGGCCTGCGCCGGTGATGAGCACGTCCTCGCCCATGCATTCAAAAGCCAGTGCGGTATGCACGGCGTTGCCGAAGGGATCGAAGATGCTCGCCACTTCCTCGTCCACGCCTTCGCGATGGTGCCAGACGTTGGTCATCGGCACACTGATGTATTCGGCGAAGGCCCCGGTGCGATTCACGCCGATGCCGACAGTGTCTTTGCAGAGATGACGGCGGCCAGCGAGGCAGTTGCGGCAGCGACCGCAGACAACGTGGCCCTCGGCACTGACGATCTCGCCGGGATGGAAGTCGTTCACGTTGCTGCCGACGGCGACAACTTCGCCCACAAACTCATGCCCCACCACCATCGGCACGGGGATCGTCTTCTGCGCCCAGGCATCCCATTTGTAGATGTGCAGGTCAGTGCCGCAGATGCCGGTCTTGCGGACCTTGATGAGGACATCATTGATGCCGACCTGCGGCTCCGGTACATCCTGGAGCCAGAGTCCGCGCTCCGCGTGTGCTTTGACGAGTGCTTTCATGGTTATGGCGGCATATTGGACGCAATTCCGGTAAATTGGCAAATGCTAATTTCCCATTTACCGGAATAGAATCCAATATGCTGATGAAAGCCAAAACCAACGGTGATGCGCTACTTCAGCAGCTTCGCCACCTTCTCCTCGAGTCCGCCACGGGCGGCGGTGTCGATGACCATGCCGTCCTGGTTCACCAGCCACATGGCCGGAATGGAATTAATGCTGAAGCCGGAGGAAATCTCGTTCTTCCAGCCTTTGCCGTCAAAGAACTGCGGCCACTCCATGCCCTTGTCCTTCACGAACTTCTCCAGCTTGGCCTTGTCCGAGTCGAGCGAGATGCCGACGATCTCAAATCCCTTCGGATGCAGCTCTTTGTAGGCCTTCAACACGTTGGGCAGTTCCGCCACGCACGGCCCGCACCAGGTGGCCCAGAAGTCGATGAGCACGACCTTGCCGCGCATTTTCTCCAGATCGACCTCTCGTCCATCCACAGCGGTGAATTTCAGATTCAATGGCTTCGATTTCAGCTCCGCCATGGTCTTGATGGTTTTGAGCGCCTTCTCCGCCGCAGCCTTGTCCTCGGTGCTGGCATCGCCGGCTTTGACGAGAGCCTCAAGCTCTGCCGTCAGGTTCTCAACCGGCGGCGCTCCGACGATGCCGCGTGATTTCTCGATCTTGGCATTGAACACCGCCGCGCTCCAGCGCACCGGATTCGCGGTCGATGCCTTCATCGCGTCCGCATGAGCTGCGTCGAACTCCTTCAAGCCCGCCTTGAGATTCGCGATCGCCTCCTCGCGTGATTTGGGCTTCTCCTTCGGGTTTTTGATGGCGTCGAGTGCTGCCTCGACTTTTTTCCACTCAGCGTCGCCAGCGGCGGCCATGAGTGATGACGAAACGGCCACGAACAGCGTCGCGACCCCGATGCGGAGGAGAAGGGAATGCTTCATGCGGAGCATGCTACTCAGACCCAAACCCAGGTGGCAAGCCCAAATCTCGCATCTGGGCCGTGTTTGCAGGGCATTTTCACGCTTCGCGCTGGAAGGCTTTAAAACTTGATTGGCGCACTTTGCGCTAAACAGGCGGCCGCCCTGGGTCTAGGTGAGGCTGGATGGACTCACTCATTTTTAGAAACGGTGGTGGATTTACCTCTGGTTGGCGGCGGTCAGTTGGTCGTCAGGCTCTGCGGTGAGGATGAACTGACTTGTTACTAATAATCAACAATCCCAGAGAATGAAAACGCCCTATCAGCCAGCATTTCAGTTCCATTATCGCACTTCAAAGAAGTCGAAGAAGAACAGCACCGCCGCCTGCTCCTTCGTCATGCCCTCGGCACGACCGATGATGCTGCCGCGTTCGCGGACATCGCCGTTCACCTCGATTTTTCCGATGATGCTGCCGCCTTTGCGCACATCGCCGTTGGATTCGACCTCGCCCACGAGGCTGCCGTTCTTGCGAATGCTCCCACTGCTCTCAATGCGGCCTTTGATGCTGCCATTGACGCGAATGTCGCCGTTGTTCTCGAATTTTCCGACGATGCTGCCGCTGATGCGCACGGTGCCGTCATTTTCAACACGACCGACAATCGATCCGCGCACACGGACGTCCCCAGCAAAAGCTGAAGCACCGATGAGGAGAAACATCACAAGCCGATACATGAGCGGAAACCATTGGTGACTCACTTCTGCTCCGATTCAGGGGGCTTGCCCCCTTCCGGCGGTCGGCGGAAGCCGCCGCTGCCACCGTCCTTGCCCTCAAATTTTTCCCGTACCTTTTTGAACTCCTCGCCAGCAACCTCGCGATAAACATCTCGCAAACGCTGGAAGGCGGCCATGCGCTGGTCCGGCGGCAGTTGTTCCAGCTTTTCCAGCGCCTCTTTCAGACGCGGGAACTGCATGATGCGGTCATGAAAGCGCCGGGTTTCCTCACGGCGTTCGGGTTTCGACACGGACATCATCTCGGCACCCAAGCGAATCGCCGCCATGCGGCCAAACTCCGGTGAATCCGGCTTCGGCATCTCCGGCAGGCCACGCTGGTCCATCGGGAACGGCGGTTTGATCTTCTCCAAAATGCCCACGACCTCGGGATCAATTTCCTTGAGCGCCTTGTGCAGCGTGTTGCGCAGTTCCTCGTTCGCCTTCATCGCCTGATCACGCGATTCGATCACCTCGGGCCGCTGCCAAGCCTTTTCAAAGGCTGCACGCACCTTGCCGCGCTCCGCTTCGGACAGCTTTTCAAAACCATCGAAGCCCCGCGTGGGCTTCCCGCCCATGCCGGGCATCATGCCTGGCGGCCCGCGACGCTCGCCATCGCGGAACGACGGCCCCTCACCCGGTTTCGGCGGAGGTGGCTTGGTGTCTTCTGACTGAGCAACAGCAGTCGTGGCGAGGGCTAAAAACAAGGCCAGGGGGCGCATGGCGGGCATGTTCCGCCGCTGCGTTGGTTTGGCAACTTCATAGCTATGCGCGGTTTTCATCTCCTCAGTAAAACTGGCCTCGGGCCAAAATGTTGCGCTCACTTGAGCCGCTCCAGTTTCAGCAAGGGAGCCGCAGGCGAGGCGAACTGGGCCACGTAGAGGTTTCCTTCCGCATCCACCGCCACGCCATGCGGATGAATGAAGGTCTTTCCATCACTCTTCATCGGCTGCAGCACGCCGTTCTCATACACCGCCGCCGGTGCGCCGATGTTTGAGACGATCTTCCAACTCGAATCGACGATGGAGATGAACCCTGGCGCATTCTTGTCCTTCGGCCAGTTGTCGCCGAGATGAGGAATGATCGTGTGCAGGCCGAAAAGCACGATGTCACGTGGATTACCACCAGGAAACGGCAGTTCGTCGATGAACCGCCCCCCCGGCGTGAAGCGGCGGATTTCCTGCTGGTCGCTCATGCCGATGACGACACGCGGCGTGCCATCGCGCTCGTCAAACGCGCCACCATGCGGCCCCCAGTGCTTCAATTGGTCCCGCGCCTCACCGATGTTGCCACCCCAAGCTCGGAGCAGCGTGCCGTCGGACTTGTAATGAAAGATATAATCCTTCCCAGACGCGAGCGCAAAAAAGTCCAAGGTGCTTGATCATGCCTCGGGGAGCTGGTACAAGAAGGCACACCTTCACTCATGCGCCACTTCAACGCCCCCGATTCACTCGCACAAAACAGCCTCTTTGAC
>NZ_JBJXFV010000168.1:0-17397 GCF_046154365.1 Prosthecobacter sp.
CTCAGCGCTTCCACGAGCTCAAAGCCCGCCTCATCGAGCACAACGCCAAGATCGACGCCGAAGGTCCCGACTGGGGGAAGCGCCTCAGCCCGAACGGCGGCACGGATTCGAAGAGAGCCGCTGGGAAGAAAAAGAAGAAGGCGGAGTGAGTGTAGGCGCCATTTGTTATTCGTAGCGGCGGGCGTCAGCACGCCGAAAGCGAATGATGAGCGGTCGATACCCAGATCGGAAAACTGACGTTTTCCGCTACGAGGAGCCGCCAGATTAAATGCAAAAAGGGAGAACGGGCCCCAGCCCATTCTCCCTGTGGATTTGATTCGAGGCTCCTTAAATCGACACCGGCTTCTTCGTCTTCGCGGAGGCGTAGATGGCGTCGATGACCTGCATCAGGCGGAGGGCTTGCTCGGGGGTGTTCAGCGGGGCGGCTTTGCCGGTGATGGCGTCGATGAAGTTCGCGGCGGAGCCGATACGGCCCATGTCCTCACAGGCAGGGGTGACGATGCTGCGGTTCACGCTGTTGCCGTTCTCCTGGACGTAGAGTTCGCAGGTGTCGATGGCGGTGTTGTCGAGTCCGTCGATGCCGAAGAGGCGCTCGACTTTGCCGCCGGCTTTGGTGCCTTGGAAGACGACGGAGACTTCCTCACGCTTCACCATTTCAGCCCAGGAGACTTGGAGGCTGAGCACTTGGCCGGTCTTGAAGGTGACGAAGCCGTGTGCGGCGTTTTCCACATCGGTGGTGCCGCCGACGCGGTCGGGGATGCCCCAGGGGCCTTTGAATTGCTTGTCCTGAATGAAATCGGAGAAGGTCTGGCCGAGCACATGCGCAGGCTCGGGGTAGCCCATGAAATACATGGCGAGATCGACCATGTGTAGGAGGTCGATGAGCGGACCGCCGCCGGAGAGTTCCTTGGTGGTGAACCAGCCGCCAAAGCCGGGGATGCCGGTGCGGCGGATCCACTTGGCCTGCGCGGAGTTGATGGTGCCGACCACGCCTTGGTCGATGTAGGTCATCATCGCCTGCGATTCAGGGCGGGCACGGTTGTTGAAGTTAAACAGCACCTGTTTCCCGGCTTTTTTGGCCGCCGCGATGATTTCCTGCACTTCGCCAGCATTCAGCGCGGGTGGTTTTTCGGAGAAGACGTGCTTGCCCGCTTCAAGGCACTGAATGGTGAGCGGTTTGTGAAATTTGTTCGGCACGATGATGCTCACGGCTTCAATCTCAGGACTGCCTGCGAGCATCGCTTCCACAGAATCATACGACTTGGCGATGCCATACTTCTCCGCCGCTTTGGCGGCTGCGCCGGGGGCCGCATCGGCCACTGCCACGATTTCCGCGCCCGCTTGGCGGAAACCCGCCGCGTGATACTGCAACATGCCGCCTGCTCCGATGACTCCTGCTTTGATTGCCATAAAGATTGTGTGTGTAGGGTTGAAGGATGAAAATCCGGGCGCGAGAATGCCGGGCGGGAGCAGCGGAGTCAAGACTGTAAAAGGCTGACGACAAATCCCCTGCGACCGCCGATTTTCGTGCTTAGGAATTGCTCATTCCTTCGTCATTCTGAATTCGTCATTCGGCATTTGCCCGATTTCTTTCCTGCTAACGCATTGATCCTTGCCCCCATGCCCGTCACCACCCGCCCAGCCACCGCAGCCGATCTCGACGCCATCAACGCGATCTACAATCACTACGTCGAGCACAGCACCTGCACCTACCAAACCGTGCCCAGCACCGCGCAGGAACGGCGCGACTGGTTCGACGCGCACGGCCCCGAACATCCCGTCATCGTCGCCGAAGAAAACGGCCAGATTATCGGCTGGGCTTCGCTCAGCCGCTTTCATGCACGTCAGGCTTACTGCCACAGCGTCGAAGATTCCATTTATCTTCATCATCAGCATCGGGGCAAAGGCCTCGGCAGTCTCCTGCTCGGCGAACTGCTGCGTCTGGCGAAGGAAATCGGCCACCACACCGTCCTCGGCGGTGCTGATGCCGAACAAGCCGCCAGCATCGCCCTCCACGCCAAATTCGGCTTCGAACAAGTCTCCCGCCTCAAGGAAGTCGGCCACAAGCACGGGCGCTGGCTCGATGTGATCTGGATGCAGAAGATGCTGTAGCCAGGCACGATGTGATCATGGCCATTCACCCAAACGCATCAGCCAGAGCCGGTGGCGTAGCTGGACGGGGTTGTTCATGTCCAGCAGCCATGCCGTCGTGCGTCCCGCAGGCGTCTTGCCGAGGATGCGGGGTGGTTCCGTTTGAAAGTGATCCATCCATTTGTCCCGACGCGGATGAAACAGCACCGTCACCAGGCCGGAATCGGGATCGAGACCGGTGAGGTTGGTGCCTTTGCGCCAATTGCAGTCAGGACAGGCCAGCGCGAGGTTATCTTCATCATTCGCTCCGCCATGCTGGCGGGCGATGATGTGCTCCACATGAAAACGCAGGCCGGAATCCGTCTCCGGGATGCCACAATACTCGCAGCGGTGGCCTGCACGCTGGCGCACTCGTTCAGTGGTCGTGCGGGTCATCCGTCAGCAGGCGTTCAGGTTCACGCAGCAGCGAGGAGCAGCCGTGCCTCAGCCTTGAGCATCGACAGCACCGAATTTACCTGCACGAGATCCTGCAATTCCGCCTCCTCGTCCGGCGTCAGCGTGCCTTCACGACGGCCAGTGGCGAGGTAATCGTAGCGTTGCTGCGTGTCCTCCTCCACCTTCAGCCTCACCAGTTCATGCGCCAGTTCCCTGCTCATGCTTTTGCTCATGGGCCGCAGCAGGCGTCCCAAGGCAGTGGGTTCAAGTGAGGGAGTCATGCCTCAATGTGTACAATAGGCCGCGCTGCCGCAAGCCTGGAGTTCTGCTGAGATGCGCGAACGGAGCGTGCGGCTATTCTTCAGCCGTGATCCAGTCACCGCCAGCACCGCTCGATTAGCCGCGTCTCAGCGCAGCGATCCGCCCTGTCTGCCAACGCCACGCGGTCGTGCGCATGGAGTTGTTTGGCTCGCGTGCCAGCGGGCAGGCGCACGACGGGAGCGACTTTGACTTTCTCGTCGAATTTCTCCCTCAGGCGAACGCGGGACTGCTGGAAATGGGTGGCTTGAATGAGGAACTCGAACAGCAGCTCGGGCATCCCGTCGATTTGCCCAGCCGTCCGGCGGTGGAGCGCAGCCGCAATCCTTACCGCCGCCGTGCCATCCTGGCCGCGCCTGTCACCGTGTATGCTCAGTGACAAACAACACGGCCACCACACCGTCCTCGGCGGCATTGATGCCGATCAGCAGGCCAGCATCGCCCTCCACGCCAAATTCGGCTTCGTCAAAGTCTCCCACCTCAAAGAAATCGGCCACAAGCACGACCGCTGGCTCGACGTGATCTGGATGCAGAAGATGCTGTAAACGTAGCCATGCTCGCCAGAGCATGGACGCCGAGGTGCTTGCGAAAGCGCCCTCCGCATTCTGGCGAATGCGGCTACGGCCAGTGGCCACGCTCGCCAGAGCGTGATGGTTCGGCAGCTTGACGTTCGCCACCCAACCCGCTAGAACCGCCTCTCGGCCAACGTCTTCACGCCATGCCTCGCGACCTCACCAACACGCTCTCCCGTCGCCGCCTCATCGGCACGACGGCCATGGGCCTGTCCGGCGTGGCGATGTCGCACCTGATGGCCGAGTCGCGTTCGCATTTCCCGGCGAAGGCGAAGCGGGTGATCTGGCTGTTCATGCACGGCGGCCCGAGTCATGTCGATTTGTTTGACCCGAAGCCCGAACTCATCCGCCATGCGGGCAAACCGCTGCCGGAGAGCTACGGCACCGTCGAGACACGGCGCAAAGTTGCGCAAAACCCGCTGCTGGCACCGGTGAAGCCGTTTCGGCAGCACGGGCAGAGCGGGATCGAGATCAGCGACTTCCTGCCGCACATGGCGGGCATCGCCGATGAGATGTGCGTGATCAGGAGCTGCCATGGCGACAGCGTGAATCATCCGCAGTCGGTCTATCAGATGAACACCGGCTCCGTTCAGATGGGCAAGCCGAGCATGGGCAGTTGGGTGTCGTATGGTCTCGGCTCCGAGAACGCCGATATGCCTGCGTTTGTCGTCATGCCCGATCCCGGCGGTGGTTTGAAAGGCGGTCCACCAGCCTGGGGCAGTGGTTATCTGCCAGCGACGTATCAAGGCACCACGATGCGTGCCGGTGACAATCCCATCCTGCATCTGCACAGTCCGCAAAGCAGCGCACGCCAACGTGCCACGCTCGATCTCATTCAGCAGATGAACGTGCAGCATCAGGCGAAGCGTGCAGCCGACAGCGACCTCGACGCCCGCATCCGCGCCTACGAGTTGGCCTTCCGCATGCAGAGCGCCGCGCCGGAAGCGGTGGACATTTCGCTCGAAACCGAGGCCACCAAGCACCTTTACGGCATCGACGACCCGCAGACGAAGGAGTTCGGCACGCGCTGCCTGCTCGCACGGCGCATGATCGAGCGCGGCGTGCGCTTCGTGCAGCTTTACTCTGGTGACACGAATGGCTGGGACGCACACGAAAACGTGATGAAGAACCACACCGACCTCTGCGCCCGCACTGACAAACCCGTGGCCGGTTTGATCCGCGATTTGAAGCAGCGCGGCCTGCTGGAGGACACGCTCGTCATCTGGGGCGGCGAATTTGGCCGCATGCCGATGAGCGAGAAGGGCGTGGGCCGCGATCACAACCCCTGGGGATTCACCACCGTGCTCATGGGTGCCGGCGTGAAGCACGGTCATGTGCATGGAGCCACGGATGAATTCGGCCTGCGTGCCGCCGAGGACAAAGTCCACATCCACGACCTCCACGCCACGATCCTGCACACTCTCGGCCTGGATCACGAGCGCCTCACCTTCCGCCTCAACGGCCTCGATCAACGCCTCACCGGCGTGGAAGAAAGCCATGTCGTGAAGGGAATCCTTGCATGAGCATGAATGCTGCAAACACAGGAGAGTCTGTGGCCGCTCGGATTTGCCGCAGAGAGGCAAAGAGGCAGAGCGCGCAGAGATTCTTGAATCAAGCCTCTGCCCCCTCTGCCTCTTTGCCCCTCTGCGGCATATCCGTTCAGGCAAAGCGTGCCCTCTTCAGCATCAGTTTGAGCCTTTTGCTTGGCTGGGTTGACGCTCGCGCCGTGGCCATCCACGCCTCCGCCGATCCCGTGAAGGATGAACCACCGATCACAGCCAAAGGTCGTGACCACTGGGCCTTCAAGCCGCTGCAAACCACTCCTGGCAAGACCGGCATCGATGATTTCATCAAGGCAGACGCCAAAGCTGATCCCGCCACACTCATTCGCCGCCTCACCTTCGATCTCACCGGTCTGCCGCCTTCTTCAGAAGCGGTGCGCGCGTTTGTTCATCAGTCCCATCCCTCCTATGAAGCCTTGGTGGACAAACTCCTCGCAAGTCCGCGTTACGGCGAACATTGGGCCCAATGGTGGCTCGATCTCGCTCGCTTCGCGGAAACAGACGGCTTTGAATACGATGCCGAACGCAACCGTGCGTGGCAGTATCGCGACTGGGCCATCGACGCGCTGAACAACGACATGCCCTTCGATGTCTTCGTCCAAAAACAGATCGCGGGCGATTTGATGGGCGATGAAACGGCCACCGGCTTTCTGTTTGCCTGCCCGGACATGCCGGACCTCAACAAACAAGACGAGCGCCGCCATGTCCTTCTCAACGACATCACCACCACCGTCGGTTCCGTGGGCCTCGGCCTCACGGTCGGTTGCGCGCAGTGCCACGATCATCCGTATGATCCCATCAGCCAGGCCGACTTTTATCGGCTGCGGGCCTTCTTTGACAACACCGTGCTGCCCAAGGAGCGCAAACCGCTCGGCCCGTTTGTGCGCGTCTTCACCGAAGGCGTGCCTGCCAGCACTGTCTTCGTGCGTGGTGACCTCAAACGGCCCGGTCCCGCGATTCAACCCGCGTTTCCACGCCTTTTCGGCGAAACACCGCCCAATGCAGATCGTGCCGCACTCGCGAAATGGATCGCCAGCAAAGACAACACGATCTTCCTCCGCACGATGGCGAATCGCCTCTGGCAGCAGCACTTCGGCACGCCGCTGGCGGCGATTCCCGGCGATCTCGGTCATCAAGGCGAAGCTCCGACGAATCCCGCGCTGCTCGACTGGCTTGCCGCCGAGCTGCCACGGCAAAACTGGAGCCTCAAGAAGCTGCACAAGGCCATCGTGATGTCGCAGCACTACCAGCAGGCCGATCTGCCGCCCAAACGCCTCACCGGCGAGATGCTGCGCGATGCGATGCTCAGCGTCAGCGGCCAGCTCAATCTCAAAACCGGCGGTCTCGGCGTCAAACTGCCGCTGCCGAAGGAAATCAGCGACACGCTGCTCAAAAAACAGCACGAGGTGAACCCCGATGCCACCGAGCACAATCGACGCAGCATCTACACCTTCGCCCGTCGCAATTTGCGTCATCCGTTGTTCGAGTTATTCGATCGTCCCGACGCCCAGATGAGCTGCGCCCGCCGCAACGAGTCCACGACGGCTCCACAGGTTCTGATGCTGCTCAATTCCGAGTTCGCCCATGGCATCGCCGCCAAACTCGCCACTGATTTGAATGCAGCGCACGGCGCCGATGCCGCCGCACTCATCACCGATGCCACCTTGCGTTGTTTGTCACGCCAACCGACGAAGCAGGAGATCGAAGCGGGACGGCAGTTCCTGCAGAAACAGACATCGTTGACCCCGAGCTTCCAGGAAGCACTCGCTGACTACTGCCTGGCCTTGTTGAACTCGAACGAGTTCATTTACGTGGACTGAAGCATGAACCAAGCACCGCCTTCATAACGCGGCGGTCAAAGCATCCACCGGGTGGCAGCCGGTCTCACGCTCCAGTAAATTCAGGTGCGCTGGGAACTCGCGCTCCCGGCGGATGAGTTTCCGTTTGAGCCGCCCCGGCTTTCGGGCTAGTCAGCAGGTCACTATTTTCCCATGAGCAGCCCTTCCGCACACACTTACAAACAAGCCGGCGTCGATATTCACGAAGCAGCGTCGCTGGTCGATGACATCGGAGTGCTGGTGAAGCGCACGCAGCGCAACCGGAAGCTGGCGAATCCCTTTGGCCTGTTTGCCGCCGCCTACGACCTCAGCGGTTACAAGCACCCCATGATCCTCACTGGCTGTGATGGCGTGGGCACGAAGATCGAGCTGCTGCTCAAGCACGATCAGCTCGAAGCCGCCGGCAAAGACCTCGTGGCGATGAACGTGAACGACGTGCTCACCACGGGTGCCGATCCCATCATGTTCCTCGACTACGTGGGCATCCCGAAGATCGACAAGCGGCAGATCACCCGCATCATCGCCGGCATGACGGAATACCTGGAGGCGTGCAACTGCATCCTCGCCGGCGGTGAAACGGCCGAGATGCCCGGCATGGTGCCCGAGGGCATGGTCGAGCTCAGCGGCTTCGCCATCGGTGCCTGCGAGAAGGAAGACATGCTCGACCCCGGCACCATCGCCGCCGGAGACGTGCTCATCGGTTGGCCCAGTGCGGGCTTCCACGCGAACGGCTTCAGCCTCGTGCGCCGCATCATCGATAAGGAAAAGCTCACCTTCAGCGAGGACGAAATGCGCACGCTGCTGCTGCCGACGCTGCTTTATCATGAGGAGACAAAGGCGCTCAAAGCGGCTGGCGTACGCCCGCGTGCGATGGCGCACATCACCGGTGGCGGTCTGCCCGAGAATCTCGGCCGCATCTTCCTGAAGCGCGGCCTCGGCGCGAACCTGCGCATTCCGTTCTGGCAAAACGACGTGGTGCAGAAGGTGCTGCGTCACGCGGACCCGAAGGACGCCTTCGACACCTTCAACATGGGCCTCGGCTGGGTAGCGATTGTCTCCCCTGAGGATGTGGACAAGGCGCTGGCCTGCGGCAACGGCGCGAAGGTCATCGGCACGATGGATACGAGCGCCCAGGTGAGCGTGGAAGTCGTCTGAGGAGGAGAGGGATCATCTTGATTCCGCAGCTTGTTTTGAAAAAGGGGATCAGGATGATCCCCCTCCTCCATGCTCATGTAAAGCGTGAGCGTCGGCGCAGCATGAAGGCGAGGCCTGAGCACAAAATCAGCAAGGCACTGCCAGGCTCGGGAACGGGGAGGAACATGGTATTAAATGTGTTGTTGGCGACGTTGGCACCGAGAATGGCACCATCGAGGTTGTCGGACATCCAGTGAATGCCGCCGTAGATGCGGCTCATGCCGGCCTCCTGGGCAGCTTCGCTGAAGCTGGTAAAACTCCGCTCATAGCCTCCTGGCAAGAAGGGCGATTCGGAATCGACGTTGAAAGCGATGTCGTCGGTGCCAAAGAAATTCGCCAAAACCGTGGCTCCCGTCATGCTGAAGGCGCTATGTCCGCTGGTATAAGCACCAAAGGACGGGTTGGGGATGAGCGGGGTCCAAAGAGCGTCTTCAATGGTATTGGGATTGCCGTCTGAATCTGCCGTGTTGATGGCAAGCATCGGGCGCCAGGTGTCAAAAAAGACCTTGGCATCCCAGGAGGCGATGCCAGCGTCTGCCTCGGCGATATTGAGCAGGGCAAAGAGGCGGGCATTGTCCTCCACACTCAAGCTCATGCTGGCAGAGATGCTTTGCGCGATGCGGTTCCAGTGACCAGGCGGTGAGGAGGTGCCTGGGCCATCCACCCAGAAGTAAGCGATGATGGTTTGATCTGCGGTACGAGTGGTACTGTTCGTGCCTCCAATATCCTTTACCAAGTTGAATTCAGCCTCATAGACTGAACTCTGCGTCCATGCAGCATAATCAGCCGGCTGATAACCATTTGGGCCCGCTGGGCGGAACTGGCTTGAGGACGTCATGGCGAAGGGGGTCATCTCGCTCCACTGCGGTTTGATGAAGGAGCCTGATCCGCTGCCCCAGGCGCCTGGCGTCGTTCCCGGTTGCCAATGGCCGACCGTGCCGAGCGGCTGCGGGGTGTAGCTGGAAGCCGTGTCCTTGCCATCGTTCAAACGGGCTGTAATCATGCCCAAAGCAGCAGCCGACCCGATCTCATACCCACGGGTCACGCTGTCGCTCGGGGTGAGAGAAGACATTTGAGTGTTGTAGAGATTGTCAAAGTTCGCCTGATAGGGATTCCCAGCGCCATACAAGTCCTCGTAGATGGAGGTCAGTGTGCTGTAGGCCGCTGTGGCTGCCGCCGCCGTCAGGTCGATGCCGCTGCCGCTGGTGGTAGGATCGTAGTAGCCCAGATAAGAAGTGTAATTCCGATTCACCGAGTTGACCGCGTCATACATGGCTCCACCAAGCATGCCCATAGTCCGCGAATTGCATGGCGGCGTGGCCGTACTTCCCTCAGCGGCAAAGGTCTGGCGCATGAGCGCGTTCCAGTCAGTGATCACATCAGCTCCCGCCATGCTTGTGAGGGCAAGGAGCATCAAAAGACGAAGGAGGCTTTTTTTCATAAATGAGACGTGGAGGCTTTATTAAACAATCCATATTTTATGGTAATTATATCTCAAGGCAAGCCCTGCGTATTAAAATTTCGCTCATCCGAAAGAACTCAACCCTGCAAACAGTCTGGAAAGGCACCATGAAGTCCTTGCCCTCGCTCCTGCCGCTTGCACTGCTCGTCTCCAGCCTGCTTGCCTCCTCCATCATCTGCCCAGCCCAGCAGCCCGCCCCTCCCGCCAAGGCCAAACGTGCGCCCAATCCGGCCATGGACCCGATTCAGGATGTCGCCGGCCTGCCCCGCGTCCTGCTCATCGGCGATTCCATCTCAATCGGCTACACCGTGGCCACGCGGAAACTGCTGGCGGGCAAAGCCAATGTCCACCGCATCCCCACCAACGGCGGACCAACGAAGAACGGCGTCGCGAACATCGCCAAATGGCTCGGCACCGGCACATGGGACGTGATTCACTTCAACTGGGGCATCCACGACCTCAAATACATGCCCGATGGCAAGCGCCAGGTCGAACCCGCCGATTACGAGGCCAATCTGCGCAGCCTCGTCGCCACCTTGAAGGCCACCGGTGCCAAATTGATCTGGGCCACCACCACGCCCATCCCCGCAGGTGACCTCAACCCACCGCGTCGATTCGGCCAGGTGCCCGAATACAACGCCATCGCCGCCAAAGTGATGGCCGAAAACGGCGTCGCCACCGACGACCTCAACGCCCACATCACCCCGCAGCTCGCCACCATGCAAAATCCGCGCGATGTCCACTACACCGGCGCGGGCAGCGAATATCTGGCCAAGAAAGTCGCCGAGGCGATCAGCGAAGCGCTCGCAAAGTAACCGCACGCCGGTTGCGCCGGGGTGAATCCCGCCTATCTACGCGGCCCGCTTATGCACAGCTTTCATTATCACCAAGGCCAGTTGTTTGCCGAAAACGTCCCGCTTCAGTCGCTCGCCGAACAGCACGGCACGCCGCTATACGTCTATTCCAAGGCCACCATCACCGGCCATTTCACCCGCCTGGACGCAGCGCTGGAAAAGTTGGACCACCTCATCTGCTATGCGGTGAAGGCGAACTCGAACCTCGCCGTGCTCAACTCCATCGCCAAGCTCGGCGGCGGCTTTGACATCGTCTCCGCCGGTGAACTCTACCGCGTCATCAAAGCCGGTGGCGATCCCGCGAAATGCACCTTCGCCGGTGTCGGCAAGACCCGCGATGAGATCGAATTCGCCCTCAAAGCCGGCATCTACTGCTTCAACGCCGAGTCCGAGGCCGAACTGCATTATATCAACCAAGTCGCCGGTGAAATTGGCCTGAAAGCGCCCGTCGCCGTGCGCGTGAACCCAAACGTCGATGCGAAGACGCACGCCAAGATCACCACCGGCAAGAGCGAGAACAAGTTCGGCATCGATTTCGACCAGATCCTCGATGTCTATGCCCGCGTGGCCGCTGACTGCCCCAATCTCATCATCAAGGGCCTGCAGATGCACATCGGCTCGCAGCTCACCAATGTGGATCCTTTCCTCGAAGCGGTGCAGAAGGTCATCCCGCTCGTGAAGCAGGTGAAACAGAGCTACGGCATCGAATTCTTCAGCATCGGCGGCGGCATTGGCATCAATTACAAGCAGAGCCTCGACTCCGGCGATGCTTCGTGGTGGCAGGACAATGTCGAGACGCATCCGCTCACCGTTCAGGCCTACGCCGAGGCCGTGGTGCCGCATCTGGAGCCGCTCGGCCTGCGCATCCTCTGCGAACCCGGCCGCTTCATGGTCGGCAACGCCGGGGTGCTGCTCACCAAGGTGCTGTACGAAAAGCGCGGCGGTGCCAAGACCTTCAAGATCGTCGATGCCGGCATGAACGACCTCATCCGCCCGACGCTTTACGAGGGCTGGCATCAAATCGTGCCACTCAAGCAGCCCAAGACGAACGCGCTCGAAAAAGTCGATGTCGTCGGTCCGATCTGCGAATCCGGCGACTTCCTCGCCCAGAACCGCGAAATCCCGCATGTGGCCGAAGGCGACTACCTCGCCGTGCTCAGCGCCGGAGCCTATGGCTTCACGATGGCCTCGAACTACAACACCCGCCCCATGCCCGCTGAAATCCTCGTCGATGGTGACAAAGCCACCGTCGTCCGCGAGCGCCAGACGCTCGATGACGTGCTCAAAGGCGAGCACATCGCTTGAGAAAATATTCATAACCACTGACTTGCACTGACTGACACTGATAAGAATCAAAAAACTCTGAATTAGTGCCAGTCAGTGTCAGTTAGTGGTTCAAATTTCTGATCTTCACATGCACATCGCCGACATCCTCAAAGCCCAGCGTCCGACACTGTCGTTCGAGTTCTTCCCGCCGAAGTCTGCGGAAGCCTTCGAGGCGCTGTATCAAACCATCGGCGAACTCGAAGCCTTCAAGCCCTCGTTCGTCAGCGTCACCTACGGTGCGGGCGGCTCCACACGTGAACTCACGCATGATCTTGTCGTCCGCATCAACACGACTACCAGTCTCGATGCCGTGCCGCATCTCACCTGCGTCTGTCACAGCGAGGCCGACATCGCGGGCATCCTCGAACGCTACGCCAAGGCCGGCGTGAGCAACATCCTCGCCCTCGGCGGCGATCCGCCGAAAAATCTCGCGAACTACGAGCGCGCGAAGGACGCCTTCCAGCACGCCGCCGATCTCGTCGCCTTCATCAAGAAGTTCAACGCCAGCGGTGCGCATCCTGACAAGCGCGGCTTCGGCATCGGCGTCGCCGGTTTCCCTGAAGGCCATCCCACCACGCCGAATCGCGTGTTGGAAATGGATTACCTCAAAGCCAAGGTCGATGCCGGTGCGGACTACATCTGCACCCAGTTGTTTTTCGACAACCACGACTTCTTCGACTTCCGCGAGCGCTGCCAGCTCGCTGGCATCAACATTCCCATCATCGCCGGCATCATGCCCATCACCAGCGCCGCCGGCATGCGCCGCATGGCCGAACTCGCCGCCGGTGCGCGCTATCCTGCCAAGCTCCTGCGCGCCATCCAGCGCTGTGGCAAGGACGAGGACGCGGTGCAGAAAGTCGGCATCCACTACGCTACCGAACAGTGCCGCGACCTGCTCGATCACAGCGTCGATGGCATCCATTTCTACACCTTGAACAAATCCCACGCCACGCGGGAGATCTACTCCAGCCTCGGCATCCGCGACTCCGCTGCCGTGCGGCCGCAATCATGAGCGGGGAACTGCCACTCATCGCCGCCATCGAGGCCGGCGGCACCAAGTTCGTCTGCGCCGTCGGCACCGGACCGCATGACGTGCGTGAAGTAACCCGCATCGCCACCACCACGCCCGAAGACACTCTCGCCGGCGTGACACGCTTCCTCTCGATGGCGAAATCAAAGCACGGCCCCTTCGCCGCCATCGGCATTGGCTCCTTCGGCCCCATTGATCTCGACAAAAACAGCGAGACCTACGGCTACATCACCTCCACGCCCAAGCCCGGCTGGCAGTTCACCAACATCGTGCCCAAGCTGCAGGACCGCTACCACGTCCCCATCGCCTGGGACACCGATGTGAACGCCGCCGTCCTCGCCGAATTCCTCTGGGGTGCCGGGCAAGACACCGACCCGCTCATCTACATCACCGTCGGCACCGGCGTCGGTGGCGGGGTGCTCATCAATGGCCAGCTCCTGCACGGCCTGCTGCATCCCGAGATCGGCCATCTCCTCGTCCCACCGCCGCACAACTCCACCGCCATCCAGCAGGCCTGCCACTGCCCGTTTCACAAAAGCTGCGTCGAAGGCTACGTCAGCGGCACCGCCCTCGCCACCCGCTGGGGCGTCAAGGCCGATGCCCTCCCGCCCGATCATCCCGCGTGGGAAGAAGTCGCCGATGTCATGGCGCACGCCTTGATGAATCTCACCCTCAGCCTCTGCCCGAAGCGCATCATCCTCGGCGGCGGCGTCATGAGCCAGGACCACATCCTGCCCCTCATTCGCGGCCAGCTCAAAAAGCTCAACAACCACTACCTCCGCGTCCCCGAACTCGACCGCACCATCGACGACTTCATCGTCTCCCCCGGTTTGGGAGCACGTTCAGGATTGCTGGGGGCTCTGGCGCTTGGGAAATATGAGCTGGATCGGCATTTGAAGCAGAGCGCTGATATTCCATCGGCTTGAATGGGTCCAAGATCGACATCCATGCGCTGAAAGCGCAACACTCCTTAGTAGAGTAGGCAGGAGGGCCGATAGCGCTTCGCGAGTTCCTCCGGCCACCACTTCACTCGGTGCTCGCCATGTCGTGCTGCGGTTGATCACCTCGCTCACTTTCTCTCGCAGGTTCGCTTGGCTCTTCGCCGATGGCTCGACATGTGGGTAACTTCGACGTGTGCGCCGACTGGCTCGCCAGTTGATCGTGAAGCCGAGGAAGTTCATCTTCGCGTGTTGCGCTCGGATGTTGACCAGCTTGGTCTTCACTTCGTTAAAGTTGGAACACGGCTGCTGCTATGCCCCCATTTGTGGGGAAGTCGGCATTGCCCAGTGAAATCGGTCCTAGAGTCGTGGCAATTGGCATTCATCTTGACGCCGTTTGATGCCGCAGAGTTAGTACCGGACGTATGTTTGCAAAATGTCCATTCAAGGCGCGACTAATATTCACAGTTTATTGCGCACTGATTGTTTCACAGCTGGTTCCTAATTCGGTTCAAGCACAGTCGCCTTTGACCACGTTCAGCCAGTCTGGCATCTCAGGTGGCGGCGATTTGATTAGCGCCGCCATTAATCCGGCTAACAACAACCATATCTACATTGGATGTGATATGATGGGGGTCTATCGAACTACCAATCAGGGTCAGTCCTGGTCGATGCTGCCCACACCAACCCTTGCCTGCGGACCTGGCTTCAATGTTCAGTTCACTTATGGCAGCCGCGGCGTTGTGCAGTACGCCACGAAAAGAAATTCATGGACCAGCAATGCCACGGTGCCATGCATAAGCACAGATAACGGCCTTTCTTGGGCGCAGATGAACCTCCCGGCGAACTCATCATCAGGGTCCATATTTGGACATTTGTTTGCAGATGTTACTGGTTCTGGCGGCAGTACGCAGCGTCTCGTTTTAGAAGACTATCAAAAAATTTGGTTCACCCGCACGAATGGTTCCTCCTACTCTCTAGCCTATAGCGTTACTAACATGGGTGGCCTGCGCGTAGCCGGTGTGTTTTGGGATGGCAATTCCATTTATATCGGTACGAATATAGGGTTGTTGGTCTCTACCGACAACGGCGCAAGCTGGACACTCGAAAATCTTCACCCTGGCATGACGGATGGTCAGCAAATAATCGAGTTCTGTGGTGCCAAAAATCCCACCACTGGGATGATCAGCTTGTTTGCGGTATCCGTGTTGAACACTGTTCCAATCCAAACGTGGACCGAAACCCGCTATATTCTCAATTCCAGCTACGCTGGCCTTTATCGCATGGACTATCTCGGGCCAAAATCGTCGTGGGTAAAGAAGCCTATCCCCTCTTCCGTCGCCGTTCGTCATGTCGATGTGTCCATCAATGACAGCCGCTTTCCTTGGTGCAGTGCGGGACGGGGCATCAATGAGCAAGTATTCAAAAGTAGCGACGGTGGCAACACCTGGGTCAATACGTTCAAAACGCAGATCAACCCCGGTGTGTCCATTCCCAATCAGAACATTACTACGGGTTTCGAAGGCGATGGCGGCATCTTTAGCTTTTTGTGGGGAACCACATCTTCCGCACTCGATGTCGCCGATTACAATCCCCGTGCAGTGATTGTGACCGGGGCCTGTCCGTATTTAACGCTGGACGGTGGCGCTACCTGGCGGCAGGCATGCGTGTCACCCACCACTCAGAATCTCCCAGGCACGGCCGTCCCCATTAACAAAGCCTACAGCTCAAATGGACTCAATGTGACCTCTGGCAATTGCATGTTTTTTCTTGGCGCGGGTGAGATGATGATTGGCAGTGCTGACATCGGCATACAATACTCATCTGACGCTGGTGCCACGTGGGGGTTTCATCGCAATTTGCTCACTGCTTACGGAACCCAGCGCTGGCCAAACTGCAACCGCCTCGCCCGCAGCGCCACTGGCACCCCTCTCTACGCTGCCGTCTCCGATTTACACGACATGTATGAAACTCAAACAATCGATGACGCCACCATCAACAAAGGCACTGGCGATGTGCTCATCTCATCGAACAATGGCATCTCATGGACCGGCGTGTCCTCGTTAAAGGCAAACGGCCTGCCTAATGGCAAATTCCCCGGTCCAGTCGTATGGGTGGCCACCGACAATGGCAACGCCGCACGTTCAACCTGGGTCTATGCCTGCGTCGCCAACAGCTTCAGCACGCTAGGTGGCATTTACCTTTCCAAAAACAAAGGATTAACCTGGGCCAAGCGTGCCAACCCGCCAAGAACTCTTGGCCACCCATACAACCTCACCGTACTGCCTTCAGGCCAGCTCGTCGCAAGCTACAGTGCCACCTTATCACCCCAAGGCGTCCTCTCACAAAGTTCTGGCGTGTTTTTGAGCAATGACTTTGGCACCACATGGCTGGACCGCTCTTCACCCCAGATGAAGTATTTCACCAAAGACGTGATCGTTGACCCCACCGCACCCAGCACCTGGTATGCCTCTGTTTATGGAGCCATCGCCAACAATACCGGTAACGGCGGCATTTACAAAACAACCAACATGGGAATCGCTTGGACTCGCGTGTTTGCTGATGAATACTGTCAATCCGTCACCGTGTTATCGAACACGAAACGCACCATTTACGCCACGACCGACGGCCACGGTCTCTTCGTCGCCCCGGATGGCAACGCTATCACTCCGGTCTTTAGCAATGTCCCTAACTTCCCTTTTGGCCGCACCAAACGCGTCTTCGCGGACCCTTCATCGTCCTCTAACTTTTGGGTCACCACCATGGGCGGCGGTCAATTCAAAGGAACGACGAAATAGCAGCGGTCAATATATTCAGGACTACTCCCTGCACCGTGCATCTTCAAAATCATACCCTTTGCCGCTCCACTCCCTTCCATTGCCCCCCATCAACACAATGCCTGCGGAGGCCAGTTTGAATAAGGCAAGAGCCATGACTTCGACCGTGAAACTCGTCCTCAATCACGACACTTACACCGCGGTGCTGCGGGAGATTGTGCCTTCGGCCAAACGGCTGCTCTGGCTCGTGACGGCAGACATCAAGGATCTGCACGTCGAGGGCGGGCGGAAAAAATTCGTGCCGTTCCTGGAGGTGCTCGCCGGGTTGATCCGTGAGGGTGTCGAGGTCAGGCTCGTGCATGCCAAGGAGCCCGGACCGCGCTTCCGCCAGGACTTCGACCGCTTCCCGGAACTCATCGGCAGCGATCTCTTCACCCGCATCCTCTGTCCGCGCATGCACATGAAATGCGTCATCGCCGACGAACGCATCGCCTACATCGGCTCCGCCAACCTCACCGGTGCCGGCCTGGGTGCCAAGAGCGACCACCGCCGCAACTTCGAGGCCGGCATCGTCACCGAAGACCGGGCCACCATCCGCGCACTCATGGAGTTTCTCGACGCCTACTTCCTCGGCGATCACTGCCTCAAGTGCCAGCGCCGCGACGTTTGTCCTGATCCGATTGTATAGCCCCATTTGACGGCGCTCTGCCCGCCACGCGTGCCATCTCCCCGCCCTGCAAAAGACCTCTGCCGCCATGTCGGCGGCACTCTTTTGCACGAAAAAGCCCCGTCTAGCCAAGGGGGGCATCGAAAAGGTCTGGGAGGACGAAAATCGCGCCAGCGTCCCGGAGTGCGGCGGCAGAGATGCCAGGGGCACCTGGCATCGGCGACGCCGCTCTCGTGAGGCCATAAGACCCCGAAGACCACCAAAGCTCCGCCGGAGCAGAAACACCGCTCATGCGCCGCTGACGGGAGTCTATCCTCATACGAGCATCCCCAC